>NZ_RWKW01000024.1 GCF_003970795.1 Aquibium carbonis | reverse complement strand
CCACGCGCTTGCCCCGCCGGCGCGGCCCGAGGCGCCCGCGGCCATCCCCGACGAGGCGCAGGTCGCGCGTGCACGCGAACTCGCGCGCTCGGCAGCCTCGATGGAGGAGCTGCGCGAACTGCTGGCCGCGTTCGAGGGCTGCAACCTCAAGTCCACGGCCAAGAACCTCGTCTTTTCCGATGGCAATCCGCAGGCCGACATCATGTTCGTGGGCGAGGCGCCGGGCCGCGACGAGGATCTCGAAGGCTTGCCCTTCGTCGGCCGCTCGGGCCGCCTGCTCGACCTGATGCTGGCCGCCATCGGCCTCGACCGCTCGCGCGCCTACATCGCCAACGTCATTCCCTGGCGCCCGCCGGGCAACCGGACGCCGACGCCGATCGAGACCGAGATCTGCCGGCCGTTCATCGAGCGGCAGGTGGAACTCGCCAATCCGAAGGTGCTGGTGACGCTGGGCGGGCCTTCGGCCAAGGTGCTGCTCCATGCCACCGAAGGGGTGCTGCGGATGCGCGGCACCTGGAAGTCGCACACCACCGCCTCGGGGGTGACCATTCCCGCCATGCCGACGCTGCACCCGGCCTACCTGCTGCGCAATCCGTCGCACAAGCGGCTGGCATGGCGCGACTTGCTGGAGGTCAAGGCAAAGCTCAGGGCGCTTGGCTGAGACGCCGGTTCAGCCGGCGCGCAGCGCGTCCCGCAGCCTGCGCCGCTGGCGACGGCCCGGCAGGTAGGCCGTCGCCAGAGTCGGCACCGAAAAGCCGAGCGACGGGCTTGCCCGGTTGACGCGGTAGTCGCGCCACGCGCCGCCGAACTCCCCCTGCAAAAGCCGCCCCAGCAGGCGGCGCGCCACCATGTAGGCGGCCAGCGACGGATAGCGGTGGCGATAGCACGGATGCCGCCGGACCAGTTCGGAGAAGGCCTCGACATAGCCGTCATGCGGCCGCGAGATCGAGTCCGGGCTCGTGTACTTGATCCAGTCCGCATCAGGCAGGACCCGCGCGCCATGCCGGCGAGCGAGGCGCAGGAACAGATCGCGATCCTGCAGGCGCATCAGCGTCTCGTCGAAGCGCCCCGCCTCGTCCAGCGCCTGCCTGCGCACCGTGATCGCCGAACCCGCGACCGAGATCAGGTCGCCGACGATCGCGCTTTCCAGTCCAGCGGCGTCGAGGCGCGCCGGCGGGTTGGAGACACGGCGGACCACCCCGTTCTTCTCATGCTCGAACGAACTGATCGTCAGGACGAGATCGGGATCGGCGTCGAACAGGGCCACGGTGTCCCGCAACCGATTCGGCAGGAACACGTCGTCGGAATCGAGGAAGGTGACGAGCGGTGCCCGCGACGCCTCGATGCCGGCATTGCGGGCGGCGTTGGCGCCGCGCCAGCCGGGCAGGCGCAGAACCGTCAGCCGATCGTCGGGGGCGGCGGCCAGCGCGTCGACCGTGCCATCGGTCGAGCCGTCATCGACCACGACGTGCTCCCAGCCGGCCAGGGACTGGGCCCGGACGCTCTCCACCGCGCGCAGCAAGGCCGCGCGGCGATTGTGGGTCGGCGTGATGATGGCGATGAGCGGGCTGTCCGGCATTGCGTTCAGCTTCGCTCGACGTAATCGGGAATGTGCTCCACGCGATCGCGCACGAGCCCGGCGGCCATCGCGGCCTGGCTGAAGAAGGGGAGGATGTGGAACGCCGAGGCGACGAGAAAGGCTGGCGGCCGCTCCCAGATCGGCATGCCGACATGGCCGCCCTTGCCGAAGATGCGGCGCAGCGAACGCCACTCGGCCGTCCACAGGCGCCCGAACGCGTGCACGACCCGCCGCGGGCGGCTCGGCGACTTCAGGACCGCATGGCGGCGGTCGTTGTCGCGGCCCGTCACCAGCGCGCGCCACACCAGGAAGCGGACCCCGCGCGGCGGCTTGTGCAGGGCCAGCGCGTCGACCCGGCGCACCCCCACCTCGTCGCGGAGGACCTGATCCCACAGGATGCTGCAGGAGACCTTGAACCCGTTGTTGTCGGGGAAGGGATTGGCGGCGATCCAGTGGCGCCGAAAGGCGCTGTTGTTGACGTTGAGCGAGCGCTTGGCCGCGAAGCGCTCGTCGCCGTTCGCCAGCGGAAATATCCAGAACAGCGCATAGGCGCGCGACAGGAAATCGTCGTGCTCCAGCGCCGTGAAGCCGTTCACGACGGTCACCGCCTTGTCCTCGAACGGCGCGAGCATCTTCGACATCCAGCCGGGCTGCGGGACGGAATCCGAGTCGAGGAAGAGGACGATTTCCCCCTTCGCCCTGGAGATCGCCGCGTTCTTGATCTCGTAGTAGCGCCCACCCGGGACGGAGACGACGTCGATCTCGGCCAGCGCGGTCAGATCGGGCGCCAGGTCGCGCAGCATCGCGTCCAGGATTTCCGTCTCCTCGGCGCCGCCTCCATGAACGATGATCAACTGGGCGATCCGCGGGCCGGCCTGTCCGTCGCGCCAGGCGGCGATTTCGCGCTCGAGCGTTGACACCGTCTCACCGAACTCGTCGCGGGTGATCAGGCGCGCGTTCTCCATCTCCATGACGATGCTGGCGTTGCATCGTGCGCGGGCCTGCGAAAGGGCGCCCGCGCCCGGCTCGCCCGCGGATCGATCTGCTCGTCGCCCGCACCGAAAACTCGTTCATGACCCCGTGTTCCACACCGTTGATAGGCCTCGGCGTCATCGACCGCCGGATCGAAAACCGCAATGAAAAATGTCACGTTGAGGCCGACCGGTCAGCCGCGTCAGCCCGACGTCAGAACACCTCGGCGGACTGGCCCTTGCGACGCGCCCGACGCAACCGGAGATACGCGCCGAGACTGGGCGCGATGCGGAAGCCGTGGGTCCGTTCCGACCGCAGCGCGGTGGCCCACTGCGTGTCACCATAGAGCGAGGCCTGCGCCGCGAGCGTATCGGCGAGCTCTTCCCGGCCGATGCGACGGGCCAGAGACACGCAGGCTTCCAGGCGTGATGCGATCGATTCGCCGTATTTCGGGGCGATGGCGAGCCCGATATCCGCCAGATCGTCGATCTCGTGCGCCAGCGCCATGAACAGGATGTCTTCCATGCCGGCGGGAAGCGGTCCCGCGGCGAGGCGTTCGGGTCCGCCCGTGTCGAAATCGAGCGTCGGATAGCGGAAGACGAGGCTTTCCGCCCGCTCGCCGACGACGGACCGGACCAGCGTGCGATGGGGCTCGCTCGCCTTGCCGAAGCGGCCGTCGGGGAACTGGCCGCTGTCATAGGCCGCATGCAGCATGCCGGCGATGACGACATCGACGTCGCGCTCGAAATGAGCCACCGAGGATGCGGCCCCCACCGCGTGGCAGATGAAGGCGCGCTCCGTCTTGCGATACCGGCCGTTGAACAGCCGCAGCGCCAGCCGGTAGGCCTCCTGCACCCGCAGGATGTCGGCCGGCGAATGGCCAAGGGCGTGAAGCTGACCGTACAGAGCCGTGTTGGTCTGCGCCGGCATGAACTGTTTCGATGCCATTTCCGCCTGCTGTTTCCCCGGATCGCGAAAGTCGATTTCGTGGAAACTACATGCTTCTGCGGTGGCACGAGTCAATTTTCAGCTCGACGCCATCGCGGGTTGCGCGCGGATCGCCAGCCATTGCAGCAGCGTGAACAAGGCCACCGCCAGCGCCTGCGCCACGACGAACAGCGCGCCGAGCGTGTTCGGCTGGACGAGCCCGAGGAGCAGGATGCCGAAGCTCGCCGCCACGTAACCGGCATTGCCGACAACGAAGGCCCAGGCCATGGCGGCCGGCAGGCTTGGCCGGCGCGCCGCGACGACGAGCAGCGCCACCCAGCCGAAGATTCCGACCCCGACGACGAGCAACAGGGTTCGCGGCAGAAGGAACAGGCCGGCCAGATAGGTCGGCATCGCGACGAGCAGAAGGCCGACGGCGGCGCTGCCGACCGCGTCGAGCAGCAGCGCGTTGCGCAGGAAGGGCGTGACGGTGACGGTCATGGTGGTGTCTCCTTGTTGGCGAGACCGGCGGGACGCATCCCTCCCCCGGCCTGCCGGACCATGGCGCGCCTCCGACGGTCGCGCGATTACCCGGCAGGTAATGGGAACCCGTGCCCGTCTTGGCTATCCTGGCGCCATGAACACGACCGCCGCGCCCGACCCGTCCCCCTCCGCCCCGCCGACCGCCGGATCGTTGCTGCGCGAATGGCGCATGCGCCGCCGCATGAGCCAGCTCGACCTGGCGCTCGAGGCCGAGGTTTCGCAGCGCCATCTGAGCTTCGTCGAAAGCGGCCGGTCGCGGCCCTCGCGCGAGATGGTGCTGCACCTGGCCGAGCGGCTGGACGTGCCGCTGCGCGAACGCAACCGGCTGCTGCTCGCGGCCGGCTTCGCGCCCGGCTATGCCGAGCGGCGGCTCGACGACGCCCCGCTGGCGCCGGCGCTGAAGGCGGTCGAACTCGTGCTGAAAGGGCATGAGCCCAACCCGGCCATCGCGGTCGACCGGGCATGGAACCTGCTGCTGGCCAACGCGGCGATGGCGCCGTTCCTCGAAGCGGTGGCGGATCCGACGCTGCTTTCGCCGCCGGTCAACGTGCTGCGGCTGTCGCTGCATCCGGGCGGGCTTGCGCCGCACATCCTCGATCTCGCCGACTGGCGCGACCATCTCATGGAGCGGCTCGGCCGCATCACGCAGAACGTCTCCGATCCCCGGCTGGCGGCGTTGGTCGAGGAACTGCGGGCCTATCCCGTGCCGCCGCGCAGGCGCCCGGCGGCCGTCCCCGACCCCTCGGCCATCGCGGTGCCGCTGCGGATCAGGCTCGGCGGCGAGGTGCTGTCCTTCATCACCACGATCACGGTCTTCGGGACTCCGCTCGACGTGACGCTGTCGGAGCTGGCGGTCGAGACCTTCTTTGCCGCCGACGCCGGGACCGCCGCCTGGCTGCGGCGGCGCGCCGCACCGGCTAGCCCTGCGGCGGGCTGACCTTGCGGGCCTGGGCGCGCTGGAGGCCGAGCCGCTGCTCGCGCCAGATGATGAACAGCCCGGCGCCGACCACCACCGTGCCGCCGACCAGCGTGTAGATCGTCGGCACCTCGGCGAAGATCACGTAGCCGATGATGATGGCCAGGATCATCGAGGTGTATTCGAACGGCGCGATGGTGGACATGTCGGCGTGGCGATAGCTTTCAGTCATCAGAATCTGGCCGACGCCGCCGCACAGCCCGGCCGCGATCAGGATCACAGCCTGCGTGGCATCGATCGGCGACCAGCCGAAGGGCAGCGTGGCGAGGCCCGCGACGGTGGAGGTCGCGGAGAACCAGAAGACGATCGTGGCGGATTGTTCCGTCAGCACCAGACGGCGCACCAGCAGCATGGCGACGGCCGAGATCGCGGCCGCGGCCAGCACCGCCACCACGCCGACCGCCTCGCCCTGCCCCAGGTCGGCGCCCGACGTGATCAGCGTCAGTTTCGGCCACGACACGATGACGACGCCGACGAAGCCGACCGCCACTGCCGTCCACCGGAATATGCGCACCGTCTCGCCGAGGAAGATCGCCGAGAAGACGACCACGATCAGCGGCTGGGCGTAGTTGATGGCGACCCATTCGGGCAGCGGCAGCCGTGTCAGAGCGAAGAAGCCGAGCCCCATCGAGGCGACGCCGACCAGGCCGCGCAGAATGTGGCTCACCGGCCGCTTCGTGTAGAAGGCCGTGCGCAGTTCGCGCCGCCAGGTCATCACCAGAACCACGGGGATGATGGCGAAGAGCGAGCGGAAGAACACCACCTGCCCGGTAAAGACCTCGCCGGCCGCCTTGATCAGCGCCGACATCGCCACGAAGGCGATGACGGAGCAGATCTTGAGGGCAATGCCGACGAGTGGCCTGCGTTCAGGCGCGTCGGCCAGGGTCACTGTGCGGCAGCGTCCCTGATCGCCTGCCAGATGCGCATCGGCGTGGCCGGCATCTCGATGTGGCGGATGCCGTGCGCACGCCACAGCGCGTCCGTCACCGCATTGAGTGCGGCGGGCGTGCCGCCGATCGTGCCGGCTTCGCCCGCGCCCTTGATGCCGAGCGCATTGGTGGTCGACGGAACGTTGCGGGTCTCGAAGCGGAATTCCGGGAAGTCCTCGGCGCGCGGCATGGCGTAGTCCATGAAGCTTGCGGAGATCAACTGCCCGTCGGCGCCGTAGACCGTGTTCTCGCTCAGCGCCTGGCCGATGCCCTGCGCGATGCCGCCATGCACCTGGCCGGCCAGCAGGATCGGATTCACGGTCGCGCCGAAATCGTCGACGATCGTGTAGGCGACGACCTCGGTGTGGCCGGTCTCGGGGTCGATCTCGACCTCGCAGACATGGGTGCCGTTCGGATAGGTGGCCTCGTTCTGGACGAACTCGCCAAACCCCTTCAGGTCGTCGGGGTTCTTCGCCGCCTTGGCGATGGAGGCGAAGTCGAGCGAGCGGTCGGTGCCGACGATGCGCGCCGTGCCGTCGATCAGCTCGATGTCGGCGGCCGACGCTTCCAGTTCGTCGGCGGCCATCTTGCGGATCTTGGCGGCGAGATCCTCGCCGGCACGGGCGGCCGAGACGCCGCCGAGCGGGATCGAGCGCGAGCCGCCGGTTCCGCCGCCCTTGGCCAGTTCGTCCGTGTCGCCCTGGCGAACCCGGATCTGGCTGATCGGCAGGTTCAGCTTTTCGGACACGAACTGCGCATAGGCCGTGGCATGGCCCTGTCCGTTCGACTGCGTGCCGATGAACACCGTCACCGTGCCGTCGCCTTCGAGCCGCACATGCGCTGGCTCCGAACCGGCGAAGGCGCAGGCCTCGATGTAGGTGGCGAGACCGATTCCGCGCAGCCGGCCGCGCGCCGCCGCCTCGGCGCGACGGGCCTCGAAACCGGTCCAGCCGGCGCGCTCGAGCGCCAGATCCATGTGGCCGGCGAACTCGCCGACGTCGTACATGCGGCCGGTCGGGGTGGTGTAGGGGAACTGCTCCGGACGGATGAAATTGCGGCGGCGGATCTCGTCCGGACCGATGCCGATCACGCGGGCGGCTTCGTCGACCAGCTTTTCCAGCAGGAGTGCCGCTTCCGGTCGCCCGGCGCCGCGATAGGCATCGACCGGGCAGGTGTTGGTGTAGACCCCGGTGATCGACACGTCGAGCGCCTGGATGTCATAGACCCCGGTCGACATGGTGGCGCCCACGAAGGGGATGAACGGGCCGTATTGCGAGATGTAGGCGCCCAGATTGGCGACCAGCTTCACGCGCAGCGCCAGGAAGCGGCCCTCGTCGTC
Source organism: Aquibium carbonis (assembly GCF_003970795.1). GTDB lineage: Bacteria > Pseudomonadota > Alphaproteobacteria > Rhizobiales > Rhizobiaceae > Aquibium > Aquibium carbonis. The sequence continues at coordinate 28,671 of NZ_RWKW01000024.1, read as the reverse complement.
CATGGCCATCTCGGCCTCGACGGCGTTGTCGCGGCCCTGGGCGTCGGTCAGGAAGTGCTCGGTGCGGTCGCCGGTCCACTTGACCGGGCGGCCGAGCTGCCTTGCGGCCTCCAGCACCAGCGGATACTCGCGATAGACGAAGGTCTTGGGGCCGAAGCCGCCGCCGACGTCGGGCGTCACCACGTGCAGCTTGCCAGGCTCGACGCCCATCACGCCGGCAACGATGCGCTGCATGGAATGCACGCCCTGCGAGCCGGTGGTCAGCCGGAAGCGGTTCTCGTCGGCGCGCCACTCGCCGATCGCGGCCCGCGGCTCCATGTAGTTGCAGACGAGGCGGTTGTTGTGGAACTCGACCGTGGCGATCTTCGTCGCCTTCGCGAACGCCGCCTCGGCCCTGGCCTTCTCGCCCAGCTCGTAGAGAAAGGCCTTGTTGGAACCGGTGTCCGGCCAGACCAGCGGCGCGTCCGGGTCGAGCGCGCGCGCCGTCTCGGCGATCGCCTCCTCGCTGTCGTAGTCGACCTCGATCAGTTCGGCGGCATCCTGCGCCAGCGCGCGGGTGTCGGCCACCACGAAGGCCACGGCGTCGCCCACGTAGCGGACATGGTCGCGGCACAGGATCGGGATGTCCTTGGTCGGCGCCCGGCTGCCGTCCGGCTGCTTCTGCATGGCGCCGGACTTCAGGTCGGCCAGGTGGGCGACGTCGGCGCCGGTCAGCACCAGGTGAACGCCCGGCGCGGCCTTCGCCGCTTCCACGGAGGCGATGGTGAAGGTCGCGTTCGCCACCGGCGAGCGCAGCACATAGCCATGCAGCACCGCTTCGGGCGCGATGTCGTCGGTATAACGTCCCTTTCCGGTGATGAAGGCAGCGTCTTCGACCCGCAGGACCGAAGCGCCCATTCCGAATTTCGGCGTCAATACCGTCATGTTACCGTCCGATCGGTGCTAGCTGGAAACGCAAGGGGGAGATAAGGGTCTCTCTAGTTTTGTCGAGTGTCGGAATTGTGTAAAGGGCAACTCCGGCGAATTGTTGTGCCAATGCGCCTCCCAAGGCGCATGCGAAAGGACGCCCATGCGCACGGATACGGGCCAGGTCTTCAGGCTGGAGGACTATCGCCGCTCGGACTATCGGATCCCCGAAACGCGGCTGGCCTTCGATCTCGATCCCGAGCAGACCACCGTCGTGTCGGAACTCGTCATCGAGCGGGCGGACGATTCGGCAGCCGGCGCGCCGCTGGTGCTCGACGGCGACGGGCTCGACCTCGTCGCGCTCGAACTCAACGGCGAGGCGCTGGGCGAAAACGCCTTCGAGGCGACGCCCGACCGGCTGACGATCCATGCGCTGCCCACCGACTCGACCTTCCGGCTGACGATCACGACCCGCGTCAATCCCTCCGCCAACCAGGCGCTGATGGGGCTCTACCGGTCGAGTGGCGTCTACACCACGCAATGCGAGGCGGAGGGCTTCCGCCGCATCACCTACTATCTCGACCGGCCCGACATCCTGTCGGTCTACCGCGTCAGGCTGGAAGCCGACAAGGCGACCGCGCCGCTGCTGCTTTCGAACGGCAATCCGGTGGAAGCCGGCGACCTGCCCGGTGGGCGGCATTTCGCGGTCTGGGACGATCCGCATCCCAAGCCTTCCTACCTCTTCGCGCTGGTGGCCGGCGATCTCGGCGTGGTGACGGACGAGTTCGTGACGATGTCGAGCCGGCGCGTCGCGCTCGGCATCCATGTCGAGAAGGGCAAGGAGCCGCGCGCGGCCTATGCCATGGACGCGCTGAAGCGCTCCATGAAATGGGACGAGGAGGTGTTCGGGCTGGAATATGATCTCGACGTGTTCAACATCGTCGCCGTGTCCGATTTCAACATGGGCGCGATGGAGAACAAGGGCCTCAACATCTTCAACGACAAGTACGTGCTGGCCGACGAGGAGACCGCCACCGACGCGGACTTCGCCAACATCGAGGCGATCATCGCGCACGAATATTTCCACAACTGGACCGGCAACCGCATCACCTGCCGCGACTGGTTCCAGCTCTGCCTAAAGGAAGGCCTGACGGTCTTTCGCGACCACGAGTTCTCCGCCGACCAGCGCTCCCGGGCGGTCAAGCGCATCGCCGAGGTGCGCACGCTGAAGGCGCACCAGTTCCCCGAGGACCAGGGGCCGCTCGCCCATCCGGTGCGGCCGCGCCGCTACCGCGAGATCAACAATTTCTACACCGCCACGGTCTACGAGAAGGGCTCGGAGGTCGTGCGCATGATCCGCACGATCCTGGGCGCCGAGGCGTTCCGCGCCGGCATGGATCTCTATTTCGAGCGCCATGACGGCGATGCGGCCACGATCGAGGACTTCCTGACGGTTTTCGAGGAGGTATCCGGCCGCGACCTCTCCCAGTTCGCGCTCTGGTATCACCAGGCCGGCACGCCCAACGTCTCGGTCAAGGCGAGCCACAATGCCGCGACGGGCGAACTCGTGCTCGACATCGAGCAGTCCTCGCCGCCGACGCCCGGCGAAAGCCGCAAGCGGCTGATGCACATCCCGCTCGCCTTCGGCCTCGTGGGGCCGGACGGACGCGACATGGTGTGGGAATCGGTCGAGGGAGCGACCATCGAGCATGGCGTTCTGCACGTGCGCAAGCGCAAGCATCACGTCCGCTTCACCGGAATTTCGGAGCGCCCGCGCCTGTCGCTCAACCGCGGTTTCTCCGCGCCGATCACCTTATCCGTCGAGGAGAAACCCGAGGACCGCGCCTTCCTCGCGCGGCACGACGGCGACCTGTTCTCGCGCTGGCAGGCGCTCGGCGGGCTGATGAGCGATGCCATCATCGAGGCGTCGAAACATCTGCGCGACGGCCGCAAGGCCGAGTATGGCCGCGAGATCCCGGAGCTCTGCGGCGTCATCGCCACCGACGACCGGCTCGAAGAGGCCTATCGGGCGCTGGCGCTGGCCCTGCCCTCGGAGGCCGACGTGGCCCGCGAGATCGGCGCCAACATCGACCCGGACGCGATCCTGGCGGCGCGCAACGGGCTGGTCGAGGCGATCGCGGCGGCAAATGGCGACACCTTCGCGGCGCTCTACGACCAGCTGGCCGACAGCGAGCCGTTCACGCCGGATGCCGCCAGCGCCGGCCGGCGGTCGTTGCGCAACATGCTGCTCGACTATCTCTCGTCCGGTCCCGGCGCGACCGGCCGCGCGGCGGCGCAGTATCGCGACGCCGGCAACATGACCGACAGATCGGCGGCCCTCTCCGTGCTCGTCATGCGCCATCCGGATGCGGCCGACACGAAGGCCGCGCTGGCCGACTTCGAGACGCGTTTCGGCGACGATGCGCTGGTCATGGACAAATGGTTCCAGATCCAGGCCGCCGCGCCGGGCGCCGGCGCGCTCGAGACCGTGCGGACGCTGACGACGCATCCGGGTTTCTCGATCGCCAACCCCAACCGCGTCCGCTCGCTGATCGGCACGTTTTCCAGCGCCAACCAGACCGGTTTTCACCGGGCCGATGGCGAAGGCTACCGCTTCTTCGCCGACATCGTGCTTCAGGTGGAGCAGCGCAACCCGCAGGTCGCCGCGCGCCTGGCCACCGGCCTGCGCTCCTGGCGCTCGCTGGAGCCGAAGCGCAAGGCGCGGGCGCGTGAGGCGTTGCTGCGGATCGCTTCGACCGAAAACCTGTCGCCCGACCTGCGCGACATCGTCGAGCGCACGCTGGCGTGAAGGGCCGGGGGGGGGGCAGGTCTCGCTTCGCCTCTCCATTTCGATCTTTTTTCCCCTTCGGACTCATGAACACTGGACAAGGCGAATCGGCTTTGATTCTTTAGTCACGATTCGGATGTGCGGCGTTTCGAATCGTACGGGGACACCAGACAGGATCGGAGCCACCAGATGGCGGAGGCGGACGCGCGAAGCGCGCCCGAGACGGGAAGTTTTGCGCGGCGAAGCGGCCGGCGCAATCCTCCCGGACTGTCGGGCAATGCGCGCGTGCTGGCCGCCCCGGCCTATCAGCGGCTGATCGCCGCCGAGCCCTTCCTGCGCCGGTCGATCCCCACCCTCATCATCGTCTTCCTCATCGTGATCGCGGCCGCGCGCACGGTCTCGATGATCGCCTGGCGCGACGACATCGACCGCACCGGCCGCATGATCCTCGCGCTCGGTGCGGCCCAACTCGCCGCTTCGCTGCAATCCAGCGCCTCGGAGGGCGATCCCGCCGCGCTCCAGCGCCTCGTCGACAATGCCGGGGCGATGGGACCGTTCGGACTGCGCTACGTGCTGGCGGTGACCGATGCGGAGATGAAGGTCGTCGCCATCTCGTCGTCGTCCTCCGGCTGGAACGGCCGCGACCTCGATCACATCATCGTCGGCGGGCAGCCTCTGTTCCTGTTCGGCGCGCGCGCCGGCGTGCTCGACGTGACCATCGACGGCGAGGAATGGTACGCCGTCACGAGCGCCCTGGCGTCGGGGAGCGGAATGACGGCGGCGCTCGCCTCGAAGGATGTGGTCTTCGCCGAGTGGCGGCGCATGGTCTCGCTCAACGTGACGCTGTTCGTCATCACCTCCGGGGTGCTGATCATCATCCTCTACGCCTATTTCAGCCAGGCCTCCCGCGCCCAGACCGCCGACCGGATCTACGAACAGGCGCACCAGCGCATCGACCTCGCCCTCGTTCGCGGTCGCTGCGGCTTGTGGGACTGGGACATGGGCCGGGGCCGGATGTACTGGTCGCGCTCGATGTACGACCTCCTCGGCTATGAAACCAGCGAGGAGATGCTGTCCTTCGGCGAGGTGGCAGCGATCATCCATCCCGAGGACGCCGACCTGTTCGACCTGGCGAACCAGATCGTCTCGCGCAAGATCGACCATATCGATCGCGTGTTCCGGATGCAGCATGCACTGGGGCACTGGGTGTGGATGCGGGCCCGCGCCCAGGTCATCGACCCCGAGGCGTCCGAAATCCACCTGATCGGCATTGCCGTCGACATCACCGAGCAGCGCAAGCTGGCGCGCGAATCCGAGATGGCCGACATGCGCCTTCGCACCGCCATCGAGAACATCTCGGAATCCTTCGTGCTGTGGGACGCCGAGGACCGGCTGGTGATGTGCAACACCAAGTTCCAGGAGCAGATGGGCCTTGCCGAGGCCGACGTCGCGCCCGGCCTGGAGCGGGAAGACCTGCAGCGGCGCATGAAGCCCTTCGCGCTGGAGCGCAAGCTCGCCAACCCCAACGGCCGCGACGGCGGCGCCACCTTCGAGCGGCAGCTGGCCGACGGACGCTGGCTGCAGGTCAACCAGTCGAGGACGCGTGACGGCGGCACGGTGTCGGTCGGCGCCGACATCACCCTTCTCAAGCAGAACCAGGAAAAGCTGGTCGACAGCGAACGTCGCCTGATGGCGACGATCCACGATCTCAGCCTGGCGCGCCGCGCCGAGGAAGAGCGCGCGCTGGAGATGTCGGAGCTGAACCGCAAGTACATGCGCGAGACCGAGCGCGCTGAGGCCGCCAGCCGCGCCAAGTCGGAATTCCTCGCCAACATGTCGCACGAGCTGCGGACGCCGCTCAACGCGATCATCGGCTTCTCGGAGCTGATGCAGTCGAACCTGTTCGGCAAGCTCGGGTCGGACCGCTACGAGGAATATGCACGCGACATCCATTCGGCCGGCACCTATCTGCTCGGCGTCATCAACGACATCCTCGACATGTCGAAGATCGAAGCGGGCCAGTTCGCCCTGCAGCGCGAGGAGATCGATCTCGACGCGCTGATGGCCGAGGCGATCCGCGTCATCAGCGTTCAGGCCGACGCGAAGGCGATTTCCGTGGAAACCCGCATCGCGGCCAGCACCGTGCTCCATGCCGACCGGCGTGCGATCAAGCAGATCGTCATCAATCTTCTGTCCAACGCGGTGAAGTTCACCGGCCAGAACGGCCACATCGTCGTTCACGCCCGCAAGGTGGCCGGCGCCCTGGTTCTGTCGATCGAGGACAATGGCTGCGGCATTCCGAAGGATGCGCTGAAAAAGCTCGGCCGGCCCTTCGAGCAGGTGCAGAACCAGTTCTCCAAGAACCACACCGGCTCCGGCCTCGGCCTCGCCATCTCGCGCTCGCTGACCGAGATGCATGGCGGCGTTCTGAAGATCAAGTCGGAGGAGGGCAAGGGCACGATCGTCTCCGTCCGCATCCCGGTCAGCCAGATGCAGGCGGCAGCGTAGAAGCACGGTCAGGGTGCTGCGGACGGTGGCGCCTCACGACGCCCCCATGTCCTCGAACAGCATGTCGACGAACAGGCGGCAGGGCGGCGACAGCGACCGTCCCTTCTTCGCCACCAGCGCGATCGACCGCGACATGGCCGGCTCCACCAGCGGCACGATGGCCAGTTCGGAACGTTTTTCCATTTCGGCGAGGGCGGCCGGCAGGATGGTGACGCCGAGCCCGCTGGCCGCCATCCAGGCGGCGGTCGCCAGAAAGCCCACCTCGTGGCGGATCGCCGGTTCGACGCCGTTCTTCAATAGGGTCTGATCGATCAGCTGGCGCACGCCGTAGCCGGGCCGGAAGACGATCAGCGTTTCCCCGGCCAGCTCGGCCCAGCGCACGCTGGCGCGTTCGGCGAAGGGATGATCGCGGGCGCAGACCAGCTGGATCCGGTCCGCGCGCACGATGCGGCTGGTGAACTCGCCACCCTCCGGCGGCGGCGTGCCGAGGCCGAAATCCACCCGTTCCGCCTCGATGTGCTGCAGGAACTGGTTGGGCGCGCAGTCGTCGATCAGCAGCCCGACATTGGCGTATCGCCTCGCAAATCGCCGCGCCGTCTTCGGCAGGAACGCCGCTGCCGTCGCCGGTGTCGCGGCGATGCGCACCCGGCCGCGACCGCCCGCGCTCAGATCGCGAAAGTTGCTCGACAGCGTCTGCACGTCCTGGAGAATGCGCTCGGCGACGCCGAACGCGTCCTCGGCGGCCGGGGTCGGCACCAGCGAGCGCGTGGTGCGGTCGAACAGCCGCGTGCCCAGGGTCTCCTCCACCTGGCGGATCAGCACGCTGACGGCCGACTGGGTCACGCCCAGTTCCTCGGCGGCGGCGGCGAGCTTGCCGCGCCGGTACACCGCCGCGAAGGCGCGAAGCTGCTTCAGCGTCAGCTGGCTCTCGATACTCACTTGAAGTCACCGCATGAATGGTTTCGAATTTTTCGATTTTATTCACAATCAAAGTCCGGTTCAATGCTTCCCCAGGGAGAGCCGCACGGTCGCGACCGCTGCGCGAAACACACATGGGAGGAATGCGATGAACTGGCGTCAGTACGCTGGACTTGCCGTTGCCGCGATGATCGGCCTTGGTTCCACCGCGGCCGGAGCCGCCGACCGCTACACGCTCGGCACCAACCCGCAGGGAACCATCTACTACACGATCGGCGGCGGCATCGCCGCCGCTCTGCAGGACAAGCTCGGCAAGCAGGTCACGGTGCAGCCCTATACGGGCTCGTCCGTCTACCTGCCGCTGATCGCGGCCGGCGAGGTGTCGATGGGGCTGAATTCCAGCCTCGACCTCGGCGAGGCGCGGGCCGGCGTGTTCGGCGACCAGGCGAAGGATCTGCGCGTGCTCGCACGGCTGTGGCCGCTCAACGTCGCGCTCGTGGCCCGCAACGATTCCGGCATCAAGACGGTCGCGGATCTGAAGGGCAAGCGCGTCGTCACCGATCTCAGCGCGCTGAAGGCGATGAGCCAGCTGTCCCGGACGATCCTCGAACTCGGCGGCCTGGCCGTGTCGGACGTCGAGGCCGAGACCGTCGCAGGCCTTGGACCCGGCATGGAGCGCCTGACCGAGAACAGCCTCGACGCGACCTTGATCGCGGTCGGCATCCCGCTCACCCAGCAGGCGCACGCCTCGATCTCCGGCGGCATCCGCTATGTCAGCATCGAGGGCGAGAACGCGACGACCGAGAAGGCCGACGCCGCGTTCCAGGGCACCTATCTCACCACCATCAATCCCAACCCGCGCCTGCCGGAAGTGACGGAGCCGGTCACGGTCGCCTCCTTCGACGTCTTCCTGACCGTCGGCGCGGACATGGCCGACGAGGACGCCACCGCGATCCTGGAAGCCCTGTACGAGAGCCTGCCGCAGCTGAAGACCGACTATCCGGCCCTCGGCGGCGCCGCTCAGGAACGGTTCTCAACCCCCTCCAACACCGTCCCCTACCATCCCGCGGCGGTTGTCTTCTACGAGGGCAAGGGCATGTGGACCGAGGCCAACGCCGCGCGCGACGCCGGCATGGCGGACTGACGGCCGCAAGGCCGCCGATCACAGGGCGACGAGCATGAACAGGAAGGACTTGGCGGTGCCCATCACCGCCATCGGGATCCTTTGGCTTCTGGACGTCCCGCGCCGGCTCGGCTTCGTGATCATCGCGGAGCAGTACCTGGCGCTGATGATCGGTCTCGCCACGCTGGCTGGCCTCTTGGCCGCGCCGCTGCGCGGCCGGCTCCAGCTGCTCGACTGGATCGGCGGGGCGGCGGCCTTCGCGTCCTGGCTGTGGCTGGCGGTCAATTACGAGGCCTGGCTGCTCGATGCGGTCAACCGCGGCCCCGAGAAATGGATTCCGGCCGTGGTGGCGATCGCCGCCACGATCGAGGCGACGCGCCGCCATTGCGGCATGGTGCTGGCTTCGCTCGCCGCCGCCTTCATCGTCTACGGCATCTTCGGCACCCACCTGCCCGGCATCCTGTCGGCGTCCGACATCGCCTGGCGCCGCTTCATCCTCTATCTCTACTCGGACACGAACGGCATTCCCGGGCTGGTGCTCGGCGTCGGGGCCACGCAGATCCTCGGCTTCATCGTCTTCGGCTCGGTGCTGAACGCGGTCGGCGGCAGCCGCATCCTGACCGATCTCGCCATGGCGGCGATGGGCCACCGGCGCGGCGGGCCGGCCAAGGTCGCCATCATCGCCTCCAGCCTGTTCGGCACGCTGTCAGGCTCGACGGTCGCCAACGTCATGAGCACCGGCGTCGTCACCATTCCGATGATGAAGCGCTCGGGATTTCCCCCGCGCTATGCCGCGGCGATCGAGGCCGTCGCGTCGAATGGCGGCCAGATCGCGCCGCCGGTCATGGGCGCAACCGCCTTCGTCATCGCCGAGTTCCTGCAGGTGTCCTATGCGAGCGTGGTTCTGGCCGCGCTGCTGCCGGCCGTCGCCTATTACGTAATGCTCTATCTCCAGGTCGACCGCTACGCCGCCGTACACGGCCTGGTCGGCGTCGACCGGTCGGAGCTGCCGCCCATCGGCCCGGTGCTGGCCAAGTCCTGGCCGCTGCTGCTGCCGCTCGGCGTTCTCATGTACTTCCTGTTCGGGCTCGGTTACGCGCCGGGCAAGGCCGCGCTCTACTCCGCCTTCGCGTCCTATGCGCTCTATCTCGTCACCGCGCCCCGCGGCGCGCCGCGCTTCGGCATCCTCGTCGGGGTGATGCGCGATTCCAGCGCCACGCTGATCCCGGTGCTGCTCGTCTGCGCGGTCGCCGGCATCGTCATCGGCACCATCAACATCTCTGGGCTCGGTTTCGGGCTGACGCTGGCGCTCGGCCGCGTGGCCGAACTGGGCGGCGTGCTGCCGCTGCTCGCCGTCACGGCGCTGATCGCGATCGTGCTCGGCGTCGGCATGCCCACCACCGGGGTCTACGTCGTGGTGTCGGTGCTGCTGGCCCCGGCGCTGGTGAAGGCCGGCATCGTGCCGATGGCCGCGCACCTCTTCATCTTCTACTTCGGCCTTCTGTCGATGCTCACTCCGCCCGTCGCCATCGCCTCCTATGCGGCGGCGTCGCTGGCCGGTTCCGACATGTGGCAGACCGGGCTCGCCGGCATGCGGCTGGCGATCGTGGCCTACCTGATCCCCTTCGTCTTTGCCTTCAATACCGCGCTGCTGCTCGACGGCACTTGGCTGGAGATCGCCATCTCCTGCCTCAGCGTCGGGGCATCGGGTGTCATCCTGGCAGAAGTGCTCGCGTGGCGCGGCGCCTATGGCGGCGGCTGGCGGCGGCTGGCGGCCGCGGCCGTGGCCGCCTTCATCGGCGCCAGCACGGCGATCTTCGGCGCCGCCAGCCCCGCGGCCATCACGGTGGCGGTGGCGGCCGTCGCCCTCCTGTTCGCGCTGCGGCGCCTTGCGGCCGGAGCGGGTCCCGGCCTGCGCTCCGCCGCCCCCTGATCCAACCCAACCAGCTGGAGGACGACCCCATGAACGAACGCAACCCCAATCCGCCCTACAAGCGCATTGCCGCGGAAGAGGCCTGGGCCTCGCCGGAGCTGATCCGGCTCTACCGCAAGGAGATCGAGGAGAAGACGATCGGCGATCCGGGGTTTCACAGCCTCTGGGGCTTCTTTTCCGGCGATTCGCCGAAGGCGAAGGACCACAGCCGGCGCATCCAGGACATCGACGAGGAGCGTCTGCGCGACATGGACGATTCCGGCATCGACATCGCCGTCCTGTCGCTGACCTCGCCGGGCGTGCAGATCTTCGGACCGACGGAAGCCTCGGTGCTCGCCACGCGCTTCAACGACGAACTCGCCGAGGGCATCGCACGGCATCCGGATCGCTATGTCGGCCTGGCCGCCTTCAGCCCGCTCGATCCGACGAATGCCGCCAAGGAACTCGAGCGCGCCGTCACCAAGCTCGGGCTGCGCGGCGGCATCCTCAATTCCCACACGCTCGGCACCTATCTCGACGACGAGCAGTATTGGGAGATCTTCGAGGCGGCCGAAGCGCTGGGCGTGCCGATCTATCTCCACCCGCAGACCCCGCCGGCCGAGATGATCGAGCCGTTCCTGAAGCGTGGCCTCGACGCGGCGGTCTACGGATTTGCTTGCGAGACGGGGCTGCATGCGCTGCGGCTGGTGGTGTCGGGCCTGTTCGACCGCTTTCCCAAGCTCCAGATCGTGCTCGGCCACTGCGGCGAGGCGTTGCCCTACTGGCTGTCGCGCATCGACTTCATGCACGGCCACATCTCCGTCTCGAAGCGCTACCCGCATGTCCATCCGCTGAAGCGCAAGGCGAGCGACTATCTCAAGGAGAACTTCTACTACACCAGCAGCGGCGTCAGCTGGGCCCCGCCGGTGATGTTCGTGCGCGAGGTGATCGGGGCCGACCGCATCATGTACGCGATGGACTACCCCTGGCAGTTCGTCCAGTCGGAGATCGGCATCCTCGAGCAGATGCCGATCGGCGCAGCCGGGCTGAAGCAGTTCTTCGAGGACAATGCCCGCAAGGTGTTCAAGATCGGCGCCTGACGGCACAACCCAGGACACTTCCGGCGGCTCACGGGCCGCCGGGGGCTCGCCGCGACCGTCGCGGCTCCTACTTCCCGCACACCACCGCGTCGAACACCGTCCTCACCCGCTTCGCCGTTTCGCGGATATGGGCCTCGAGCACGGCCATCTCGGGCAGGTCCGTGTTGGCGAGCAACAGGTCGGCAAGGCCGGGCGGCATGTCCTTGCGGTCTATGGCGCCGGTGAGGCACAGCCGCGACACCTGCGTCAGCCCCATGAACAGCCGGTAAGCCGCCACCAGGTCGTCGCGCGCCTGCGCCTCGCAGAAGCCCGGCGACAGCCGGGCCAGCGCCTCGGCGGTGGAGGTGGTGCGGGTGTCGCCGTCCAGTTCGCCGAGCAGGCCGGCCGTCTGGGCGATGAATTCGAGGTCGATCAGCCCGCCCGGGATGAGCTTGAGGTCCCAGCCGTCGCGCGGCGGCTTTTCGGTTTCGATGATGGCGCGCATCTCGCAGGCGTCTTTCAGGAGCCTGGCGCGGTCGCGCGGGGCGGCGAGGATCGCGGCGACGTCGTCGGCCACCGCGGCGGCAAGCCCTTCGTCGCCGGCCACCACGCGGGCGCGCGTCAGCGCCATGTGCTCCCAGCTCCAGGCTTCCGTCTTCTGGTATTTCCGGAAGGCCTCGACATAGGTCGCCACCGGCCCCTTGTTGCCGGACGGGCGCAGCCTCAGATCGATCTCGTAGAGCACGCCCTCGGCGGTCGGCGCCGAGACGGCGGCAATCACGCGCTGCGTCAGTCGTGCATAATATTGCGATGGCGCCAGCGGCTTGTCGCCGTCGCTCTCCTCGGCGTCCGAATCATGGTCGTAGAGCAGGATGACGTCGACGTCTGACCCTGCCGTCAATTCGCGGCTGCCGAGCTTGCCCATGCCGAGAACCACCGCGCGGCCGCCCGGCACGTGACCGTGGCGGCGGGCGAATTCGGCGACGACGGCGTCGAAGGCGGCACCGATCGTCAGGTCGGCGAGGTCGGAAAAGGCCTTGCCCGCGCGCGCCGCGTCGATCGCACCGGTCAGCAGGCGGATGCCGATCAGGAACTTCTGCTCGGCGGCGAAGATGCGCAGCCGGTCGAGCCGCTCCTCATAGATGGTCGCGGCGGCGAGAAAGCTTTCCAGCCGCGCCGCCAGATAGGCCTTGTTGGGCAGTTCCGACATCAAGAGCGGGTCCAGCAGCCCGTCGAAGACATGCGGGCGGCGGGTGATGATGGCGGCCAGCCGCGGGGCCGCGCCCATGATGTTGGCCAGCAGCTGCAGCAGGCCCGGGTTGGATTGCAGCAGCGAGAAGAGCTGGATCCCCGCCGGCAGGCCTGCGAGGAATTCGTCGAAGCGGATGATCGCCTCGTCGGCCCGGCGCGTGCGGCCGAAAGCCGCCAGCAAGGCCGGCGTCAGCTCCGTCAGCCGCTCGCGCGCTTCGGCCGAGCGCGTCGCGCGGTAGCGTCCGAAATGCCAGGTGCGAATGACGCGGCAGATGTCGCTCGGGCGCTCGAAGCCGAGGCTGGACAGCGTCTGCAGCGTGTCGGGATCGTCGACGTCGCCGGTGAAGACGAGGTTGCCGACGCCGGCCGACAGCTGCGGCGCGGTCTCGAACAGCGCCGCGTAGTGGCTCTCCACCTCCTTCAGCGAGGCCCGAAAGGCTTCCGAGAAAGCTTCGGCCGAGGCGAAGCCGCGCATGCGGGCGATCCGCTCCAGCCCCGCGTCGTCTTCCGGCAGGTCGTGCGCCTGTTCGTCGGCCACCATCTGGATGGCGTGCTCGACGTCGCGCAGGAACCAGTATTGCCGGGTCAGCGAGGCGCAGGCATCCGCGTCGATCCAGCCGCGCTCGGTCAGCCGCTCCAGCATCGCCACCGTCTCGCGGCCGCGCAGTTCGGGAAAGCGCCCGCCCGCGATCAGCTGCTGAGTCTGGACGAAAAACTCGATCTCGCGGATGCCGCCCCGGCCGAGCTTGACGTTGTGGCCGCGCACGGCAATCTCGCCATGACCCTTGTGGGCATGGATCTGGCGCTTGATCGAATGCACGTCGGCGATGGCGGCATAGTCCATGTATTTCCGCCAGACGAAGGGCTGCAATTCCTTCAGCACCCCCATGCCGGCCTCGAAGTCGCCGGCCACCGGCCGCGCCTTGATCATGGCGGCGCGTTCCCAATTCTGGCCTCGGCCTTCGTAGTAGTTCAGCGCCGCCTCCACCGGGATCGCCAGCGGCGTCGAGCCGGGGTCGGGCCGCAGGCGCAGATCGGTGCGGAAGACATAGCCATGCTCGGTGCGGTCCGACAGGATCCGGATCAGACGCCGCGCCAGCCGCGAGAACAGGTCGGTCGCGTCCAGCGGATCCCTGATCGCCGGGGCGTCGGCCTCGAAGAACAGGATCAGGTCGATGTCGGAGGAGAAGTTGAGCTCGCCGGCGCCGAGCTTGCCCATGCCGAGCACGACGAAGCCGGAGCCCTCGCCGGGCCGGTCGCGGTCGGGCAGGTTCAGCTTGCCCTGGTCGTGCGCCTCGCGCAGCAGGAAGTCGATCGCCGCGCCGACGGCGGCGTCTGCGAGCGCGCTCAGCAGGCGCACGCTCGTCGCGGCTTCCGCGACGCCCGCGAGGTCGGCGAGCGCGATCAGCACATGCGCTTCGGTCTTCAGCCGGCGCAATTCGGCCATCAGCGATTTTTCGGTCACGCCGTCGACCGACCAGGCGGCGCGGACCTCGTCGGTGATCGCGTCGACGCGCGTTTCCCAGCCCACGTCGAACAGCGGCTCGAGCATTTGCGGGCGGCGGCGCAGCGTGTCGCGCACATAGCTCGACAGCGACATCGCGCCGGCCAGGAAGGCGGCGATCTCCGGGCGTGCCTGCGCCAGTCCGGCAAGGCGGTGGCAGCCGGCCTCGCCCGCGGAGGACAGCACGTCCTGCAGCTCGGCCGCCGCACGTTCGGGATCGATCGGCTCCAGCCGACGCGGCGACGTTCCAAACCAGTCGGCGCCCATTCGACCGCTCACGCCGTACCCTGCCGCGCCGGGATCGTCATGATGACCTTCAGGCCGGGCTCTGCGTCGCCGAGCTCCAGGCTCCCCCGGTGAAAGCCCAGCACCGCCTTGGCGAGACTGAGACCAAGTCCCGAGCCCGGCTGCGACCGGCTCTTCTCCAGCCGCACGAAGCGTTCGGTGGCCCTGGCGCGATCAGCCGGCTCGATGCCGGGACCATTGTCGGATATCTCGATCTGCACGTTTCCTCCCGCGCGGGTCGCCGTCACGCGCACGAGGGGGGTCTCGGCATGGCCCGCGCAGTACTTGATGGCGTTGTCGATCACGTTTGACAAGGCCTGGGCCAGGAGTTCGCGGTTGCCGTTCACCACCAGCCGGCCATCGATGCGCGTTTCCAGCGCCACGCCATGGTCTTCCGCCAGCGGCTCGTAGAGTTCCACCACGTCGGCCACGACTGCTGCGAGGTCGAGCGTCTCGGTCTGTTCGGCCGAGTAGCCGGCCTCCAGCCGCGAGATCATCAGGATGGCGTTGAAGGTGCGGATCAGCTGATCGGATTCGGCGATCGTCGCTTCCAGCGCGGCACGGTAATCGCCTTCGTCGCGGGCGCTCGACAGCGTCGTCTCGGCGCGGCTGCGCAGGCGCGTCAGCGGCGTCTTGAGGTCGTGGGCAATGTTGTCGGACACCTGCTTCAGGCCCTCGTTCAACACCGCGATGCGGGCCAGCATGGCGTTCAGGTTCTCCGACAGGCGGTCGAACTCGTCGCTGGCGCCGGTCACCGGCAGGCGCCCTGACAGGTCGCCGCCCATGATGCGCCGGCTCGCCTCCGACACGCTGTCGATGCGGCGCAGCGCCGTGCGGCCGACGAAATACCAGATGAGAAAGGCGCCGAGCCCCATCGTGCCCAGCGCCAGGATCAGGGCGCGCTGCACCACGCGGCGGAACCGCTCCGGTTCGCCGAGGTCGCGGCCGACCAGAAGGATCAGCTGGTTGGGAAGGCGCAGCACCAGCGCCATGGCCGCGTGCGGCGGCGTCGTGTCGGCAGCGGTGGTGCTGCCGTCCTCGGCTGGCGCCTGCAATGGCCCGCGTTCGCCATAGCGCTTGTAGAGAAACGGGCGCGGCGTCCAGCCGAGCGTGTCCAGCACGCCGGGCTCCAGGTTTTCCACGTTGCCGGAAAGGATGCGGCCGTTCGGATCGGCGATCAGGTAGAGATTGGCGCCGGGCTGGCGGGCGCGTTGCTCCACCACGCGCACCAGGAAGGGCAGGCCGCCGCGCTCATAGGCGCGCACGAGGCTCATCGATTCCTCGTTGATGGTCTCCTGCGTCTGGGCGGCGAGAATGCGCACCGACACCGAGGTCATGTAGACCACGAGCCCGATCGCACAGACGCCGAAGAGCAGGAGGTAGAGCGCCGACAGCCGCGCCGCCGTCGTCTTCATCAGCGCCGCGAGGCGCGCACCGGTTCCGCGCAGGATCGCCCCGACGGCCAATGTCAGTCGGCCTTCAGCATGTAGCCCGCTCCCCGGATCGTGTGCAGAAGCGGCTTGTCGAAGCCCTTCTCGATCTTGCCGCGCAGGCGCGACACGTGCACGTCGATCACGTTGGTCTGCGGGTCGAAATGGTAGTCCCAGACGTTCTCGAGCAGCATGGTGCGGGTGACGACCCGTCCGGCATGCCGCATCAGATATTCCAGCAGCTTGAATTCGCGCGGCTGCAGCGGGATGTCTCGCCCGGCACGGCGCACGGTATGCGACAGCCTGTCGAGCTCGAGATCGCCGGCGCGGTACATCGTCTCCACGTCCTTGCCGCCGGAGCGCCGCTTCAGCACCTCCACGCGGGCAAGCAGTTCGCTGAAGGCGTAGGGCTTGGTGAGATAGTCGTCGCCGCCGGCCCGCAGCCCGGTGACGCGATCGTCGACCTCGCCCAGCGCCGACAGGATCAGCACCGGGGTTTCGGAACCCCGTGCCCGCAGGCCCGCGATCACCGACAGCCCGTCGCGGCGCGGCAGCATGCGATCGACCACCAGCACGTCGTAGTCGCCTTCGTCGGCCAGCGTGAAGCCCGTGTCGCCGTCGGCGGCGACATGCGCCGTATGGCCGGCCTCGGTGAGCGCCTTCTGGAGGTAGTCGGCCGCCTCGCGGTCGTCCTCGATGACAAGAATCTTCATGCCCGCCTTATACGCGATCTCGGGCGCTTGAACCGCCGTCATGTCCATTTTTCGGCTCCGATGCAGAAACGGCAGCGGATGATGTCCGCTGCCGCCGTCGCGAGCCCCGTTCCGGGGCCCGCAGAGATGCCGCGCCGCGCAAGGCGGCGCGTCGCGGGATCAGCCCTGCTGCACCGGCAGCGCCACGAAGCGATTGGTGTCGTCGCGCTTGATCTGGAACAGCACCGCCTTGCGGCCCGCCTTGGAGGCGTCGCTGACGGCCTTCTCGACCGCTGCCGCGCTCGTCACGGCCTGTGCGTTGACCGACGTGATCACGTCGCCCGACTGGATGCCGCGATCGGCGGCGTCGCTGCCGGGCGCCACGTCCGTCACCACCACGCCCTGTCCATCCTCGGACGGGGTGACGGTCAGGCCGAAGTCCTCGAGCACGCTGCCCTCTTCCTCGACGGCCGGGTCCAGCGAGGCCTGCTGCTCCATGCCGGGCATCTCGCCGAGCTCGACCGTGATGGTCTGCTCCTCGCCGTTGCGCAGCACGGTCACCTCGGCCGAGACGCCGGGGGCCATGTTGCCGATCATACGGGCCAGGTCGCGCGGCGACTTGATCGGCCTGCCGTCGACCTTGACGATGATGTCGCCGGGCACGACGCCGGCCTTCATCGCCGGGCTGTCGGGCTGCGGCTGCGAAACCAGCGCCCCGTCGGTGCCCTGGATGCCGAGCGAATCGGCGATCTCCTCGGTCACCGGCTGGATCTGGACGCCGAGCCAGGCACGATCGACCGTTCCGCTGGCGCGGAGTGCGGAAATCACGTCCTTGGCCGTGGAAGCCGGGATCGCGAAGGCGATGCCGACATTGCCGCCGGACGGCGAGAAGATCGCGGTGTTGATGCCCACGACCTCGCCATTGAGGTTGAAGGCCGGACCGCCCGAATTGCCCCGGTTCACCGCTGCGTCGATCTGGATGAAGTCGTCATAGGGGCCGGCGCCGATGTCGCGGCCGCGCGCCGAGACGATGCCTGCGGTCACGGTGCCGCCGAGGCCGAAAGGGTTGCCCACAGCCACCACCCAGTCGCCGACGCGCACCTTGGAATCATCGGCGAAGGAGACGTAGGTGAAGGTCCGCTCCTCGTCGACCTTCAACAGCGCCAGGTCCGTGCGCGGATCCGAGCCGACCAGCGTCGCGCCGATCTCGGTGCCGTCGTCCATCACCACGGTCAGTTCCGAGCCATCCCGGACGACGTGGTTGTTGGTGACGAGATAGCCGTCTTCGGAGATGAAGAAGCCGGACCCCTGCGAGACAGGACGCGCCCGCTCCGGACGGTTGCCGCGGTTGGGCCGGTTGCGCTCGGCGCGCGGGCTGTTCTCGAAGCCGCGGAAATCGCGGAAGAAGCGCTTCATCGGATGGTCGTCCGGCAGGCTTTCGAAGCCACGGCCGAACATGCCGTCGGGCCCGGCGGCGGCCGGTTGTACCGTCGCCTTCACGCGCACGGAAACGACGGCCGGCGACACCTTTTCGACGACGTCGGCAAAACCCAGTTGCTGCTGCTGCGTCTCGACGCGAACGGCTTCGGCGAAAACCGGAACGGTGCCCGACGTCACGGCGCCGAGGCCGACGGCCGTGCCGATCGCGACCGATGCGGCGGCGGCTGCAAAGCGCTTGCCCACGGGCGACTTGGAAGAGAATGGAGACTTCATCGTGTCCTGTCCTTTCGGGTTCGGATGCATGGTGAACATCCTCGGACAGGGATTTAGGCAATCGCACATTACACCGCCATTTCCGGCGGATGAAATGTTGGTAAGGTTGGGGGGCGGCAGATACTGCCCCCGCGCTACCGCCCCTTCACCACCGTCTTCACCTTGGAGCTCCCCTCCAGCGTCCGGTGCACCGGGCACTTGCCCGCGATCTCCTCGATCTTTTCGGCGAGTTCGGGCGGCAGGTCGCCCTCGATCGAAATCACGCGCTCGAAACGGTCGATGCGCCTGCCAGAGCCGCGCTCCTCGTCGGTGCAGTCGGCGCAGTCCTTCGCATGGATCTTGGCATGGCTGACGTCGACGCTGACGCGGCCGAGCGGTACCTTCTTGAAATCGGCATACATGCGCAGCGTCATCGACGTGCAGGCGCCGAGCGCGATCGACAGGAAGTCATAGGGCGATGGCCCGGAATCCAGTCCACCGGCGGAAACCGGCTCGTCGGCGAAGAGCCGGTGGGCGCCGGCCTGCACCGCGTTCTGGAACTTGCCCTCGCCGGTCTCGGTCACGCGCACGTGCTCGATCGCCGCCTCGCCCTGCGGTACGTCCGCGTCGAGATAGCGCGACGCCCAGCCCGCAATCACCGAAGCCGCGAAAGTCGCGTCGTCCTCGCGCGTCAGCAGGTGGTCGGCCTTGTCCAGCGACACGAAGCTCTTGGGGTGGCGGGCTGCGATGAAGATCGACGTCGCGTTGTCGATGCCGACGGTTTCATCCAGCGGCGAATGCAGGATCAGAAGCGGCTTGCGCATCGCCCGGATGCGCTCGGCCAGCCGCACGCCGCGCACGTCCTCGACGAACTGGCGCGCGATGCGGAAGCGGCGGCCGGCCAGCGTCACGTCGGCCTGCCCGTCGCGCTCGATCGTGGCCAGGTCCGAGCCGAAATTCGCCAGCACGTGGTCGGTGTCGGCCGGCGCGCCGATGGTCACGACGGCCCGCGCTTCGGGGATGTCGGCCGCCACCGCCAGCATCGCCGCCCCGCCCAGCGAATGGCCGATCAGCAGCGAAGGCGCGGCATGGTTGTCCCGCAGCCAGTCGGCCGCCGCCAGGAGGTCGCCGACATTCGAGGTAAAGTTGGTCGAGGCGAACTCGCCCTCGCTGGAGCCGAGACCGGTGAAATCGAAGCGCAGCACGGCGATGCCCGACCGCGCGAGCTCGGCCGCGATGCGCCGCACCGCCATCAGGTCCTTGGAGCAGGTGAAGCAGTGCGCAAACAGCGCAAAGGCCCGCACGGGTCCATTCGGCATGTCGAGGCGGGCGGCGAGGTTCGCGCCCGAATGGCCGGGAAAGCTTGCGCGGCTGGTCATGGGTGGCATGGATGGGTCTCTCCGTTCGGCATCGGAGGGCACATCCTATCAGCCGGGGCGATTGGTCTCTTCCAGAATCTTGCCGAGCCGCGCCTCTTCCTCGGCGGAAAGCCGGTCGCCGGGCCCTGCCTTGCGGCGCCGGCGCGTCACCAGGAACACGCCGCCCGCCACGATCACCACCACGGGCGTCGCCCACAGCGCCAGGTTCTGCAGGTTCATGCGCGGCTTCAGCAACACGAACTCGCCGTAGCGCGAGACGACGAAGTCGATCACTTCCCCGTTGGTATCGCCCGCCACCAGCCGTTCGCGCACCAGCACGCGCAGGTCACGCGCCAGTTCGGCGTTGGAATCGTCGATCGACTGGTTCTGGCAGACCAGGCAGCGCAGATGCGTGGAGAGCTCGCGCGCCCGCGCCTCCAGCGCCGGATCGTCCAGCACCTCGTCGGGCTGCACCGCGCGCGCTCCACCGACGGACAGGCCGATCGCCAGCGTCACGACCAGCGCCGCCAGCAAGGACCTGAGCGCGGCCATCATGCCGCTGCCTCTTCGGCCAGCCGCTTGCGTCGTTTCGCCGGCGCGCCGATGCGCAGCCGCCGGTCGAGCAGCGACAGCGTGCCGCCGACCATCATCACCACGCAGCCGAGCCAGATCAGGGTCACCAGCGGCTTCCACCAGATGCGCACGACGATGGCGCCGTCCTCCACCGCGTCGCCGAGCGCGATATAGACCTGGCTGACGCCGCGGGTGGCGATGCCCGCTTCGGTCGTCGGCATCTGGCGGGCGGGATAGAAGCGCTTCGCCGAGACGATTTCGGTCAGCGTCCGACCGCTGGAATTCAACAGCAGGAAACGCCCCTGGTCCTCGGTGTAGTTCGGCCCGCGATAGGGTTGCAGCCCCTCGAATCGCACCTCGTAGCCCGCCACGGCGACGCTGTCGCCGGGCTTCATGGTCAGGATGTGCTCGGTCTGCAGCGACATCACCCCCACGACGCCGAGCGTGGTCAGGCCGACGCCGAGATGGGCGAGCGCCGTGCCGTAGGCCGAGCGCGGCAGGCCCGCGAAGCGGCGCAGCGCCACGCCCGGCGACACGTTGCCGATGCCGGACTTGGCGGCGAGGTCGGTCAGGGCGCCGAGCACCAGCCAGGTGCCGAGACCGATGCCGAAGGCGGCCAGCACCGAGGCGCGGTCGATGAAGGAATAGGTCAGCAGCATCACCAGCACGGCGCCGCCGAAGGCGAACACCAGCCGCTGCGAGGCGGCCCACAGGTCGGCGCGCTTCCACGCCAGCAGCGGCCCGAACGGCACGGCCAGCAGCAGCGGCACCATCAACGGGCCGAAGGTGAGGTTGAAGAAGGGCTCGCCCACCGAGATCTTCTCGCCGGTGATCGATTCCAGCACCAGCGGGTAAAGCGTTCCCACCAGCACCGTCGTCACCGCCGTGGACAGGAACAGGTTGTTCAGGACCAGCGCGCCCTCGCGCGAAATCGGCGCGAAAATGCCGCCCGGCGCCAGCGTATTCGCCCGCCAGGCGAACAGGATCAAGGCACCGCCGATGAAGAAGACGAGGATCATGAGGATGAAGAGCCCGCGCGACGGGTCGGTCGCGAAGGCGTGCACGGAGGTCAGGACGCCCGAGCGCACCAGGAACGTGCCGAGCAGGGACAGCGAGAAGGCCATGATGGCGAGCAGCAGCGTCCAGATCTTCAGCGCCGAGCGCCGTTCCATGACGATCGCCGAATGCAGCAGCGCCGTGCCGGCGAGCCAGGGCATGAAGGAGGCGTTCTCGACCGGATCCCAGAACCAGAAACCGCCCCAGCCGAGTTCGTAATAGGCCCAGTAGGAGCCCATCGCGATGCCGCCGGTGAGGAACACCCAGGCCGCCAGCGTCCAGGGGCGTACCCAGCGCGCCCAGGCGGCGTCGATGCGGCCCTCGATCAGGGCCGCGATGGCGAAGGAGAAGCAGACCGAGAAACCGACATAGCCGAGGTAGAGCAGCGGCGGATGGATCGCCAGGCCGATGTCCTGGAGGATCGGGTTGAGGTCCTGGCCTTCGATCGGGGCGGGGCTGACCCGCACGAAGGGGTTCGAGGTCGCGATGATGAACAGGAAGAAGGCCGCGCCGATCAGGCCCTGGATCGCCAGCACGTTGGCGCGCAGCGTGGCGGGCAGGTTGCGGCCGAACAGGGCCACCAGCGCGCCGAAGAAAGTCAGGATCAGCACCCACAGGAGCATCGAGCCCTCGTGGTTTCCCCACGTGCCGGTGATCTTGTAGAGCATCGGCTTCTGCGAATGCGAGTTCTCGACGACGTTCAGAACGGAGAAGTCGGACAGCACGTAGGCCACCGTCAGCGCGGCGAACGAGATCGCCGTCATCGCAAAGCCGGTCACCGCGACCGGTCCCCCCGTCGCCATCAGCCGGGCGTCGCCGGTTCGGGCGCCGACCAGCGGCAGCACGAACTGCACCAGCGACAGCGCGAAGGCCAGCACGAGCGCGAAATGTCCGGTCTCGACCATGATCGGCAGTCCTCCCTTCCGCCTCTATTCCGGCTGCCAGACGCCCTGCGCCTTCAGGCTGTCGGCCACTTCCTTCGGCATATAGGTCTCGTCATGCTTGGCAAGCACGCTGTCGGCCACGAAGACGCCATCGTCGCCAAGCGTTCCTTCCGTCACCACGCCCTGCCCCTCGCGAAACAGGTCGGGCAGGATGCCGTCATAGACCACCTTCACCTGACCGCCGCCATCCGCGACGCCGAAGGCGACGCGGGTGCCGCCGCCGCGCTCGACCGAGCCCTCCTCCACCAGCCCGCCGAGGCGGATGCGCTGGCCGGGCGCGATGCTCGCCGTCGCCAGGTCGGCCGGCATGTAGAAATAGGACGACTTCTCGCCCAGCGCATAGAAGGTCAACCCGGCGGCGGCGCCGAGGAAGGTCAGCCCGCCGGCAATGATCGTCAGCCGCTTTCGCTTTCGTCTCATCATGGTTGTGCGTCTCCGAGCCCGAGTTCCGCGGCGAAGGCGGTCAGTTCGCGGGCCTGTTCCGTGTCCGTGCCGAGCGCCGCCACGCCGCGGGCCAGCGCGTCCTGCGCGTCCTGCCTGCGTTGAAGCACGACGTAGGAGCGGACGAGCCGCTGCCAGCCCTCGGCGTCCTGCGGGTTCTCCCTTAGCCGCTCGTCGAGCCGCTCGACCATGACCTGGATCATGTCGGCGCGTTCCTCGTCGGACAATTCCGCGGCCGCCCGCATGTCGTCGCTCGTCGGGCCGGGCGCGGCCGCCCCAGTCCGGCGCTGCGCCTCGGCCGTCGCCTGCGCCAGCGTCTGCTCCACCATGGGCCGCCACGGCGATTCGGCCGGCAGCGTTTCGAGCATCGCGCGCAGGTCGCCTGCCGCCGCAACCAGGTCGCCCTCCTGGGCCTTTGCCGTCGCCAGGAAGAATTTCGGCCGCGGATCGGCGGGATCGAGCGCTGCCGCCCGTTCGAAGGCCTCCGCCGCCTGGGTGGTCACGACGCCGCCGGCCCCGGCCATCAGGGCTTCGCCCAGGCCGGTCCAGCGCGGCGCACTGTCGCCAAGCAGCCGGATGGCGTTGCGGAATGCCGTCGCCGATTCGCTGACGCGCTCGAGCCTCAGATAGATCGGCGCCACCACGTCCCAGCCGCGCCCGTCGTCGGGGTTGGCGCGCAGATGCGCCTCGGCGCGGGCCACGAGTTCGTCGATGCTGGAAGAGCCGGGATCCTTGGCCAACCGTTCGGCCAGCGGCTGGCCGGGCATGTCGGGCGAGCCGAAAGCCGTATAGAGGCCCCAGCTCATCATCGGCACCGCCACCACGGCCGCCATCGCCAGCCCGCGCACCAGCGCGTTGTCGCGTGCGGTGTGCACCTCCCCCGTTCCGGAGACGTCCAGCTTCAGGATGCGGCGGCCGATCTCGGCCCGGGCCTGCGCGGCCTCGTCCTGGCCGATCAGCCCGCGCGACGCATCGCGCTCGATCTCGGCCAGCTGGTCGCGGTAGACTTCCAGGTCATGCTCGCGCGCGCCGGCAACCTCGCGGCGCGAACCCGAGAGCGGCAGGATGATGGCGAGGCTCGCGATGATCGTGAGCAGGCCGAGGACGATCCAGAACACCATGCGACCTCACATAGCGGTGGTTGGAGCGCATTCCAATCGCGCAGCCATGCGGCTATTTGGCGGCATCGGCGCTCGCCGCGTCGTCACGCCTCATAGCGCGGGCCGCCGACCGCCGTCCATGCCCCGTTCGGGCGTGCCGTTTCAGGTGAGCGGCGTCCAGCTGCCGTTGGGGTTGCGGCAGGCCGTGCCGCGGGCGTCGCGCTCTTCCGAGCCCCGGGCGATCGCATGGCTGTACTGGCGGCAATCCTGCGACCCGACGCGGTAGGGCTGCGCCGCGATCACGCGCCCGCTGACGCGCCCGTCCTCGCTGCGCCATGCCACCGGCGCACCGGCCGCGGTGTATTCGAGCGCCCGGTATTCGGCTTCCAGCGCCCTGCGCCGGTCCCGCGAGCCGAGATTCGCACCCAGATCGCCGCCGACCAGCCCACCGGACATGGCGGCGATGATCGAATCGGCCGTCGCCGGGCGCGTTGCCGCCGAGCCCGTCAGCGAGGACGTCGTACAGCCGCCGAGAACCAGGCAGGCGAACGCCACCACGAGGTGTCCAGTCGTCCTGCTCATTCGTTCTCCTGTCGACGCATTGCGGCCGAACCGGCCCGATAGGGTTGATGTATGTCGGAATTTTGGCCCGGGTGAAAGGGCGCGGTCACGATTGGCGGATTGCTCCGACCGCTTCGGAAACGGCCGCGGCCCGGTTCGGTTCCAGACCCCCCGTCATGCCGGAAACGTCGTCAGGCGAGGCCGTGCCCCGTCGACATCGAGGGCCATCGCCACCCCACGATCCTGCCGGCGGACGTCCGGCTGCAGCCTTGAAACCCGCTATCGCCACCGTCCGCAAGCGCATCGCCGGCCTTCGCCGATCCCCTCATCCCGGCCCCGGCAGGCGCACCTCGGCCTTCAGGCCGCCGAGGTCGGAGCGCGACAGCGTCAGCTGGCCGCCATACTCGCGCACGAGGTCGTTGACGATCGCCAGCCCCAGCCCGGTGCCCGGCTTGCTCTCGTCCAGCCGCTTGCCCCGAGCCAGCGCCTCGCGCGCCTTGTCCTCGGGAATGCCCGGTCCGTCGTCCTCGATGGTCAGGACCACCTGCCCCGCTTCGTCCGACAGACCCACGCGCGCGCGGCTCCGTGCCCATTTCATCGCGTTCTCGAGCAGGTTGCCGGCAATCTCCTCGAAGTCCTCGCGCTCGCCGGCAAAGATCATGTCGCGGCCCGGCTCCATGAATTCGAGTTCGACCGACGGGTCCACCTTGCGGAACACGCGCACCAGCCTTTGCAGGGCATCGCAGGTCGGGGTGCGATAGACGACGCTGTCGCGCTGCGCCGCGATCCGGGCGCGCTGGAGATAGTGCTCCACCTGCTGCTGCATCGCCGAGGCCTGCTCGACGATCAGCGCGCCCCGGGCGCCGCCCATGGCGCGGCCTTCGTTCAGGAGCACGGCCACCGGCGTCTTCAGCGAATGCGCGAGGTTGCCCACCTGCGTGCGCGATCGTTCCACGATGCGGCGGTTGTTCTCGATCAGCGCGTTGGTCTCGTTGGCCAGCGGTTCGATCTCGGCTGGAAACGTGCCGTCCAGCCGGCGGGCCGTGCCCTCGCGCACCTGCGACAGCGCGGTGCGCACCCGGTCCAGCGGCCTCAGCCCGAACAGGATCACCAGCGCGTTGACGGCGATCATCGAGACGCCGAACACCGACAGGTAGGAATAGAGCTGCGTCTCGAAATCCGCGATCTGCGTTTCCAGCTCGCTGCGGTTGCCCATCACGCGAAAGCGGGCGATGCGGTTCTGCGCGTCGAGGATGAAGTCGTTCTCCAGCACGTCGACGCGTTCGCCGGTCAGGCCCTGCGCCTGGTAGAGCCGCTGGAACTGGCTGTCGAAGGGAACCTGGTCGACGCCGGGGGCGGGAATGGCGGCCGTCATGGAGGGCGAGCGGATGCCGCCGGTCACCTCGGGGGACACGGCTTCGACCGCCCAGTACCAGCCGGAGCCGGGCTGCGAGAACTTCATGTCGTAGAGATCCGGCGCGCCTTGCAGCGCGCCGTCGTCAGACAGGCCGACGGTCGTCACGAGGCTGTAGAGATGGGCGGTCAGAAGGTCGCGGAAGCCACGTTCGGCGGCGTCGCGGTAAAGCGCCGAGATCAGGGTCGCGATCACCACGAGGGCCGCGACCGCCCACAGCGTCGAGAAGGTCACGACGCGGAACGAGAGCGATCTCAGACCGAATTTCACCCGATGTCTCCCACGGCCCGCGCGCGGGTCCGCTTCAACCGTTCTGCTCGCGGATGCGGTAGCCCATGCCGCGCACGGTCTCGATCAGCTCGACGCCCATCTTCTTGCGCAGCCGCCCGACGAACACTTCCACGGTGTTGGAATCGCGGTCGAAATCCTGATCGTAGAGATGCTCGACCAGTTCGGTGCGCGACACCACCTCGCCCATGTGGTGCATCAGGTAGGCCAGCAGCCGGAATTCGTGCGAGGTCAGCTTCAGCGTCTGTCCGTCCACCTCGGCCTTCGAGGCTTTGGTGTCGAGCCTCAGCGGCCCGCAGACCAGTTCCGACGATGCGTGGCCGGCGGCGCGGCGGATCAGCGCGCGCAGGCGCGCCAGCACCTCCTCGATATGGAAGGGCTTGGCGACGTAGTCGTCGGCGCCGGCATCGATGCCGGCCACCTTGTCGCTCCAGCGGTCGCGCGCCGTCAGCATCAGAACGGGCATCTTGCGGCCGGCCTGGCGCCACTTCTCCACCACGGTGATGCCGTCCATCTCCGGCAGGCCGATGTCCAGCACCACGGCGTCGTAGGGCTCCGTCTCGCCCAGGAAATGGCCTTCCTCGCCGTCATGGGCGCGGTCGACCACGTAGCCGGCCTCCGTCAGCGCCTCGACGATCTGGCGGTTCAGGTTCTTGTCGTCCTCGACAACCAGTATGCGCATGGTCCCTCTGCCCGATGGTGCGTTCACATCCTCATGTGCACGACCGCTGGCTTCCTCACAGTGAATTAATTCGCAGGCACCTGCTTGCGCACGACGCGGGGCGGCTGCCCGCCCGTGCCGGGCACGGTGTAGACGATGACGCAGACCGTGCGTCCGCCGCTGCTTTCGGCCACCGCGCTGCGCACGGTGCCGCCTTCGCTGGCGGCGACGGAGCGGCCGATCGCACCGCAATCGGCCGACGCCGGCTGAACCAGCTCCGGAACGGCAGGCGTGGCAAGCGGCAACTGCGCGTGGCCGGGTGCCGCCATGGCCAGGATCATCAGCGCGGGCACCAGGCACCGCAGGGGGGCGAGAAAGGTTTTCATGCCGCCTTGATAGTCCGTCGCCTCTGAACGGGGCATGAATGGTCCGGCCGAATCCGATTTTTCGTCACCGCCCGGCCCTCCCTTTCCCACCTGCCCGCTACGATCCGATCCGGTTCGTCGCGACGATCCGGCCCCACAGCGCAACCACCCCCGAAATGGCGGCGGCGACCTGCAATATCGTATCCGTCACGGCCGAATTGTCGAGACCGGCGAGCGGCAGGCCGAAAACGCCGCCCATCGTGGTGGCGATCGTGACGATCGATGCCCAGACGGTGCGCGAGAGATACCAAGGCTTCTGTTCGGTCAACATTGCACGTCTCCTGTTGCTGTTGGGGAAGGGAAGGGAGGGGCGGCGAAGGCGCGCCAGCCCCCGGATCGCGCCGGCAAGGCGTCTCATGGCATTTCCACCGCCAGCGTCGCCGGCAGGCCCGCCTGTCCGCCCGGACGTTTCCTCTGCCGCACGGTCAAGAGCGCCGCCCCTCCCGCGCCGAAATCGGCGGCGATGGCGGCGGCCGCGTAGGTCCAGGCCGGCGACGTCGTCTCGGCCGAGCGCTTCAGCACGCCGCCGGCCGTCCTCACCTCCACCAGGTAGGCCTCGGCCTCCTCGCCGAGCGGAATTTCGTCGGCGTCCCAGCCGTCGGCGCCGATCCGGCTGCGGCGGATCCAGGTCAGGCACAGGTCGCCGCCGTCCTCGAATGCCGCCCGCAGATGCACCGGTGCGAGCGGCAGCGCCGCGCGCAGACCGCCGGCCGCCGTCTCCAGCGTGAAGACGTCGCTCTCGAGGTCCGCGCCTGCCGGCCCGACGCGCCAGTTCAGGACCAGCCCTGCCTCCGCCGGCTTCAGCCCCGCCGACAGCACCGCGCCGTCCAGCAGCACGAAGGGCGCGCCGGGGTCGGCGCCGGCCAGCATCGCGTCTTCCGTCCCGAGTTGTCCGCGCAGCAGGTCGCCGAGCCGCCAGACGTCGGGCGCCATTTCCTCGGCGGTGCGGAACTGCACCACCTCCCAGGCCGCGTTCCGCGACAGGATCGCCGCCGCGTTGCCGCCATTGAGCTGCTGCAGCGCCGAGAGGCTTTGCAGCGAACCGCCCGACAGCGAGACGTGGACCGTCCCGCCCCGGTCGAGCCGCCCCGGCATGCCGGGGCCGAGCGCTTCGATCAGTTCGCCGAGCCTGGCCGCGTCCGGAAGCACGGTGCGCAGTTCGAAGCCCGTGTCCTCCGGCGAAACCTGCACGATCTGGCTGCGCCAGGGTCGTGCCCAGGCGGCGATGCGCAGGCCCCGCCACGGCTCGTCCACGTCCGACGTCAGCGGCAGGTCGAGCAGCACGAGCGCGGGCGCGGCGAGCGCCTGCACGGTCTCGTGCGTGGCGTCGCCCAGGGTCGGCGCGATGCGAGCGGGCGCCAGCCGGTCCACCCGCACCGCCCGCACCTGCCGCAACAGCCCTTCGTCGATGTCCGTGACCTCGAGGTCGTCGGCGCCGAAAGCGGACGGCAATCGCACCAGCGTCCCCGGCCGCACCCGCCGCTCGCCGGCCGGCAGCGCAAAAGACACCTCGTCGCGTTCGCGCCAGCGCCGCTTCAGCCAGTCGGCCACCAGGGCCTCGGCCACCGGCGGCTCGAGGCAACCGGCAAAGCCCAGCCGCTCCTGCCCCGGATTGGCGGCGCCGTCGCGCAGGCGGCGGGCCGAGCCGGCCTCGTAATCGTTGAACGGATCGCGGAAGGCCACGATCGCCTCGCCGGGCAGCGCATGGTCGGGCGCGCGGGTGGCGGTCACGGTCGCGCCCTGCTGGGGCAGCACCAGCGCG
>NZ_RWKW01000179.1 GCF_003970795.1 Aquibium carbonis | reverse complement strand
GCGCCCTCTCGGAACTCTGGTCCCACTGCGCGCTCGCCAGGAAAGTCGCCTGAGGGCGGCACAGCGGGGACGAGCATGGACACCATGACGATGGCCGCGATCGCAGGGACCAGGCTTCTCGATACTGACGAGAAAGCCAGAGTGCCGGTCGGCGAGGAAGAAATCATCATCGCGATCGGCGAAGATGGCGCCTTCATGCCGGTCGGAAAGCTGGAGGCCCACCAGCGCGCGCTCCGGCACGTCGCGGTGTCGATCTTCGTCTTCGCCGGCGATCGGCTGCTGATCCAGCGCCGGGCCTTCGGTAAATATCATTCCGGCGGACAATGGGCCAACACCTGTTGCACCCATCCTCGATGGGGGGAGGCACCGGCTACCTGCGCGCGGCGCCGACTCGGCGAAGAGCTCGGTTTCACGCTGCCGCTGACGGCGCGTGGCGTGGTCGACTACCGCGCCAACGTCGGCAATGGCATGGTCGAGAACGAGCATGTCCATGTCTTCGAGGCCAATCTATCCGCCTCGGCTGCCTTCGGCCCCGGCGCCCTACCGCTCGATCGGTTCGATCCGAGCGAGGTGCAATCCGTCGCATGGCGCGACCGTGGGTGGCTGCGATCCGCGATCGATCGGAACGCGGGCGATTTCACGCCCTGGTTCCGGATCTACCTCGACCGCTGGACGGAACTCGGCCTGTCGTCTCGCGACTGACCCGAAGCTTCCGGTGCGCTTGGCAGGTTGGCGCTCGTCATCCGGGCCGCCTTGCTGCGTCACGATTAGTTTCCATCAAACCGTCTTGCTATTCGGGGCAGGCCCGTGTGGTGGCCCCACCATTCTTGCGCCATCTCCCTAGCTGTCGTTGCTATGGAGGTTGTCCGTGAGTTTTGAGATTGGGGGCCTTCCGCCAAGAGCGGCGTGGGGTCTGGTT
>NZ_RWKW01000178.1 GCF_003970795.1 Aquibium carbonis | reverse complement strand
CCCGGGGGATTTTTTTTGACCAAAACACCCAAAAACACCCAACCAACAACGCAAGCCAAACCACCGCACGACCAGCCACACCTATCGGACGGGCTATGTCAGCAGCGCCGCCAGGTCGTCGACCGTCACGGCGCCGGCCACGGTCGCATCGTCGAGACGCATGCCGGCGCTTTCCTCCACGAGCTGCACCACGCGGACGAAATCGAGGGAATCGAGGCCGATATCCTCGACCAGGGCGCGGTCGGGGCCGATCCGGTGCTGGGGAAGGCCGGTCACCTCGTGGATCGCGGCTGCGACGATCGCCCGGGCGCGGTCCGGCGGCAGGCTCATGCGCGCCCGCTTTCCCCGGGCAGGCCGAAGCGGGCGAGGGACAGGGCGCGGCGCTCGGCCATCGGCAGGCCGAAGGTGTCGAGCGTGTCCGCCGAGCTGAGCAGGCGTTCGAGATAGAGCGAGGCGCGGCCGACCTCCTGGGCCGGATTGCCGAAGACGAGGGTGTTTTCCGGCACCGTGCCGCGCACGACGGCGCCGGGACCGACGATGCATCCCGCGCCGATCTCGGTGCCCGGCAGCAGAACCGCGTTCTCGCCGACGAAGACGTCGTCGCCGATGCGGATGGCCCCGAGCTTCTGCGCGCGCGGGCGGCGGTCGCGCACCATCATGGCGGCGCCGTCATGGGTGAGGAACTTGACCCCGCCGGCGATGCCGACCCGGTGGCCGATCTCGATCAGCCAGGGCTCGGTCTGGAGTTGCCCCTATTTGACCGGACAGTCGGCTATTGAGTTTGTGCCCGGATGAACTCCCG
>NZ_RWKW01000177.1 GCF_003970795.1 Aquibium carbonis | reverse complement strand
GCGGCTGCAGCCGTTCGACCACCGCCCTCGCCTCCTCGACGCGCCCGAGATCGCCTGCGACATGCGCGACGCCGGGCAGGTCTGGCGCGCGGCGGCCGAACGAAACCACCAAATCGCCGCGACCGACCAGACCTGCGGCGATCCAGCGACCGATGAAACCGCTCGCGCCGGTCATGAGGATCGGCCGGGTCAACGGTCTTCCAGCGGCCCGGCGCCGCGCAAGACGCTGCGGTAATCCTCGACCGTCCCCACATCGGCCCATTCCGCGGTCGAGAAGAACTGCCGCACCGGGACGTCTGTCGCAATCATTCGCGCCAGCAGGTCGGGCATGTCGATGCGTTCGCCTGCCGTCGGCAGGACGTCGGCCACGGCTTTCGCGTTCAGAGCATAGGCGCCGAGCAGGATGGTGTGACAGACCTCCGGCTTTTCGCGCAACCGCAGCACGCGCCCGTCGGCGTCGGCCTCGACGATCCCGAAACGCAGCCGCTCGCGCCACTCGCCCGCGGCAAGGGTCGCGGCCGCGCCGCTGTCGCGGTGGTGGTGGAAGAGCGCGCCGAAGTCCAGATCCGTCACGATGTCGCAGTTCACCACGAGGAAATCGGGAGCGAGATCGGCCACGAGCGCAAGTCCGCCAGCCGTCCCAAGCGGATGCGGCTCGACCGAGACGCGCAGTGGCACGCCGCGCCAGGCCGTGCCGAGCGTCTCGGCCATGAGATGTCCCATGTGTCCGGCGCAGATCACCGCTTCGGTCATGCCGCAGGCGCAGAGCCGGTCGAGCAACGCACCGACCAGCGACGTGTCTCCGAGCGGCAACAGCGCCTTCGGGCGATGTCGTGTCAGCGATGCAAGCCGCGTTCCCAGCCCGCCGGCCATGATCACCACCTGCATGGCTAGACCCGGTAGTCGTCTGTACGGCGATGGCCGTCACTTCGCCCATCGTCCCGTCGAAGTTGGTCGATCGTGCGGGCAATGCCTTCTTCCAGCGACAGCCGGGGCCCCCAGCCGGTCGCTTCGCGAAAGCGGCGGTTGTCGGCAGTCAGCCGGTCGACCTCGCCGCTGGCCGGCCGGATCCGTTCGGGATCCGTCTCGACCTCGAGCCTGCGGCCGAGGATTTGCCCCACGATCTCGACCACGTCCGCCACCGAAACCGACCGCCCCGTTCCCAGATTGTATGGCCCGAGGCCGATGTCGCCGGCGGTCGCGGCCGTCAGAAGCGCCGCCGCCGTGTCGGCCGCATAGGTGAAGTCGCGCTGCGGCCAGAGGCTGCCGAGCCGAAGCCCGTCGCCCCGAAGCGCCTGCGCGATGATCGTCGGAATGACGGCGCGCCGGCTCTGGCGAGGCCCGAACGTGTTGAAGGGGCGGATGATCGTCACCGGCAGGTCGAAGCTCTGGTGCCAGGCGCGCCCCAGTGCCTCGGCCGCCACCTTGGTCGCGGCATAGGGCGACTGCGGTTTGAGCGGATGCGTCTCGTCGATCGCCGCCGTCTCGGCGTCGCCATAGACCTCGGAGGTGGAGACCAGCACCACGCGCCCGACGCCGGCCAGACGTGCCGCCTCCAGCACGTTCAGCGTGCCGGTGACGTTCGTCGCCACGTAGCTCTCCGGTGCGGCGAGCGAATAGGGGATCCCGATCAGCGCGGCGAGGTGGACGACCGCGTCCGCGCCCTCGATGATGCGAGCCAGACTGCGGCCGTCGGTGATGTCGCCCCACACCATGTCGGCCCGCGACAGCGTGTCCGGATCGAGGTCGACGAGGTTGCCGATGCCCCCCTGCGAGGAATAGCGCAGCATCAGGGTCGTCGACAGGCCGGCGGCAAGGGCCGCCTCGGCGAGGTGGCTGCCGATGAACCCGCCCGCGCCGGTGACCACGATGCCTCCCGTCCTGCTCACGCGAACTGCCCCGTCATGCCTTGCGCCCCCTGCCGATGAATCGAGGCGGGTCCATCACCTCGATCACCGCCCTGCCCTCGCAGCCGTCGAGGAAAACCTCTTCCACGGCCGAGCGGCTGAAACGATAGTAATCGCATGGATAGCCGTGAAGTCCCAGTGTCGGGGTCGATGCCGCTGCGGCGGCAGGGGCATTGCCGCCGACCAGGGCGGCCAGCCGGCGGCGCCAGCCGCGTGGGCGGCCGCGCATGGCGCCATATCCCGGCACTCCGACGATCATGCAACCGCCGGGCCGGGTGACGCGGCGCATCTCCGACAGGCTGAGCCAGAACCGCGCATCATGCTCGAGCATCGAGTTGCAGAGGACGAGGTCGAAATGGTCGGACCCGAAAGCCGCCAGGTCGTTCGCATTGCCGCGGATCACGGTCACGCCCGCGAGATCGCCTCCGGCATCGAGCCCCACCGCGACGCGTTCGCCGGCCCGCGACAGCACAGGGAGGTCGATCAGCGCCGCCTCGCCGGCATGCTGCCCCACTTCCAGCACGCTTGTCGGCGGCGGCAATTCCAGGATCAGCATTTCGAAAGCCGACCGAACGTCAGGATGCACGAAACCTCCCCATGAAGCGGGCAAAGCAGCCGGCCGCCGGATCATCGAGCCCATATCCGAAAGCCCGCAGCGTCGGCCCGAGCACGCGAAGCGCAGCCCGCTGCTGGCCGGCCGGCCTCCGACGGTGCTTGCCGACGCTGCCCTCGTGCACGGTGGAGGCCGACGCGTCCACGCCTTTGTCGTCCATGGCAAGGCCAAGGGCGTCGAAAAGCCCGCGCATGGTGCCGACCGGATCGGCGATCACGGCCTCGTAGCGGATCTCGTGGTAGCGCTCTCCGGCCATCGTGCCGAAGGCGCGGCCCACGGTGACGCTGTTCACCCAGTGCTGCGCGTTGAACACGTGCGGCGTCCGCAGGTACGCCCTCTCGGTGAGCTTCAGCCCGTTCCAGCGTTCGATGTCGTCGGTGCTGAAATAGATCTTCTTCCAGAACGCGCTTTCCGGCGCCACGTGGTCGCAAAAGGCGACGTCGCGGCCGTCGCGCAGCAGGTGAACGAAGGACGCCTCGGGGAAGATCCGGTGCAGCAGCGGCAAGGCATAGCCGGTCTCGCAGAGCTTCCACCCCCAGGCGCAGCCTTCGGGCCGCCCGCGCAGATGCGCCGTGATCACGTCGTGCGCCAGCGCCAGGATGTCGTGATCGCCGCGCGCAAACAATCGGCTGAAATCGGGAAAGTGCCGCAGCACCAGCGGCTCGACCAGACGAAGGATGTCGGCGGAATCCTCCGATTCGTTCCGCCTCTCGCCCAGCCAGATGCCGCCCGCCATCATCAGCCTGGCCAGGAGGCGGCTTCCCGAATGCGACTTGCAGTACACGATGACCGGCGGCGGCAGGTGCGCGAACGCGGCGCGCAACTCCGACATGGCGGCGCTCGGGCTCGTGATGTAAGCGTCCATCGATGAGCAGCACGCCTCCCCGCAGCCGCGATATGTCAGCAGATTCGAATAGACGCGGCAAGATCGCCGTCGTGATCCCCTACCCCCATTACGGCGGCGGCGAACGCCTGGTGTCGCTGATCTGCCGTTCGCTGCGCGCCGACGGGTACCAGGTCGAACTGCGTATCGACACGCGCCGGTCGCTGGCCGGGAGTTCGCTGGGCGACTGGTTCGACGGCGCGGTCGATGGATGGCGGACGTTCGGCTCGGACGATCCTGCCGCTGCCATCGCCGCCATCGCCGAGCCGGACACCGCAGCCGTCGTCTGGTGCAATTTCCCCCCGGCGATCGCGTTCGCAACGGCGCTTTCGGCCGCGCGCCGCTCGCTGCGCCAGGTCGCCTTCCTGTTCAATTCCACCGATGGCCGCGACCGCCTGCGTGTGCTCGCCCCCTGCATCGACGTGGTCATCGCCGAAAGCCTGGACGTCATGACCAGCGTCGGCGAGATGCGTCTCGACGGTCCGCCGACACGACTGATCCCCAGCGCGCCGGCCGTGACGGCCGTTACGGCCGTGCCGCGCCCCCGCCGCGACGGCCGCGACGGCCGCCGTCTTCTCGTCGGCTTCATCGGCCGCATGGACCCGATCAAGGATCCGCACGCCGTCCTGCGCGTGGCCGCGCTGCTGCCGAAGGCGGAATTCGCCTTCGTGCTGGCCGGCAGCGGCGAAATGCAGCGTCGGGTGCGGTGGGACGCCCTGCGGCTTTCCCTGCGTCGCCACGTGCGCTGGCGCGGTCGCCTCGACGACGACGCCCTTGCGCGCCAGTTTGCCGCCCTCGATGTCCTCCTGGTGCCGTCGCTGCTCGACGGACGGCCGCTCGTCGTCCAGGAAGCGCAACGGCGCGGCGTGACGGTCGTGGCCAGCCGCGTCGGCGGCATCCCCGAGCTCGTCGAGGACGGATCGACGGGCCTTCTGTGCGAGCCCGGCGACCATGTCGCCTTCGCCGAGGCGCTGCGTCGTCTCCGGCGCGATCCGACCCTGCGTCGGTCGCTTGCCGACGAGGCGCTTCGGCGCGTCGAGGCGCAGGAGCCGCTCGCCGCCCGCCTCGCCCGCTACAAGGAGGCCATCACCGGAGCCCCAGCCACCCCAGCCGCTTCACCGCCGAGTCCCTGAGCCGCTGCTTGAGGTTTCGGCGGACCCGCGCCGGAACGAAGGCCTGCGCCAGCACCAGCGATCCGAGCGACGCGTTCAGCCGCTCGTGGAACAGCCCCTCGCCGACCGGCGCCGGCCGACCGACCGCCTCAAGCAACGGCCGGGCATCGTCCGAAGCGCGCGCTTCGCCGGCAAGCGCGGCCTCGAGCCGGCCGCGCATGTCCTCTGGGACGCCCGGCGACAGCACGTGCCGCAGCGCCTCCGTCCACCCGTCGCCCCGAACCTTCACCACCCCTTGCGCCTCGCCCCAGGCGGCGTAGCCGGTCTCGTCGGGCACCACCGGCACAGCCCCGATCATGTGTGCGACGAGGATCGTGGCGTCGCTCTTGCCAGGCAGGTTGCCGGTGCGGCCGGGCGGATGGACGATCACGGCCGGGGCGCGGCGCTGCCAGCGATGCAGGAAGGTGAGGAAGTCGGGCTCGAACGGCTCCCACGCGGCCTCCACGCCGTCGAGGAACGGCCGCAGATTGTCGCAGGCCACGATCCGGGGCAGCGGTCCGAGCGCCGCCAGCGCCGGCATCACCTGCCTGCGCAACGCCTCGCCCCGGAACGTGCCACCGATGAAGCCGATCCCCTCCGCCGGGCGCGTCGGCCGCGGCCAGTATCGCGACACTCGCGGCCCGAGAACAGCGATGCGGTCCGCTGGAAAGCCGATCGCTCGCGACAGCGCGTCGCCCAGGGGTGCGGTCGACACGATGATCCCGCTGATCCGCTCCGACAGGCTGGCGATCCGGTCGGGTCGATAGGCGGCGAAACTCGGATACTCCGCCGACAAGGTCGGGAAGTCATCGTCGACGAACCAGTACACCGGCACCCCGATGGCCCGCATCAGGTCGACGACGCCCGATTCCAGCCCTTGCGCCAGGCCGCGAACGAAGACCACGGCCGATGCCGCGCACAGCCAGCCCAGGTCGGCCGCCGGATGCGACGGCCGCAGGAAGCGCAGGTTCACGCCCCTGGAGCGGGAGAAGGCATCGAAATAGAGCAGGCACGAGGCGTCGCACGCGCCGAGCACAACGATGGTGGGTGCTGCGGGATCATACGACCTGAAGCCGGCCCGCTGCGGCGACAGGAGATCCGTGCGGAGCGCTTCGCCCGGATCGTCCGCCGATCGCCGGGCCAGGATCCGCCCATCGCACAGCGGCTCGCAAAGCTCGTGCGTGACGGCCGCGAGGTCGCTCGACCAGAACCCGTCCCAGCGCCAACCTTCGAGACGCGCGGCGAACTCGCCCGCCAGGGCCGTCGAGAGAATCAGTCCGCCGCCGGGGACGCGCGCCGACCGGGCGGCATTGGCTCGCGACGGTGCGGCCAGCGCAAACCCGTCCGCCCGCAGGACGCCGCCGAGAAAGGCCTGGCGTCCCTGCTTTGCCATCGCCTCGGCCGCGAGCCCGCTCTCCCCGGTCGGTTCGGTGCCCTCGGGCAGCAGATGGACGGCCTCGCCCTGTCGCGCCCCCATCTCCCGCCACAGATCGGACGGCGACGAGAACAAGGCCGGCCGTTCGTCGTCGATCCGGCACCAGGCCGCGCCGTCAGCGGCGATCCCGATACGGACCTGAATCGGAGGCATGGCTCATACGCCCCGGAGGCAAGGCCTCAGAACGGAATTTCGTCGTCGAGGTCGCGCGAAAAGCCGCCACCGCCACCGCCCCGGCCGCCGCTGCCGCCGCGATCGTCCATCGGGCCCGACGAGCCGAAATCCGAGCCACCGCCGCGACCCGACGACTGGCCGCCCGAATAGCCCACCGACTGGCCTTCGCGATCACCGCGTGAATCGAGCATCTGCAACTCGCCCCGGAAGCGCTGCAGCACGACCTCGGTCGTGTAGCGCTCGACGCCGTCCTTCTCCCATTTGCGGGTCTGCAGCTGGCCCTCGATGTAAACCTTCATGCCCTTCTTCAGGTACTGTTCGGCAACCTTGGCGAGCTGGTCGTTGAAGATCACGACATTGTGCCATTCGGTCTTTTCGCGGCGCTCGCCCGACTGCTTGTCGCGCCAGCTTTCCGACGTGGCGATGCGCATGTTGACGACCGGGTCGCCCGAGCCGAGACGGCGGATTTCGGGATCGGCTCCCAGGTTTCCCACCAGAATGACCTTGTTCACGCTTCCTGCCATCTCGAAATCTCCACGCCTGTCCGAAACCGTTCGCCACCGCGAAACCCGCGCATCCTATACAGGAAAGGCGAAGCGGCCGCAGGGTTGCGGACGAAAAATGCGCCCCTGTCCACACCAAGTTTCGTTCCCGTTATGTTCTATCGCAGATCGGCAACGGGCGCAAGATGGCCACCGCGACCGGCAGACGCCCCCGCAGCGGCGCGGCGCGGGTCCCGGTCAGGGCGTCGCCTTGGCCCGCAGCAGCGTGTTCTGGACGTCGCCCTCGACCTGGTCGATCACCACCAGCCGGACGGTGTCCGGCCCGACGGAGGCGCCCTGGTGCCAGATGTCGAGCATCTCGACGATGAAATCGCCGGCGCGGTAGGTGGTGGCGGCGCCGGTCTCGACATTGGTGACCAGAAGCTCGCCTTCGAGCACGTAGGCGTAGCGCATCGACGGGTGCTTGTGCACCGGCAGCGTCGCGCCCGGCGCGATCTCGAAGAGCGAGGCGATGACGCGCGCGTCCTTCTGCGGCAGGACGATCGGCTGGCCGGCGGCCGTGACGTTGGTGCTGACGAGCGGCGTGACCACGACCGGCTGAGGCGCCGTGTCGTCGAGCGCGAAAGCGGGACCGGCGGCCAGCGCCGCGGCGGCGAGAATCGTGGCACGGATGCCGATGGTGGTCATGTGCATGGTCGTTCTCCGTCCCGAATCGAATGCCGCACATCCTGCGCGGCGAACAGCGGGGCTGCAACGGCGGGATGCGCGGGATGGTTGACGAGGCGTTGCGGGATGGCCGGAAACGTCCCCGAACAAACGCCCGCGCGCCGCGTGACGGTGTCTTTACCGCCCGGCTCGTCGGATCCGACAGTGAG
>NZ_RWKW01000023.1 GCF_003970795.1 Aquibium carbonis | reverse complement strand
ATGCGCCTCAGCGTCCGATCGTCCAGCCCTCCCTCGTCCATGCCCTTGCCTCCAAAAACCGCAGCCATTGTGGGGTTGGAGCGTCGGGGCGTGGATGGAATTCAGGTGAAATTCGTGGAAAGCGTTGGATTCGTTGAGAGTGAGTGTGGAGAGTTTGCACGGGGGCAGGGGGAGCAGGTGACAACATGGAATCCCAAAGACCAACGTGGTCCTCGCGGGTCATGCGGGTTATTGCTTCGCAGCATCTGTTTCCATATTTTTATACGCCCACTCGGTCAGTCGTTCGAACCCCCGATCCAGCGACTTGAAATTGACTTTCTTTGCGCGCAGACCCTCTTCTTTAAAAAACAGGAGCGCCCCAAAAAGTACGGATCGTGTCAATTGCTCCGCATCGATTAAACCTTGGCCTAACCCGACATCATGCGGCGAGCGAGAGCCATGCACCAAACGAGAACGCAGATCGTAGACCGATTTGAATTTTCGACGCATAACCTCTCTGCTATCTCCCTCGACAATCATTGCCATTGCTGATCCGCGATCAGCGAGGGTTTCGGCGAGCTTCTCCTCATTCTTCGTACTGAGAATTCTCTCTATTGCCGTGACGTACTTTACCAGTCGGGAAGCCCGAAACGGATCGCGGACTGCCTCACCAAACCAAGAGACCGAGTCTAAGAACCGTTGCGCCAAGGGCGCAGGACGCGGCAAGTCACATCCTGCTTCGATAGCACAGCCAATAAGGGCAAGTAGCTCAGCCCTGTCCTTCGAATTTTGCGCTTCCCACCAGCCCTCTGGCAAGCCGTTCGACAACCAATTCACTGACGCAGAAATTGAGAGCTTTCCTTCTGCATTCAAAACTATTTTGGCTCGGCGATCCGGAGCAAAGCTGGGTCCGCCCATGCGGATATGTTTGGAATGATCGGAGCCGACAAGAAGATGAACGCAATCAATAGCGTACTGAACGATGCGCGTCGCACGGCTTTCAGATATCAGATTGTCGCACCCTACTATCTTAATCTCGGCAACCCAGCCAGAAGTATTATAGTATTCTATTGATTTTTCTAGGTAAAATCTTGCGGTATCTTTGTTATCGTCATTCGACTCCCTGTCAACAAAATCATCAAAATCAGCCCGAAGCCGATGTATAACAGAATTGGTTCGCTGAAAAATAACCGGGCCAATCGAAAATTCCTCTGGATTCTTCGTGTAGCCCAAATGGCAGGGGATAAGGTGGACAGTGTCACTGGTACCCTTAGCGGCCGAATTGATCGCCCAATTAACAGCTTTACTTGCCTCTCTCGCTTCAATATCCCGATTCTCACACAAGAAGCGTTTAACAATTACCTGCTTAAGTTTTTCAACAACGGATTGGCGGTGGATTCTTCCGGCATAGAGGCTACGCGAAATCGCCACGTCCGCAATGTCGCAGATGCGCTGATAAGCAGAAACGCCACAGATCATTATACCTCGACCCGATGGATGCGGTAGGAAAAAAAGCGCTTCGAAAACAGGAAGAGTTTGTAAATCCTCCGGCTTCATGTTCGAGAATCGGACGCACTCGCCAAGGATAAACTCTACGTCCTTGACATAACTCACAATTTTTCTCCCATTAGAAAATTCCCGTGAAAACATAGTGTAAAATATTGAAATCTCAAAGCATATTCAGGGACTCAAGTCGGCGGTCACTTGGCGCAGCCTTTGACGATGATGAGGCCGGTCGGCCTTGCATAGTTCGCGGAGGTCCGTGCGCCTTCATGCCACCGACGCCGATTGCAAGGTTGCGTCGACCATGTCTCGCCGAGAGGCCGTGAACGTGGATAAATCGGTCCATTCCTTTGGAATGGTGGCTTGAAAACCTATATGTAGGAAGCCTATGGCCGATGCGATTCGCCGCCCTCCGGCGTGGCGCGGCAAGACAGATTGAAAGAACGGAATTTCATGACCGAAACGCCCGAACCGATCCCCGGCGAACAGGCCGAGTACGGGGCCGAGTCCATCAGGGTTCTCAAGGGACTGGATGCCGTTCGAAAGCGGCCGGGTATGTATATCGGCGACACCGATGACGGCTCGGGCCTGCACCACATGGTCTACGAGGTGGTGGACAATGCGATCGACGAGGCGCTGGCAGGCCACGCGACCAAGGTGACCGTCACGCTGAACGCCGATGGCTCCTGCACCGTGACCGACAACGGTCGCGGGATCCCGACCGACATCCACAAGGGCGAAGGCGTGTCAGCGGCCGAGGTCATCATGACCCAGCTGCATGCGGGCGGCAAGTTCGACCAGAATTCCTACAAGGTCTCGGGCGGCCTGCACGGCGTGGGCGTTTCGGTCGTCAACGCGCTGTCGGTGTGGCTCAAGCTGAAGGTCCGCCGGAAGGGCCGCATCCACGAGATGTCGTTCACCCACGGTGTCGCCGACGGGCCGCTGGTCGAGACGGGAGACGCCGGTGCGGAGACCGGAACGGAGGTGACGTTCCAGCCGTCTCCGGACACTTTCACCATGGTCAATTTCGACTACGGGACGCTGGAGCACAGGCTGCGCGAACTGGCCTTTCTGAACTCGGGCGTCCGGATCATCCTGACCGACCGGCGACCGGCGGACGTCAAGCAGGTCGAATTGCTCTACCAGGGCGGTCTCGAGGAGTTCGTGAAGTATCTCGATCGCGCCAAGAAGCCCTTGATCGACAAGCCGATCGCCATCAGCGCGGAGCGCGACGGCATCACGGTCGAGGTGGCGATGTGGTGGAACGACAGCTACCACGAGAACGTGCTGGCCTTCACCAACAACATCCCGCAGCGCGATGGCGGCACCCATCTCGCCGGCTTTCGCGGCGCGCTGACGCGCCAGGTGACCGGCTATGCGGAATCGTCCGGCGTGACCAAGAAGGAGAAGGTGACGCTGACCGGCGACGATTGCCGCGAAGGCCTGACCGCCGTTCTGTCGGTCAAGGTGCCGGATCCGAAATTCTCGTCCCAGACCAAGGACAAGCTGGTCTCGTCGGAGGTGCGTCCTGTGGTGGAAGGCCTCGTCAACGAGGCGCTGGGCACATGGTTCGAGGAGCATCCGACGGAAGCGAAGGTGCTGATTGGCAAGGTGGTGGAAGCCGCCGCCGCCCGAGAGGCCGCCCGCAAGGCGCGCGAACTGACGCGCCGCAAGGGCGTGCTCGACATCACGTCGCTGCCGGGAAAGCTCGCCGACTGCCAGGAACGTGATCCGGCCAAGTCCGAAATCTTCATCGTCGAGGGTGACTCGGCCGGCGGCTCCGCCAAGGGCGGGCGCTCGCGCCAGAACCAGGCGATCCTGCCGCTGCGCGGCAAGATCCTGAACGTCGAGCGTGCCCGCTTCGACCGCATGCTGGGCTCCGAGATGATCGGCACGCTGATCACCGCGCTCGGCACCTCGATCGGCAAGGACGAGTTCAATGCCGACAAGCTGCGCTACCACAAGATCATCATCATGACGGACGCCGACGTCGACGGCGCCCACATCCGCACCCTCTTGCTCACCTTCTTCTTCCGGCAGATGCCGGAGCTGATCGAGCGCGGGCACCTCTACATCGCCCAGCCGCCGCTCTACAAGGTGAGCCGGGGCAAGAGCTCGCAGTATCTCAAGGACGAACAGGCCTTCGAGGAATATTTGATCACGTCGGGCCTCGACGAGGCCTCGCTGCAGCTGGCGACCGGCGAGGTTCGCGCCGGCCAGGACCTGCGCTCGGTCATCGACGACGCGCTCGCCGTGCGCACGCTGATCAGCGGCCTGCACACCCGCTACGACCGCTCGGTGGTGGAGCAGGCGGCGATCGCCGGCGCGCTGACGGCCACCGCCTTCGACGATCTCGGCCGCGCCAACGCCATGGCGCAGCGGATCGCCGAGCGGCTCGACATCATCGCCGAGGAAACCGAGCGTGGCTGGACAGGACGCACCTCGATCTCCAACGAAGGGCCGGGCGGCTACGTGCTGGAGCGCACCGTGCGCGGCGTGAAGGAAAGCGTGACGCTCGATCCCGGGCTGATCGGCTCGGCCGACGCGCGCCAGCTCGACCGCTACGCGCAGCGGCTGGCGGAGATCTATGGCGACCCGCCGGCGCTGCGCCGCAAGGACAAGTCGGAACCGATCGCCGGCCCGATGCAGCTCCTGGAGGGCGTCTTCGCCACCGGCCGCAGGGGCCTGTCGATGCAGCGCTACAAGGGTCTCGGCGAGATGAACGCCGAGCAGCTGTGGGAGACGACGCTCGATCCGAACGTGCGCTCGCTGCTGCAGGTGCGGGTGGCCGACGCCACCGACGCCGACTCGCTGTTCTCGCGCCTGATGGGCGACGAGGTGGAGCCGCGCCGCGAGTTCATCCAGGAAAACGCGCTGAGCGTGGCGAACCTGGATATTTGAGGGAAAAGCGGGGCGCGGAGACATTCCGGCAACCCCCCGCGAATCGTGCGGTCCGGTCAAACCCCGCCGGCCCCTCGGCGCGCGCTTAGTTCCTGTAGGTCGCGCCTTCCTCGTCGAGGATGGCCTTCAGTTCAAAAAGATGGCGGCCGGACATGGAGACGGGATAGTCGTCGATCTGCCGCGCCACCGTGCGCGCGACGTCGTCCGACAGGCGGCGCAGCGGCTGGCCGGTCCACAGCGCCTTGATGTAGGTCTCGCAGGCGCGCTCGAAATAGTAGAGCCGGTCGAAGGTTTCGGCCACGGTCTGGCCGATGACGAGCACGCCGTGGTTGCCCATCACCATGACCTTGACCCTGGGGTCGGAAAACAGCGCCGCGCAGCGCTCGCCTTCCTCCTCGAAGGCCAACCCGCCATAGCCGTCGTCGATCACCACGCGCTCGAAGAACATCGCCGAGTTCTGGTCGATCGGCGGCAGGGTGGAATTGGCCAGCGACGCGAGAACGGTGGCGTGGGTCGAATGCACGTGCATGGCGCAGCGCGCATGCCGCACGCGCCGGTGCAGCGCGCCATGCAGGCCCCAGGCCGTCGGGTCGGGCGCATCCGGCCGGTTCATCGTCTCGGGATCGTTGGCGTCGATCATGAGCAGGTCGCTCGCCCGGATGCGCGAGAAGTGCATCATGTTCGGGTTGATCAGGAATTGCGACCCGTCGTCGTTGACGGCGAGCGAGAAGTGGTTCGCCACCGCCTCGTGCCTGTCGAGACGCGCCGTCCAGCGGAAGGCGGCGGCGAGATCGACGCGCTCCTCGTGGAAGGGGAGGTTGGGGCGGCGGTCGGATAGGGCGGTGACGGTCATGGCATCCTCCGTGTCGGCCCGCATTGTGCTGCGGGGCGGGAGGCGAGGCAAGGGCCGCCGCGTCAGGCCATCTCGCGGCTGCGCGAAACCTCGAGCCCGCCCATCTCGACGATGTAGCGCACCACCTCGTCCAGCCCCTTGCCGCGCGACAGGTCTGTGAAGCCGAAGGGGCGCTGGCCGCGCTGGCGGGCGGCGTCGCGCTCCATGACGTCGAGGTTGACGTTGACGTAGGGCGCGAGGTCGCTCTTGTTGATGACGAGGAAGTCCGAC
This sequence comes from Aquibium carbonis, assembly GCF_003970795.1. Lineage (GTDB taxonomy): Bacteria > Pseudomonadota > Alphaproteobacteria > Rhizobiales > Rhizobiaceae > Aquibium > Aquibium carbonis. Next base: position 7,622 of record NZ_RWKW01000023.1, on the reverse strand, counting down.
CGGGTGATGCCGGGACCGCCCTTGCGCGGGATCTCCTCGCCCTGGCAGACCGAAATGACGTAGAGCGTCAGGTCGGCGAGATCTGGCGAGAAGGTGGCGGCGAGGTTGTCGCCGCCCGATTCGATGAAGATGATGTCGAGATCGGGAAACTTGCGGTTCATCTCGGCGATGGCCTGGAGATTGCTCGAGGCATCCTCGCGGATGGCCGTGTGCGGGCAGCCGCCGGTCTCGACGCCCATGATCCGCTCTTCCGGCAGCGCCTGGAGGCGCGCCAGCATCATGGCGTCCTCCTTGGTGTAGATGTCGTTGGTGACGACGGCGATGGAAAAATCCTCGCGCATCGCCTTGCAGAGCTTCTCGGTCAGCGTCGTCTTGCCGGAGCCGACAGGCCCCCCGATGCCGACGCGCAGCGGTCCCGTGCCCTTGGTCATGATCTGAACAGCCTCGAATATTGCGTTTCGTGGTTCATGGCGGCGATTTCGGCCGCGACCGTGCAGGAGCCGAGATCGTCGAGCGATGAGCGCGCCGCGCGCGCGGCGGTCTCGAGGATCAGTGGCTCCAGCGCGGCGAGCAGGCCGATGGCGTCGGTCTGGCCGATCACCGACAGGCGGATCGCCGCCTGCAACTGGTTGGAGGCGAAGGCCTGGAGCCAGGCGCCGAGCGCGGCCTCCAGCGGCACGCCGTGGCGGCCCGCGGTGGCGCCGACGGCAACGCAGTAGGGCAGCGTTCTCGCGCCTTCCCCCCAGGCGGCGGCCGCGGTCATGAAGGCATCGCCCTGCAGCGTCGATTCCATGTGGCGCTCGCGCGAGCCGGCCATGGCCTCGGCCAGTTCCGCCGCTGCGGCGACGTCCTCGCCCGCCGCGCCACGCCGCCAGCTTTCGGAAAACAGCACGGCGTCGTTCCAGGCCGAGCCATGCACGACCAGCGCCTCGATCCACGCCTTCAGCCCGTCGCGCCCGACGACGAGGCCGTCATGCACGGCCCGTTCCAGCCCATGGCTGTAGGTGAAGGAGCCCACCGGAAAGGTGGGCGACAGCCATGCCATCAGGCGCAGCAGCGCCGAATGGCCGATGCCGTCATGCATGGTTGTGGCCGTAATGCGGATCGCCGGGCAGGCGACCGAAGCGGTCGCGATCGCCGTCGCCATGCGCGTGGTCGTGGGAATGGCCGTGGTCATGGCCGTGCCCATGCCCATGGCCATGACCGGAATAGGCGCCGCGCACCGGCTGGAACGGCTCGGACACTTCCGACACCTTCGCGCCGAGCCCTTCCAGCATGTCCCTGATGACGTGGTCGCGCAGGATGAGGATGCGGTCCGGCTCGATCTGCGCGGCGAGATGCCGGTTGCCGATGTGCCAGGCGAGCTCAGACAGATGCACGGGGTTGGTCGCGCGGATGTCGTAGACCTCTTCCTCGGCCGCGATGATCTCGGCGCGGCGGCCGTCGTCCAGCACGAGCACGTCGCCGTGGTCGAGCGAGACCGGCTCGGGAAGGTCGACGAGAACCTTGTCGCCATGCATGAGCGACAGCACGCGGCGGCGCAGGTGCCGCTCGTCATGGGCGAGCACCACGAGATCGAAGGGCAGCGGCCGGCTGCCCTCGGGCTCGAGGTCGGCTACGCGCAGCACGCGCCCGGCGCGCGGCAGCCTGGTGAAATCGGTGTTGAGGTTGAGCTTCATGCGGCGGCGGCGTCCTTTTCCCGTTGGCGTGCCCGCGCCAGCGCGGGCCGCGACAGCACACGCTCCAGATAGGCGTTCACGACGTCCGAATCGATCGGAAACTTGCCCCCGCGCGCCCAATGGCCGCAATGGCCGAGGATGACGTCGACGGCCGAGAACCGATCGCCGAGCGCGAAGGGGCGGTCGCCGAGCTTGATCTCCAGCGCCTTCACTTCGCTTGCGAAATCATGCGCGGTGGCGGCACCGACATCGGCGCGGCAGGGCTCCGGCAGCACGAACTTGTGGCGCATCTTGTTCCACAACGGCGCTTCGAACTCCGACTGCGCATATTGCATCCACGCTTCCATCTCGGCATCGCCGCGCAGTCCCGGCTCCGGGCCCATGCCCTTGTCGGCGTGTTTCTTGGCCAGATAGCTGCAGATCGCCGCCGAATCCGCCAGCGCGAAGTCGCCGTCCACCAGCGCCGGCATCTTGCCGGTCGGATTGTAGCGTCGCATCGTCTCGGTATGCTGCTTGGCCTTGACGATCTCGTAGGGCTCGCCGAGTTCCTCCAGCATCCAGGTGACGCGCGTCAGGCGCGATCCCGGCGTTCCGACGGCCTGGTACATGCGGTGTCCTTCCTCCATGATGTCAAAACGTCTCCACCTTTTCCGGGTGGACGATCTCGATCGACCGGGACACGAGATGCGGGTTGCTCGCCTCGCGCCATGCGGCGAGATGCGGCTGCTTCGAATGCGCCGTCAGGTCCTCGCGGGTCTCCCACTTCTCGACGAAGACGAGTTTCTGTGGATCGGCGACGCTCTCGAATAGTTCGTAGGCGTTGCAGCCCTTTTCCTTCAGCGTCTCGGCGACGCAGGCGGCGGCCGGCGCGCGCAACGCCTCCAGCGAGCCCGGCTTGATGGTGAGCGTGGCGACGACGTAGATCATGCGGTGTTTCGATGCCTTGGCTGGGGTGGGGAAAGAGCGCTGGTCAGCCAGCGTCCGGCAGGAAATCGGGATCGAGGATCTCCTCGATGGTGAAGGGGCAGGCGGAGGGGAAGGCGTCTTCTGGCAGGCCCGTTTCGCCGGACGCCATCAGCCGCGCCAGTCGATACTCCTCATCCAGAACTGAAGCCGGGTAGCCGCGAAGGCTCGGGCTTTTCTGGATGCGCCGACGAATGCGCATCCGCTGCTCGAGGATCGTGGCCCTCCAGCTGTTGGAGTGCCCTTCGGGCTGGAAGCGCCACTTAAGCAGGTGATGAAGCAGGACACCCACCCTGCTTTCGATCTCGTCTTCCTGGCTCCGTCCCAAGCTCTCGATCTCCTCGGCGAGGTTCGTGGTGTCGAGACCCTCGAGTGAGCCGGTGCGCAGCAGCGCGGCCTGCTCCGCGCTCCACAGCGCGAAGTCCTCGTCATAGGCCGCGAGCCGGCCGATCCGCGTGATCCTGTTCATGGAGCCATATTGCGCCGAAAGGGGCGGGGAGCCAAGGGTCGGCGTAGGCGCATTGGACGGCTTGTGGCGTGGGACCGATCGGGCGCGGTCAGCTGGCGTCCGGCAGGAAGTCTGAATCGAGAATCTCCTCGATTGTGAACGGGCAGGCGGCCGGGAAAGTATTCTCCGGCAGGCCGGTTTCATCGGCTGCGTCGAGAACAGCATTAGCATACTCTTCCGCCAGGGCCTTTGCTGGATGACCGCGGAGGCTCGGGCTCTCCTTGATCACTTTCGCAATCTGCACCCGCTGATCCCGGATTGTCGCTCGCCAACTGCCGCCCTGCCCTTCCGGCTGGTGGCGCCATTTCAGCAGATGGGCCAGCAGCACCTTGAGCCGGTTTTCGATTTCCCGCCTGTCGCGCCGTCCCAAGCTCTCGATCTCCTCGGCCAGGTTCTCCCGGTCAAGCGCGTCGAGCGCGCCGGCGCGCAAGAGCGCGGCCTGCTCCGCGCTCCAGAGAGCATAGTCCGCCTCGAATGGCGTCAAGTGAGTGTTCCGAACGATTCTGTTCATGAAGAATGCTGTTTCTTTCATGCCCACGGTATTAGAGCAAGCATACTACCTTTAGCCGCGCATGGCGACGGTCGCGCAAAGGCGTTCCTCGCGGATTGACGTGGCTTGTCAAAGAACCGGTCTTCGTATCAGTGCTTGTCGAGTTCCATGGAAAATTAAAACAGGAAATACCGCTGCGCCATCGGCAGCACGGTCGCCGGCGGGCAGGTGAGCAGTTCGCCGTCGGCGCGCACTTCATACGTCTCGGAATCCACCTCGATGTGCGGCATCGCGTCGTTGAGGATCATCGAGCGCTTGCCGATGCCGCCGCGGGTGTTTTCGACAGCCACCATGCCCTTGTCGACGCAGAGCCTCTGCTTCAGCCCTGCGTCCAGTGCCGCCCGGGAGACGAAGGTGACCGACGAATTGGTGATCGCCTTGCCGAAGGCGCCGAACATGGGGCGCATGTGGACGGGCTGCGGCGTGGGGATCGAGGCGTTGGGGTCGCCCATGGGGGCGGCCGCGATCGATCCGCCGATCAGCACCATGTCCGGCTTCACGCCGAAGAAGGCGGGGTTCCAGATCACGATGTCGGCGCGCTTGCCGACCTCGATCGAGCCGATCTCCTTCGACAGGCCGTGGGCGATGGCCGGATTGATCGTGTATTTTGCGACGTAGCGGCGGGCGCGAAGATTGTCGTTGTCGCCGGTCTCCTCCTTCAGCCGGCCGCGCTGGCGCTTCATCTTGTCGGCGGTCTGCCAGGTGCGGATGATCACCTCGCCGATGCGGCCCATGGCCTGGCTGTCGGACGAGATGATGGAGAAGGCGCCCATGTCGTGCAGGATGTCCTCGGCCGCGATGGTTTCCTTGCGGATGCGGCTTTCGGCAAAGGCGATGTCCTCGGGGATCGACGGCGACAGATGGTGGCAGACCATCAGCATGTCGAGATGCTCGGCGATGGTGTTGACCGTGTAGGGCCGCGTCGGGTTGGTCGAGGACGGGATGACGTTGGGCAGACCGCAGACCTTGATGATGTCGGGCGCGTGGCCGCCGCCCGCGCCCTCGGTGTGGAAGGCGTGGATGGTGCGGCCCTTGATGGCAGCGACCGTGTTCTCCACGAACCCGCTCTCGTTCAGCGTATCGGTGTGGATCATCACCTGCACGTCGTATTCGTCGGCGACCGACAGGCAGCAATCGATCGCGGCAGGCGTCGTGCCCCAGTCCTCGTGCAGCTTGAGCGCACAGGCGCCGCCGAGCACCATCTCCTCCAGCGCGCCGGGCAGCGAGGCGTTGCCCTTGCCGGACAGGCCGATGTTCATCGGGAAGGCGTCGAAGGACTGGATCATGCGGCCGATGTGCCAGGGGCCGGGCGTGCAGGTGGTGGCCAGCGTGCCGTGCGCGGGACCGGTGCCGCCGCCGAGCATGGTGGTGAGCCCCGCCATCAGCGCTTCCTCGATCTGCTGCGGGCAGATGAAGTGGATGTGCGCGTCGAAGCCGCCGGCCGTGACGATCTTGCCTTCGCCGGCGATCGCCTCGGTGCCGGGGCCGACGATGATGGTCACGCCCGGCTGGGTGTCGGGGTTCCCGGCCTTGCCGATGGCGTGGATGCGCCCGTCACGAAGGCCGATGTCGGCCTTGTAGATGCCGGTGTGGTCGAGGATCAGCGCATTGGTGATGACGGTGTCGACGGCGCCGGCCGCTCGCGTGACCTGGCTCTGGCCCATGCCGTCGCGGATCACCTTGCCGCCGCCGAACTTCACCTCCTCGCCATAAGTGGTCAGATCCTTCTCGACCTCGATGAACAGTTCGGTGTCGGCGAGACGCACCTTGTCGCCCGCGGTCGGGCCGAACATCTGGGCATAGGCGGAGCGCGAGATACGTGCGGGCATGGGTTGATCCCTTCAGGATGACCTGGAGCCGGGTAGATTTCTCCAGCTCGGATTGACGTATGGGGAGGGTGCGGCATAGTTGCGCACCAATGCAGCCAGGTGTGCACGCATGACGCGAAGATTCGCGTCGCGGCCAAGCCACAGGAGAGGGAAATGACCAACAGGATAGCGACGGCCATTCTGGTCGCACTCGGCATCGCGACTGCCGCTCAGGCCGAAACGCCGGTCGAGCGGGGCGAGTATCTGGTTCGCGGCATTGCCGGTTGCGGCAATTGCCACACGCCGATGGGCCCGGACGGCTTCGTCATGGAGCAGGAACTGGGAGGAAGGCTGGTCGAGGACGGCGAGGCCTTCACCGCCTATGCACCCAACATCACGCCCGGCGGGCGGGTCGCGCAGTGGTCGGACGAGGAATTGGCCAAGGCGATCCGCGAGGGTATCCGCCCGGACGGCAGCCTGATCGGCCCGCCCATGCCCTACTCCATGTATCGTGGTCTCGGCGATGACGACCTGAACGCCATCGTCGCCTTCCTGCGCACGGTTCCGGCCGTCGACAACGAGGTGCCCGCCTCGACCTATCGGATTCCGCTGCCGCCGGCCTACGGTCCGCCGGTCGAGAGCGTCACGGCACCCGAGCGTGGCGTGACCGTTGCCTATGGCGGCTATCTTGCCGGTCCGGTCGCGCATTGCATGGAGTGTCATACGCCGATGGGTCCGCAGGGGCCTCTTCTCGACACCGCACTCGGCCAGGGCGGCTTCGAGTTTCACGGACCGTGGGGCGTCTCGGTCGCAGCCAACATCACCCCTCATGAAGACGGCATCGGCGCTTATTCCGACGCCGAGCTGAAGGTGATGATCACGCAGGGCGTGCGACCGGGCGGTTCGCCGATGTTCCCGCCCATGCCCTACGGAATGTTCGCGCGCATGTCGGCCGAGGATCTCGACGCGATCGTGCTCTATCTGCGCAGCCTGGCGCCGTTGCCCGACGCCCGCTAGACGCGGCGCCAGCACCCACGACGCGGAGCCGCCGGGAACCATCCGGCGGGCTCTTTCGTTGGCAGAGCAGTCAGCACCGCATGCCGCGCAGGCTGGCACGACTCGTTGCCATCGAAGGAGACCGGTTTGACCCAAAACGTTCCAAGGACGCGCGTCCCCGCATTCGGGCCGATCCTCTGCCTCGCGGCGGGGTTGATGGTGACGCCCTCGCTCGCTCAGGGCCTCGATGCACCTGACGCGATCGACTCGATCGTGCAATCGGACGTCAACGAGGAACAGGCCGAAGCCGGAGCCGAAACCGGCAAGATCATCGCTGCGATCGAAAAATCGGCGGAGAACACCAGTGCCGTCCGCAAGGTGACGAAGCTCGACCGTCTCGACATCGTGTTCCTGCCGGACTCGGCGCCGACCGAAGGCGGACCGCCCGCCGACATCACCGAGAAACTCGCGGAGTACGACGCCGACATCGCCGGGCTGCGCCAGGAAATCACCGGCAATGCCATGCTGTTCCATGCCATCGACTCTCGCAGCATCCTGATTCAGGATGTCCTGGCGATCGAGTTCGACGATGACGGGGGGGCGGTGATCTACGCCGCCGGCCGGCCGTCCGGTTGAACGAACCGGCGGGTTGTGGCGGTCGACAGCGCGCATGCGCCTTGTCACAGCTTCCCCATCACCTTCTGTTGGAACCCATAAACCGTCCTGCCTCCGGATAGCGGAACCAGCGTCACGTCGCGCTCCTGGCCTGGCTCGAACCGGACGGCCGTGCCGGCGGCGATGTCGAGCCGCATGCCGCGCGCGGACTCCCTGTCGAATCTCAGCCCCTCGTTCGTTTCGAAGAAATGGTAGTGGCTTCCGACCTGGATGGGCCGGTCGCCGGTGTTGGCGACCTTGACCGTGACGGTCGGCTGGCCGGCATTGAGTTCGATCTCGCCTTCGGCTGTGATGACTTCTCCAGGGATCATGGCTGCCACCCTCAACCAGCGAGGGCCAGCCAGAGGCCGCCGAGCGCCGCCGCGCCGCCGCCCACACGGGTTGCCAGGAAACGCCCAAGCGCGCTGCCGCGAATCAGGAGACGCTTCGGCAAAGCCTCACGA
>NZ_RWKW01000176.1 GCF_003970795.1 Aquibium carbonis | reverse complement strand
TCGGGCGACGGGCGTAAATCCCCCTTCGACGCCCGTCGATGTCCCGAAACCGGTGCCCACTTCGGGCGACGGGCGTCAGGCCTTCTTGGCCTTGCCCTTTCGCCCGGGCGCGCGCTTGTCCGTCGGTGCCCCGCGCTCCGGCGACGTGAAGCGCTCGTAGCGGACCCCCGGAAAGATGACGATGGCGGCCGGCCCGTCCGGTACGGGCCTCGCTCCGCGCGGTTGCGCGCTTGGCGGCGTGAAGCTCAGGATGTTGGTCATGGCTGCGGCGATCCCTGTCGAGGCACTCGGGCACGCTTACGAACGACGCTTCCGCCACACTGCCGCCACAGGGTTAACAGCTCGCTAACACATTGCCGCTAATGCTGTCGGTTGGAAGCGCCGGAGAGGACCGGACGGCAAGCCCGTCCCGCCCGCCCGCCGGCGCAGCGTGTGTCAGGCGTCAGGCGTAGCAGTGTCATCGGTGTTCCGGGAGATCGCGAATCGCAACGAAGGCGGCAAGTCGGACCGGCTGTTCCGCGCCGCCGTCTCGGCCTTCGTCTCGCTGACGCGACCGACGCGCCGCGAGATCGCGCAGCTCGCCCAGCTCACCCTGCCGCTGTTCGATCGCACCTCCACCGAGGCCCGCCGCTATGTCTGCGCCGTCCTGTCGGATTCGCGCCATGCACCGGCCGAGCTCCTGCAGCGCCTGTGCGAGGAGCCGGTCGAGACCTGCGCGCCGCTCCTGATCCGGTCGCCGCTGCTGTCCAACGCCGATCTCGTGCGCATCATCGGGGCGAAGGGCGCGCCGCATGCGCGCGTCATCGCCCGCCGCGGCGACCTGCACCCCGCCATCGCCGCGCTCGCCAATGCGCTGATGCGCGCCGCCGCGCAAGGCGAGGCGCTGGC
>NZ_RWKW01000175.1 GCF_003970795.1 Aquibium carbonis | reverse complement strand
GAACGTATTCGACCGGCTCCGGCTCTGCGATGACGATGGCGTCTGCGGCGCGAGCGCCGGTGGCTGCGACGAGAGCCGCTGCCGAGCCGAGAAGAAGGCTCTTGATGTTCATTTTCTGACCTCCAGTCAAAGTATGGAGGGCCGAAAGGGGTTGATGGCCGCGACAAGATCATTGCCCTGCAATATCAGTGGCTTGCCGAGAGTAAGCCGGGGGCAGGCGAGCCAGGCGCTGCATGTCCGCGCCTCCCCTGGCGGGATAATCGACCCCTGTCGGCCGTCCGCGGGGCACGAATCCCGATGGGCCGAAGAACGAAGACAGGCGGGAAAAGCGCGCAAGACGCCGGGCGATGGCTGCCGGGGGAACGTGCGGCGCGAAGGGCGCGTGGCGGAGAGGATGGGATTCGAACCCACGAGAAGCTTTTGACCTCTACTCCCTTAGCAGGGGAGCGCCTTCGACCACTCGGCCACCTCTCCGTTGCCGCCCGGATAAACCGGAATGTCGGCTCGCACAAGGTGTTTCCCGCCTCTCTTTCGACAGAAGCGCCCACTTGGCGAGCTCGCCACACAGGCCGAGGATGGAATCGCTCCATCGGGATATCCGCCGTCGGCGGCGCATACCGTCAGCCGCGCCAGGCGTGCGGCGATTCGAGGGACCGCCCATGGCCAGGCGCACCGGGGAACCGGAATCGGCGGCCGATTCTGCCCGTGGAATCGTGGTTTCGCGGCGCCGTGCGGGTCCGAGAGGTTAACGGTTCATGAACGCCCGCCTCATTCGCGGCTCGCGGGCGTCAAAATCGTGGCAATTGTGCAACAGCACCCCGACATCGATCATCGGAAGCCCCGTCTGAAGTCGTTCGGATGTTGAACCGGCCGGCGCGGCGAGTATGGTTGGCCTCGGAGAAGGGGCGCAGAGACGCATCTTTTTCGAAATAGGGGATGGGGCAGTCCATGCTGTCCTTCAGCCAGAATACCCAGACCCACTTTGAAACTTTGACTGGAGGTCAGAAAATGAACATCAAGAGCCTTCTTCTCGGCTCGGCTGCGGCGCTCGTCGCAGTCACCGGCGCTCGCGCCGCAGACGCCATCGTCATCGCAGAGCCGGAGCCGGTCGAATACGTTC
>NZ_RWKW01000022.1 GCF_003970795.1 Aquibium carbonis | reverse complement strand
GCGCCACACTTGCCTGGAAGGTCCGGTCGTACGTTCCGTTCCCGGCGGCAAGCTGCAAGACGAAGGATACGGCTACCGCCGGGGGGCGTGGATGAATGGGGGGAAATTTTTTTTGAGGGGGGCAGATTTCGATGCCGATCAGAGTACTTCTATCCACGACTAGAATTGTCGTTTGTTCAGTTTTCGCCAAGTTGCAAATTCGGTGGATTCAGTGCGTCGCCCTCGGCCAAGATCACCAAAGTGAAAAGCGGGCACACCCAAGGGCAATTCGGAGGAAAGCGGAACACTCGCGAGCCCTAACCGCCTACCATCTCCGATCACCGTCGATTGCAGAAGTGCTTGCGCCCAGCTACAATCGAAAGATGTTCAAACGCCAGCTAGCCTCACTGGTCTGAAGCGGATACGTTTCCACCGGATCGGAAGAAGCGTACAATGACAAGATCACGAAGGCTACGAAGTGGGGGGAATTTTGGAAGCGTCACCGGCAAATGTTATCCAGTACTTCAACGGCGAAAAGCAAAACCTCATCCCACTTTTCCAACGCCCTTATTCCTGGGCGAAAACGAACTGGCAAACACTGTGGGACGACATGCTCGTGCAGTACGATGGGGAAGACAGGACTTCCCATTTCATGGGTGCGATCGTATCTGTGCCGGCGCGAAGCGTGCCTGTCGGTGTCAGCAAGTATCTGATCATCGATGGCCAGCAGCGCTTGACGACGGTTTCCCTTCTTCTGGCTGCTCTCCGAGATTCCATCGACGAGAACAATTCCGCGCGCATCCAGGAAGTCTACCTCACTAATCGCTTCCGTGAGCCGGACGACACGTTGAAGTTCGTTCCTACCCAAGCTGATCGCGACCGCTACGCGTCCATCGTCCTACGGCGCAAAGATCCGTCTGACGATAGCCTGATGTCGGAGGCCTATCGGTTCTTCCGTCACAAGCTCGCGAACGGGACCGATTTAAACGGCGATCCCATCGACTGTGCAAAGGTGCTGGCGACCGTCGAGCATTCCCTACAAGTCGTCATGATCAACCTAGGCGAAACTGACGACCCTTACTTAATATTTGAGAGCCTGAATTTCAAAGGGCAACCTCTAACGCAAGCCGATCTCGTCAGAAACTATATCCTGATGCGATTCAACCATTCGATCTCCACTGGCGGCGAGCAAGAGCGGATATTCGAAAACTATTGGGCGCCAATGGAGCGAAGGTTGGGCAGCAACCTGACCGAGTTCCTTCGACACTATGCGATGAAAGATGGCGAAAACGTCTACCAGACAGGCATATACACGGCCACCAAATCGCGCTTGAAGGACTTGTCAGGGCCGGAAGACGTCGAGTCCGAGGTTGCCCGTATGAACGAGTTCTCGCGGATGTATTCCACGATCCTGGAGCCGGATGGGGAGCAGTCACCTATTGTGCGGAAGCGCATGACGAATATCAAGCATCTCGATATCGGCACATCGTACCCGCTGCTCCTTAGGCTGCTGGACGCACGACGAGCCGGTGCGATCTCCAATGACGAACTAGCCGAATGCCTTAGCTTGGTCGAAGCTTTCGTCATCCGGCGGTCGATCTGCCAGGTGCCGACGAACGCGCTCAATAAGCTGTTCCTTTTGTGGGCAAAACAGTTCCCGACCGAGAATTACGTCGCCTGGCTCCACAGTTCGATGTCAACGGGTCAGGGTGGCCGCCGCTTCCCATCTGACGGCGAGTTCAGGAACAGCTTCGTTAACGACCCGCAGTACGGAAGGGGGTCGACACGCTTCGTTCTCCTCCGCCTTGAGGAGTCTTTTGGACATCGGGAACCGGCCGACCTTAAGAAAGCGACCATCGAGCACATCATGCCGCAAACGCTTAGCGAAAGGTGGCAGCAGGAGCTTGGCTCCACTGCGTCGGAAGTCCACCAGCGGCGGCTGGGAAGTTTCGGCAACCTCACGCTGACCGGATCCAATTCGGAACTCAGCAACCTCCCCTTCGACGAGAAGAAGGTAAGGTTGGAAAATACGCATATCGAGCTCAATCGCGGCCTGCTCAAATTGGAGAAATGGGGCGAGGCGGAGATTCAGGCCCGTGCTAATGAAATGTTTGAGCGCGCAGCTCATCTTTGGCCGGGACCTGTAGTCACCCAAACTAGGGGTAATTTCGGCTAGCATAACTTAGTCTTCCCAATTCGAAACATCGGCGCCGGGACGGGCTGAAAATCACCGATCGGAAGTTCTTGCTGACGTCGTGCCAGATGGGCTTGGCGCTGCTGGATTGCTTGCGTTCGGCGTACCAGGGCCGAATCATATCCGATTACGTAAAGAGCGCTTGAGATGAACATTCTCCCAAAACTGGATCGTCTTTGGGGTTCACCTCCAGAAGACGACGGGCAAGAAATCACCCCATTGTCGCCATTCGCCCGCTACCCGAATCGCGGACGCTTTCGGGAATGCCACGGGAGGGCTCTGGTGGCTGTCGTATTCCGCAAGGCGTCGATAGGACGGGGGCGGATAGGTCGTGCTCTGGCGCGCCCCCCTCTGCCTGCCGGCATCTCCCCCACGAGGGGGGAGATCGGCTCTCCGGCGTCGCGCCCGTTTTTCGGCAAACGCCGCGTTCTGGCACACCCCCCTCTGCCTGCCGGCATCTCCCCCACAGGTGGGGAGATCGGCTCTCCGGCGTCTCGCCCGTTTGTCGGCACCCCGCGTTCTGGCGCGCCCCCTCTGCCTGCCGGCATCTCCCCCACGGGTGGGGAGGTCGGCTCTCCGGCGTCGCGCCCGTTTTTTTTCGCAAACGCCGCGTTCTGGCACACCCCCCTCTGCCTGCCGGCATCTCCCCCACGAGGGGGGAGATCGATGTCGCAGCAGTTGCGCTCTATTGGCGAGCGGACGAGGCGAGCGCGGCGGCGGAGCGCATGATCTCCCCCCTCGTGGGGGAGATGGGCGGTAGCCCAGAGGGGGCGACGTAGAGCGTCACGCCTCCACATGATGGTGTTGCGCCGGGGGCGGACAGGTCTCGTTCCTTCGCGCCCCCCTCTGCCTGCCGGCATCTCCCCCACGAGGGGGGAGATCGGCTCTCCGGCGTCTCGCCCGTCCTTCGGACCCCCCACGAGGGGGAGATCGGCTCTCCAGCAGTCTCGCCCGTCCTTCGGCCCCCCCCCCCCAAGGGGGGAGATCGGCTCTCCGGCGTTGCGCCCGTCCTTCGGACCCCCCTCAAGGGGGGAGATCGCAGTTGCGGCGGGTGCGCACGCATGTGCCGTATCCTTTAGCCCGCGGCCCCGCTATAGAGGCGCCATGAGCGACGAGAAAAAGAGCGGGACGCCGAAGGACAGCCACTATGCGCGGCTGCGGCGCACCCATCGAGACCAGAACGCCCCGGCCGGCGGCGCCCCCGCGCGGCCGCGCAAGGGGCCGCCGATCGAAGGCGAGGCGCCGCCCGAAGGGCTGGTGCGGCTCTACGGGCTGCACACGGTGCGCGCCGCGCTCGACAATCCCCGGCGCCGCATCACCCGCCTGCTGGTGACGAAGAACGCGCTGGACAGGCTGGGGATCGCCGATCCGGGCGCCCTGCCCTGCCCGGTCGAGATCGTCGAGCCGCGCGCCATCGACAGGCTGCTCGGCAGCGACGCCGTGCACCAGGGCGTGATGATCGAGGCGAAGCCGCTGAAGCCCAAGACCCTGTCGGCGCTGTCGGACACGCCGCTGGTCCTGGTGCTCGACCAGGTGACGGATCCGCACAATGTCGGCGCCATCCTGCGCTCGGCGGTGGCCTTCGGGGCCGGCGCGCTGGTGACGACGTCGCGCCACAGCCCGGCCGAATCGGGCGTGCTGGCCAAGGCCGCCTCCGGCGCGCTGGAACATATCGACATGATCGAGGTGAAGAACCTCGCCGCGGCGCTGGACGAACTGCATGCCGCCGGCTTTGAAACCGTCGGCCTGGATTCGGAGGGACCGGCGGTGCTGGAGGCGACGCTGTCGGGCGGCCGCCTGGCGCTGGTGCTCGGCGCCGAGGGCAAGGGCCTGCGCCAGAAGACGCGCGAGACCGTGACCGCGCTGGCGCGGCTGGAGATGCCCGGCCCGATCCGCTCGCTCAACGTCTCCAACGCGGCCGCCATCTCGCTTTACGCCGCCAGACGGCACCTCGACGGATCGCGCTGACGGCGGCGACAATCGTCGCCTGCCACAATTCGGCGATGCGAAGGCCTCAAATCCGGACAGTTTGATCGCCAAACTGTTAACCATCCGGAAGAGGAGGCAGACTCGTGACACTTCATGTGAGGCAGTCCGACCGATCCCGCGCCCGCCCGACGCAGTGGACGCCCTGGGGCGCCCTGCCGGCCACGCGCGCGCCCGCCGAACACAAGAGCCAGACCGAGACATTGGCCGCGCCACGCAAGGCGCCGCGGTTGGTCACCAACCGTCCGCCGCCGGCCACGGGCACCCGCTCGAACGGCTGAGCCCGAAGGCCGCGACGACCGGCACGAGCCGAAACCCGGGCGCCGTCGTCGTTGGGCTGGTGCCGAGGATGACGGCGGATCGGTGTCGCACCGGCCAGAGTTGCAGCCTAATCCGCCGCCGCGGCGTAGTCGACATTGCCGCCGCCATAGCGGCGCACGCGCACATTGGCCTGCTCGGCATGGCCGACGAAGCCTTCCAGCATCGACAGCCGCGACGCATAGCGGCCGACGAGCGCGCTCGCCTCGTCGGTCGCGATGCGCTGGTAGGTGCAGGTTTTCAGGAACTTGCCGACCCACAGGCCGCCGGTGTAGCGCCCGGCGCGGTTGGTCGGCAGCGTGTGGTTGGTGCCGATGACCTTGTCGCCATAGGCGACGTTGGTGCGCGGGCCGAGGAACAGCGCGCCGTAATTGGTCATGTTGGCGAGGAACCAGTCCGGGTCGCGCGTCATCACCTGGACGTGCTCGGAGGCGATGCGGTCCGCCTCGGCCAGCATCTCGTCCTCGCTGTCGCAGACGATCACCTCGCCGTAGCCGCGCCAGGCCGCACCCGCCACGTCGCCGGTGGGAAGCACCGCCAGAAGCCGCTCGATCTCGGCCATGGTGTCGCGCGCGAGCTTTTCGGAATTGGTGAGAAGGACCGCGGGAGACGTCGGCCCGTGCTCGGCCTGGCCGAGCAGGTCGGTGGCGCAGATCTCGCCGTCGACCGTGTCGTCGGCGATGACCAGCGTCTCGGTCGGCCCGGCGAAGAGGTCGATGCCGACGCGGCCGTAGAGCTGGCGCTTGGCTTCGGCCACGAAGGCGTTGCCCGGACCGACGAGCATGTCGACCGGCGCGATCGTCTCCGTTCCCAGCGCCATGGCGCCGATGGCCTGGACGCCGCCGAGGACGAGAATCTCGTCGGCGCCGGCAAGATGCATCGCCGCGACGATGGCCGGATGCGCGCCGCCCTTGAAGGGCGGCGCCGAGGCGACGACGCGCTTGACGCCCGCGACCTTGGCCGTGAGCACGCTCATGTGGGCCGAGGCGACCATCGGGTACTTGCCGCCCGGAACGTAGCAGCCGACGGCGTTGACGGGGATGTTGCGATGGCCGAGGAACACGCCCGGCAAGGTCTCGACCTCGATGTCCTTCAGCGCCGCCTTCTGGTGCTGGGCGAAGTTGCGCACCTGCGCCTGGGCGAAGCGGATGTCGTCGAGGTCGCGCGTCGAGACGGACGACAGTGCCTTTTCGATCTCGGCATCGGACAGGCGAAAGCTCTCGGGCTCCCAGCCGTCGAACCTGATCGACAGTTCGCGCACGGCGGCGTCGCCGCGCTTCTCGATGTCGGCCAGGATGCCCTCGACCGTGGCGCGGACCTTGGTGTTGGCCTCGGCGCGCTCGTCGGCGCCCCTGGCTGTCTTGAGACGGCGGATCATGGATTCCTCCTGGATGATGCGATGCCGGCGCTCGGCGCCAGCATCGGCAAACGGGCGACGGCTTGGCCGTCAGCCGATGTCGCTGGCCTCGCGGCCACGGGTGAACTGGGAGATGGTGACGGCCAGGATGAGCGCACCGCCGTTGAACACGTTGGTGACCCACAGCGGGATGCCGAGCATGGTGAGGCCGGTGATGCCGGTGGCGAGAAAGTAGACGGCGACGATGGCGCCCCAGGGGTTGAACCGACCCGGCAGGATGGTGGTGGCGCCGAGGAAGGCGGCGGCAAAGGCCGGCAACAGGAAGTTCAGTCCCGAATAGGGATCGGCCGAGCCGAGAACGCCGGCATAGAGAACGCCGGCGGCGGCCGCCAGGACGCCCGAGGTGACCAGGGCGCCGAGCCGCACGCGATCCACGGCGATGCCGTTGAGCCGCGCCACTTCGCGGCCGCGGCCGACGAAGAGCAGCCGGCGCCCGAGCGGCGTGAAGTCGAAGATGTAGGTCATCACGACCGCCGCCGCGATGGCATAGTAGAAGGCATAGGGCACGCCGAGGAAGCGACCGCCGACCACGGCCATGACGAGGCTGTTGTCGATGCCGCCGATGGTCGAGGAGTTGGTCATCCACTGGACGAGACCGGTGATCAGCGAGGTCGTGCCCAGCGTCACCACCAGCGAGGGGATGCGCACGTAGATGATGAAGAAGGCATTGACCAGTCCGACCGCCGCGCCCGCGCAGAGCGCCAGCCCGATCGCCAGCCCGATCGGCAGGCCCTGCCAGACGTTGAGCACGCCGATGACGCAGGACGACAGCGTGAGCGTGGCCCCGACCGACAGATCGTAGTCGCCGGCCGTCAGCGGCACGATGATGGCCAGCGCCAGCAGGGCCGCAGGCGCGTAGGACGCGAACAGGATGGCGAAATTGCCCCAGTTCAGGAACGAGTTCGGCATGGCGGCGCCGAAGCCCCCGATCAGCAGAAGCCAGACCAGGATGAGCGCCACCCGCTCGAACAGGCGGGTGAGGTTGGCGCCCTTGGCTGCGGCGGAAGCGGTGGTCAGGGGGGTATCGGTCATGACGATGTTCCGTTGGCGGACGCGGACGCCGCGGCGCGATCAAGCGAGGCGTAGCAGGCTTCGGCGATGGTTTCCTTGGAGATCTGCTCTCCGACGAGCTCCTCGCAGACCGCGCCGCGCGCGAAGATGAGCACGCGGTCGCAGATGTCGGCCAGCTGCTCGGCATCGGAACTGGCGCAGATCACCGACATGCCGCCGGCCGCGGCCTGGCGGAGGGCGGCGAAGATGTGCTGGCGGGTGCCGACGTCGACGCCCTGGGTCGGCTCGTCGAGCAGAAGCAGGCGCGGCTTGCGGTTCATCCAGCGCGCGATCAGCACCTTCTGGGCATTGCCGCCCGACAGCGCCGACAGCTTCAGCAGCGGATCGTTGGGACGCAGCTCGAAGGCATGGCCGAGCTGATAGGCCTCGCGCTTCATGCGCCCGTTCCGGAGCACGCCGCCGGTGAAGAACCGGCCGAGATCGGGCAGGAACATGTTGTCGACGATCGGCAGGGAATCGACGCCGCTGGCGCCCTGGCGGTCGCCCGGCAGGAGGGCGAGGTCGAGATCGATCGCCCCGCGCGGCGTCAGATCGGCCAGCGCCGTGGCACGGCCATCGTCGAGCGCGATGGTGCCGCTGGTGGAGGGGCGCGCGCCGAACGCGAGATAGGGCAGTTCTTCGTAGCCGGAGCCGATGAGGCCGGTGAGGCCGACGATCTCGCCCTCCCCGACGGTCAGGCTGGTCGGCCTGAGGGTGCGGCTCGCCACGCCGTCGAGGCGCACGCGCGGCTTGCGGTCGATGGCCGGCCCGGCGCGCAACGGCGCGGACCGCGCCAGCTTGCGCCCGACGATCATCTCGACCATCTGCTCGTGGGTCGCCTCGCGCGTAACGAGGCTGCCGGCGACGTCGCCGTCGCGCAGCACGGTCGCCCGGTCGGTGATCGTCATGACCTCGTCGATGTCGTGCGAGATGAAGACGACGCTGGAGCCATGCGAGGCGATGCCGCGCACCAGGGTGAACAGTTTTTCCACGCCTTCCCGCGGCAGGAACGGGGTCGGCTCGTCGAGAAGCACCAGCCCCGGACGCCCGGTGGCCTCGCGGGCGATGCGAATTTCCTCGAAGGCGCGAACGATGGCCAGCAAGGCGCGATCGACGGCCGAGAGCCTGTCGATGCGCTCGTCGGGATCGAGAGGAACGTCGAAGCGGGCCAGCGCCTCGCGCGCCGCGCGCTTTTGCGCAGACCAGTTGATGACGCCGCGCCCGGACGCCGTGAGCTCGGAGAGGCGCAGGTTTTCCAGCACGGTCAGCGACGCCACGAGGCCGAGGTTCTGATGCACGAAGCTCATGCCGAGGCGCCGGAAATCCCCCGGCTTGAGCGGTAACGACACCGGCTCGCCGTTGAATTCCATGACGCCGCCCGGATCGGGCGCGTGGAAACCCGCGAGGATCTTGACCAGGGTCGATTTCCCCGACCCGTTCTTGCCGAGCAGTCCATGCACCTCGCCGGGCCGGACCTCGAAGGACACGCCTTTCAAGGCCCGCGCGCCGCCGAACGTCTTGGCGATGCCGTCGAGACGCAGAACCGGCGGCGCAACCTGCGCCGCCGGGATGTCGGATGTGGTCATGTCCGGCCCTTTTTCGAGCGAGACGCTCACTACTGGTCGAGACCCCAGAGCGTGCGGAAGCCGGCAACATAGGCGTCGCCATAGCCGGTGTCGAACTGCGCCGGCGTGCCTGCATCCGCGACGTTGTCCTTGTCGAAGATGTAGAACGGCACGTTCAGCGCCGTGGGGCTTTCCATGCCGCAGGCATCGCGCAGATGGCCGTCGACCGTGGCGTAGGCGATCCAGTCGAGGCTTTCGCCGATGTTCATGTCGACGAGGCCCTGGGCGATGAAGTCGAGGACGAAGGGCGTTCCGTTGAAGGTCGCGACCTTCACCTGCCCGACCTTGCCGGTGAGGCGCGTTGCGGGAACGACGAACTGCGACATCGAATCATAGATCGGGATGATGACGTTGATGTCGGGATTGGCCTGCAAGGCCGCCTGCACGGCGGGCTGGATCTTGGTCGCCCACTCGGTCACGCCGACGTTGATCTCCTGGACGATCCGGCAATCCGGGCAGTTGGCGGCGAGCATCTCGTCGATGCCGGCCGTCAGCGGAATGGTCGGCGGCACCTCGCGCGAGACGATGGTGAGGATGTTGGCCTTGCCGTCGGTGTTGGCGATCGCCCAGTTGGCGAGGATCTTGCCGACTTCGTTGAAGCCGATGGTGAGCGACGAGGACACGTCGGGGTGCTGGTCGAAGGACGGATCGTAGAAGTGCGAGGTCATGACCTTCACGCCGGCTTCCTTGGCGGCCCTGACCTGGGGCGCGACCGTGCCGGGGTCGATGCCCGAGATCAGGTCGATGATGTCGAAGCCGTCGCGGATGGCGAATTCGAAGCCCTGCACCCACTGGCTGGGCTGGCCCTGGTTCTCCCATTCGACCACCTCGAGGCCGAGCTCGTCGCCGACCTTCTTCATGCGGTCGATGATGCCCTTGAGGAAGGGATTGGCGCTGGAGTTCGGGATCGACAGCATCTTCTTGCCGGCCGCGCAGGCCTTGGCGTCGAAGGGCTCGCCCGGGGCGGTGAAGGCCGGCTTGGCGAGATAGGGTTCGAGGAACTTCCGGGCGTTCTCGACGCCGGAAGCGTCCTGGGCGGAGGCAGCCCCGGCGCCCAGAGCGACGGAGGCCATCAGTACGAGCGGATAGAGGCGTCTCAGCATGTTCTACTCCCGTTGAAGACGACGCGGCTCCCGTTCCCGTCGGCGCCGGTCATTTTTAGTGAATACGCATTCAAATGTTGCGCATCGCCCGATCCGAGTCAATCATGATCCGAATGCCCGGCGATTGAATTGGCGGAGAATTCGGATTATCCGATCGATGGGGCGACCGGCGCCGGAGCGACGTGATCATGGGACTGTTGAAGATGGGCCACGGATGAGCGAAGTGGCCGACTTTCCGCCGTCCGGCTCCGATCCGGCAATGGCGAGACGCATCCAGTCGCGGGTGACGTCCTTCGACGTGGCGGCGCTGGCCGGGGTTTCGCAGTCCGCCGTCTCGCGCGCCTTCACCCCCGGTTCCAGCATCGCCGAGGCGAAGCGGCAGCGGATCCTCGAGGCGGCGCGCCGGCTGAACTACGTGCCGAACTCGATCGCCAGCAGCCTGACGACCAAGCGCACCAACATCGTGGCGGTCATTCTGGGCAACCTGGCCAATCCGTTCTACGTGGAGGTGCTGCGGACCTTCATCGCGCGGCTGCAGGCCCAGGGTCGCCAGATCCTGACCTTCACCGTGGACAACGGCGCCGACAGCGACGAGGCCATTCTGCGCGTGCTGCGCTATCAGGTCGACGGCGTCATCCTGACGTCGGCGCAGCTGTCGACCCGCATGACCAGCATCTGCCACGACCGCGGCATCCCGATCGTGCTGTTCAACCGCTACATTCCCGGCAGCGACGCGTCGGGCGTGCGCTGCGACAACACCGGCGGCGGACGGCTGATGGCCGAGGCCTTCCTGGCCGCCGGCGCGCGCAGCTTCGCCATGATCAAGGGCGATCCCAAGGGCACCACCAGCCAGGACCGCGTCCGCGGCTTCACCGAGCGCCTGATCGAGGCGGGGATCGCGCGCGCCGACATTGGCGAAATCGAAGGCCAATCGACCTATGACGGCGCATTCAATGCCGTGCTCGGCGCCTATCGCCGCAAACCGGAGCGCCTGCCGGACGCCATTTTCGGCATCAACGACATCATGGCGATGGGCGCAATGGACGCGTTGCGCCAGCGCATGGGGCTGAAAATTCCCGACGACGTGATGATCGGCGGCTTCGACGACATTCCCGAAAGCCGGCGCCATCCCTACCAGCTCACCACCGTGCGCCAGCCGGTGGGCCTGATGGTGGACGAGGCGCTGTCGATCCTGCATCTCGACGAACCGGCCCAGCCGATCGAAATGGGGATCGACCGGCAGGTGCCCGGCCGCCTGATCTGGCGCAGCACGATCCCGACGCCCACGGCCTCGAGCGAGGACTGACGCAGGACGGGCGATCCGCCAGTGTCGCCCTCCCCCGCCAGGCGGGGGAGGATCGATGGCGTGGCGCTATTCGGCCGCCTGCGGAACATAGCCGAAGCTGAACGGCTCGGGCGCGCCGCGCTCTTCGCGCATGCCGGCGCGGCGCTTTTCGGTGGCCGCAACGTCGGGCTGGTTGTCGGCGGTCAGCACGACGCCGTATTTGTCCGCCGCCTCGCCGGCCGAAACGAGATCATAGCGCACGTCGCGCGCGACATGCTCGGCCGGACGGTCGAGCGGATCGCCCCAGCCGCCCGATCCGGCGGTGCGAAACAGGATTTTGTCGCCCGCGTTCACGGCGAGATTGTCGATCTTGGAGGGGATGCGCGTCGGTTCGGTCTCGCCCTTCCGCACCAGCCATTTCGACGAGGTGCCGCCATAGTGCCCGCCATTGATGCCCCAGGGCGGAACGACCTCGCGGTCGTCGTGGATGGACACCTTGCCGGTTTCGAGCACGCGGTAGATCTTCTCGATGCCGGCGCCGCCGCGGTGCAGGCCCGCGCCGCCCGAATCGCGGATCGGCCGATAGCCCTCGACCAGAACCGGGTAATAGTTCTCGATGTACTCGATCGGCGTCGCCGAAAAGAGCGGCCACCAGGCATGGCCGTCGAGACCGTCGCCGCGCGGACGGCCCGGCACGCCGCCGAAGAGCAGTTCCATCAGCTGGAAATACTTCCCGTCCTTGTCGTGCCCGGTGAAGATGAAGTGCGGGCTGGTGCCGTAGCCCGCCGCCATCGACAGATGCGGCGCGCGCTGGCCGAGCGCGCCGGCCTGGCAGTCGAAGAAGCGGGTATGCGTGTTGAGACGGTTGGAGAGTGCCGCCGGGAACTTCGGGTTGAGCAGGCTGCCTTCGGGCAGCACGACCTCGAACAGGTCGTAGAAGCCCTCGTTGAAGAGCACCGACGGATCGAAGGCCATGATCATGTAGACGCCGAAGAAGAGCTTGCAGAGCCCTTCATGGATGTGGAAGTTGATCGGGCCGGGCGCCTGCGGATCGGTTCCCGTCCAGTCGAAGACGGCGATGTCGCCGCGCCGGTAGATCGACAGCGTCATCTTGAAGGGACCGTTGCCCAGACCGTCGTCGTCGACGTAGTCGGTGAAGGTGACGGGTTCCTCGGAGATGTACTTGTCGATCAGCACCTTCATCGCCTCGCGGGTGCGGTCGAGCAGCATGTCGCAGGCGGTGGTGTAGGTGTCGCGGCCGAAGCGGTCGCAGAGCTCGCGGACACGGACGGAGGCGGTCCGGCATCCGGCGATCAGCGCCATCAGGTCGGCGCGGTTCATGTCGGGCGTACGGCTGTTGTTCAGCATGATGTCGAGCACGCCCTTGTTGAGCACGCCCTTGTCGTAGATGCGCACCGGCGGCACGCGCAGGCCTTCCTCCCAGATGGTGTGGGCGTCGGCCGGCATGGAGCCGGGCACCTTGCCGCCGACGTCGACCATGTGGCCAAAGATCGACGAGAAGCCGACGAGCACGTTCTCGTGGAAGATCGGCATCATCACGCACCAGTCGTTGTTGTGCGAGATGGAGCCCTTGCAGGCATAGGGATCGTTCCAGACGAAGACGTCGCCCTCGTTGATGTCGCCCTCGAACTGCTCGACGATGGCCGGGATGTAGGAGCCGAACTGGCCGACGATCATGCGGCCGCGGGCGTCGCAGATCATCGGAAACTCGTCATGCTGCTCGCGGATGACCGGCGAGAGCGAGATGCGCACCACGACGCCGTCCATCTCGAAACGGGCGTTCTTCAGGGCGTTCTCGATGATGTCGAGGGTGATGGGATCGACTTTGGTCGCCATGATTTCAATTCCCCTTCGAAACGGGCCAGATCAGCAGGTTGCCGTGGACGTCGACCTCGGCATAGTGCCGCGGCAGGAGCACGGTCGTGGTGTCGTACTGGCGGATGATCGCCGGTCCCTCGACGCGCGCGCCGACGGACAGCTTGTTGCGGTCGATATGCGGGATGTCGCTCCAGGCGCCATCGAAATAGGCCGGGTGCGTCTCCATCACCGCGTCCTTCGGATCGGCATTGGCGACGACCGGCGGATGCTCGTCCACCGGCGGCGTGGCCCCCGTGGCGACCACGCGCAGCGCCACGAGTTCGACCGGCACGTGGAAGCGCACGCCGTAGAGCCGCTCGTGCACGGTGTGGAACGTGTCGAGCACGCCGTCGAGCGCGCCGCCGCCGTCGACCAGGTCGGCCGGGACGTCGACGCTGACCTCGAAGCCCTGCTGCTCGTAGCGCAGGTCGAGCGAATAGCTGATGCCGCGATCGGCCGCCTCCACCTCCTGCTCGTCGAGCCAGGCGACCGCCTTCGCGCGCAGCTCCTTGAAGCGCGACCACACGGCGCCGGCGTCGATGCCCCTGGTCGAGCGGATGAAGGTCTGCACGAACTCGTTCTTGAACTCGGCCTCGAGGAAGCCGAGCGCCGACAGCACGCCCGGATTGGCCGGCACGACGACGGGGTAGCAGCCCAGGAGCTCGGCCAGCGCATTGGCATGCAGCGGACCGGCGCCGCCGAAGGCGACCATGCCGAAATCGCGCGGATCGAGCCCGCGCTGCACGGTGATGACGCGCAGCGCGCCGAGCATGACCTCGTTGGCGATGTCGAGAATGCCTTTGGCGGCGTCCTCGACCGACAGGCCGATCGCCTCGCCGATCTTCGACACGGCCTTGCGCGCGCCCTCGACGTCGAGGGTCATGTCGCCGCCCAGCAGGACCGGCGGCAGGTAGCCGAGCACGACGTTGGCGTCGCTGACCGCCGGCTCGGTGCCGCCGCGCCCATAGGAGACCGGCCCCGGGCGGGCGCCGGCCGAACGCGGTCCGACGCGCAGCGACTTGGTGAGATCGGAGACTTCGGCGATGGAACCGCCGCCGGCGCCGACGGAGCGGACGTCGAGGGTCGGCACCTTGGCGGGAAAATAGCCCACCTCGGTCGAGCGCGAGATGGTGGGCTCGCCGTCGATGATCACCGACACGTCGGTGGAGGTGCCGCCCATGTCGAAGGCGAGAAGTTTGCTCAGCCCGGTGCGGCGCGCGATCATCACCGTCGAGGTGACGCCGCCGGCCGGGCCGGAGAGCACCGTGTGGACCGGCCGGTCCGAAGCGGCCTGCGCGCTCATCAAGCCGCCGTCGGAGCGGACGATGTGCAACTTGGCCGCGACCTTCTCCTGCTCGAGGCGATCCTCGATGCGCGACAGATAGCGCTTCATGATCGGGCGCACGTAGTCGTTCATCACCGTGGTGATGGTGCGGTCATACTCGCGGAACTCCGGCAGGATGTCGGACGAGAGCGAGACTGGGATGTCGGGCCAGCGGCTGGCGACGATGTCGAGCAGGGCGCGCTCGTGCGCCGGGTTTGCATAGGAATGCATGAGCGAGATGGTCAGCGCCTCGATGCCGGAACCGCACAGGTCGTCGATCAGCGCCGTCGCCGTCTCGACGTCGAGTTCGCGCACCACTTCGCCGCGGGCGTTCATGCGCTCGGGAATGCCGCGGGTGTCGGCGAGCGAGGCCAGCGGGTCGGGCTTGTCCATCACGATCCAGCCGAACAGCGGGCCGGGGGTCCAGGACTTGGCCAGGTGCAGCGTGTATTCGAAGCCTTCGGTGACGAGAAGGCCGACGCGGGCACCCTTCCCTTCCAGGACGGCGTTGGTCGCCACGGTGGTGCCATGCAGCACCAGAGCCAGATCGGACGGCGAAATGCCCGCCTTCTCGCAGATCAGCCTGACGCCGGCGGCGACGCCGATCGATTGGTCCTCGGGCGTGGACGGTGTCTTGGCCTGCCAGGTTCGCTGCGTGGTCTCGTCGTGCAGCAAAAGGTCCGTGAAGGTCCCCCCAACGTCGACTCCCAGTCTCATGCAACTCCCTTTCCGTTCGAAACCGATGCCTTGCGAGACATCTCTTGAATGCGTATTCATCGCAGCATAGATTGGCATTGACGACATTCGCAAGGGGGAAGGAAATCGAATCCGCGGGCCGCGCCTGCGGCATTCCGCACCCCGCCACCGACAGGACACCAGCGGCACATGACCGGACGAACGCTCTACGACAAGGTGTGGGACAGCCACGCGGTGAAGACCTACGACGACGGCTCGACGCTGCTCTACGTCGACCGGCACCTGGTGCAGGAGGTCTCCAGTCCGCAGGCCTTCGACGGGCTGAAGGAGATGGGCCGGCGGCTGCGCCGTCCGGACGCGCATGTGGCGGTGGCCGACCATGCCGTGCCGACGCGCCTGCGCAACCAGCCGTTGCCGGACGGCCTGGCGGCGCGGCAGGTCTCGCGCCTGGTCGACAATGCCAAGGCGTTCGGCGTGCCCTACATCCCGATGAACGACCGCCGGCACGGAATCGTGCACGTGATCGGACCGGAGCTGGGCTTCACCCTGCCGGGCGCCACGCTGGTCTGCGGCGACAGCCACACCTGCACGCACGGCGCCTTCGGGGCGATCGCGTTCGGCATCGGCGCCAGCGAATGCGAGACGGTGTTCGCCACGCAGACCATCCGCCAGACCAAGCAGAAGCGCATGCGCGTCTGGCTGTCCGGCGCGCCCGGCCCCGGCGTCACCGTCAAGGACATCATCCTGGCGCTGATCGCGAAAATTGGCACCGGCGGCGGCTTCGGCCACGCCATCGAATATGCCGGGCCGGCCATCGCCGCGCTGTCGATGGAATCGCGCATGACGCTCTGCAACATGTCGATCGAGGCCGGCAGCCGGGTGGGCATGGTCGCACCCGACGAGACGACCTTCGCCTATGTGAAGGGCCGCCCGCTGGCGCCTGCCGGCGCGATGTGGGACCGCGCCGTGGCGGAATGGCGGTCGCTGGCCAGCGACGCCGACGCCGTTTTCGACACGGAGGTCGAGCTCGACGTGGCGGCGATCGCGCCGCACGTCTCGTGGGGCACGACCCCGGAAGAGACGCTGCCGGTGACGGGCGCCGTGCCGGACCCGGCCGCCGAGACGGACCCGGCCCGGCGGACCCGCCTGCAGAAGAGCCTCGACTACATGGGGCTGACGCCCGGCATGCCGCTTCGCGACATCGCCATCGACAAGGTGTTCATCGGCTCCTGCACCAATGGCCGGATCGAGGACCTGCGCCGCGCCGCCAGCGTGCTGTCGGGCCGCCACGTCGCGCCGACCGTGCACGCCATCGTCGTGCCGGGCTCGGCCGGCGTGCGCCTCCAGGCGGAGGCGGAAGGTCTCGACCGCGTCTTCCGCGACGCCGGCTTCGAGTGGCGCGCCTCGGGCTGCTCGATGTGCGTGGCGATGAACGACGACCGGCTGGAAGCGGGCGAGCGCTGCGCCTCCACCTCCAACCGCAATTTCGAGGGGCGGCAGGGCAAGGGCGGCCGCACCCATCTCATGAGCCCGGAAATGGCGGCGGCGGCGGCCGTGGCCGGCCGCCTAGCCGACGTTCGCGACCTGGGGAATTGACCATGGAAAAGTTCACCACGCTCACCAGCGTCGCCGCGCCCCTGCCCGAGACGCATCTCGACACGGACGTGATCTTTCCGGCGCGCTTCCTGCTTCTGCCCGACAAGAAGGGCCTGGGCGAGCAGCTGTTCAACGAACGGCGCGTCAACCGCGACGGCGACGGGCCGCGCTTCGTGCTCGACACGCCGCCCTGGAACGAAGCGCGCATCCTCGTCACCGGCCGCGCCTTCGGCACCGGCTCGAGCCGCGAGCAGGCGGTGTGGGCGCTGGCCGATTTCGGCTTTCGCTGCGTGATCGCGCCGAGCTTCGGCGAGATCTTCTTTTCCAACTGCTTCAAGAACGGCGTGCTGCCGATCGTGCTCGGCGAGGCGGAGCATGCCGACGTGATGGCCAAGGCCGAACAGGCGCTGCCGCTGACGATCGACCTCGAGGCGCAGGAAATCCGGTTTTCGGACGGCCGCGCGATCGCCTTCGACATCGACCCGCACCGCAAGCGGACGCTGATCGAGGGGCTGGACGAGATCGGCCTGATCCTGGCCGACGACCAGGCCGACATCGCGGCCTTCGAGGCCCGGCAGCGCGAGCAGAACCCGTGGCTGCACCTGACGCGCGAGCAGCTGACGTTCTTCGACGATGTGGGCGAGGAGTTGCGCTGACGGGGATCGGACTCCGTTCCTAGGAATGGCCGAGCATGCGGCTAGCCCCTACCCTCTCGCTTCAATGCTGTTCGACTTGGCGAAATGAGATCTGACCAATCGCCACATCGAGAACCAGAACAGCAAGTAGGCCAGTCCCGGAACGAGTGAGATCCCGGTTTCCAGAAGCGACGGATATGGCCAGTCTCCGTCCCATATTTGCAGAGCGACGATCGACGCCCACGCCGTCGCGGAGAATAGTCCCGCCCCGAAAATCCCTGCTTCCGTCCATTTCCGATTCGCCAGAAGTCCAGTGCCAAGGAGCAGGAGCAGGACCGAAGCAGGAAGCCAGGTTTCGGCCGGAGACCCACGGCTTACCCACCAGTTGCCGATGGCTACCGCGAAAAATGGAGCGGAAAGAAGGACGATTTTCATGAGATCACCGTCAGCGTGAGGGACGTCGCACCGACAGATGCCGGAATCCCGTACAAACTGGAATGCAGAACCCGTTGCGTCAAATGGCTTCGTATTGACCTGGTGCTTTGGCACCCCCCGGCAGGAATGGACGCCGCGGCAGCTAGGGCCAGTGATCCGGTTTACGAGAGCCTGACCAACCGCGTCGGTCGCGCCGGTCGTGGGCGATATTTGGGTCTTTATGGGTCGTTTTATGGGCCTTCGTTCGTAAATCTTGCCTTTTTGGATATTTATGGGTACATATTCGGGTGTGTCCGTTGTCACCGATACCCTGGAGATCACCCCGGAAATTCTCGCCCTCGTCGCCGAAATCGACGAGTTCAAGGGCGCATGGCGGGCGCTGGGAACACTCGCACCCGAACGCTTGTCGGCGCTGCGCCGCGTCGCCACCATCGAGAGCATCGGGTCGTCGACGCGCATCGAAGGAAGCAGGCTGACCGACGCGGACGTCGAGCGTCTGCTCTCCAATCTCGACGTCAAGACATTCGGCTCTCGCGACGAGCAGGAGGTGGCTGGCTACGCACAGGTCATGGAAATGGTCTTCGCACTTTTCGATGCCATCGACCTCACCGAGAACCACATCACCCAGCTTCACCGTGACCTGCTTGCCTTCAGCAGCAAGGATGAACGGCACCGTGGCGCGTACAAGACACTGCCCAACAACGTCAGCGCGTTCGATGCCGACGGCAAGGAGATCGCGGTCGTATTCGAAACCGCCACGCCGTTCGATACGCCGCGAAAAATGCAGGAACTCGTCGCCTGGACGCGAAGCGCCTTGAGCGAAGCAAGCCTCCACCCGCTTCTGGTCGCCGCGATTTTCGCGGTGGTGTTCCTTGAAATTCATCCCTTCCAGGATGGCAATGGCAGGCTCTCGCGTATTCTTACCACGCTGCTCCTGCTTCGCGCCGGCTATGCCTACGTCCCGTACTCATCACTCGAAAGCGTGATCGAGAACAGCAAGGAGGGTTATTATCTCGCTCTTCGTCAAACGCAGAGGACGATCCGCGGCGCGAAGCCCAACTGGCAACCCTGGATCGTCTACTTCCTGCGTGCGCTCCAGAGCCAAAAGCGCCGACTCGAGAAGAAGATCGAGACAGAGAGAATCATCGCAGGCACGCTGCCGGAACTCTCGCTCCGGATCATCGAAACGGCCAAGGAGCGCGGCCGGATAACAAACGGCGACATCGTCAATCTGACCGGCGCGAACCGCAACACCGTCAAAAAGCACCTCGCCAGACTGGTCGATGCAGGGCACCTGACGCAGCACGGAACCGGGAAAGGCACATGGTATCGCGTCTCGACGGGCGACGAATGGGCCAGATGATGAGTATCGGGCTTATCTGCCTGCAAACCTTATACTGACGTGATTTCTGGTGCGCTTCCTCGGGAGGATGTCGAACCGGTTTTTGAATGTTTGGCCGAATGGGAGAGCATTTTAAGGGATACGTCCCTTTCGCGGCCAAAGTCGCCTTCGCTCTGAAGGTGCGCCGCGATGTCCGCCAGCGCCACCTTCAATCAATCCGCCTCGAAGGCGGATTATCGCCAGTCGTCCCGTAAACGGGCCGCGCCTTTTAGCATCCGTCTGTCCCCGGACGAACGCGCCCGCTTAGCTATGGAGGCTGCGGGCGCTCCCCTCGGCGCTTACATCAAAGCGAAAATACTCGGCGACGGACCCGCCAGCATGCCAATCCGCATGCGGCGCACCGGTCTTGCCATCGAGGACCGAAAGGCGCTCTCCCAGGCGCTGGGCCTTCTCGGCAAGTCGCGCCTCGCGAACAATCTCAATCAACTCGCCCGCCTCGCGAATACGGGATCGCTCCCGCTAACGCCGGAAGTCGAAGAAGAGCTTCTGGCCGCGTTTCGCGAGGTCCGCGAAATCCGCGATCTGCTCATGACCGCGCTCGGTCTTAAACCGGAGCGCGCGCCATGATCATCAAAGCCTCACAACGCGGCGGCGGACAGAATCTCGCGGTCCATCTCATGCGCACCGACGAGAATGAGCATGTCGAGCTGCATGAACTGCGCGGCTTCACGTCCGACAACTTGAAAGGCGCGTTCAAGGAATCCGAAGCGATCAGTCTCGGGACGAAGTGCCGCCAATTTCTGTTCTCTGTCAGCTTCAGCCCGCCGGAAGGCGAGCATGTTCCGGTCGATGCATTCGAGCGCGCCATCGACAAGGCGGAAGAGAAGCTCGGACTGGAAGGGCAGCCCCGCGCCATCGTCTTCCATGAAAAGGAAGGACGAAGACACGCGCATTGCGTCTGGTCGCGCATCGATCCCGAAACGATGACCGCGCGGCAAATGTCGTTCTTCAAGACGAAGCTGACGGGCCTGTCGCGCGAACTCTACCTCGAACACGGCTGGAAAATGCCGCGCGGGCTAATTGCGTCCGGCGATCGCGACGTCACCAACTTCACGCTTGCCGAATGGCAGCAGGCGAAGCGCCTCCAGCAGGACCCGCGCTGGATCAAGCAGATAATCGGGGATTGTTGGGCGCGTTCCGATAGCAAGGCCGCGTTCGAACGAGGCCTTGGCGAGCATGCGCTGGCGCTCTCGCGCGGCGATCGGCGCGGTTTCGTCGTGGTGGATCATGCGGGCGAGGTTCATTCGCTCTCCCGCTGCCTCGGCCTCAAGGCGAAGGAGCTTTCCGCGCGGCTTGGCGATCCGGCGACGCTTGGCAGCGTCGATGGCGCGAAGCAATCCATCGCGAAGCGGCTGGCACCCTCGATGCAGCGGCACATCCACGACGCGAATGTTTCCTTCCAGAAGCACAAGGCGAAACTCGATCTCGCGCGCGCCGACCTGGTGCAGCGCCAGCGCGACGAGCGGCTGCAACTGGCTGCGCGTCAGAAACGGGAATTCGAGAGCGAGACGCGGGAGCGCGCGGCGCGTCTTCCGACCGGCCTTCGTGGCTTCTGGCACAAGATCACGGGCAAGTATCAGGAAGTGAGGCGCCAGAACGAGGCGGAAGCCGAACGCTCTCGCAATCGGCAGGCTGGCGAACGTCAATCGCTGGTCGAACGCCAGATGGATCAGCGGCGCGCCCTGCAAACCCAGATCAAGGAACTGCGAAGCAATCAGGCGACGAAGCTCCGCGAGCTTCGCCGCGAAGTCGGACGCTTCCTGACCTTCACCCGCACTCACGCCCGCAATGTGGAAAGCAAGCGGACGCTGAGCGCGCCTCTGAAACTGCAAAGATAGTTTGAAAGGAGAATTCCTATGTCCTCGAACAACGATCAGAATTCTGGTGCAGTCGTAGGGCTCGCCTTCATCGGAGCCGGTTTAATGTTCCTGGCTATCGCGGTCTATGCGGTGGTGTGCTTCATTGCCGCTGTATTCACGCTGCTCAGCCTGATTGCGTGGTTTCGTCCGCTCAAAATATTCGGGGGCGTCATATACCCCTCAGAGGCGCGCCTCTTCGTCATGAGCGGTCTATTCGGTGCGTTCATGGTTCCCATGTTCGCGGTTTTCTGTGGGCTTATGTTCGAATTTGTTATCCCGGATGAGTGGTGGTTCTACCTTGTGACGGGCGGCTATTCTTTCGTTTCCATGCTCGTGGCGGTGCATCACGACCAACCCCAAACGAACGCAGAGCCGGAGGCCGTGACATACACTCCGCCGCCGCCGCCATCACTGCCCAAGCCGGTGACGAGAGAATTCAATTATGCGACGTGGGACGACGAAGCGCCGGAAGTGGAGAACGACAAGTGTTCCGGATGTGCCTGGAGGCCCGATCCCTCAAAGCCGGTATATCATCGATGAACGTCCGGACCCTCGTCGAAATCTACCAGTTCTTCTGGATGCTGGAATCGAACGCCCAACAGCGCCTCGCGTGGGAGGATGCGGCGCAAGCGCGCATCGCCCGCGCGCGGGCCGATCAAATGGCAACCGCGCAAATGCGGGCGATGCTGGCTGCGAACCCTAGCGGATCGCTCGGGCACTCGAAGCTGAACGATCCGAAAAGCCTCGAAGAATCGGGGCTTCTGTGAACCGTCCCTTGAAGCGCGGAATTGAGCTCGGCTTCGTCGATGGCCGTCCTCTTATCTATGAGGGGACGGAGCCCGTCGCCATCGACGCGCAAGCCGGAAAAGGAAAGTTCACCCGCTTCCTCGGCGTCAATCTGGTGTCACCACGAACCGCGCATCTCTCGAAGATCATCACCGACCCGAAGGACGCGGAGCTTGCCTGGGCGTCCTGGAAGACGCTGGAGCGGGAGGGCTACACCGTTCGCTTCATCAATGCCGGTCGCCTCTACGGCTATCCGTCAGAGTGCTACAATATCAATTCCCGCCTGCTCGAAATCGCGTCCCGTCCAGAACTGCGGTCGCTCGTCTGGGAAGCGGCCTATGATGCCGCGAGCTATCTGGTCCCGGTCGATCCGAATCCGAGTCACAAATGGATCGGCCAGGGCGTGCGAACCGCTTTCGCGCACTACTACCGGACCACGGCGCTCTATCCGGACCCGCGCTGGCCCTGCACGGTCGGCGGCCTGTGGGACTTCTTCGGGCGGGACTCATCCGAAATCTCGGACGATCTTCTGGTCTGGGCCAGCGACAACCGGATGCAGGAAGAATCCGGCATGAGCCGGATGATCGCGAGCCTGACGGCTTCCACGGATCAATGGAACGCGTATTCCTCCACCATCACGGAACGGCTGCAAGGCTTTCAGCCTGGATCGGCGGGGCGAGAGATCACGGATCGGAACACATTCGATCCTGCCGATATGAAGCATGAACGCACCGCGCTTTTCATCATCGGGTCGGCGCGCAGCGATTCCAGCCGCACCTTCGTCGGTGCGATGACGGCGGCGATCATCGAGCGCTTCGCCGACGCGCACGGTCCGCTTCGTGCGCTGGTCGTCGGGGAAGAATGGGGGCAGCTCTACGTCTCGAACTTCTTCGAAATCCTCACCCTATTTCGTGAGGGCGGGATCAATTTCCTCGGCGTGTTCCAGAACGCCGCAGCGCAGATCGAAAACCGGTATGGGCGTGAAACGGCGCGCATCTGGAAGAAGGCCGTCGCGCACACGCTCTATCGCGGCTTGCCTGACAACGAGACGCTCCGGGAAATCGAGCATCGATCGGGCAAGACCTCGGTCATGGTGCGCGGCTTCAACGTGAACCAGAACCAGGTGAACGGGTCGGGCGACAATCTATCCGAACAATCGCGCCCGCTTCTCCAGGTCGAGGACATTCGCGCGGCGACGGGCGGTGAACAGGCATTGCTTGAATCCCGCGATCACGGGTTCTTCGTGGTGGATGTTCCGAATTTTTGGGAGAGGCCAGAAATGAGCGGCTACTTGCGCGATGTGCGTGAGAAGCCCGACAAATATGTGTGGCTGACAAAAAGACCCGTGCCTTCTGCGCTTTTAGACAGGGTTAAGTTCACCTGAACCCTTGCCCTTCGGTGAGAATGGGATGGCGGTGACAAGGATCAGCGCGGCGGGCGCACAAGCGAAGCGCGGAGCGTCGGGAACCGCGCCGTTGCAAAGCCCCTTTCTACGCAAGCGATGTCAATTGCGTGCACTATGTTGGGCGCGAGCGAATGCAAAAACGGGAAGGGAAGCGGTAACAGCCAATCGGTTCGGGTTCAGGAACGAGGGCGGCCACGCTTTCTTGAGTTCCGCCGGGCCAGCTTGCCCAAGAAGTGAATTCGCAATCTAAAGAGGAGATGTGTGATCCGGCTGCCTGTTGGCGGGATTGCTCCCGCCTCGGCAAAACGCACCAGGTCTCGTCTGAATTCCTGCCATTGCCCTTTGCTCTTTAAGAACTGAACCCCTTCCTGCTTTGCATGATGCTCGGCCCATTTGGAGAGCTGGGCATCATCGATATGGGATTCCAAATGTCCTTTCGGATTCCTCAGCAGGTCAGCCATCGGGAGAATATCGTCAGGGGATGTTCGGTTTTCATGTTCCCGGCGTAAATGCCAAACCAGCATGTCCGCTGCTTGAAGCGGCGGCAGCAGTTTGTCGTTCTCAAAGGCAGGCGTGCCACTGATAAGATTTCGGGCGCTGCGCGGGATGTTTCGCTTCATCTGGTGGAACAATAGGGACATGTCTGCGCTTACGCCGTCTTGTTCGTCAAAAAAATATTCGATTCGAGTCTTGGCTTTGGTTTCTGCGACGTAGCGCGCAACGCCGGAAATTACGCTAAAGCAGCAGGTGAAGTGCGGACTTCCCAAACCGCGAGGCGAGACGGGTGTAAGAACACGAAGATGTTCGCCGCGATTGATCGTGAACTGGAAGGACAGCGGCTCGAAATGGTTGATGACGCGCGCAAAACCTTTCAGCTTCTGATCGCGGGCCTCCTTTGTCCATCCTCTGAACTCACCGCGCAGGTTGTTCGCCTCCACCATTCGTAGGTACGCGATCGAGGGCTGCGCCTGTAGCTCCTCGCGCCATGCCTCGGAAAAGAGCTCCCATTTATCGGCTCGGTTGAGATAGCCGGCCATGAAGAGCCGCTTGTCTCCCTTGTCACTGGCTGAGTCGTCGCAGAACGCCTGAAGGAGGACAGGACTTCGTCTTCCCCACATATCTACGCAGCTCTCTTTAGAAGGTCTATGCCGATGACCGTGATCTCATCTACGCCCGGAAATTCCTGCGCAATTTCTTCCCAACGATTCTGGAGTGCTGCAATCAGTCCTTCAAAGTTGACCCGGTTGGCTCCACCCGGAACATCCCAGCCAGCCTTTTCGCCCGTGCGCACCAGAACGAAAATGCCGCGTGCCGACCTGTTGTCACGCAGATAGTCGCCGCAAAGCTGGTTCTCCAACCGCTCGAAAAGTTCGGGGCCAGTCCATTTGTCGGCCAGCTTCAATTCGGCCGGCACGGGCGCATCAAATCCCATCATCCCGTGGAATCTGATGTCAGGTTTCTTGGCATCTGCAAACTCCTCCTCTTGCGGGACGGAATAGCGAGCGTACGCCTTTTCACGAAGCTCACGCCCGATGTATTTCCGCATATCGGATTCAAGCGTCGCACCTGCTTTGAGTATTGCCGCGATGCTGCTGTCCCCCTTCTCAAGGTCATCTTTCAAATCGAGGAACCGCATCACCGCCAGCTCCGCCAGTTCTCGGTGGTTGGCCGGAGTTCGTTCCAGCTTGTCATGGAAGTCGCGGACCTGTGCAGGCATCCACGGGGCGATGTCCGAGTCCTGCTCGGCCTTCACCTTTGCCAAGTGGGCGAACCATGGACGGGATTCCACCTCCGGGTGTGATTGCGATATTTCTTGCAGGGCCAGGAAGGCTTCCTTTCCGGGAATCTTGTTCAGCAGATCAAATAGCCCGTTCCTTGAGTCCTGAGCATTGTCACGCAACCCTGGTGAATAGACGCCCTTGCCGGCGCGATCGATGTCCTCGCTTCGCCGGATATGACCATGCATCAGCAGGTAGAGAGTCTTCAAATGTCGGGGTGTTTGATATCTGGCCCTAGTGCTGGCTGCGCTTCTGCGGCCGCCCCATAGGTTTGTCACAAAGCTCATCGCGAATTCTGTTCGCGCCTCGCCCTGCGGCAATTCTTCAAAAAAGGCTGCAAGGTCGGGAATTGCGGCTTCAGGATCAACGCCTACCCATACGGCGTACCAGTGGGCTACATGCTGCGGGGTGTGTACCGACCGGACTTTCTGCGCCGCTAGCGCGGCTATTTCCTCGTCGGACAGTGCCGATCCCTGCAAAATCTTGAGGAGCTTGCCCAACGTGGCTGCGTTCGCAGGCTCGGATTCATTCATTAGTTTAGCGATGTGCGGGCCGAGGGTGGCCCAGCTCCATTCACCGGACCAGCTAACGTCACTTAGGACGTAATGGTCCTCCTTTTCCGGTGTCGCTCTTGATATGTCGAAGCGAATTTCCTGAAGAAGGAAATCAGTGACGATGCTCATATGCGCCTCGAAGAGCTTGGGAAACCAGGTTGGGAAACCGTTCAATTCGAACGAGGCATATCGGCAGGCGAGTTCGATGTCTGCTTCGCTGAGGCTTTGCGCCCAATTTGGCGTCTCCTGCGCTTCGATTTCGAGTCCGGCCAAGCCCAGAATTACCGACGTTGGTGTCGAGTTTTCTGGTGCGCCTTCCGAACGAATAGTCGGTCTCTCACGCCGCCAATAAGCAACAATTCCGTCTCGGAACGCTTGCGCGATATCCTTGCCGAACTCGGCTTCCAAGTTTCTCCAGTTGCCATGGGTCCACCGACCAGAGCGATCACTGTCACGGCGCATCCGGTCGTGGAGGTAGTTTAGGCCGTTGAAGACATAGCCAGGTTTCGACAAACTGGGGTCCCGCAATTTGTCGAGATTTTCGCTCAGATATTTTTTTGAGTCAGCTAAGTTCTTCTGCTCTTTTCGCTTTCTTTCCTCCGAGCGTCTCTTCCCCTGCGCTTCCTGGCGTTTCCATGCGCGGGCGTTCTTTTCCTGTGCTGGCGGATTGAGGAGTTTGTTCAGTTCATCCGACAACTCCGTGTTGCCGGAGACAAGTCGCTTGAGCGTTTCGCGCCACAAACGCGGCCGGTCGTTTGTGATGTAGAGTCTAAAAGCCAACGACAGCGCGACGAGCTTGTCGTCCTGAAAGGACTGAGCCGTAATTTGCTCGGACGTGTAGTCGAAATCCTCTGCGCCAAAGCGCCATAGCGGCTCCATTACGGAGACCGACCAGAAATCGGTCAGGCGTGTTTTACCTTTATCGTTGCTCCGCTGTCTCGCGAGTGCAATCTCGTACCAAAACAGCGCTCTGTTCAACTCGGGCCACGCGGGCACGAGCGTAGAAAATTTCGTTTTCACATCGTTGAGTTCGCTATCGAGATAGTGACGTCCCATTCCGAACTTGTCGAGGACGGCCAGCACGGCGGGTTGTAGCGACGCTGAGTGACGGGCCTCGATGAGACGCTCGGCCGCCTGGGATGCGGGCGTCATCAGCCAAGTAAATTTCTGCGATATCTCGCAAAAACGTCTCTCGATCACTGGGGGTGTGTTGAGAAATTGGTCAAAGCCGATAAGCAACTCGGGCAGTTGATCGAGGCCGGCGGCGTGAACGAAGGTGCTCACAGCGTCGGAAAGGTGATCGACGCTGTACCGCTCTTTCTCTTTCGTTTTGCCCAGACACCCGAGCAGCCACCTGATCGTGTCCTGTGTCGGAGCAGTTTCTTTCGTCAATTCGGCAAGCCAGTCGCGATCCAGTTCTGCCGCTTCTGCGAGAAAACTGTTGCGGATCTCTTCGTGATCCTGCTCGGACCCAACTGCCCAAACTGCTCTAAACGCGGTAATGCGTGTGTACTGTGAGGCGGAAGGTGAAAGCCCGATCTGCTTTGCCTCGGACAATACACCGGAGAGTTGGCCCAGCCAGACCATTCGGAGTAGAAAAGCTTTCAGTTCGTCATCGGTCGCATACTTGGCCAGAAGGCCACGCACATCGTCCGTCAGATCGGGATTGGAGAAGCGTTGTACAGCCGCATAGTCGGTCATCGAGCGGCCTGATGTTCCGCTCGCCAGTTGTTCGCAGACTTCATGTAGAATGAGCCTTCGGGTTTCCAATGGTAGCTGACTCGGATCGCCCCCTTCAAAGACCACCTCAGGGGCGACTTTTCGTACCCTCTCTCTGATTTTGGGATCGAGGATAGCGAGCCAGGGCAAGATCGGGCGAAGCGTGGGTACGATGATTTCCAGCCCGTACTGATTGGTGAAGAAGAGGGCTTCTATTTTTCGGCGCGAGGTTTCCCGGCTAAGCAGATCAGCGAACCATTCGGCCGCGAGGTACTCGCGGACGGACCGATGATGGAAGCGCACAGTTCCATAGATTGCTTCGTCGAATATGGGGCGGGACAGCAGCGTCGAGCGCTCTCTGTCGTCCCAATCAGGAAGCACGTCGTGGAGAGCAATGCCTTTCGAATTTTCGGCTCCATCTGGAACTCGGATAGTCGAGTCCTGGGCCAAGGTGGTGGCTGCAGCTATCAGCCTTGCTCCCTGCAGAGCTCTCTGAGGCGCTAGGGGGTATACGTCGACGCGCTCTTGATCTCTCTCCTGGAGGCGCCTGGAGATGCTGTTGCGCATGATTTCCAGGCGGCTTCCGATGCGGCCCTGATCAAGCCAGAACTCCGTGAGCTCCATCAAATCCTGTGGTCTTGACGTGAAGGACCATGCATCAGCGCGCTCTATGGCCTCGATGAAGGCTTTGGTGTCCATGATGCCGCGGGCATTTGCAAATGCCTCGATCTGAGAGCGAGAAAGGTCATCCAACGTGACGATCTTGAAAACGGACTGGGACTTTTCTGCCGGTCCATCCGAAGTCTCAACAGCGTCCTCAATCGTATCGGCGGTATCGGAGTCCTCGTCATTCTTAGCTCTCTTCGTGGCAGGCGTGAAAGGCAGATGAGTGATGCAAAGCGCAAGGTCGGTCTTGGGGCGCCACGCATTGGTTCGTCCCGTGACAACGATGTGCGTGCGATCCTTGGCTGTGGCGATCCGTCTTCCCAGCTTCTTGATTGCAAGCGCGAAGTCTCCCGGATTGCGCAAACGAGCCTCGTCGACAGAATCCAGAAGAAGCCAGCCCTCATCATTCGATGCTAGCCAGGACTCGAACTCCACAAACGTCCCGACCTCAAATCCGTCCTCAAAATCATTAGGCACATGTTCCAGACGAATGAAAAATGCTGACTTTCTCTGGGCTCGTAGAGCGAGGGCAATACTACGAATTTCAGCAGTTTTTCCCGAACCGGCTTCGGATAGGATTATGACCCGGTACCGCTCAATTAAGTCCGACCAAGAAAGCCGCTCACCAACATGAAATGCATGACTTAGGTCGAGCTCATCATCCTCGTTGGCGTACTTGGAAAGCTCGTGAAATGTACGGTTCAGCTCTATAAATTGGTATTCTGAGTCGCTTTCGGTCATCTGATTCCAGTTGGGGTATAGGGTGATCCATGACTACCACGAGCAACGGAACAAGAGAAGAACAAACAACGGGCGACGTGATTGAAGCAAGATTTTTCTGACGGGCCGTACTTTGCTCGACGCAAACGCGCCGTGGATGCTCTGGCGCGCTTGTAAAGCAAAATGATCATACGCTCAGATTCCATCCTTGTTTGTATCGTATATATTTCACACATCGTGAGTTAGAAATAAATTCTGGAACACCTTATGGACGTTGGTACTTTCAAGGCTCTATGTAGAGCTGAAATATTCGGTAAATGGAGCGACGCTACAGTGTTGAAGGGTACGGCGTGGGATTGAAGATGGTGAGAAACCCCATATTCGTCGATACACGTGGCGTTGGTATCCTTGGCGGGGCGAGCGGACTACGACCCCTCTAAGCCACCTCAAACCGATCATTCTGCGAAAACAGATCGATCTCGACCGATAGCTTCCGCACCCGCGACACAGGTACGCGGCGGCGGCCTTCGGACTGCATTTCGATTAATCCGAACGCCTCCAGCTTTCCAAGTGTGCGCAAGAGATTGGGCTCGGCACGCTTGGACAAACGGGCAAGGTCAGCGACGGATTGTGGACGCTCGTCACGGATGATCCGCAACAGGTCGCGGTTCTCCGGGGTTAGCAGTCGGAGAAGTACCTCCGCCGATTCAAAGCTTGCCTTTCCGGCGTCGGCGGGCGCTGGCTTCTCGCCGCGTGCCACGGCCTTCATTTCTGCCCGTAGGTCCTTATGGCCCTGGATTTTGTACTCGCTCATGATGTCTTCCTTTCCGTCGTCGCAATGACGACCAGTTCAATTCCGTGATGTGTGAGCACGCGCTCAACCTCGTCGAAAAAATCATCGACCAACTGCTCGGCACTCACGAAGCGATATGGCCTCCCAAGGTCGCTCTCGGTCCGATGCCAGTGGTCCGCCGTCTCCGGCTTCTTCTTGTATCGTCCGCCCACAGGGGCGACCGGATGGGCATTGTCGAAGCCAATCAGCCGCGTCCCTTCCGGGCCGTGCAACGTAAACGAATAGCGCAGGCCGTGGGGACGTTCTGGGGTCGGATCGATCCGCTTGATTTCGAACTTCACAAAGTACCCATCGGGGTAGTGATGTTCGCGGCCATCAAAGGCCAACAGGTATTCAAGCGTGTATTCCGATCCGGCTTCCGTCATATCATATCCTCACATGATATGATAGCGATGTCAAGAAAATTGGGCTTTGGGTCCCTGACCCCTGCCCAACCGGCGAGGTTCGGGGGCAGAGCTGCAAGGGAGGAAGCGGCGGGCGCAGGCAAAGCCGAGCCTCGGGAGCCCGCGACCCTTGCAGCGGCGTTGGGGCAGAAGCCCCAGCCAGCGCATCCAATCGGCACGGTTGGTCAGGGCTCCAAGGGGCTGGAACGCTCCTGGTCGTCTCCATGCACGAAAGCATGGTGGGGCTCCAAGGGCGACAAGCGCCCATGGTTGCGCTCCATCGGCAATCACGATGGTCGTGGGTCCAGCGGCGAAAGCGTTGGTCTGGGTGGGTATCGGGAGGGGCAGGAACGCCCCTTCCTGATCGCGATGAAACGGCGGACGTTTCAATGGTGTGATGAGGCTCGATGCCGATGATCACGCCAGCGCCTGGGGGATGCAACGGGGGCGCGCAGCGGCCCCCTTGCCAAGATTGCGGGTACTACCCCGCACATCTTGCGATCAGCGATTTTTGCCCTGACATTACCTTCGGCTGGTTGCCATCTCAAAAGGGTCTGGTTGCCGAACCCTCACGACGGTATGATATGGCCCTGATCGGAGAGACAAGCGTTGAAACCCCCAAAAGACCCTATGAACCGCTCGGGTCCGCATAGAACGGGCGGCAACAGTCCAAACCAATTGCCTCCAATGGAAATGCGCAGAGCGGTACGCCAAGGCGAGGACCCCGAGGGCAAGAAACTACGCTCTGCGAGGGGCCGCTCCGGCTCAGGGCCAAAAAAAGTTCGAAGGGTCCTATGGCCGAACGAGAAACCCGCCCCCTCAGAACCGAACATATCGAACCCAAAGGGCGAGAAATTAAGAAGATTATATGCTGGAATTCCGCTTGAGGAAACGATAGAAGAAATACTTAAAGCAAAAGAAGAATTGCGCGAATCAAAAAATAATAATCATGAGCAAGAGTTGGGAATTCCACTAGAAAAATACTCTCCGAAAGGGCGAAAGTTGCGAAAAGCATTCGAAAGGCCGCGCCCCGATCTTCCGTCGAGCGCTCCCGTGAACCGCACGCGAAAGCAGGTCGCCGTAACGCTTCCTCCGGACCTAATCGAAGAGGTGACGGCGAAATGCCAGGAGCTGGATGTTGATCGTACATCCTTTATCGAGGCGGCTATTCGAATGGCTCTAAAGCCGTCATAGCCAGAACGTATATACGCTCTTGACATAACTCGACCAGTTGCCCATCATATGTGTAATGGGCGCGCAACATTGTTGCAAACTTGATCTTATACGGGATTAAGTTCCTAATAAAACTTGTATGTTCGCTTTTTGTTCCATATCCTCCAAGTATCTCGCGCCCGAAGCGAAGTAGAAAGGAGGCCGAAAGTGCAGAACAATACAACGGATAGATTTACGGTCCTCCCTCGTGCGGATGTTGATATTCTGCGTGGACCGGAACATGTCTTCGCTAAATATCGCCGTCATCCCGATCATCTTGACCTGTCTGACGCACAAAAGGCGGAACTCGTGTTCGCGCTTTGGCAGATCACGGGCAGTTTCGTGGATCGCGCTTTCGGCGACGACGCGGCGCAGCTCTGCCGTAAGAATGGGGATGAAAATCAGCTTTCTGATGAAGGCGGACTCCTGCCTGTGATATCCTCCGTGGATCACAACCAATCAGGAGACAGAACCCTGACGTCCGCGTTCAAAAGGCGCGCTGGCAGGGAACGCCGGAAAGAGAAGCGCTGAATCATGAACCCCGCGAAACGACAAAAATCCTTGATCTATTGCCGCGTGTCCGGCGCGAAGCAGGTGCGCGAAGGTGATGGACTGCGCAGCCAGGAAGCGCGCTGCCGGGAGTATGCGGAGTTCAAGGGTTACGTCGTCGATCAGGTATTCTCCGAAGACGTGTCGGGCGGAAGCACCTCGCGGCCAGCCTTCACGTCGATGATCAAGCATCTCAAGAAGCTTCGCTCCGAAGGCTGCATCGTCATCATCGATGATATCAGCCGCTTCGCGCGCGACATTCGCGGCCATTGGGATTTGCGCGATATTCTTCGCGAAGCCGGTGGCAAGCTCGAAAGCCCCTCGATTGAGTTCGGCGAAGATTCCGACTCCATCCTGGTCGAGAATTTGCTCGCCTCGGTTTCTCAGCATCAGCGCCAGAAGAACGCGGAGCAGACGAAGAACCGCATGCGCGCCCGCGCCATGGGCGGCTATTGGGTGACGAAGGCTCCGATGGGCTACCGCTTCGAGCGTGTAACCGGTCACGGTAAGCTTCTGATGCGCGATGAGCCGCTGGCGTCAATCGTCGCCGAAGCGATGAATGGCTACGCGACCGGACGCTTCGAAACCTTGACCGAAGTGAAGCGGTTCCTCGAAAGCCAGCCCGCCTATCCGCGCAACAGCAACAACGAAGTCCATTTCGAACGTGTCGCCGAAATGTTCGACCGTTCCGTATATGCGGGGCACATTACCTATGAGGATTGGGGCCTGCGTCTCATCCCCGGCAAGCACGAGCCTTTGATCAGCCTCGCCACCTGGCAGGCGATCCAGGAACGCCGCTACGGTGTTCCCAAGGTGCCAGCGCGAAAAGATTTGACGGACGATTTCCCGC
Organism: Aquibium carbonis; assembly: GCF_003970795.1. Taxonomy (GTDB): domain Bacteria; phylum Pseudomonadota; class Alphaproteobacteria; order Rhizobiales; family Rhizobiaceae; genus Aquibium; species Aquibium carbonis. The sequence continues at coordinate 1,132 of NZ_RWKW01000022.1, read as the reverse complement.
TAAGGGGCTTTGTCACCTGTGCGTGCTGCAACGAGCCTTTGACCGCCTGTTGGTCGAAAGGGCGTAGCGCGCGCTATCCTTACTATCTGTGCGACACGCGCGGCTGTCCGGAATCTCGCAAGTCGGTGCGGAAAGAAAAGATCGAAGGCGAGTTTGAAATTCTCCTGGCCGCGCTGAAGCCGACGGAAGGCTTGTTCCATCTCGCTTTCGAAATGTTCCGCGATCAGTGGGATTCGAAGTTGGCGAGCGCGCGCACGCAAGGCGCGTCGCTGGCCAAAGAGATCAAGGAAGTCGAGCGGAAAGTCGGACAGCTTTTGGATCGCATCGTCGACGCGTCGAGCGATTCCGTGATCCGTGCCTACGAGAAGCGCATCAAGGAACTGGAAATGCAAAAGGCGCTGATGCAGGAGAAAATCTCCCGCGCGGGCGTTCCGCGAAAAAGCTTCGGCGAAACTTATCGAACCGCGTTCGATTTCCTCGCAAACCCTTGTAAACTTTGGCATTCACCACGTATCGAAGATCGCCGTGCGGTGCTCAAACTAGTGTTCGCAGACAAACTTCCCTATGCTCGCGGCGAGGGCTATCGAACCGCGCAAATATCAATGCCGTTCAAGATGTTGGGACACATGGGAACCATGGCAAAGTTTGATGGTGCCCCCGGCAGGAATCGAACCCGCGACCTTCGGTTTACAAAACCGCTGCTCTACCAGCTGAGCTACAAGGGCATCGGCGTTCCGTTAGCATAATTGGCGCGGCAGTAAAGGGGTGACGTCCGCTCGATCGCCTTCGGCGGTTCACCCGGCAGCGCCCCCTCCACCACGCTTCGCGTGGTCCCCCTCCCCCGCTTCGCAGGGGAGGATCAGGAGGCGGCGACGGACGGGACGAGGGAGAGCGGGGCCGCCTGGGGGGCCGACCCGCCCTGGATCGGCTGCATCGACGGCGAGGCATGGATCCCGCATACGACCTTCCCCGCTTCGCTCGAACGTCGTTGCGGGATGACGAAGCGGAGGGGGTCGCGGCTCGCGATGCTGAGGGGGTAGCGCGTCGCCGCGCGTGGCTTGCTGCCGGGGTGGAGTTGCCCCTATTTGACCGGACAGTCGGCTATTGAGTTTGTGCCCGGATGAACTCCCGA
>NZ_RWKW01000174.1 GCF_003970795.1 Aquibium carbonis | reverse complement strand
TCGATGGTGTTGGCCGTCATGATCCAGGAGATGTGCGAGAGGTCGCAGGGCGCGTCGATATAGGGATCGTTCCATCGCATCGCGGTTTCGCGCTCGAGCAGCCCGTGCAGCACGTCGTGAAAGTTTCCGTTGTGGCGGCCGGTGCCGGCCTTTTCGATCTCATCGAGGATGATCATGGGACCAGCGTGTCGATGGGTGCGGATCGCGGCCACGGGCAGGCTCGGTTCACCGGTGGCCCATTTTCGCGTTGCTCCGCCATGCATGCCATCGGATACACCGCCGCAAGGAATCATCTCCCAAGGCGTGTTCATCTCCTCGGCAAGCCGCCGGGCGAAATGGCTCTTGCCCGAGCCGGGCGGGCCGATAAGCAGCGTCGGCCGGACATGAACAGTGTCGCGTCCGGCGAGGTCGCTCAGGACGGTTTGGATCACCGACGCCGCATAGGGAAATTCCTCGAGCAGGATTCCTCGAACCAGATTGAGGTCTGGAACCGGCGACAGTGGCAGCGGCTTGCCGATGAAGTGCTCGTAATCCTTGCCGACCTCGGCACCTCCCTTGGTCGTCGCCATTCCAATGGTCCGGAAGACTACGACCCCGTCTTCCCTGGAACCAGACCCGGATCCGTCGGTCGTGTTGTCTGACCCGGGAGCAACCTGGCCGCTCGCCGCCGCTCCTCCCTGCACGTCCGCGGTCAGGTCGAATGCCTTGCTGAACTCTTTTGCATAGGCGTCGACGTCGTCCAGATAGTGCTTTCGGGCGAAGCTGATGCGCACTCCGGTTCCGTGCCAGTCCTCCATCCGACGCGAATGCACCGCCCATCCAAGCGAGCGCCATACAATGTCACGACCGAGTCCCTGACGGATATCCTCAAGGCCGAGCGCGGCGATCTCCGCCGCCACGAGCGCCGCCGCATCGGCATCGCCACACGCCGCCCGGTAGATGCGGCAGCGCATCCGCCACGCGTCGCCGGGCAGGACCGCCTCATCGGCGTGATCCCTAAATCCGGCATCCAGCAGAGCGAGTGTCTCGGCGCCGGGCTCCAGGGCGAGGCTATCGAGGATACCGAGCAAGGAATCGAACCCGGCCATTTCACTCAAGCGAATGTGCCTGGCGGCGCGCTCAGCGAACTCCCTGATATCCTCGCGCACATCGTCCAGGAAGAACGGCATGCCACGCAGCAGCTCGGCTTCGGTCGGCAGGCGGTCACCGGCAATCGCCTGCTTGCTCCGGCGCTCGAAGTGAAGCTGCAGAAAGTGGGGCGAAGGGTGGGAAGCGCGGGCCATGACGCGTCCTCATCCGTCCAGTTCGGTGCGGCTCACCTCGCGACCGAGGCGATACCAGCGCGACAAGGTCCGCGCCCACGTCTGGTCCTCGGACACGAGCATGAGCTCGGAGGTGCTGATCAGCCGGTTCTCGCCAATGAGCTTCGGGTGGCCGGTAGACAGACCGACGAGGTAGACATTGTTGCCGAAGGCCGGCGCCCAGCGATCGAGGATGGGAGGCTCGACGCCGGCCAGTTCCTCCGGCAGGCTTCC
>NZ_RWKW01000173.1 GCF_003970795.1 Aquibium carbonis | reverse complement strand
TCCCGCTTCGAAGAAGCGGGGGCGACCGGAGGGCCGGGCCGGTTTGGGCCAAATTCGTCGGTGTTCGTCTCCGCCGGGCCACCAGCCCGACGATCGACGAAGACCTCGACTTTGTCCCAAACCATCCCCGGCAGAATGAACCGTATTGGACGCGACACGCTTTAGCGACAGCCGGACGACAGGCTGCTTCCGTGGACGGAGGAGCTGCAGGACGGCCTCATGACCGGCACCTCGAGCCGCTCGGGGCGGTAGCGCACGGCGTCGCGATCCTGCTGGCGCTGAAGCCGCTGCAGCTGCTCGAAGGCCTGACGCTGGTCAATACTCTGTTGTATCTGCAGATCGACGAGCGGCGGCGTTCGCTGCGTCGATCCCGACGTTCCCACGATCGGGGGAGCGGTCACCGTCTGGGCGTGTCCGGCGGCGGGAAAGACCGCGAGGGCCATGGCAGCGAGGCAGATTCCACGAAGGGTGCGGGTCGGGGCGTCTCTCATCCCCATCATATAGGATCGCTGCGCGCCCGCGTCATGTCTTAAAGCGTGTCGCGCCCAACCCGATTCATTCTGTTTCTCGTTTGGCGAGGTGATCCACGAGAAGGATGGCGCGGGTCGATGT
>NZ_RWKW01000021.1 GCF_003970795.1 Aquibium carbonis | reverse complement strand
CGAGACGAGCAGCGCGATGATGCGCCTCAGCGTCCGATCGTCCAGCCCTCCCTCGTCCATGCGCGTGCCTCCGAAAACCAGCCGCCATTGTGGAGTGGGCGCCTCGGGGCGTGGATGGAAAGCGGGTGAAATTCGTGGAAGCGGTTGATTTCGTTGGCGGTGGTGGTGCGGGATGTCCAGCAAGGGCAACGGCATCGGCGGGGCGCACGGTGCCATGGTGCGTCTTTCGAGGCTCACCCACCGGACGGCGGGTCTGGCGTGCGACTGTCCGGGCCGGAGGCTGTCAGCCGCACCAGCTCTCCCGGCGGCCGTTCCAGGGGTGCGCGAGACCTTCCGCCACGAGAACGTCGCCGAGCGACTGGCCGCCGCGATGCAGGGTGCGCAGCTTGCGGCCGTAGCGGTCCTCGTCGCGCCCCGCGGCGCGCAGCTCGAACGGGCCGTCGTTGAGCAGGGCCTGCAGCCGCAGCGTCGCGCGTTCGCCGAGCCGCCGTTCGGCCGCACATTGCGGGCTCGACACCTCCGGCGTGTTGATGTCGGCCAGCCGGATCTTGGTGCCGCCGAGCCAGATCGTGTCGCCGTCGACGACGCAGTCGATGCGCGCGCCCGACCCGCAGATCGGGAAGCGGCGGGCGGCGACGGAAACGACCGGCGCGGTGGCCGCCGCCTCGCCGCGCATGGTTTGGGACGGGAGGTAGAGGCCGACGAGCCCGTCGCCCGGGGACGATGCCGGCCAGAGCGAGCGCCAGTTGGCTGCGATCGCGAGCGCGACGATCACCGCGACGGCGATCACGACACGGATCAGGATCGTTCGTGCCTTGCCGGCTTGCGGCGACGGCTGCCTGAGGCGGTCACGGTCGCGCCTCGCCTTTTTCAGATCGATGACGGGGTCCAAGAGATGTCTGCCTTCGGTTTCCACCGACAGGATGGAGGCGGGGTGCCTGCGATGGGGTTAACGGGGGACGGAACGCGGGCGAGGGGACCGTTCACGCAGCGGTGATGACCGGAATTGTCATCGGGGACGCGAATCGTGGCTCCGAATCATTCGGATTCAGACTTTGTTGGTAATTGTCTGTTCACTTCGCTGGAAGGCTCGGCCGCGTTGGTCGCCGTGTGTTCAGTCAGCCGTGTGTATGCGTATGTTGCGTAACTCCTTGCCCGCGACCCTTCTCCTGACGCTGTCGCTCCTCGCGGGGTGCTCGTCGAGGACCGGATTCGAGGATCTCGTCCCAAGACCGTCCAACGAGGTGACGAGTTCGATCTCGAAGCCGCAGGCCCCCGTGTCCGAGCCGCAGGCATCGCCGGTGGCCGAGGTGCTGACCTTCGAGGAGACGGTCGAACCGCCCGTGCAGACGGCGCTCCTGTCGGCGCCGATCCCGTCGCCAGCGTTGAATGCCTTCAAGGACAAGGTGGTCAAGCCGCAGCGCTTTCGCGATGCCCATCCCATCAATTTCGGGCCGAGGACGCCGCGTGACCACGCCGTTCATGGCGTGGACGTGTCGCGTTGGCAGGGCAAGATCGACTGGTCGACGCTGCGCTCGCAGGGCGCGAACTTCGTCTGGATCAAGGCGACGGACGGCGGCGACCATCTCGACCCGATGTTCCGGACCAACTGGGACGAAGCCGCCAAGGCCGGCGTGCCGCGCGGCGCCTACCATTTCTTCTACTGGTGTCGGGACGCGGCCTCCCAGGCCGACTGGTTCATCCGCAACGTGCCGAAAGTGAAGGGTGCGCTGCCGCCGGTTCTCGACGTCGAATGGAACCATCTGTCGGCGTGCAAGAAGCGCCCCGATCGCAAGACCGTGGTCAACAAGATGCGCGTCTTCATGGAGCGGGTGGAAAAGCATTACGGCCAGAGGCCGGTGATCTACGCGACGCCGGATTTCTACAAGGAAAACCTGCAGGGCGAATTCACCGACTATCCCTTCTGGGTGCGGGCGGTGGCCGAACACCCCTCGAAGGTCTATCCGCAGCGCAACTGGGTGTTCTGGCAGTATTCGGGATCAGGCCTGTCGCAGGGCGTCAATGGCCGGATCGATCTGAACGTGTTTCGCGGCGACGAGAAGCAGTGGCGCGAATGGCTGGCGAGGAACGCGGGATGACCGGGTCGCATCGCCAGCCGAACCTGTGTGGCCTCAGTTCGCGGCCGTCAGCGTTACCGAGGTTCCCGTCGCGGCGAGGTTCAGGCCGGTCTGGCCGGTCACGCTGACCAGCTGGAGGTGGACGGAGCCGGTCGTGCCGCCGACCATCACGTTCGCGCCGACGCCGACGCCGGCCGTCGCTTCCACCGTGGCCCCGCGATAGCGGCCGCCCAGCGAACCGGAATGGTAGCCCGCGGTGGGCGCGAACACGGCCCAGACCAGACGTCCACGCGTGGTGAAGCCGAGATCGACGCCGAGCTTGCGGATCGTGCCGGCATAGTTGTCGCTCACTCCACGACCGCTCGGCTTGAAGACGCAGTCGAGTTCCTTCGCCGAACCGAGCACGTAGCCGATGCCGCCGCCGATCTGGCAGTCGAGCACGCCGATCCGGACGCCGCCGGACGGTCCCGCGTCACGGTAGAGCGGCGCGTCGGCCGCGTGGGCGAAGGAGGCGGTGGCAGCGATGAGGGCCGCGGACGCGGCGAGATGCAATTTCATGTTTGTCTCCGTTTGAACGATTGAACAATTGCGGGCGGATCGAGGAAAAGTTCGCGGTCATTGCTCCCGGATTGCGGCCGAATCTCGGCAGGCCGATGGCGATCCCCTGGCAAGGTCCTGGGCACACGCATTGCGGGAAGCCGGCTCGTCATATTGCGCTGCACGTCTTCTAGCAGATTGAAATAATTAGTGTCGAGCCTCCCGATACTGCAGTGCAACGAACTGCGGTAGGAGTCGTTTGCGTCGGTCCAACTCTGGCTGGAGCCGATGCCATTCATACGGAATCCTCATCCATGACCATTCGGACCGATACGGTTCGTCTTTCAGACGCTCGCGCCGACGACATCGGCGATGGGCTTCCAAACCGTCGCCTGCCGTCCCGCGACGACCTTGAACTCGAGCGCATCGGCGCCGAGACGGCACGGGGCGATAACGCGCTGTTTCCGCCGCCGCGGATCATCGACGTGGGAACCGAAACCCTGGCCGCCGCCAAGCGCATCCATGCCGTGGTGACGGTGATGAACAAGGCGCGGGCGGACGACGAGCAGTTACCGCCGGCGGCGCAATGGTTGCTCGACAACGCCTATGTCGTGGAAGATGCGGTCCGCCAGGTCCGGCGTGACCTTCCCAAGCGCTTCTATCGCGAGCTTCCGCAGCTCGATCTCGCAGACGGAAAGGCCGCGCCACGAGCCCTGGCGATCGCCTGGGCCTTCGCCAACCACGGCGACGGCGTGATCGGCGCGGCGCGCTTCGAAGCTTTCGTACGCGGCTACCAGTCGGTCCAGCCGCTGATGATCGGCGAACTCTGGGCGCTTCCGTCGCTGCTTCGCTACGTGCTTCTGATCAATCTCGACCGCGTCGCCACCGACACCTATCGGAGCTACCGGGAGCGCAAGATCGCCAACGAGCTTGCCGATCGGCAGGCGGGCGATCCCGGTTCCGACGCCATCGCGCAGCTTGCGTTCCGCCGAGACAATCTGCGCGACACCGCCTTCGCCAGCCAGATCGTCTTTCGCCTGCGCGATGGCGCGCGCAATGCCGGCTCCGCGCTGGAATGGCTTCGCGTCGAACTCGAACGCCTGGGCACGGACCCGGAGCAGGCCGCGTTCCTCGAGCAGCAACGTCTGTCGGCGGGCAACGCCATGGCCGGCGTCACGATCCGGGGCCTGCGCCGCGTCAACGACATCGACTGGACGCTGTGGTTCGAGGGGCTGAGCGCGGTCGACGCCATCCTGCGCGACGGGACCGACTTCGCCGCGCTCGATTTCGCCTCGCGCGACCAGTATCGCAAGGCGGTCGAGGGGCTCTCCAAGCGCGCCCGCGTCTCGGAGGCCGACGTGGCGGCCAAGGCCGTGACGCTGGCGGCCGAGCGCGGCCAGGCCGGCGGCAACGGCGATGTCGGCCAGCTTCTCGTCGGCGACGACAGGCCGGTGCTCGAAAAGGCTTTCGGCGTCGGCTCGCCGCTCGGGCAGCGGTTCCGATCCTTCTACCGGACGACCGGATGGGCCGGGATCGGCGTGCCGGTGCTGCTGGTGATGGCGATCCTGACGATCGCTGCGGCTGCCGGCCTCGAACGGCTCGGCCTCGGCACCGGCGCCATCGTGCTGCTTCTGTTGTTCTTTGCCTTTCCCGCAAGCGAGGCGGCGCTCGGCCTGTTCAATGCGCTGGCTGCGCTCCTGGCGCCGCCGCGCAGCCTCGTCGGCTACGAGTACAAGGCCGGCGTGCCCGCCGATGCGCGGACACTCGTGGTGGTGCCCACCCTCATCGGCACGCGCGACGAAGTCGACGAGGCGGTGCGCAACCTCGAGGTTCACTATCTGTCGAACATGGAGGGCGAGATTCACTTCGCCATCCTGTCGGACTGGCCCGACGCATCGGTCGAACAGGCAGAGGGCGACGCTGAACTGCTCGACCTGGCGCGTGCGCGGGTGGACGACCTGAACCGCAAGCATCCGCGCGAGGGCGCGCCCCGCTTCTTCCTGCTGCACCGGCGCCGGGTCTGGAGCGCAGGCGAGGGCTGCTGGATGGGCTGGGAGCGCAAGCGCGGCAAGCTCGAGGAACTGAACGCCCTGTTGCGCGGCGATGCCCACACGACCTATCTCGCGCATGATCCCCGCCTGCCGATGGACGTGCGCTTCGTCATGACGCTCGACTCGGATACGCGGATGACGCGCGACGCGGTGCGCCGCCTGGTTGGCAAGATGCAGCACCCGCTGAACCGCCCGGTCATCGACGCTGCCCGCCGTCGCGTCGTTTCCGGCCATGCCATCCTGCAGCCGCGCGTCACGCCCTCGCTGACGACCGGCGACGAGGCCTCGCTGTTCCAGCGCGTGTTTTCGGCCAATCGGGGCATGGACCCCTATGTCTTCGCGGTTTCGAACGTCTACCAGGACGTCTTCGGGAGCGGGAGCTTCACCGGCAAGGGCCTCTACCAGGTCGACGCCATGCGCGCGGTGCTGGAAGGCCGTATCGAGGAAGGAACGGTCCTGAGCCACGACCTGCTCGAGGGCGCTTGGGCGAATGCCGGTTTCGCCAGCGATGTCGAACTCGTCGAGGATTACCCGACCCGCTACACGGTGGACGCGGCGCGTCACCACCGCTGGACCCGTGGCGACTGGCAATTGCTGCCGCTGCTGTTTTCGCCGTCCTCGGGCGTTCCGGGGCTGTCGCGCTGGAAGATGATCGACAATCTGCGCCGCTCGCTGATGCCGATCGCCTGGATCGCGGCATCGTCGGCCGGCTGGGCCGTGCTGCCGCTGCGCGAGGCGCTGCTGTGGCAGGCGGTGCTGATGGTCTGCCTGTTCTTCGCCCCCACCGTGGAGGTGATCCGCGCGCTCATCGTGCGGCCCCGCCAGACGTCCTATCGCGGGCATGTCCGGGCCGCCGGCGGCGACTTCGTCGCGGCCACCGGGCAGGTCGTGCTGTCGGTGGCGTTTTCGGCGCACATCGCCAGTTCGATGGCCGACGCCATCCTGCGCACGCTCTACCGCATGAGCGTCAGCCGCCGCCGTCTGCTGGAGTGGCGCACGGCCTCGCACACCGCCCGCGCCGCCAAGGGCGGTCTCCTGTCGCACCTCCTGGAGATGTGGGGCGTGGTGCCCGTCGTGGCGCTCGCCCTGCTGCCGGCCCTCCTGGCCTGGGGCGCGCCCACCGACTGGCTCGCCGTCGCCTTCGGCCTGTTGTGGCTGTCCTCGCCGGTCATCGCCTGGGCCGTGAGCAGGCCGCTTGCGAGCGAAGAACGGCTGGCCATGAAGGACGAGGTGCGGACCGAGTTGCGGATCGCGGCGCGGCGAACATGGCGGTACTTCGAGACCTTCGTCACGGCGGAACACAACATGCTGCCGCCCGACAATTTTCAGGAAGCGCCGAGCCCGGTGGTCGCCGCGCGCACCTCGCCGACCAATGTCGGCATGTATTTCCTGTCGGTGATCGCGGCCCGCGACTTCGGCTGGATCAGCCTGGCGGAAGCGGTCGAGCGCGGCGAGCGGACGCTTGCCGTTCTCGAACGCCTGCCGCGCCATCGCGGACATCTGTTCAACTGGTACGATACGCGCAGCCTGGCGCCCCTCGCGCCGCGATACGTCTCGAGTGTCGACAGCGGCAACCTTGCCGGCCATCTCCTGACGCTGGCCGCCGCCTACCGCGCCTGGGCCGAGGCACCAGCGATTCATCTCCATGGCGATTTCGGCGGAATCTCCGACGTGACCGGCGTCCTGGAAGAAGCCCTGGCCGACATGCCCGACGATCGCCGCTCGCTGCGCGCCCTGCGCCAGCGGCTGATCGACCGGCTGGACGGCATGCGCCGCTCGGTGGACGCGATCCTCGCGGAGCCGGCGACCGCGTCCATGGCGGTCGTCACCCTGCCGGTCGTGGCCGCCGAGATCCGCAAGCTCGCATCGGCACTGCATGCGGAAACGGCGACGTCGAAGAGCCGTCACCTCCTGGATTGGGCAATCGCGCTGGAAGACACCTGCGCGGCGCACGTCGCCGACGTCGAACTCGACGACATGGGCATCGCCGACCTGCGCAAGGCGATGCTGGGGACGGCGGAGCGCGCGCGCCGCTTCGCGCTGGAGATGGATTTCTCCTTCCTGCTGCGCAAGGACCGGAAGCTTTTGTCGATCGGCTACCGGGTCGACGAGGACGAGCTCGACGAAGCCTGCTACGATCTGCTGGCCTCGGAAGCGCGGCTCACCAGCCTGTTCGGCATCGCCAAGGGCGACCTGCCGACCGAACACTGGTTCAGGCTCGGTCGCCCGCTGACCGAGATCGCGTTCCGCGGCGCGCTCGTCTCCTGGTCGGGCTCGATGTTCGAGTACCTGATGCCGCCGCTGGTCATGAAGGAGCCGCTCGGCGGCCTGCTGAACCAGTCGAGCAATCTCGCGATCCGGAGGCACATCGCCTACGGGCGGGCCCATGATCTGCCCTGGGGCATTTCGGAAGCGGCCTACAGCGCCCGCGACCAGGACATGAATTACCAGTACCAGGCCTTCGGCGTGCCGGGGCTCGGCCTGAAGCGGGGCTTGGCCGAGAACATGGTCGTGGCGCCCTATGCGAGCTTCCTGGCGGCCCAGTTCGAGCCATCCACGGCCGCCGCGAACCTGCGCGAACTGCGCCGGCTCGGGGCGCTCGGCGCCTATGGCTACATCGATGCCGTCGACTTCACGCCCGAACGCCTGCCGGCCGGCAAGACCCACGTGCTGGTGCGCAATTACATGGCCCATCACCAGGGCATGTCGATCGTCGCCATCGGCAACGCCATCCTGAACGGCCGCATGCGTGACCGCTTTCACGCCGACCCCCTGATCGAGGCCGCCGAACTCCTGCTTCAGGAAAAGGCGCCGCGGCAGATCGTCAACGTGGTCGGCCGCGAGGAAGAGGGGCCGACCCGCATCAAGGCGGCGACCGCAGGACGCAGCGCCGACATCCGCCGTTTCGAGGTCCCGGCGAATGCCCCGCATTCCGGCTCGGTCCTGTCGAACGGGCGCTACGGCGTCTTCGTCACCGCGCAAGGAACCGGATACAGCCGCTCCGGCGACGTGACCGTGACGCGTTGGGCAGGCGATCCCTCGGAGGATCGTTCAGGCAGCTTCGTGCTTTTGACCGATGTCGCCAGCGGCGACTGGTGGTCGGCAACCGGCGCGCCCAAGGCCCATCCGGCCGAGCGTGCGGAGACGATCCTCGCCGATGATCGGGCGACGTTCCGGAAATGGATCGGCACGCTGCGGTCGGAGGTCGATGTCATCGTTCTCGGCGAGGGCGACGGCGAGGCCCGCCGGGTGACGCTCGTCAACGAGGGGCTGGAGGACAAGGTCATGGACCTGACGTCCTTTGCCGAGATCGTGCTGGGGGACGCCGCGGGCGACAGGAGCCACCCGGCTTTCGCGAAGATGTTCGTGCGCACCGAGATCGCGGCCGACCGGAGCCGGCTCTACGCGATGCGCAATCCGCGCTCGCCGGGCGAGCCGGCGCCGGTTCTGGCGCATGTCGTCACCGCCGAACCGGGCATCGTTCTCGACCATCAGGCCGAGACCGACCGCCGCGCCTTCATCGGTCGTGGCCGCGACATCGCCGATCCGGCCGCCATGAGGCCGGGAGCGACGCTCGCGGGGGGCGCCGGTTTCGTTCTCGATCCGGTGGCGGCGTTGCGCTGCCGCGTCAGGGTGCCGGCGGGCAAAAGGACGGTCGTCACCTTCTGGACCGTCGTCGCGCCGACGCGCGCCGAGACGGATGCCCTGGTCGAACGGCTTGTCGATGCTCAGGCTTTCGACCGGGAGGCGGCGCATGCCTGGACCCGTTCCCAGATCCAGACCCGCCATCACGGCTTGACCCTCGTCGAGGCGGCGGGCGCGCACAGGCTCGCCGGTTTTCTGCACTTCGCCGGTTCCGCCTTGCGAGCCGCACCCGACGTCGTGTCGCAGGGGCTGGGATCGCAGGCGTTTCTCTGGCCCGCTTCCATTTCCGGCGATCATCCGATCGTGGTGCTGCGCGTCACGGGTCCGGACGATTTCGAGGCCGTTGCGACCGCATTGCGGCTGCATGGCTACCTGCGCGCACGCGGGGTCGTTTTCGATCTCGTCGTGCTCAACGAGGAACTGCCGAGCTACGCCCAGGATTTCCAGCAGCAGCTCGAACGCCTCTGCTCGGCCGAACGCCTGCGCCAGGACGCCCATGGACCGGGCCATCACATCTTCGCTCTGCGCGCCGACCGACTGGAGCCGGAGACGTTCCGGACCATCGTCGCGGCCGCACGGGTGCTGCTGAACGCCCGCAACGGAACGATCTTCCAGCAACTAGAGCGCGCCGAAACCCTCACGATGGAGCAGGCGCGGCAGCGCCGGGCGCTGCCTCCCGTCGCGCCTTGGACGGAAGTCGCGCCGGACCAGGCCGCCGCCGACCAGCGCTCGACCCTGTCCGACACGCTCGACTTCTGGAACGGCTTCGGCGGTTTCGACGAGGACGGCCGCGACTACGTGGTGCATCTGGACGGCGACCGGTGGACGCCGCAGCCCTGGATCAACGTGGTGGCCAACGCGGCCTTCGGCTTCCAGGTTTCCGCCGAGGGCGCGTCCGCCACCTGGAGCCGCAACAGCCGGGACTTCCAGCTGACGCCGTGGTCGAACGATCCCGTCACGGATCGCCCCGGCGAGGGGTTCTACATCGTCGATCGCGACACCGGGCAGGCATTTGCGCCGACCGCGAGCGTCTTGCGCGATCCGCAGGCGACCTACGTCGCGCGCCACACGCAGGGCCTGTCACGGTTCTGCCGTCGGCGGGGTCAGCTCGACGTCGAACTGACCCAGCTGGTCGACCCTGCCGATCCGGTCAAGGTGTCGACCCTGACGATTGCCAATGGCGGGTCGGAGCCGGCCCGGCTGCGCGTCTATGCCTATGCCGAGTGGGTGCTCGGCGACAGCCGGTCCCGAACGTCCGCGACGGTTCTTCCCGGCTGCGAGCGCGACGAGGGCATTCTCACCGCGCGCAACCCCTACAGTATCGACCACGCCGACCGGGTGTCGTTCCTGTGCGCGGATGTCGCCGACGTCGCGATGGGCTGCGACCGCGCCGAATTCCTCGGTCGCGGCGACGTCCGCTCCCCGGCCATGGTGCTCTGCGGCGACAGGCCCGCAGGCCGGGTCGAAGCCGTCGGCGATCCCTGCGCCGTGATCGCGCGGGACATCGTGGTGGCGCCGGGCGAGACCCGGCAGGTGTCGTTCATGCTGGGCGATGCCGGTTCCCGGGGCGAGGTGCTCGACCTCGTGCGCCGTCACCGCCAGATCGCGCCCCAGGATCGCGAGCGCCGGGTTCGGGCCGAGTGGGACGGCTTCGGACGGACCCTGTCGGTGGCCACCCCCGATCCCGCATTCGACCACATCGTCAACCACTGGCTCGCCTATCAGGTTCTCGCCTGCCGGGTGCGCGCGCGCGCCGCCTTCTACCAGGCGAGCGGCGCCTACGGATTCCGCGACCAGCTGCAGGACACGCTGGCGCTGCTGCTTCACGATCCGTCGCTCGCCAGGGCGCAGATCCTCAGCGCCGCGTCACGGCAGTTTCCCGAAGGCGACGTCCAGCACTGGTGGCTGCCGGACGGGCCCGGGGTGCGAACGCGGATCGCCGACGACGTGGTGTGGCTCGCCCATGCCGTTTCCCGCTATGTCGAGGTGACGGGCGACGCCTCCATCCTCGAGGAGACGACGCCCTTCGTCGAAGGAGCCACGCTGAAGCCGCACGAGCATGACGCCTTCTTCCGGCCGGGCATCTCGTCCGAACGCGTGACCCTGCGCGAGCATTGCATCCGCGCCCTCGATCTCGCGGTCGCGCGCACCGGGGCGTCGGGCCTGCCGCTGATGCTCGGCGGCGACTGGAACGACGGCATGAACCGCGTCGGCGAGGCAGGCCGGGGCGAGAGCATCTGGCTCGGCTGGTTTCTGCTGAAGACGCTGCGCGATTTCGCGCCGATGGTCGCCGAATCGGATCCCGGGCGCGCCCGGGACTGGCTTGCCCATGCCGACCGCCTGCAGTCGGCGCTGGAAACGCATGGCTGGGACGGGGAGTGGTATCGCCGGGCGATCGACGACGACGGCACGCCACTCGGTTCCAGCCAGTCGGACGAATGCCGGATCGATTCCATCGCGCAGTCCTGGGCGGTGCTGTCGGGTGGCGCGACGGAGGAGCGTGGCCGCATGGCGGTCGCCTCGGCGATGCGCGAACTGGTCGACCCGCAGGCCCAGGTGGCGCGGCTGTTCTCGCCGCCTTTTGCCGAGACGACTCGAGACCCCGGCTACATTCGCGCCTATCCCCCCGGCGTGCGTGAGAACGGCGGCCAGTACACCCATGCCGCCGCCTGGCTGGTTCTGGCCCTTACGGAACTCGGACAGTCTGAGGATGCGTATCGCCTCTTTTCGATGCTCAACCCGATCAACCACGCGCTCGACGCGCAGGCGGCGGAACGCTATCGCGTCGAGCCCTATGTGGTCGCGGCGGACGTCCATTCCGGACCGGGGCAGGACGGACGCGGTGGCTGGACCTGGTACACGGGCTCGGCCGGCTGGCTCTACCGCGCGGCGGTGGAAGGCATTCTCGGAATCCGGCGCATGGGCGATCGCGTCCTCGTTCGCCCCAGCCTCCCGCCAGCCTGGAACGGCTTCGAGGCTGTCCTGCGCCTCGGCGCGGCGACCTGGCGAATCGAGGTGCGGCGCGGCGCAGTCGCGGCGACGACCGTGGACGGCGCGGAAACCGATGGAAGCTTTCCGATTGCGGTCGAGGGCGACCATGTCGTCACCGTGATCGTCGCTGCGGCAGGCGACCAGCCGCTGCTGGCGGATCAGGGCGCGGCGTTCGCCGGGTCCTACCCGTCCGCTTCCCACAAGGCAGCCTGAGGCCTCGCACATGTCGTTGATCCAGATCTACTGGCGTACGCTACGCATGCTTGGAGCCGAACGCGGCAAGGTCGTGCTTATCTGCACGGCCAACGTGGTTCTGGCGGCCGTGTCGATCATCGAGCCGATCGCCTTCGGACGCATCGTCGACGCGGTCACCAGCAAGGAGGGCGTCGGCCAGTCGGTGGCGCTGTGGGCCGGGCTCGGCGTCTTCAACATCGTCGCCTTCGTCCTGGTGGCGCGCAGCGCCGACCGGCTCGCCCACAGGCGCCGCGGCGTGGTGATGACCGAGGCCTATGAGCGTCTGATGTCGATGCCGCTCGCCTGGCACCAGGAGCGTGGCACGTCGGTGTCGCAGCATACGTTGCTGCGCGCCCTGGAAGCCATGTTCACGCTCTGGCTCGAATTCATGCGCCAGCACATGGCCACCGCGGTGTCGCTGGTCCTCCTGGTGCCGACGGCCTTCACCATGGACCGGCGCATGTTCACCGTGCTCGTGGTGCTGGCGGTGCTGTATGTCGCCATCAACCGCATGGTGATGGCACGCACCCGCATGGGGCAGACGAGCGTCGAGCGCCACTATCATCGCGTCTTCTCCCACGTGTCCGATTCGGTCGGAAACGTCTCCGTCGTGCAGGGCTATGGCCGCGTGGCGGAGGAGGCGCGGCTGTTGCGCGAATACACCTCCGCCCTGATCGCCGCGCAGAACCCGGTGCTCGACTGGTGGGCGCTGGCGAGCGCGCTCAATCGCTTCGCCGCGACCCTGTCGATGATCGCCGTGATCCTGATCGGCGCCGTGCTGGTCGAGCGCGGCGAACTGCGGGTCGGCGACCTGATCGCCTTCACCGGCTTCGCCACGCTCCTGATCGGCCGGCTCGACCAGGTCACCGCCTTCTTCAGCCAGATCTTCGAGGCGCGCGCCAAGCTGGAGGACTTTTTCCGCATGGAAGACGCCGTCGACCTGCGCGCCGAGCCGGCGGGCGCGGTGGACCTGCCGAAGGTGCGCGGCGACGTGTCCTTCCGCGAGGTGTCGTACCGCTTTCCGGGCACCGGCGCGGGCGTGGCCGGGGTTTCGTTCGACGTGAAGGCGGGACAGACGGTGGCGATCGTCGGTCCGACCGGGTCGGGAAAGTCGACGCTGATCGGCCTGCTTCAGCGCGTGCGCGAGCCGCAGGCCGGCGCCATCCTGATCGACGGCATCGACATCGCGACCGTGACGCGGGCGTCGCTGCGCGGCCAGATCGCGACCGTCTACCAGGATGCCGGCCTGTTCGACCGCTCGATCGAGGCCAATATCCGCTTCGGCCGCGCGGCAGCGAGCCACGAGGAGGTTCACGAGGCCGCCTGCGCGGCCGCCGCACACGACTTCATCGTCCAGAAGACCAACGGCTACGAGACCGAGGCCGGCGAGCGCGGCAACCGTTTGTCGGGCGGCGAGCGCCAGCGCATCGCGATTGCGCGCGCGGTGCTGAAGGACGCGCCGATCCTCGTGCTCGACGAGGCGACCAGCGCGCTCGACGTCGAGACCGAGGAAAAGGTGCGCCAGGCGATCGACCGGCTGCGGCGCGACCGCACCACCTTCATCATCGCCCATCGGCTGTCGACGATCCGCGATGCCGACCTGATCGTCTTCCTGGAGAACGGGCGCGTGGCCGAAACCGGCACCTATGCCGATCTCGCCGCGCGGGGCGGGCGCTTCTCGGCGCTGCTGGCGGCGGGCGGCATGAGCGCCGACCTCGACCTTTCATCCTACGGCGAAGGCCAGATCGCGGCCGAGTGATCGGCCGCGGCCCCCGGCGGCGCTCCGCGCGCCTTCGCCGCCTGTCGCCCCGCTCAGCCCTCCTTGTAGTAGTAGCTGTAGCCGTTGAGGGCCGGCGCGCCGCCGAGATGGGCGTAAAGCACGCGGGATCCGTCGGGGAAGAAGCCCTTGCGGGTCAGATCGATCAGGCCCTGCATCGACTTGCCCTCGTAGACCGGGTCGGTGATCATCGCCTCGGTGCGCGCGGCAAGGCGAATGGCCTCGTTGGTCTCCTCCGACGGGACGCCATAGGCCGGGTAGGCATAGTCCGGGTTGATGACGATCTCGTCCTCGCGCACGGCGCGGCCGAGGCCGACCAGATCGGCGGTGTTGTCGACGATGGAGCGCACCTGCGCACGGGTCTGGTCGAGCGTGCCCGACGCGTCGATGCCGATGACGCGGTCGGCGCGGTCCTGCGCGGCGAAGCCCACGATCATGCCGGCCTGCGTGGAGCCGGTGACGACGCAGACGACGATGTAGTCGAAGGTGAAGCCGAGCGCCTTCTCCTGCTCCGCCACCTCCTCGGCGAAACCGACATAGCCGAGCGCACCGAACTTGTGCACCGACGCGCCGGCCGGGATCGCGTAGGGCTTGCCGCCGGCATCCTTCACCGACTGGATGGCGTCCTCCCAGCTCTTGCGGATGCCGATGTCGAAACCGTCGTCGACGAGGCGCGAATCGGCGCCCATCAGCCGGGTCATCAGGATGTTGCCGACCCGGTCGTAGACGGCGTCGTAGTGCGGCACCCATTTCTCCTGGATGACGACGCATTTCATGCCGATCTTGGCGGCGGTGGCGGCCACCATGCGGGTGTGGTTGGACTGCACGCCGCCGATCGACACCAGCGTGTCGGCGCCCGATGCGATGGCGTCGGGCACGATGTATTCGAGCTTGCGCAGCTTGTTGCCGCCCATGGCCAGCCCCGAATTGCAATCGTCGCGCTTGGCCCAGACCTCGACCTTGCCGCCGAGCGCGGCCGAGAGGCGCGGCAAGTGCTCGACCGGCGTCGGACCGTAGGTGAGGGGGTATCGTTCGAACTTTTCCAGAAGGGACATAACGCAGGCTCCATGGCGATTGTGGCGCGGATCCTAGGGCAAGACAGGCGAAATGTGCTCCCGAAATGGAGGCGCGGACTTCCTCCTTTCGGCAATGCGGATTATCTTTCGCGCCGAATGTTCCGGAAGTGAAGCGTATTTGGGAAGGATCTTCCATGGCGGCACTCGACCGCGTCGACCTGCGCATCCTGCGCGCCTTGCAGGGCGAGGGCCGGCTGAGCAATGCGGAGCTGGCGGCGCGGGTGAACGTGAGCCCCGCGACCTGCCACCGGCGCACGCAGCGCCTGTTCGACGAGGGCTTCGTCACCGGGGTCCGTGCCGAGGTGGCGCCGGGCGCCGTCGGGCTCGGCGCGCTGGTGATGGTGGGCGTGGTGCTCGACCGCTCGACGCCCGAGAGCTTTGCCGCCTTCGAAGGGGCCGTGCTGGAGATGAAGGAGGTGCTGGACTGCAACCTGGTGGCCGGCGACTTCGACTATCTCCTGAAGATCCGCGTCCGCGACATGGCCGATTTCAACAAGCTGCACGGCCAGAAGCTGATCGCGCTGCCCGGCGTGCGCCAGACGCGCACCTTCTTCGTGATGAAGGAGGTGAAGGAGAACGCCCGCCTGCCGTTCTGAGGGGGCTCGTTGCGTCCGCGTCGTGGGTGAACGAGTTCGCCGGCCTTGAGACGTCGAGTTCCGTCGCGCGCCCCTCTGGCCTGCCGGCCGGGGCGAGCCACGGGTCTCGCCCGTCCTTCGGACCCCCCCACGGGTGGGGAGATCGGCAGTTCCGGCCTCGGCGCGTATCCTGCACTGCTAACGATTGGCGAAGGCGGCAACGCGCGTGATCTCCCCACCCGTGGGGGAGATGGCCGGCAGGCCAGAGGGGGGCGCCGTCGGGCGTAAGCTCGACACGCAGCCCACCCGTCAAGCGCTCGGCTCTGATGATCGCCCTCAGACACCCTTGGCGAGGTGCGCGGCGATCAGCGCCTTCAGCTCCAGCCCCTCGACCTTCTCGAAGGCGATGTCGGTGGTGCCGAGATAGGCCTCCTGGTTCTGCGCCGTCCAGCCATTGACGGCCAGGCGATAGGTTTTCGCCGGATCCACGTCGATGGCGGCGACGTGGACATAGTCGCCGGTCATGCCGTCGAGCGTCTCGGCCATGAACTGGTTGGCGCGCGACAGCATGGCGGCGAGCTGCTCGCCCGAGATGGAGGCGACGCTGACGCCGCCGCCGAAGCGCACGAAGGCGTCGTAATCGTAGCGGGTGAGGGGGCCGGCGGCGAGCGGCGCGCCGAAGGTGGTATGGCCGAGGAGCGCGACGTCGGCCTCGGTGGCCTGGCGCAGCGCCTCGGTGGCGATGAGGATCGATTCGTGCAGGTCGAAGGCGCGCGGCAGCTCGGCGATGATTTCGCGGTCCTCGTCGGTCAGATGCTCGGCCTTCATCGCCTCGATGATCGCGGCCAGCGCCTCGTCGCCGCCGGTCGGCGCGACGTCCTCCGTGCGGTAGGTCGCGGCCACGGCGTCGGTGCCCTTCGACAGCTCGACGATGCCGATCTTGCGGCCCCAGCTGGCGCCGTGGAAATAGGTCTTGCCGTCCAGCACCATGTCGAGATCGAGATGGTCGTGCGCGCCCTGGATGATGGTGCCGGAAGGCAGCGTGTCGAGGAAGCTCTTGTCCGGCGTGACGCCGGCATGGCTCATGACCAGGCTGACGTCGGCATCGGCGCGCGAGCCGGGCAGGGCGTCGGTGACGAAGCGGGCGGTGTCGAGGAAGGTCAGCGTGTCGCGCACTGGCTGGCGGTAGACGAAGGGGTTGGTGGCGGCGAGGCCGAACAGCGACACGTCGATGCCGCCGAGCCCGAGCCGGGCGTCGAAGGGGGCGAAGAAGCGGCCGGTACGCTTGTCGACGAGGTTGGAGATCACCTGCACGCCGGCGCGGTTGGCGCGGGCGACGAAGCTCGTCATGTCGTCGAGGATCGCCGTCTCGTGGTTGCCGAGGTTGAGCACCACCGGCATTTCGGCCGCCACGGCCTCGAGGAAGGCCCAGTCGGCCGCGCCGCTCGACTTGAGGCAGACGGCATTGCCGCGCTCGAACACGTCGCCGTTGATCAGCAGCGCCGCCGGCTTTCCGGCTTCGGCGCGCAGCGACCTGAGCCGCGCCAGCAGCGCTGGCAGGCGGGCATAGGGCGCATGCAGGTCGGCGATGGTGAACAGCACGGCATCGCCGCTAGACTGGGCGCGCGCGACGGCCGGAACCATGGCGGCGACAGCGGAGGCGGCGAGGCCCTGGAGGACGAGACGGCGGCTGACGACGAAGGACGGGCGGTTCATGGGGCACTCCGGACGGTGGTCTTGAATGACCGCCTCTGTGGGGCGGCTCCACGACGGGAGTATGACACGGGTGGAGGGAAGGCGGGAGGGTGTGGTTTGGGGGGCTATGCCGGACTGGTTGCGAAGGGATCCACGCACATCACCCCCAGGGGGACGGGGATCCATGACACGGAGGGGGTGGTTAGGACGGGACGGTGGTGGATGTTGCGATGATTGGTTTCTTTTTCTTACAGTACCCGCGACTCGCCATCTCTTGGGGCGTCGTCAGTAAGATCATCGATCTCTTTCTTGATGTAGTCGGATATTATCAATTTCTTTGAATATTTTGATCTTGTGATATAATTTGCCGCATCGGCATCAAATTTTCCACTATTGCTAGTGATAACTTTGTCGACGGCCGCAATAATTTTTGACCATTCTTCATCCGAAATATGCCTATCTTTTATTATCGATCTTAGTTCTGTGTACTTGAATCTATTCCAGATATCGCTTGAGTCGAGCTTGCTTACGAGGTAGTTGTGCCTCATAGATTTTGAAATAAACTGACGGCTTACTAGAATCCCTAGGACAGCGCCGGCAAGGCTTACCGCAAGTTCGATTGCAATGGGAAATGGGGCCACTGCTATGCTCCTTGGGTTTCTGTATTATCCGAATTCTTGTTCTTCGACCGATGTAAGTCGAAGAAGGGTATTAACTCGACCATATGCATCTGTCTGCGTTGAGCAACATGAAGAGCTCCGAAGAAACCCATCATCAGAAGCGCTCCGTAATACATTGTCTCCGTAAATCGCGTCAGACGGGAGACAGACCTATTTTCTGGTACTGAAGCCGCGTCGACTAGAGTTTCCTCTGATTCAGCGAATGACGCAAATTTTTTAGCGGTCACCGCCGTCGACGTCACGTGTTGTGAGCCCAATCTTGAAGTCGTTTCTCCGAAGCAGAATAGCAGAGCGGCGATGCACATCAGGCCTATCAACAGCAGTGAAAACCTTCTCGCGGAGAACGCAAGAGACATGATGTACAACGCGCCGGAGAGGAAAACTGTTTGGTGAGTCAGTCTGCTCGAGAAAAGAAGCTCTATCAGCAGAGGTGCCCAAGGTGCAACAACAGTGATCCCGATAGACCACCAAAACTGCTCGGAAGGCGATGCAAGTCCTTCCACCTTATTCGAGGCTTGCGACATTGAGCAAGTATATCCATGGACGTTTCAAACGCTAAAAGCACATTCGATCATGTCACGTCAACAGTCAACAACTAAGCTCAGCTGCACCCTGACGTCGAGCCTGTCTTCCATTCATACCCTGGTGCTGGAACCCAGGCGCAGGAAGGCATTGCGCCGTTCCTACTCGCAAAAATACTCGCGATCACAACGCAGAAATTGCTCTCGGTTGACTCCATGGCTTGAAGGGGCGAGTGACCACGGCAGGGGCGGGAGTTCGGGGAGATGCGATGGACCTGCGCCGATCTGCACGATGGATTGAGCGACGCTAGCCGAGAATGTGAATGCCTGCCTCCGTCAGGAGCCCCAGCAGCCGATCGTTCTGGGCGCGCAAGTCATTCGCGATTTTTTCTAGCTCGACGACTCGGTTCTGGGCTTCGATATGCTCAAGCTCTGCTTCGACCCAGGCCTGCTTGATGCCCACAAGCTGCGCCCTTAGCGCCGACCAATCGGCGGAGCGATCTGTATGCTGTGGTCCACCACGGTCGTTGATAGGAAAATAGCGGCCGGACTTCACCCGGCGAAGAACGCGCTTTATCAGCTTCTTGTGGTGTGCCTTCTGCTTTTCGCGGAGGAGGTTGCCTCCCTGCTTTTCGAGAAATCGCTCGCTTAGCCCGGCTCGTTTCAGGACATCCGCGATCTTCGGTGCGCCGGCGGAGAATGGATAGGTGCCACCGTGCTGCTTTACCTCAGCGAGGATCTTTCTCAGTGCCCATCGGATCCGCTCAGTAGTGGGAAGCTCGGAAGGCGCAACAGGCACGAATACCCGACGGACACGTTGCACGCCCTTCGTTGGTGCGGATGGCCCGCGAGACTTATGCGGCCGTTCACTCAGCGTCGGTTGCTCCAGATTTCAGCCGCTATTGGGCTGGAAGCTAGGAATTCGTCGCGAACATCTGGCCACCTCTGGAGATTGGCGAGGATCTTCCCTCGAATGTGCTGGGAGGCGAGAGGCATCTCCGACACCTCGGCATACTCGCGCAGCAAACCAACGATTTGATCGCGACACTCGATGCGGGCGGAGGCGAGTTCGAGCCGACTTTCGCAGGACGAGCGGCAAGATCCGGTGTCTGGAAGTCCGCGCCCTTTTGTGCACGGGCCAAACTGTCCGGGCGCTTTCGTGCAAAGTACACCAGGACGGACGAGTGTGCACTGCAAACCGCGTCCGGAAAGGATACGCACGGCTTCATCAATATTGTCGGTGCCCAGGACGTCAATTCCCCGGCGCATCGCCATTTCAGTGAGCCCATCACGAAGCGGTTGCGCAGCTCCGCCGCCGGCCAGGCCCTGAACGGTGTCTTCGACCGCAGTCCTGACCAGCAACTCGGATGCCTCTTCCGCAACCTTCATCACTTCCCCAACGAGGTCCTCGACAGAAAGCAGATAGTGAAGCAGTGCTTCGAGATTGTCGTGGCCAAGCATGTCCTGGAGTACCTGCATGGACTGGACTATTGCCAAGGCCACCAGCCGCACAAGTGTATGCCGCCAGCGATGAGCGTGAGGACGCCCGTTGCAATCACCCTCAAGACCCAGGTGTTCGACTGCGGCGACCATTGGCTCCGTCATGTTGGCCAAAGGACCACCTTTCCCACTGCCCTTGTGGTCCTGGAGCTGCACCCAAAGGTGGCTTTGGCCTTCCGGTCTGATGACAGAGGCGAGCTTTTCCTGCAGATCCAGTGCTCTGGTAGCTAGGGGATGCAGGGGCCAGTCTCGTGCCCGTCCTCCAAAAGCTCGCTCTGTCTTGCGTAGCACACTCCGCATCCGGTCTTTCGCAATGGAGGCGGTGTTGTGCTCGGCGCCGGCAATCTCATTATGGCGAGCTGCAGTGCAGAATGCGTCAAGTGTGAACGCAAGAGCTTGGATCACACCAATCATCAGAAGAAGCGAGCTTAGGTTTGGGGGTGGCCATTGATCAGAGAACTCGTAGCTCTGGCGATTTATTCTCTGCTTGATTGAGAACGGCAGATTCTGAAAATTATCCCTCTTCCATCCGAAACTAGCTATTATTTTATTCTTTCGCAGTTTTAGCTGCTCGTCGGTCAGGTCAGGTTCGTCTGTTTCTAGCTTCTCCATTAAAGACCAGCACTCGATCGATTGCTCCGCAATATTCTCGAATATCCATATTGCGCGGCGTATTATGGATACAACGAATCGATCTTCGAAGTGTTTTTGTTCGTCGGTAGATTTCGATCGCGAACTGTTTTTGGGCGCTGTCTGTTGATTATGGTTCTTTTCCTTGTGACTTCCCTCAATCGCGTTGGCCTGGGCCTTGGGAGGATCTTGGGTTTTAGCAAGGTCAGGTATCAACCCGCGCTCTGCGCCAAGCCGCAATCGCCTGAAGATCGTGTTGATATCAGCCCGTGTCCGCTCACATCTTGAGATGAGCGGAATAGACGCGGGAAGGTGCTTCTCGAGCTGCCAGATGTTGCCCAGGGAAGGCGGTGCCATCGAAATCAGATGCTTGATGGTCCGCAAGAATATCCCAGTGGTCGTAAGCCAGCTTGAAGGCCCCAAGCCTTGGTCACCCCTCTTGCCATCATGCGGGAGCCATAGCACCAGGAGGGCTCGACGCATGTTCTCCTCGCGTTGCGTTGCGACGGCATCAGATAGGACGCCAGCAACGAGCGCATCGCCGAGAAGTGGGTCGCGCTGTCGCGAACTGAGCCGGCGCATATTTCCGGGTGGGAGGTATTCTTCCGGGACGACTATGATCTTGTCGCCAAGTCTGGATCCCGGAAATAGCTCCATCTTGCACAGCGTAGGCCAGTCCAATTTCGCCAGCTGGCTGAAGTGACCCGTCGCCTCGAGGAGACCACTCCTCCACGTGTTCAGTCCGTCTCCAACGACGTCTCTAGTAGGCAGGGTAGACATCGAACACCATCACCTCTCCAGCCTGCAATGCGCGCTTACGGGCGTGGTATACGAGCCGGACACGCTCCGGATCGAACTGTCGCAAGGTCGCGGAGATCGACCGCTCTTCATCCTCAAGAGAGGTGCCTTTCCACGCCGCCAGCGGCCTCGTTGACCTTTCATGGTGGAGGTCCGCCAACGTGGTGGCGAGGCGCTGCATGCTGTCTTCGAAGACGATCCCATGGGAACAACCTGTGCACCGTTGCACGCGGCATAGCTCCCCCTTCGCGTGATCCGGATCGACCCCTTTCGGAGGTTCATAGGGGGCCAAGCAACCCATGTTGAGGCGCGTCCGATTCCGGATGTCGCTCAGCAAGTCGGCCTGTTCCTGCGTAAAGCGCCCCGTCTCTATCAGTATCCTGAGCCGCGTAGGATCAAGTCTACCCTCTTGGATTTCGGAGAACGCATATGTCTGAAGCTCACGGACTTGGCTCTCACTGCTGCGCTGATAGCGATGCCGAGCGAGGTAGTAGCGTAGGCTCCTCGAGTTGCGATGGTTAGCCGCATACTGCGCCATTACAGCTTCGCCTGTCGTTATGTGCGCATAGTTTATCCAGGCATCGCGCGCTTGCGATGTTGAGATTGTCCCAAGATAGGGATGATCGCTGATCAGGTCGTGCTTCAGCGCGACAGCACGGATGAACGTATTCAGTGCTGATACGGTCTTTATCGAGCTGAACCAGCCAATCTCACCGCCTTTCCCTAGGGATACAAACAACCACGGGCTTTTCGTACCTTCTTCCAGCTTGTTGATTTCCCTTGCCAGGGTGGGGCTTGGTTTCTGCGTATGCTGCTCGCGGAGCGCCTCAAGACGCCTAATAAGTGTACGACGCAGGGGAGCGGTCCGTTGGACAAGCTTCTCGATAATGGAAGGTGGGTGAAATTCGGCATTGGGATTGCAGATGGCTTGCTGGTGTCGATCCGCGCGTTCCTTCCATGCATGCATCAATACCCGGTCGGGTGCATGCGGATGGACTTCTCGCCACGTCTCTTTCCGCGATACATCAATGCCTGCTAAGGTCGCCAGGTTCCAGCCCGTGTGTAGCGCGACAAGCCAGAAGTAGATTGCTGTGTCGTACAGCCCCGGAAAGAACCAACGAAGTTTTCCCACATAGCCTTCCGATCCTCGGGGGGACATCGTCGGCGGCAAGTATGAGGGACCAGACACAATTCCTTTGGATGAATACAGAAGGCCCGTGGCGTTGTAGACGCTGAGCTCACTTTTGAACGGAATCGTCTCGGTGGTTAGCTCATGGACCAGCCAGGCATGGTTCCTTGGCTTCGACCACGCCGCAGCACGATCATCACCTACTCGGGGGTCGCGGCCATCATTTGCTAGACGCTCCCCCTCGCGGAACATTGCGCTGACCTCACGCGCTTCTTTGCGCAGGGCCATGCTCAGCCTCTGTATGCCGACGTAGTCTGGCTCCGGAACCTCGGATGGCCGATCGGGATCGCGTGCTGGCCAGATGAGGCGTGGCAGGCCTACGAGCTTCCGCCCGTCAACAACAAACTTCTTTATGTTCTTGTAGACGTCCGATGAGGTTATTTTTCGATCGCCTAGCCAGCGCTTCAGTTGCGAACCGTGCACTTCGGTCAAATCCGCCAAATCGCTCACGGCAGGAAGATCGCGACGCTCGTCCAAGAAACGAAAGAAATGGCGGGTGCATCCGACGCGCTTGTCCAGGCTAGCATCGCTCAACTGGTCCCGTTCAAGGAAGAGCTTGAACTGCAAGGCGAGGCGCGGGCGCCCTTCAAAATCGCCCGACCACCTCCTGGCCTCATTCCGAGGAGTTCCGCCAACGAAAAACTCGGTGATGTCGTATGGGTACACGATCCCGGCCGGATCGCGGATGCTTGCAAAGTGCTGGCCGATGGAGATTGAGTTCGTCAACTTGGCCATCACTCGTCCCCGTCAAGGAACGCGGCGTAACTGTCGGCCACCTCGACCAGCTGGTACGACTCCGCGATCCATGTAAGGTATCGGTCGGTCGTCGTTTCCGAGACGTGCCCGAGCCTTTTCCGCAGCATGTTGATCCAGAACGAAGTCCGATCAGTTACCCAGCTCGGTTTCATCCTCTGCAGGGTATTGCCGGAGATCGCAGCGTCGTGACGCAAGCCCGCGAGAACGAAACTGCAGGCGTAATCATGCCGCGCAAGATGCGGATACCAGACAACCGGACCACCCTGCGTCTTGACCTTGAAGCAGCTGTAGATGGTTGCCTGAGATAGAGGCGTGCCCTCAAAACCGCGCGAATCGGAAACGAACAGGGGCCCAGTGTCCCGACGAGAGGGGGAGACCAGATGGCACCGCCGCTCATCGATCCACTCCCTGACCATGAGCGCGAAGTTAAGGGGAATGGCGACGATTCGCTCCTTGTCGCCTTTTCCACCGAACAACTTCATGGGCACGTCGCGCCGCCCGGTCCGTTGGGCCTCAAGTATCGCGCTTCGTGATGGCCATTGTTCAACCCGCAATGCCGCCTGTTCGAAACCCCGTACGCCGATCTCAACGATGGACCTGCTCGCCAGCATCTTGGCCTCGCCCAACCGCTTTCTTACGGCCGCGTACCACGCGAGCTTCTGCGCAGGTGTAGGGAGACTGAGGGTCGGAATCTGATCACCAGACTCTCGCACACGTCCTGTGCGGGCATAAACAAAGACGTCGCCCTCCGTGCCTCGGTAAGGCACTCTTACCAGCTTCGATGTGACATCAAATGTTGCGCGAAGGCCCTGATCAGAGCGCCACATAATATAGAAGGTCGCTACGTCCGCTCTTTGGTTTCGAGTTGCACCACCGACGGTCGGCCGCTGTTGCGACGGGCGAAAGGCGATCATGTTGTCCTGGTAGGAAAGGACGTCTTCATAGTCCATCCGGTCGACGTCGATTCCCCCGGCCTCCGCCCAGTTAAGAAAGTGCGCGAGCCTGTCGGCCTCGCCTTTGCTGGTGGTCGGGCGCTTCCCTTCGCGCTTCGCGCCGGTCGGCCCTTCTTTGTATTCGGGGACCCAGCGACCGCGGTATCGGTCTCTCAAGTATCGGTTCGGTTCGTGTCCGTAGCCTTTTGCATCATGAAACAGAGAACAGCACCCAGCGATCGCCGGGTAGCCGAGCTCGCTTAGCCGATCCGCGTCTGGGATGAACACCCGCCATGTCATCGCGACGTCTCTTTCGGCGTTGTCACATGGTGCCTGCACGAGACGCACTCTCGTGAGCGACAGCCGGACGTGGGCCGGGGCGGGCTACACCGCCCGTACGTCGGAGGAGTGTGGAATTGACCCCCATGCAGGAGGTAGGCAACCAGGGTCGCGTTCATCTCGTGCCTCCATCGCAGGAAGCTCCGTTTCGTCTTGTCGGGCATCCGGCCTCACCTCCTTGCCTATCTCCCATAATACTGACCGGCAGCCACCCAGATGGCAAGCGAGAAAAAAGGCCAGTAACCACATGAATTGCTTGAAGGATTCGACGTTCAAGTGCTCAAGGATTCCCGCAAATCTGCCCCAGGATTCCGTCGAGGATTCGCCAACTTTGGGCCTGGAAGGGAACGGCGATCTCACCCAAGAAAACCCGTGCAAAAACAACGCGCCTCAAGGATTCCCCCGCGAGAGACACTCGGTACCGGGTGATGACGACCATTTGTGTTGAATGGTCTGGCATGCCGTATCTCGGGCGGGAGGGGCGGCGCCGGTTTTATGGCTGCAATCGTGGCAGCGGAGCAGCCCTCCCAGCGACTCGATGAACTCCGAGCGCGCCCGCGTCGCGGCGACGTAGAGGAGCTGCCGTTCGGTCGCGATCACTTCGTCCAGCTCGAAGGCGTCGGCGACGTCCGCGACACGCGCCGCCAGTGGAGGGGACGTTCTTGTCGCAGGCGACGACTGCGACGGCGTCACGTTCGTCGGCCTCGTCCTCGGCGATCATGACCTCCGGCTCGATGCCTTTGAACGCCGACACTGTGCCGCGACGGTCCTACTCGAGCCCGTCGACGTCACGGACGGTCCGGGGGCAGGAGCGGGTCGGCCAGCTGCCGGACTTGCTGCGAGGTGCGGTAGTTGACCTTCAGCGTGACCGAGCGTCCGCGCACGTCGATGTCAAGACAGAGCCAGGAGAACGGTTGCTGGAAGATGCGCTGGCCGATGTCTCTGGCGAAGAACAGCGCGTCGGGTCTGTCCGGCGCAATCGCGGGAGAAAGCGGAGCTCGGAGACGCCGAGATCCTGTGCCTCGTCCACCCCGATGTCGGTAAGGGCTTTTCCTCCCGGGCGGCGTGAGATCCCAGGATGTGGGGGAAGCCGCGCAAGGCCTGGAATGGTCGTCTTCGACTTCCATGGAACGACGTCGCGAACTCGAAACCGAGCAAGTAGCCGACTTTCCTGGCCAACCTATCGGAGCGTCGCCAGAAAGCTGGTCGGTGTCAGCGCGACGTGGCTTTCCAGCGGCGGATAGAGCTCGAACGCTTTCGGCTCCCGTGAGAAATTCCAGAGCCGCAGGAGGCACCAATCGGAGCGTCGCTGCTCGGAGACGGAGAGCTCGTTTCTGGAAATGTGGAAGGGCGTTCGCTCCCAGCCGTTGGTCGTCTTCACCTCGATCAGGCGTTCCCGCCCGTCGGGCAGGAATGACGCGATGTCGAAGCCCGCGCCGTCGCCATCCACATCCGAGACCCAACGGACACGCTCGGCCAGATCGCTTCGGCCAGATTGAGTGAGGGTCTGCCATTCATGCCGGACCACGAGCTCCTCACCGCAACGGCCGAGCACGCGGTTCCGCTCGTCGCGTTCAGCCACATCATACCGCCCGGCGATGGCCATGGTCTGTTGCAACTCGGTCGGATCGGGGTGGTTCGAAAGCGTCGGCGCAGGTCCGATCCACAGCGAAGGCGGCTCGTCCATTTCTGTCGCGGAACTCGACGCGCCAGCCGGCGGGCGCACGAGCCAGTCCGGATGCGTGTCCAGCCAGTCGACGACGGCTGACTCGAGCGCTCGTTGGTAGTTGAAGGCGGGCCTGTAGCCGTCGATCCAAGTTTCGCCCAAGCCCTTCAGGATGGCGCTGATGTTCTGGTGCTTGTACTCGATCGATCCACGGCCGCGTCCAGTCAGGCTCTGCAGTGCCCGATTCCGCTCTGCCTTGCTAAAGGGCTTCCCCGAGAGCTCCATCGCCAGCATGCCGAAGTAGTCGGCGACGATCGCCGCGTTTTCCTGATCTGACCATTCCCCACCCACCATGCTCGCGACCGTATAGAGACCTGACCGTTTCGGGAACTCCTGTACTCACCTGCGCAGTTCGCTTCGCGAGGGCGGCACGTGGCTGCCAGCTCCGACGAAGGATTTTGACTCGACGTCCGAACCAGAACGAAATAGGAACATTATCCGCAACAGGTATGGTGAGGGCGATGTCCAAGGCGGACGTTGCAGCGCTGCGTTCAACGATCGCAGCGCTCGAGGTCGGCCGCCGGCAGGCAAAGGAGGTCTTGCCGTTCGGGCTGAACGAGGTCGACGGGAAGCTCCCGGGCGGCGGACTTTCGCTTGGAGCGCTGCACGAGGTGGCGGGTGGCGGAAACGGTGCCGTGGACGGCGCCGCCGCGGCCCTGTTCGCGGCAGGGATCGCGGCCAGAACGAACGGACGAATCCTATGGTGCCTCACGAGACCCGATCTCTTTGCTCCAGCCATCGCCCAGGCGGGGCTCTCGCCGGACCGCGTGATCTATGTCGAGGCCGAAGACGAGAAGGCGGTGCTGGCCTGCATGGAGGAAGGCCTGCGGCATGGCGGTCTGGGTTGCGTCGTAGCCGAGGTAGCCCATCTGTCGATGACCGCCTCACGAAGGCTGCAGCTCGCGGCAGAGGGATCGAACACGATGGGCCTCGCAGTCCGTCGATGGCGGCGCCAGTCGGAGGCATCGGATTTCGGGCAGCCGACGGCAGCGTCGACGCGTTGGCGCGTATCGGTGCTGCCGTCACGCCCGTTGCCCGTGCCCGGGGTCGGTCGCCATCGCTGGCTGGTGGAGTTGATCAGGGCGCGCGCAGGCGAGAGCGCGGACTTCGAACTGGAAGCCTGCGATGACCAGGGTCGTCTCGGTCTTCCTTCCCAAGTGGAGCATCGATCGGCACAGACGGGTCTCGGGCGGCGCTACGCAGCCGGATAGCGCTCCGCTCGTGCTGGCAGGTTCGGATGGACGCAGGAGGATCGTCATGGCTGCCGATGACGTGGCGATACGGCAGGGCCTGCGGCCCGGAATGCCGCTGGCCAAGGCGCAGGTTCTGGTGCCCGGCCTGCGAATCGAGAATGCCGACCCGACAGGTGATATCGACGCACTGGAGCGGCTGGCATTCTGGGCGCTGCGATACTCGCCCGTCGTCGCCGCGGACGTGCCGGACGGGATTGTCCTCGACGTCGAGGGCGCGGCGCACTTGCTGGGCGGCGACGAAGGTCTCGCGCGTGACCTTCATGCGCGCCTTAGCGCCGCGAGCTACACCTGCCAGATCGGCATAGCAGACACATGCCCATCAGCATCATCCCAAGGATTCCGCTCGAGCGAGTGCTTGCTCCGATGCCGATTGCAGCACTCAGACTCGACCCGGCGCTGGTCGCCGAGCTGCGCTCCCTAGGATTCGAGCGGGCCGCGGACCTGTTGACCCAGCCACGGGCGCCACTGACGCTGCGCTTCGGCCCGCAGATCTGGCGGCGGATCGACCAGGCACTGGGTTCGGTGTCGGAACCGATCGATCCGGTGCGCCCGGCCGACATGATCGAGGTGCGGCGCGCCTTTGCGGAACCGATTGGCGCAGCCGAGACGATCAAGCGGTACATCGCGCAGCTCGTCGAACAGCTCTGCGGGCGGCTGGAAGAACGGGGCCAGGGCGCGCGCCGCCTCGACCTCGTGTGCCATCGCGTCGATGCCCAGCAGCAATCCGTGCGGATCGGGACGGCCGTCCCCACCCGAGAGCGAAAGCGCCTCGTGCGAATGCTCTCCGACAAGGTGGCTGAGATCGAGCCAGGCTTCGGCATCGAGCTGATGGCGCTGGCCGCCACTTGGACGCAGGCCATGGAGCCGTCCCAAGGTCTCTCGTCCTTGATCGATCCCTCCGCGCCTGACGTCTCCGACCTCGTCGACATCCTCGCAAACCGTGTGGTCGAGGACCGGCTTTACCGCGTGGCGCCCGTGCCCAGCGACGTCCCGGAACGGAGCGTCGAAAGGATTCCCGCGCTTTCACCTGATCGCGATTCCTCCTGGTCTGGCAACTGGCCACGGCCCTCGCGTCTACTGGCGTGTCCGGAGCCGATCGAGACGGTGGCCCTCCTTCCCGATCATCCCCCAGCCTTCTTCACGTGGCGTGGCGT
>NZ_RWKW01000172.1 GCF_003970795.1 Aquibium carbonis | reverse complement strand
AGGGGGAGGGGGCAGTCGAAGTCGCACTCGCCAGACATTAGTCAAAGGTTCGAGCAAGGGTATCGGATAGGCACCAGAGTCGACGGCCCCTCCCCCTTGTGGGGAGGGGCAAGGGGTGGGGGTGGCGGCGTTCCGCAGAAGCGTTTTTACCCGGCTCACTTGCGACGGACGACCAACCCTACCCCAGCGCCTTGGCGGCCTGCGCCAGGCTTTCGGCGCCTTCCATCACCCGCTCCTTCAGCGCCGCCGTCTCGCCGACGAGGTTTTCGGCGTGGAAGCGGCAGAGCGCGATGCGGTCGGCGTCCTTCGAGGCGACGGCGCCGCGGCCGAGCATGGCAGCCGACGCCGCGAGCGCGAAGAGGCGCAGATAGGGCGTGGCGCCGGCCAGCGCGTCCTGCGTGCGGCCAGAGGCCAGTCCGTCCTGCATGAAGCGCGTGGCAGCCTCGAGGTCGTCGATCGCGGCGGCGATCTTCTCGGCGGAGCGGCCGAAGGCGGGCAGGTTGGAGGCGCGCACGGCCTCGGCGTCGGCGCGCAATTCGGCGATGAAGCCATGCACGTGCTCGCCGCCCGCCAGCGGCAGCTTGCGGGTGACGAGATCGATCGCCTGGATGCCGTTGGTGCCCTCGTAGATCGGCGCGATGCGGGCATCGCGGTAGAGGACGGCGGCACCGGTCTCCTCGATGAAGCCCATGCCGCCATGGACCTGGACGCCGATCGAGGCGACGTCGACGCCGATGTCGGTGGCGAAGGCCTTGGCTACGGGGGTGAGCAGGTTGGCGCGATCCTGCCAGTGGCGGGCGTCGTCGCCGTTCATCGCGCGCGCCATGTCGGTGGCATGGGCGCAGGAATAGGCGATGGCGCGGGCCGCCGCCGTCAGCGCCTTCATGGTGAGCAGGTTGCGCTGCACGTCGGGGTGCAGGACGATGGGCGCCATGCCCTCCCCGGTGTAGCCCGGCGCCTTGCCCTGGCGGCGGTCGGCGGCATAGGCGTGGGCCTTCTGCCAGGCGGCCTCGGCGATGGCCACGCCCTGCATGCCGACGGCGAGGCGGGCATTGTTCATCATGGTGAACATGCAGGCCAGCCCCTTGTTCTCCTCGCCGATCAGCCAGCCGATGGCGCCCGGCGCGTCGCCGAATTTTCCGTCGCCATAGATCATCGTGCAGGTGGGCGACGCATGGATGCCGAGCTTGTGCTCGATCGAGGCGCAGAAGACGTCGTTGCGCGCGCCGGGATTGCCATCCGCGTCGGGCAGGAACTTCGGCACCAGGAAGAGCGAGATGCCGCGCGTGCCGGCCGGCGCGTCGGGCAGGCGCGCGAGCACGAGATGCACGATGTTGTCGGTGAAGTCGTGCTCGCCATAGGTGATGTAGATCTTCTGCCCGAATACGCGGTAGGTGCCGTCGCCGGCGGGTTCGGCGCGGGCGCGCAGCGCGGCCAGGTCGGAGCCGGCCTGCGGCTCCGTCAGGTTCATGGTGCCCATCCACTCGCCGGAGACGAGCTTTGGCAGATAGAGCTGCTGAAGTTCGTGGCTGGCGTGTTTTTCCAGCGCGTCGACCGCGCCCATGGTGAGGGTCGGCCCGAGCGCGAAGGCCATCGAACCGGCGTTCCACATCTCGAGAGCGGCCACGCCCAGCATCTGCGGCAGGCCCTGGCCGCCGAATTCCTGCGGCGCCGACAGCGCATTCCAGCCGCCTTCGCACCAGCGGGCGTAGAGATCCTTCCAGCCGTCCGGGGTGGTGACTTCGGCATTGTCAAGCCTGGCACCCTGCGTGTCGCCGACCTTGGCGAGCGGCGCGACCTCGTCGCCGGCGAAGCGCCCCGCCTCGGCCAGGATCGCGTCGACCAGATCGGCCGAAAGCTCGGGAAAGACGCCCTGATCGATCGCGGTGCGCAGACCGGCAATCTCGTTCAGCGCGAAGGAAATGTCCTCGACGGGGGCACGATACATGCGGCAATTCCTCCCAGATGCGGCCGTGCCCGGTCGGGCGGCCCGTTGTGCTTGCGACGCCCGGCCGCGATGGCCAGGCTGTGCTGATGCTCGACATAGCGCGGCAGGACGCTGCCGCAACACCGGCCCGATGGCTAGAGATTTTTGACGTAAACGTCAATTCACCCCGGAATGGCGGACACCGATTCCAACCGGCTGGAACGGCCGGAGCGCACCGGACGGGCGTTGCCGCCCCGGCTTCCCTTGACGCCCGCGCCCTGCCCTGCCACTCAAACAGCCATGGACAGCATCCAATCCCGCGACACCCAGGGCCGCGTGTCCGACGCGCCGACCGGGCACTGGGTCTACCGGGCCCTGCCGCGATGGCTGTGGCCCTACGCGCAGCTGGCCCGCTGGGACCGGCCGATCGGCTGGCAGCTGCTGATGTGGCCGTGCTGGTGGTCGGCGGCGCTCGCCGCGATCGCCTATGCGCGGCCGGGCGAGCCGCTGATGACGCTGTTGCCCAACCCGTGGCATCTCGTGCTGTTCTTTGTCGGCGCCTTCGCCATGCGCGGCGCGGGCTGCACCTTCAACGACATCGTCGACAAGGACATCGACGAGGCGGTGGAGCGCACGCGCTCGCGACCCCTGCCGGCGGGCAAGGTGACGAAAGGACAGGCCTGGGTGTTCCTGGTGCTGCAGTCCCTCGTCGGGCTCATGGTGCTCGTCCAGTTCGAGAGCTTCGTCATCCTGCTCGGCATCGCCTCGCTGGCGATCGTGGCGGTCTACCCGTTCATGAAGCGGATCACCAACTGGCCGCAGCTGGTGCTGGGCCTCGCCTTTTCATGGGGCGCGCTGATGGGCTGGGCGGCCGTGTTCGGCGACGTCGATCCGGCCTCGCTGTTCCTCTATGCGGGCTCCGTCCTGTGGGTGATCGGCTACGACACGATCTATGCCCACCAGGACAAGGAGGACGACGCCATCGTGGGCGTCCGCTCGACCGCACGGCTGTTCGGCGACCGGACGAAGCCGGCGCTGATCGTGCTCTATGGCAGTGCCCTGCTTCTGATGGGCGCGGCCTGCGCCTCGGCGATGGCGCCGTTTCCGGCGCTTGCCGGCCTGCTGGCGGCCGGCGCGCACATGATGCGGCAGGTTCAGGCGCTCGACATCGACGACCCCGACCAGTGCCTGGCCCTGTTCAGGTCGAACAACACGGTCGGGTGGCTGATCTTCCTCGGCTTCGTCGGCGGCGGGCTGTGGATGGCGATCAGCCCGCTGATCTGAGTGCGCCGAAACTCACCTCCGACCGCCGCCTGACGCCCCGAGCCGGTGACAGGTCAGTTGCGGGCGATGATCTCCTCGCCCTTCACCACCAGGCGAAGACCGAGATTGCCCTTCTTGCGGCGGGCGAGAAAGCGCGGCCGGCGGGGCTGCGACGTGGACCGCTTGCGCCGGTCGACCGGACGCGCCGCGCTCAGCGATGCTTCCAGCGAACGCGCCACGCCATCGGACTCGATGAGCAGCATCGGCAGCTTGAGCACCTCCGACCAGGCGCGCCAGTCGGCGGCCACGTCGTCGAGATCGTCGGCGACCAGGAGCGGCACGCACAGCATCGGATCGGCATGGTGGAGTTCGAGCGTGACGGTGACGTTGCCCTCGCCGTCCTCGATGGCACGGGCGGCGACCCCCTGGAAGGTTCGCGCCGGCAAGAGCAGCGAGACCGGCAGGCCGGACCGCTCGAGCACGCGGCGCATGACGGCGCCGCGCCGGTCTATCGTGACGGTGACCTCGCCGAGATCGTCGCGCGCGGCATAGCTCGTCATCTGGGGCAACCGGAACGGGTCGAGCCGCATGTTGCGGCCTGCCCAGGCGGGCTTGGTCACGGAGTTCATCATTACGCCTTCCTGCAATCCCTGAGAGCCG
Source organism: Aquibium carbonis (assembly GCF_003970795.1). Lineage (GTDB taxonomy): Bacteria > Pseudomonadota > Alphaproteobacteria > Rhizobiales > Rhizobiaceae > Aquibium > Aquibium carbonis. Next base: position 3,397 of record NZ_RWKW01000172.1, on the reverse strand, counting down.
AGTTCGCGGTCTCGCGGGCCGATTTGCTCGACCTCGTATAAGTTGCAGACTAGCGCGGGGGCCTTACCGCCGGGCTTAAGAAGTTCGGTTAAATTTTGCTAGCGCGGCCGATGGTTAGCGGAGTCTGTCGTGGTATCGAACAATTCGACCCGCAGCATCCGAAGTCATGCCTGCGACAGCGATGCCCCGGCGGAGTGCTACCCTCGCTTCATTCGTCGAGGCGATCGGAGATCAGCAGCTCGAAGAGATACTGATCCGCTGCCTGGATGTCTGTCGGCGTCGGCTCTTGCGAGATATCTCCAGGCTTCGAACCGACGTTGAACGCGATCGTCAGACTGTTTTCGCTGTCACGCCTCACGGCAGCCAGTCCGCCCGGGCCGACGAAACTGCTCAGGACCCAGGTGGGGCCGGCCGAATTGACGTTCCGCTTAACGGAGAACGAGATCGTCCCGCCGAACTCGTCGTCGCCCGCGACCCCTCGCACGTTGAACGTCGAGCGCGCAGACTGCTGAAGATACACGAGTTCGGGAATTCCCAGTTTGCCCGATATGTTGCTTTCATGTTCGGTGGGACATGACCCGAAAGTCTCGTCCTGCTCGAGGCGCGCGGCAAGTTCCCTGAAGGAGAACCGCATCTTTCTGGTGAAAGTCCGGGTAGCGCTGTTGGTGAGGCCGAGACCAGCCTTTATCGAAAGGTTTTCCGCAACGGACGGGAACGACAGGCTGGGCGCCAGTTCGCCCGTTTCGGTAACCGAGAGTTTCAAGCTCATCGCGACCACATAGTCCCCCTCTACGAGCAGGGTCCTGAACTCGAACTTGTCCGGGTCATTGCCCTTGCTCCTGATCATTCCGGCCAGTTCACAAACAACACGCTGCACGACATAGCGGATCGTCGGTCGGCCGGACTCGTGCGCGAGATCGAACCGGGGCACGCCACAGCTCTGCAGCGCCAACCCGATCAGAGGCAACGCAATGATGTAGCGCCGCAGGCTCATGACTGTCCCCCTTGCCAGTACAAATCGACCAACCGACTGCGATGGGGCCCGTACGACCCCAGCCTCAGCTCAGCCGCAGGATGTTCCGTCACCGAGGTAACGCGCGTGGCCATCGTCCCCCAACTGCCGGTCGATCTGAATGCACACCTGCTCGGTGGTCTGGACACAGCTGACCTTGGTGCCCGCCTTGTATCGCATCACCATGCACGCCCCTACCCTGCCGCCCCCCGCAGAAGACAAGGTTTCATCAACGAGCCTTCGAACATCTTTTGCTGTATGGAAAGACATTTTATTATCCCCACCTTCAATTTCTGAAATGCTAACAGATTTTTTATGCGTGTCAAAAGTAATATTGATCCCTTTATTTACAACCTGCATCCAAAACGTTCTTGTCCTTCAGGACAGGCGTTGAGAATTTTCTCAACAAAATGCCGGGCAGTCGGCGGGCCCCGGTGCACGCAAACGGGAAAAAACACCCTTTGGTTGTATTTCGGCTGCCTGAAGCCCTCAGATCACCTTGCCGGGATTCATGATGCCGGCGGGATCGAAGCTTGCCTTGATGCGGCGCATCAGGTCGGTGGCGACGGGCGATTGGGTGGCGAGGAGTTCGTCGCGCTTCATGCGGCCGATACCGTGTTCGGCCGAGATGGAACCGGAAAAGTCGCGCACCACGCCGTGGACGACGTCGTTCAGCTCGCGGTAGCGGGCCAGGAAGGATGCCTTGTCGCCGCCTTCCGGCTGGGAGACGTTGTAATGAAGGTTGCCGTCGCCCATGTGGCCGAAGGTGACGAGGCGCGCGCCGGGCGCGGCCTGGAGCACGGCCCGGCCCGCCTTTTCGATGAAGGCCGGAATGCTGGCCACCGGCAAGGAGATGTCGTGCTTGATGGAGGCGCCTTCCGGCTTCTGGGCGTCGGACATCGCCTCGCGGATGGCCCAGAAGGCCTGCGCCTGCGACAGGTTCTGGGCGATGACGGCGTCGTCGGCGAGACCGGCTTCGAAGCCTTCGGTCAGTATCTCCTCGATCAGCGCGCGGGCATCCGCAGCCGAGCGGCCGGACGAAATCTCGATCAGCACGAGCCATGGATACCGCCCCGCCAGGGGCGCGGACAGGCCGGGCGTGTGGCGGACGGAGAAATCGACCGAGAGGGCGGCGCAGAGCTCGAAGGCCGTAAGCCCGGAGCCGGCGCGGTCGAGCGCCAACGAAAACAGCGACAGCGCGCGTTCGGGCGAGGACAGGCCGACCCAGGCGACCTCCCGCCCCTTGGGCTTTGGCACGAGCTTGAGGACGGCGGCGGTGATGACGCCGAGCGTGCCTTCCGCACCCACGAACAGGTTCTTCAGGTCGTAGCCGGTGTTGTCCTTCTTCAGCTTGCGCAGATCGTCGAAGATCTCGCCCGTGGGCAGCACCACTTCGACGCCGAGGCAGAGTTCGCGGGCATTGCCATGGGCGAGCACGCCGGTGCCGCCGGCATTGGACGAGAGATTGCCGCCGATCTGGGCCGAGCCCTGCGAGGCCAGCGACAGCGGAAACAGGCGGCCGGCGGTGTCGGCCGCCTCCTGCACGCGCTGGAGCACCACGCCGGCCTCGACGGTGATGGTGCTGGAGGCGGCGTCGAGTTCGCGGATGCGGTCGAGCCGCGACAGCGACAGAACGATCTCACCTCCCGACAGGTCGGGCGTGCCGCCGCCGACGAGGCTGGTGTTGCCGCCCTGCGGTACGACGGGCGTGCGCGTCTGCGTGGCCAGCGCGAGGATTTTCGACACTTCCTCCACCGAACCCGGCTTGAGCACGAGGCTGGTGCGCCCCGTCCACAGGCCGCGCGGCTCGGTCACGTGCGGGGCAACGTCGGCCGCGGTCGTCAGCGCGTGGCGCTCGCCGACGATGGCGGCAAAGCGGGCGATGAGGTCGGGAGGCAATGGGGCGGCCATGGAACTGACTCGGTGGACGGGCGCGGCACCGTAAGGCCAGGCGCGCCTTTGTCCAAGGGGCTGGCGGCGCCGGGACGAAAACCGACCGCGCCCTCACCCTCGCGGGGCGGCGGCGCGGGCGAGGCGGTCGGCGATGGCTTCGCCGAGACCGTCCGTGGGGATGGGCTCGACGGCGATCGAAGCCGCACCCGATCGGTCGAGGTCCGACAGCATCGAAAAGAGATTGGCGGCGGCCTCGCGCAGGCGGCCCGTGGGCGACAGGTTGACCAAGGCGACGGCCTTGTCCGCACCCGGGACGCGGGTAGGGCCAAAGGCGAGCAACGCCTCCCCGTCCCTTACCGACGTCGCATCAAGCCGCACGGCGGCGCGCGGCGCATAATGCGAAGCGAGCATGCCCGGCGCCTCGACGGCTGCGCCCGGCGCGCCGCGCTGCGCGGCGGAGCCGCGCTGGACGGGTGAACCGGCGACGGCCTC
>NZ_RWKW01000171.1 GCF_003970795.1 Aquibium carbonis | reverse complement strand
CGGCGTGCAGCGTTGCGACCGGCGTCCAGCTTTCGGTGTGGCCGCCGGCGCCGTCGGGAACGGCCGCCAGCGCCTCCAGCGCCATCGGCAGGCGCAGCCGGCCGGGATCGATCCGCCGCGCCCGCATCACAGCCGCCTCGTCCGCCAGCCATCGGTCAGGCGGCGAAACCCGTCGGGGATCGACACCGGCTGGTCGTCGGGGCCGTAGGCGGCGCGGAACTCGTACCAGTGCGCCACCAGGATCAGCATCGCCCGCTTCAACAGGTCCGGCACGTCGGTGCCCGCCTCGCCGAAGCCGGCGCGAAAGTCGATCTCGATGCCGTTGAGAGCGGCTCCCGGCGTCGGTCGCTGCTCGACCCACAGCCGCGCCGGCCGCGACAGCCCGTCGAGCCGGTAGAGCGCGGGGTCCATCAGCGTCGCCTCGCCGTCGGCGCCATAGAGCGTCACCGACAGCACCTGCTTCACCGGATGGCGCGGGATCGTCACGATGCCGCCGGCCGGCCATCGGTCCAGCGCCAGCCGCCAGTCCTGGTCGATCAGGGCGACGCCGGTCTGTTGTTCCACCTCTTCGCGCGCGGCGCGCACGAGGCCCGCAATCAGCGCGTCGTCGCCGTCATGCGCAATCCTGAGATGCGCCTTGCAGTCGGCGAGCGTCAGCGGTTCCGCGCCAGGCGGAACGGTTCGAAACAGCGCCATTTCGGCCACCTCGTGACTGGTTTTTCGGGAACGGAAGAAGGAGCCGCCGGCGGCGAAAGGAGAAACCGCCGGCGGTTCGTCAGGGCGTCTTCAGGACGCCCGGGGCGCCCGCCCCCTTACGCCCCGGAGAACTTCAACAGCTTGATCGCGTTGAAATCCTGCACCCCGCCGCCGACGCGCTTGGTCGTGTAGAACAGCACGTAAGGCTTGGCGGTGTAGGGGTCGCGCAGCACCCGCACGCCGGTGCGGTCGACCACCAGATAGCCGCGCGCGAAGTCGCCGAAGGCGATCGGCGTGGTGTCGGCGGCGATGTCGGGCATGTCCTCGGCCTCCACCACCGGAAAGCCCATCAGCATCGCCTTGCCGCCCGGCTGGGCCGGCGGCTGCCACAGATAGTTGCCGTCGGCGTCCTTCAGCTTGCGGATCGCCGCCTGCGTGCGGCGGTTCAGCACCCAGTTGGCGTTCTGGCGGTAGCCGGCCTTCAGCGCGTAGACGAGGTCGATCAGGATGTCGGACGGGGCGGTGGCCGGCAGCGCGCCCGATACCCCGGTCGAAAGCGTGCCGATCTTCTCCCATTCCCAGCTCGCTTCGGCCACCTGGGGATAGTCGAGGAAGCCCTTGGGCTTGTTGACGCCGTTGCCGGACACAAAGGCCACGCCCTCCTGTTCCGCGAAGGCGATCTCGATCTCGGACGAGATCCACTGGTCGAGGTCGACAGCCGCGTCCTCCAGCAGCGAGGCGGTCGCCGACGGCATGGCATAGATCTCGGCGGTGGGGAACTGCAGCTCGGCCAGCGTCGCGCTCGCCGTCTGCGGTCGCGCCGCCGTCTCGGCCACCCAGCCCGCCGCGGGGCCGGTCAGCTGGTAGGGCTTCTTCAGCACCGCGCCCGACACCTGCCGCACCGAGGCGATGCCGCGGATCGGCGAGATCTGCGCCAGCCGCTTGCCGATCGCTGCTTCCAGCTCGTCGGGTACCAGATAGCCGCCGTCCTGTCCGGAGCCGTAGGACATCGCCTTCGCCTCCAGGCCGCGCAGGTGCCTGTCGTCGCCGGAGCGCACATAGGCCTCGAAGGCCGAATGGTGCTCCGACTTCACCGTCATCCCGTCCGGCCGCCCGAGCGCCGGCCGGTTCTGGCGCAGGATCATCGCGTCCACCGCGCGCTTCTGCTCGTCGAGCGTGCGGGCGATGCGGTCCACCTTCTCGCTCGTCACCACGTCGGGGCCGGCCTTGCGCTCCATCTCGGCCAGCCGCTGCTCGTTCGCCTCCTTGTAGGCCTCGAAGGCCATCCACACCTCGGCGAAGGCGGCATTCACCTCGCCGCCGCCCGGGGCCGCCTTGTTTTCCAGTCCGGTGATGAAGTCGCTCATGCGAAGTCCTTCTCGTTGATGATGGAAGTTTCGACGCTGATCAGCGCCGCCATTTGTCTGGCGGCGCGCGCCAGGTCGCCCGTCGCCGGGGCCAGTGGCCGGTCCGGCGGCAGAACCGCAAGCCGGGCCCCCGGCAGCATCGGAAAAGTGACGATCGAGATCTCCCAGAGGTCGGCCTCGACGATGTGCCTGAGCCGCGTGCGCGGGTCGGTCCTCGCCTTCACCGTGCGAAAGCCGATCGACAGCCCGTCGATCGCCCCGTCGGCAATCAGCGCGGCCAGCTCGGCCGACGCACCGGCCGTCAGCCGGCCCTGCACGGCCAGCCCCTGCGCATCTTCGCGCAGCGAGGTCCACACCCCCACGGGCCTTGCCGGATCGTGCTGGAACAGCATGCGGATGCCGCCGCCGCGCCTGGCGAGCGCGGCCGCGAAGGCGCCCGCCTCCACCACGTCGCGCGACAGGTCGGCAACGCCGAAAAGGCTCGCGTGGCCGGCGATCCGCAGGCCTTCGCCATCGGCCGTCCGCGCAAATCCCCGC
>NZ_RWKW01000170.1 GCF_003970795.1 Aquibium carbonis | reverse complement strand
TCTGCTGGCGGGTCGCGGCGGGGGCGGGCGCGGGCGTCATCGAGCGCTCGACGGGCGCCGTCTGGGCCGGTGCGGTGCGTGTGGGAGGCGGCGCCTGGAAGGTGCGCGAGCCGCGGCTACCGAAGCTGCCGCCGCGCCGGGCCTCGGCGAAATCGGTCGAGACCAGCGTGAAGGAAAAGAAGACCGCCGCAAAGAGGGCGAAGAGACTGAGACCGCGCAGACGCAGCATGGGAAAGGTTCCTCCATCTGCCCGCGCGTCCAGAACATGCTTGGCGGGCCCGTTACCAATGCGGTCCGACATCGCGACCGTCAAAACGATCGCCAGAGGGGCCCGGCCCGCAGGCGCGGATATGGGGCAGGTGCCAGGCGGATGCAAGATGGAAACGTGAGCACCATCGCGCCCCGAACGCCGGGGATGGGCCGGATGGATCATCCGCAAGGGGCAGGACCGGCGCCTACCGGCTGATGATCACGACGACCCGCCGGCCCCGGAGAAACGCGAAGGCCGCTGCGCACGCGGATGCACGCAACGGCCTTCGTCGATCGGTGGACCCTTTGGGAGGCTCACTCGTCCTCGTCGTCGAACTCGTCGTCGAACTGGTCGACCACCACCAGGAAGACGACGCTGGCGCCATCTTCTTCCTCGTCGTCCGCGTCGTCGCCTTCGTCCTCTTCATCATCCTCGTCGAGGCTGTCGTCGAAGAGATCCTCCTCGTCTTCCGTCGCGGGGCGGATTTCGAAGGGCGAGGTGCCGTTCCACACCGGCTTGCCGTCGGTGGTGAAGTCGGCGAGGTCTGCCTTGAAATCCTCGCTGTCGAAGATTTCGCGAGCCTCGGCCTCGTCGGCGTCCGTCATGGCGACGGCGACGCCATCGATTACAAGCGTGTACATGTCCTGAAGCTCCTGTTGGCTGCCTGTCAGCCCAAAACGCATGGAAGCCCGTCTGGCTCCCTCTGGCGCAGGCTTCATCCGAAGCCGGCGAGATTGTCAATGGCTTCGTCTCGCCGCTCGACCGCGACCGGAAGCCGGCGAACGTCGCCGAACCGGTCGCGGCGGCGCTGCCTCATCCCCGCAGGACGCCGCCGGTCTGCTTGCGGACGTTGTCGACGATCTTGCCGGCCAGCGCCTCGAAATCCTCGTCGGTCAGCGTCTTGTCGACCGGCTGGATCGACACCTCGATGGCGATCGACTTGCGGCCTTCGCCGAGCGAGGCGCCCTCGAACACGTCGAACACCGTCACGCCGGTGATCAGCTTCCGGTCGGCCGCGAGCGCCGCCCTGGTCAGCGTGCCCGCCTCGACGGCCCTGTCGACCACGAAGGCGAAATCGCGCCGCACCGCCTGGAAGGGCGACAGGTCGAGCCTGGGCTTGGTGCGCGTGGCACGCGCCTTGGGTTCCGGCACGGCGTCGACATAGACCTCGAAGCCGCAGAGCGGGCCGGACACGTCGAGCGCCTCCAGCGTGCGCGGGTGGAACTCGCCGAAGGTGGCGAGCACGACCTTGGGGCCGAGCTTGATGGTGCCCGAGCGGCCGGGATGGTACCAGGCCGGGCCGCCGGCCTCGACCTGCAGCTTGTCCACCGGCGCGC
>NZ_RWKW01000169.1 GCF_003970795.1 Aquibium carbonis | reverse complement strand
TTTCGGGACATCGACGGGCGTCGAAGGGGGATTTACGCCCGTCGCCCGAAAGTGGGCAGCGGTTTCGGGACATCGACGGGCGTCGAAGGGGGATTTACGCCCGTCCTTCGTCGTCAGAGAGCGGCGCGAAGCGCCGCGCCCGAGCGGTCGCGAATCAGTCCTCGTCGTCCTCGTCCGTGCGGGTGCGCTTCAGCGAGGTGAGCTTGGCGAAGACGGCGCTGGCGTCGAGCTCCTTCTCCTCTTCGGGTTCGTTGGTGCGAACCTCCAGGGTTTCGGTCATCGAGGCGGGCAGCAGCGTGTCGCCCGACGGCGCCTGCGGAGCGATGCCGCGCGAGGCGCGCTGCACTTCCAGGTCGAGGTCGATCTGCGAGCAGAGGCCGAGCGTCACCGGATCCATCGGCGCCAGGTTGGCGGAGTTCCAGTGCTTGCGCTCGCGGATCTGCTCGATGGTCGACTTTGTGGTGCCGACGAGGCGCGAAATCTGCGCATCCTTCAGCTCGGGATGGTTGCGCACCAGCCACAGGATGGCATTGGGCCGGTCCTGGCGCTTGGACAGCGGCGTGTAGCGCGGGCCCTTGCGCTTCTGCTCGGGAATGCGGACCTTCGGCTCCGACAGGCGCGGCCGGTAGTTCGGATCGGCCTCGGCCTTGGCGATTTCCTCGCGCGACAACTGGCCGGTCATCACCGGATCCTGGCCCTTGATGCCCTGGGCGGCTTCGCCGTCGGCGATGGCGCGCACCTCGAGCGGATGCAGGTGGCAGAAGAAGGCGATCTGCTCGAAGGACATGGCGGTGTTGTCGACGAGCCAAACGGCGGTTGCCTTGGGCATCAAGAGCTGGTTGGCCATGATGAAGATACTCCTCTCGTTCGCCCGCATCCCTGCGCGGGCGGTGGGACTAAGCCACCGGAAATTGGGAAATCGCGCCGTCTATACAGGTTCCTGTGCCGTTTCGCAACGAAAGAGCGCGGCGTCAGGGCAATCGGGCCCGGCAGGCGAACGAGGCGAGGAAGGTCTCCACCACCGGCTCCCATGTCGGATCGGGCCGCAGCGCGCGCAGGATGACGATGCCCTGCGGATCGTCCACCTCCACGAAGATCGAGCGGGCGAGCGCGTCGGGCAGGTCGCGGCGCAGGTCGGCCATCTGCGCCGAGGTGGCCACGGCAACGTCGAGCCGCCCGCCCACGACCGTGCGGTCGTTGAACGAAGCGAGGTTGTAGCCGCGCCGGTCGTGGATCGACACCGACCAGAACGGCGGCCCCGAACCGGCGGTGACGTGCAGGACGCCATGATCGTGCAGGTCGAAACGGCACGCCGCCCCGCCCAGGAACGGATCGTCGAGCGGCACCGGCGAATCCGTCTCGGTGGGGCCGAGGCGGACCGGCCGCAGCAGGTCGCCGCGGGCGGCCAGGCGCGCCCAGGCATCGCGCTCCGACAGGACCGGCAGCAGCACCAGGATGGCGAGATGGACGATCGCCGCGCCGAGCAGACCCAGGAGGAAGACGTGGAAGGCACGCGTCATTCGCAGCCGGCCCTGTAGATCAGCGGAAGGTCGACCCGGGCGGCATCGAGATTGCGGATGGTCGGCGCGTCGTAGAGCGTGAACACCAGGCTGAGCGGGCCTTCGCCGCCGGTGACCAGCCAGTTGCCGGGATGCGGGCGCGGGCTGGCCGTGACTTCGAAACTGTCGTCCTCCCGGCGCAGGATCTGCATCGAATGCAGGCCCGGCCAGCGCATCGCCTGCGGCTCGGGCGGCGTGCCGCTTTCCGCCGATGGATGCAGGGTCCAGAAGCGCGCGGCCGGCGCCTTGCCCTCGATCCGGTAGCTGCAGTCGCGGCGCAGCGCCGCCCCGGCCGAATCCACCCCGGCGACGAAGGCGAGGCCTTCCGACGGCCCGAGCGGCAGCTCCGCCTTGCGCGAGAAACGGGCCTTCGAATAGGGATCGGCGTCCGGGGAGCCGCGGTCGGGAAAGGCGATCCAGGGGCCGATGGTCAGCCCTTCGAGCGCGGCGAGGTGATCGAGCGCGTAGCGGACCGTCGCGGCGCCGCCGCCGATCGACAGGACGAAGACGAGGGCGACCGAAAGCACCAGGCGCATCATGGTTCCATCCGCCTGGAGGCCTGGGTCCGGACCGATCGCATGCGCTCAGAGCGACGAAAGGGTTTCGCTCGCGCCCGAGGCCGACAGCCGGGGCGACCCGCGGAAGAGATCCGACATGGCGCGCAACAGGGACGTGGTGCGCGCCGACAGGTAGGGCGAGGCTTCCGCGGCGCCGGGGGCGTCGTCGGGGCTCGGACCCTGGGCGATGGCAGGCGCGCCGGTCGTCTTGCCGTTCTCGTCGAGGAACGGCTTGTCGATGTAGGGTATAGGCTTCAGCTCGACATTCTGGTGCGCGACCGTCATCAGGCGCTGCCAGGTCATCGCCGGCAGCGAGCCGCCGGTCATGTTGCGCGTGGGCGTGAACTCGTCGTTTCCGAACCAGACGGCGGCGGTGTAGTTGCCGGTGTAGCCGACATACCAGGCGTCCTTGTAGGCCTGGGTGGTGCCGGTCTTGCCGGCGCTGCGGATGCCTTGCAGCGCGGCGCGGCGGGCGGTGCCGACCTCGGGGATCTGCACCATGATGGCGTTCATCGACGCCACCGCCTGCTCCGACAGAACGCGCTTGGGCGCCGGCGCGTCGCGGCGCCAGTCCCACACGACTTCGCCCGCATGGGTGGCGAGCTGCAGGATGCCGTGCCGCGTGCCGGCATAACCGCCATTGGCAAAGACGCTGTAGCCCGTGGCCTGGTCCATGACGGTCATGCCCGAGGTGCCGAGCACCATCGTCTTGTCGGAGAAGACCGGGCTTTCCACGCCCATTTCCTCCGTCAGCTTCTTGATCGGCGCGATGGTCAAATGGTCCTTGGCCAGCCGCACCGGCACCGTGTTGATCGACTTGATCAGCGCCGTGGACAGGGTCATGCGCCCGGAATAGCCGCGCGTGTAGTTCTTCGGCGACCAGTTGCCCCACGAGATCGGGCCATCGGAGATGACGCTTTCGGGCGTGAACCCCTTTTCCATCGCGGTGGCATAGACATAGGCCTTGAACGAGGAGCCGGTCTGGCGCTGCGCCCGGGTGGCGCGGTTGAACTGCGACAGCCCGTAGTCGCGCCCGCCCACGATCGCCCGCACCGAGCCGTCATTGTCGAGCACCACGATCGCGCCCTGCCTGACGCCGTAATCCTTGCCGTGCTGGCGCAGGTGGAACTCGAGCGACTCTTCGGCCGCCGCCTGGATGCCCATGTCGAGCGTGGTGCGCGCCACCAGCGCGTGGCCGCGCCGGCGCGGAGCCAGCCGCTTGACCTCCTCGAAGGCCCAGTCGAGGAAATAATCGGGGTTCTTGGCGCCGTCGCGGTCGACCACGTCGGCCGGCTGGCGTCGCGCCGCCAGGACCTGGCCCTCGGTGAGGAAGCCGCCCTCGACCATGTTGGTGAGCACCTGGTTGGCGCGGGCGCGCGCCGCCGGCAGGTCGATATGCGGCGCATAGCGCGCCGGCGCCTTGAACAGGCCTGCCAGCATCGCCGCCTCGGCCAGGGTCACGTCCTTGATGCCCTTGCCGAAATAGAAGTCGGTGGCCGCCGCGATGCCGAACGTGCCGCCGCCCATGTAGGCGCGGTCGAGATAGAGCTGCAGGATCTCGGTCTTGGTCAGGTTCATTTCCAGCCACACGGCCAGGAACGCTTCCTTGATCTTGCGCTCGATGGTGCGCTCGTTGGTGAGGAACAGGTTCTTGGCCAGCTGCTGGGTGAGGGTGGAGCCGCCCTGCACCACCGAATTGGCGCGCACGTTCTCGGTCATGGCGCGCGCCAGGCCGACGAAATCGATGCCCCAGTGCGAAAAGAAGCGCCGGTCCTCGGTGGCGAGCACCGCCTTGACCACGACGTCGGGCATCTCGTCCACCGGCACGGAATCGCGCTGGATCAGCCCGCGTTGGCCGATCTCGGCGCCGTTGCGGTCGAGGAAGGTGACGGCGAAATCGGCCTGGGCGCGCCAGTCGCCCGCCGTCTCCTCGAAGGCGGGCATGGCCAGCGCCAGAAGCACGACCGATCCGGCGGCGCCGATGGTCAGGCCCTCGGAGGCGGTCTCCACCACCGCGCGTCGCCAGCCGGTGACGCGAAAGCGGCGAAAGAAGATCGTGAGCCGCTCCCAGCGGTCGCGCAAGAAGAACCCGGCATCATAGAGGGTGGAATCGAGCCAGGCATCGATCTCGAGAAGCTTCGCGGCCCGCGGCGTGCGCGTGTCTTTCGGTTCGAACGGGTTTTCCATGGCCTGTGGCGGTTGAACGTCCCTGGAAAAAGGTTCTGATCCCGGATGCCGGCGAATTTCGGGCGCATTTCATTCATGCACCGGACGGGAGGGATGGGCAAGGGAAGAGTGCGGACAGTTGGTGCAGCGTCGTTCATCCCGCGCCGCCGGGGACAGGCGCGCACCGCGCGACACCGCGCAACCGGGACGGATGCGCTCGGGGGGGCAGGTCAAGAAAATGAGCGTCGGGAAGGGGGCGCGTGGCGCGCGAACGGCACCGGTGCAGCCTGACCGCCGGAGCGTCACGTTGGGCAAGCCGGGGTGACGCGGCGGTGCGGCACCGGCAGGATGGTCTCGGGAATGGCCATCAGGATCAGCGCCTCGCCCGGCACGACGTCCCGAACGAGGCGCTTGACCATTCCAGAAGATCGGACAGCCCTGAAAATCCCGGGAGACCATGGGCCGCCGTGGAAAATCCTAGAAGAACAGGAACAGGAGGATGATGATCGGAATCGGAATGCCGAGAAGCCAGAGCAGAATGCCGCGTCCCATGATGTTATCCTTTCAGACGTTCGAATGTGATCCGGTGTGGTCCAGGCGGTTCGGCGCCTGAATTCGTGAAGCGGCTCGCTCGCTGCGTCGGCGCGGTTGCACCGATGCAGTGGGGTCGCTGGCCGTGCTTGAACAATCGCGCAGGCGCGGGAAAGTTCCGTGAAGACGAGTAGGCCAGCCGGACCGTGGGCCGAAGGCTGTCCAGGGCATGGCCGGCGCGGTACCGCAGGCCTGTGCCGACGCGCCAAGGGGCGCGGGGCGGCGACGGCTTCAATCCGGCAGGACATTGCGCTACAGCGGAGCGGGCGGGATCGGATGAGCGGCGCGGCCGCAAGCCCCTGTTTTCGCGATGGTCGCGGGTCCGCGAGCACGGCGGGCCGGCCGCGAACGCCTTCGAGGACGCCCGAAGGACGGCGGTGGATGGTCGCGGAGAAGCCGGCGCGGGCCGCGGTGGGAGAAGGACCGGGATGGACGACGTCTTCGCGCAGGTGGCCGGCAATCCGGCGATGCAAATCGTGCTGCTGATGCTGACGCCCTTCGTGCTGGAGGAGGCGGCGATCGTGAGCGCCGCGGCGCTGGCTGCCGCCGGCGAGCTGGGCGCGGCGACGGCGTTTGCGGCGGTGTTTGCCGGCATCGTCGCCAGCGATTGGGTGCTTTACGGCGCCGGCTGGGCGGCCGGGCGCAGCCGCCGCGTGCGGGCCTGGGTGGGGCAGGAGGCGATCGACCGCGGCCGCGAGATCGGAA
>NZ_RWKW01000168.1 GCF_003970795.1 Aquibium carbonis | reverse complement strand
CAGGGCGCTCGAAGCCCCGATCCGTCAGATCGCAGCAAATGCGGGCGTGGAAGGCTCCGTCGTGATTGGCAAGCTCGCAGACAGCAAGAATCCCAATCAGGGCTTTGACGCCCAGACCGAAACCTATGTCGACATGATCGAGGCGGGCATCGTCGATCCCGCCAAGGTCGTGCGCACGGCCTTGCAGGATGCCGGCTCGATCGCGGCCCTCCTCATCACCGCGGAGGCGATGATCGCCGACATGCCGCCGAAAGACTCCCAGGCCGGCAACGGCCAGGGCTACTGAGCAGTGCCCAAGCCTTTCGGTCAACGTGACCGAAAGGTCGATCTTCGTCAGCAATCGGGAAGGACCAGCTTCATGGCTACTCAGAACAACGCCGGGAATTCGATCAGCCAACGGTGGGACGCCTACCAGCCGTCGAAATCGACGCTCGTCTGGGCGTGCATCGGCGCTGCCGCGGCGACCATGGTCGTCGGCTTCGTCTGGGGCGGCTGGGTGACCGGCGGCACGGCGCGC
>NZ_RWKW01000020.1 GCF_003970795.1 Aquibium carbonis | reverse complement strand
GCGCGAAAGCGCCGGCGCGCCCGCCAGCGCCGCCTCGAGCTCATGCCGCGGGGCCGCGACGGACCAGGCGCGCCGCAGGGCCTCGCCGCGTGTCACCGCGACCAGGTTCACGGCCTGCCCGGACCGGATCGGGTAGGCCACGACATGAAAGCGACGATGCAGGAAGGCGGTGACGACGGAGCCGGACAGAACCGGGCCCTGGCCCTCGGCCGGCTCGCCGCGATGAAGCGTCGCGCGCCAGGCCGTCAGGCCGGAAAAGGCGCCGCGCTTGTCGTCTTCCGTTCCGCGCATCGTCGACCACACGCCGTCGGCGGCGATGACCAGGTCGCCGGCGGCCTCGATGATCGAACCGGCCTGGTCGATCGACAGCGTCACGCCCCGCGCATGGTAGGCGGCATCGCGAACCGCGGCGCCGGTCGACAGCCGGATCGACGGCTCGCGCTCGACGCGGCTCAACAGCGCGCTTTGCAGATCCGCACGATGAACCGTGAAATAGGGCGCGCCCCAGCGGGCCGCCGCCGCCGCCCCCAGCGGCACGCGGGCGATCTCGCGCAGCGACCTGGCGCGCCGCAGGACGATCGCCTCCGGCTGGACGGACACCGCGCGCAGACGCTCGATCACACCCAGGCGGTCGAGAATGCGCGTCGCGTTGGGAGAAAGCTGAAGCCCGGCGCCGACCTCTTCGAGCTTGCGCGCCTGCTCGAACAGGTGGACGGAGAAACCCCGACCGGCGAGCGCCAGCGCGACGGTCAGCCCGGCAATGCCGGCGCCCACCACCAGGATCGGTCTGTCTGGAGACAAGGTCTTCAAGCGGGCAAACCGCCCCGGGTCACGCCGCGCGCGTCAGGTAAACGCAGCCGGCCGGACGGGTCTCGGCCGCATGCAGCGCGGCGTTGTAGCGATAGAGGGTCGAGCAGTAGGGGCAGACCTTCTCGACGTCGTCGCCCATGTCGAGGAAGACGTGCGGATGGTCGAACGGCTCCGTCGCGCCGACGCACATGAACTCCTTGACCCCGACCTCCACCACCGGATGGCCGGCGTCGTTCTGGAAATGGGGAATCGTGTGTCCGGCCATCATCATCTCCTGGAATGCAGCGTGCCGGGTGGTGACGCCCGGCACGCATCTGTATCATAATCGGCTTGTTTGCAAGCCTGTGATATCACTCCGTCACGAGGCCTCGCTACCGAATCGTGGCCGCCAGTCGATGCCGCGCGCGAGCGCAAGGATAGGGGTGTGAACGTGACTGAAATGGAAGCTCCAGGTCCCGAGCGAAGCGATTTCCAGAAGGACGTGCCGCCCGGCCCGGTCATGGCCGAAGGCAACCCCGACCGGTTCGTGAACCGCGAGTTCTCCTGGCTTCAGTTCAATCGGCGGGTGCTGGAGGAATCGCAGAACGGGAACCATCCTCTTCTGGAACGCGTCCGCTTCCTGTCGATCTCGGCCGCCAATCTCGACGAGTTCTTCATGGTGCGCGTCGCCGGCCTTGCCGGCCAGGTGCGCGAAAACATCGCGACGCTGAGCGCCGACGGCCGGACGCCGGAGCAGCAGCTGGAACAGCTCCTGGTCAAGGTGGGCCGCCTCCAGGAAGACCAGCAGGCCTGTTTCTCGTCCCTGCTCGCCCTGCTCGAACCCGAGGGTATCCAGCTGGTGGGACGCGAGGCGATCACGCCCGCCGAACAGCGCTGGCTCGAGCAGCATTTCGACGCCGAGATCTATCCGGTCATGACGCCGCTCTCGATCGACCCGGCGCATCCGTTCCCGTTCATCCCCAACCTCGGTTTCTCGATCGCGCTCGACCTGCGCAACCTGCGCGACGGCTATCGCATGACCGCCCTGTTGCGTCTGCCCGTCGCTCTGAGGCGCTTCATCCGGCTGCCGGGCGACGAGCGT
Organism: Aquibium carbonis; assembly: GCF_003970795.1. Taxonomy (GTDB): domain Bacteria; phylum Pseudomonadota; class Alphaproteobacteria; order Rhizobiales; family Rhizobiaceae; genus Aquibium; species Aquibium carbonis. The sequence goes on along the minus strand of NZ_RWKW01000020.1, from coordinate 111,122 downwards.
TCGATCCGCTTCATCACGCTGGAGGATGCGGTGGGGCTCTTCGTCGACAAGCTCTTCCCGGGCCACGAGGTCATGGGCATGGGCACGTTCCGCATCATCCGCGACAGCGATCTCGAGGTCGAGGAAGAAGCCGAGGACCTCGTGCGCTTCTTCGAGACGGCGCTGAAGCGCCGCCGCCGCGGCTCGGTGGTCCGCATCGAGTTCGACCGCGACATTCCCGAGGCGCTGCGCGGTTTCGTCACCAGCGAGCTCGGTGTCGCGGCATCGCGCGTCAGCCTTCTCAACAAGCCGCTGGCGCTCAACCAGATTTCCGAGATCGTCGGCGTCCAGCGCGACGACCTGAAGTTCAAGCCCTACAATCCGCGCTTTCCCGAGCGCATCCGCGAGCATGGCGGCGATTGCTTCGCGTCGATCCGCGAGAAGGACATCCTCGTCCATCACCCCTACGAATCCTTCGACGTGGTGGTGCAGTTCCTGCGCCAGGCGGCCGCCGATCCGGAGGTCGTGGCCATCAAGCAGACGCTCTACCGAACCTCCAACGACAGCCCCATCGTGCGCGCCCTGATCGACGCGGCCGAAAGCGGCAAGTCGGTGACCGCGCTGGTGGAGCTCAAGGCCCGCTTCGACGAGGAGGCCAACATCCGCTGGGCGCGCGATCTCGAACGCGCGGGCGTGCAGGTGGTGTTCGGGTTCCTCGAGCTGAAGACGCACGCCAAGCTGTCGCTGGTGGTGCGCCGCGAGGACATGAAGCTGCGCAGCTACGTGCATGTCGGCACGGGCAATTATCATCCGATCACCGCGCGCATCTACACCGACCTGTCCTATTTCACCGTCGATCCCGCGATCGCGCAGGATGTCGCGCGCATCTTCAACTTCATCACCGGCTATGCCGAGCCGGCCGAGGAGATGCGGATCGCCGTCTCGCCGTTCACGCTGCGCCAGCGCATCCTCCAGCACATCGCCGACGAGATCGGCCATGCCAAGGCCGGCCGGCCGGCGCAGATCTGGATGAAGATGAACTCGCTGGTCGATCCCCAGGTCATCGACGCGCTCTACGAGGCGGGCCGGGCCGGCGTGGAGATCGACCTCGTCATTCGCGGCATCTGCTGCCTGCGCCCGCAGGTGCCGGGCTTGTCCGACAACATCCGCGTCAAGTCGATCATCGGCCGCTTCCTCGAGCACAGCCGCATCTTCTGTTTCGGCAACGGCCATGGCCTGCCGTCCGACGAGGCGCTGGTCTATATCGGGTCGGCCGACATGATGCCGCGCAATCTCGACCGCCGGGTCGAGACGCTGGTGCCGCTGGTCAACCGGACGGTGCATGAACAGGTGCTGGGCCAGATCATGATCGGAAACATCATGGACAACCAGCAAAGTTTCGAAGTACTGCCCGACGGCACCTCGCGCCGGATCGTTCCGGAGGAGGGCGAGGAACCGTTCAACGCGCAGGAGTATTTCATGACGAATCCCAGCCTGTCGGGCCGCGGAATGGCGCTGAAATCCAACGCGCCGAAACGCATCGTGCGGCAAGCGCGCCGCAAGAAGGGCAAGGCGACCACCGCCGCATGATCGCAAATTCCCAGGGGCGCCTGCAGAATCGCCAACCCATCTCCATCATCGACATCGGTTCGAACTCGGTTCGCCTGGTCGTCTACGAAGGTGTCGCGCGCGCGCCCACGGTTCTCTTCAATGAAAAGATGCTGGCGGGCCTGGGCAAGGGGCTGGTGTCGACCGGGCGGCTCGATCCGGACGCCGTTCGCCGTTCGATGGAGGAGTTCCGCCGCTTCCGGGCGCTGTCGGAACAGGCCGGTTCGCGGGAACTGCACGTCATCGCCACCGCCGCCGCGCGCGAGGCCGACAACGGCGCCGACTTCATCCGTCGGGCCGAGGAGGTGCTCGGCACCGAGATCCGGGTCCTCACCGGTCGCGAGGAAGCCTATTACTCGGCGCTTGGCGTCATCTCCGGCTTTCATCCCGCCGAGGGGATCGTCGGCGACCTCGGCGGCGGCAGCCTGGAACTGGTCGACGTGCGCGGCGAGGCCATCGGCGACGGCATCACGCTGCCGCTCGGCGGCCTGCGGCTGCACGACATGTCGAAGGGCTCGATCCTTTCAGCCGGGCGCATCGCCAAGCGCGAACTCGCCCGCGCCGAGCTGCTGAAGCAGGGCGAAGGGCGCAACTTCTACTGCGTCGGCGGCACGTGGCGAAATCTCGCCCGGCTGCACATGCACGCCACCGGCTACCCGCTTCACGTCATGCACCACTACCAGATGGACGTGGCGGGTTCCGCCTCTTTCCTGAAGCGGGTCGCGCGCGGCGACATCGACAAGATGAAAGGCATCGAGCGCGTCTCCAAGAACCGTCGCGGCCTGCTCGCCTATGGCGCGACCGTGCTGAACCACATCATCTCGGTGATGAAACCCGGGAGCATCGTCATCTCCGCGCTGGGCGTGCGCGAGGGCTATCTCTACTCGCTGCTGTCCGACGCGGAGAAGGCCGCCGACCCGCTGATCTCCTCGTCCGAGGAACTGGCGCTGCTGCGCGCCCGCTCTGTCCGGCATGCGCATGAACTGGCGGACTGGACCGGCGATGCGTTCCGGGCCTTCGGCGTGGAGGAAACCGAGGACGAGGCGCGCTATCGCCGCGCAGCCTGCCTGCTGGCCGATATCGGCTGGCGCGCGCATCCCGACTATCGCGGCACGCAGTCGCTCAACATCATCGCCCACGGCGCCTTCATCGGCGTCGACCATCCCGGCCGGGCCTACATCGCGCTGGCCAATCTGTTCCGCCACGAGGGCCTGTTCGACGATGCGGCCGAGCCGCGCATCCGGGCGCTCGCCACCCCGCGCTATCGGGAGCGCGCGCGCCTGCTCGGCGCCATCCTGCGGGTGGTCTACCTGTTCTCGGCCTCGATGCCCGGCGTCATCCCGCAACTGCGCTGGGAGGAAAACGATCGAGGCGGGCTCACGCTGGTGATCCCGCGCTCGCATGCGGCCCTGCTGGGCGAGCGGCCCGAGGGCCGTCTCCAGCAGCTCGGGCGTATCACCGGCAAGCTGCTCGACATGCGGGCCGAACAGTAGGGCAGGGCGGCGGCGCGGTCGGGCCGGCTCGCCCGCCGCCCGCCTCAGATATCGAAGACCGAGACCTTGCGCTCGTCGAACTTGAGGGCAAGCCGGCCCTGCACGAGCTTCAGCGCCTTGTCGCCGAAGACCTCGCGTCGCCAGCCTTGCAAGGCGGGCACGTTCGCCTTCTCGCCTTCGGCAGCGATGCGCTCGATGTCGTCGCTCGACGCCAGCATCTTGGCCGCCACGTTCTGCTCGTCGGAGACGAGCTTGAGCAGCACCTTGAGGAGTTCGCCCGCCGCGGCCGAGCCTTCGGGCGAATGGTTCTGCTGAGGAAGGCGAGGCATCTGGTCCTTCGGGATGGCGAGCGCGGTGTTGACGGCCGCGAGCAGGCCGGTGGCCTGGCCCGACCGCTCCCAGCCCTTGGGGATGGTGCGCAGGCGGGCGAGTGCGGCGGCATCGCGCGGCTGCTGCTGGGCGACTTCGTAGATGGCGTCGTCCTTGATGACGCGTCCGCGCGGCACGTTGCGCTCGCGCGCCTCGAACTCGCGCCATGTCGCCACCGCCTGCAGCACCGCCAGTTCCTGCGGCTTGCGCATGCGCATCTTGAGGCGCTTCCAGGCATCTTCGGGATGCGGGTCGTAGGTGCGGCGCGCGGTGAGGATCTCCATCTCCTCCGTGAGCCAGCCGGCGCGGCCTTCCTTTTCGATTTCGTCCTTCAGCTTCTCGTAGACGTCGATGAGATGCGTCACGTCGGCCAGCGCATAGGTCAGCTGCTTGTCGGTCAGCGGCCGCTGGCGCCAGTCGGTGAAGCGCGAGGACTTGTCGATCTGCCCGCCGCTCAGCTTCTGCACCAGCTGCTCGTAGGAGACGCTGTCGCCGAAGCCGCAGACCATGGCCGCGACCTGCGTGTCGAACACGGGATGCGGAATGAGATTGCCGCGGTTGAAGATGATCTCGATGTCCTGCCGGGCGGCATGGAAGACCTTCGTCACCCTCTCGTTTGCCATCAGATCGAAGAACGGGCCGAGATTCATGCCCGGCGCGAGCGGGTCGACCAGCGCGGTCACGCCCGGCGCGGCCATCTGGATGAGGCACAGTTCGGGCCAGAAGGTCGTCTCGCGAATGAACTCCGTGTCGACGGTGACGAAGGCGGATTTCGACAGTTCGGAAACGACGGAGGCCAGCTCGTCGGCGGTCGTGATCAGATGCATCCGTTTCCTTTACGGGATTCGCGTCGCGGAGTCTTCAGCATGGCAACGGGGTCGTCTGACCTTGCCGGCCAACGATGTTACTTGCCCGGGCCGCCCTTGTCGCCACTTCGCTTCGCCAGCCGTGCGAACATGGTCGAGGTGCGCAGCAGCGCCGTGAAACGGCCCCGGCGCTCGGCCGGAACGCCGCCGCGCGCGATCATGCGGTAGAGGATGAAGCCGATGAAGACGGCGTAGACGACGGCGGTGAAGACGAACAGGAAGTTCGGGCCGTAGAACTCCATCGCACTGGAGGCGGCGAAGGGGCCGCCGATCGCTCCGAACGAATAGAAGAGCATCAGCGCGGCGTTCACCTGAACGAATTCGCCCTTGCCCGCCCGGTCGTTGGCGTGCGCCGCCGAGAGCGAGAAGAGCGGCATCGCGAAGGATCCGAAGATGAAGACCAGAGCGAAGTTCGTCGTCGGGTTGGTGCCGCCCACGGTCGCCAGTGCCACGGCTGATCCAAGCGCGCACACCGTGGTCAAGAGCAGCACCTTGCGGCGGTCCCAACGGTCCGACAGGTAGCCCAGCGGATACTGCATCAGCGCGCCGCCGATGATGCCGACGCTGACGAAGACGACGACATTGGCCACCGACATGCCGATGGCTTCGGCATAGACGGGCGAGAGCGTTCGAAACGCGCTGTTGGTGACGCCGATGGCGATGCAGCCGATCGCGCCGAGCGGCGAGATGCGCCAGACGCGGCCAAGGTCGAGCTTCACGTCCTCTGGCGGCGCGGGGTTGGAGCGGTCGCCGAGCGACACCGGAACCAGCGACAGCGTGATCATGATCGACATGACCGCGAAGATCGCGAAACCGTCCGCGCCGATCGCCGGGATCAGGAATTGCGCGCCCGTCACCGAACCGATGTCGATGATGCGGTAGAGCGCCAGGACGCGGGCGCGGCTGTCGTTGGACGCGCCGGAATTCAGCCAGGCCTCGATGATGGTGAATAGCCCGGCGAAGCAGAAGCCGGAGAGGAAGCGGATGGCCGACCAGACGACGGGGTCGATCATCAGGACCATGAGCAGCGTCCCGGCCGACGCGATGGCGGCCAGTGCGGAGAAGGCGCGAACGTGTCCGACGGCTTTCATCATCCGCGAGATGGCCAGGCAGCCGATGAGGAAGCCGCAGAAATAGGCCGTGCCCATCAGGCCGATGGTCGAGGCCGGGAAACCCTCCTGCGCGCCGCGCAACGCAATCAGCGTGCCTTGCAGTCCATTGCCGCCGAGCAGGATGCCCGCGGCAAGGAGGAGTGGGATCAGCGGCCGGATGGAGGACATTGCGGGCACTTGCACGAGAAGGACGGCGAATGATGGACTGCCCGTGTCAGCACCGGTTGTGCCAAGGAGACCTATTCGGTTGAAGGAACGACGGATGCGGGACGAGGGCGACGCGCTCCGCTCGCGCCTCGGCATGAGGATGACAGGTCGGCTTCCTCCCGGCTCGCCCCAATTTGCAGAACTTGACGCACACAACCCTGCGCTCCGGCTCCGCCCCGGATGACGAACAGGAGAGGGACGCGGTGCCGGGTGGGGCAGGGCCGCAAGAGCGAAGCAAGCGGACGCAGCGTCTTGTGACGCGTTTATCAAGTCCTTTCGGACCCATGGTTCGCGGACGTTCCGCCATGATCCTTGCCCGCTGGACCCGCGCATGCTCCTTCATGCCCGCCGCTCCATTCTTGACAAACCACCCCGCGCATGCGCTTTTCGCGCGGATTTTGGAGGGCCGGGCGTTCGCCGTCTGCGGCCCCGTCATCGTTTCTCGAGAAGACCGGACATCCTCATGCATCGCTACCGCAGCCACACCTGCGCCCAACTCCGCAAGTCCGACGAGGGCACCACCGCGCGCCTGTCGGGCTGGGTTCACCGCGTCCGCGACCATGGTGGGCTGCTGTTCATCGACATGCGCGACCATTACGGCATGACGCAGATCGTCGCCGATCCGGATTCGCCGGCCTTCAAGGTGGCCGAGACGGTGCGCGGCGAGTGGGTGATCCGCGTCGACGGCAAGGTCAAGGCGCGCACGCCCGAGACGGTCAACGCCAACATGCCGACGGGCGAGATCGAGCTCTATGCCGACGAGATCGAGGTCCTGTCGACGGCCAAGGAACTGCCGCTGCCGGTGTTCGGCGAGCCGGACTATCCCGAGGACATCCGCCTCAAGTACCGCTTCCTCGACCTGCGCCGCGACACGCTGCACAGGAACATCGTGCAGCGCACGAAGATCATCGCCGACATGCGCCGCCGCATGACCGACGTCGGCTTCACCGAGTACTCGACGCCGATCCTGACGGCCTCCTCGCCCGAGGGCGCGCGCGACTTCCTCGTGCCGTCGCGCATCCACCAGGGCAAGTTCTTCGCCCTGCCGCAGGCGCCGCAGCAGTACAAGCAGCTCCTGATGGTGGCGGGCTTCGATCGCTACTTCCAGATCGCGCCGTGCTTCCGCGACGAGGACCCGCGCGCCGACCGGCTGCCGGGCGAGTTCTACCAGCTCGACTTGGAGATGAGCTTCGTCACCCAGGAAGACGTCTGGACGACGATGGAGCCGGTGATCCGCGGCGTGTTCGAGGAATTCGCCAACGGCAAGCCGGTGACGCAGACCTTCCAGCGCATTCCCTACGACACGGCGCTGCGCAGATACGGCTCCGACAAGCCGGATCTGCGCAATCCGATCGAGATGCAGGCGGTGTCGGAGCATTTCGCCGGCTCCGGCTTCAAGGTCTTCGCCAACATCCTGGCCAACGACCCGAAGGCGGAGGTGTGGGCGATTCCGGCCAGGACCGGCGGTAGCCGCGCCTTCTGCGACCGGATGAACGCCTGGGCGCAGCAGCAGGGCCAGCCCGGGCTGGGCTACATCTTCTGGCGCAAGGAGGGCGAGGCGATCGAGGGTGCTGGCCCGCTGGCCAAGAACATCGGCCCGGAACGCACCGAGGCGGTGCGCACGCAGCTGGGTCTCGGCGATGGCGACGCCTGCTTCTTCGTCGCCGGCGACCCGCAAAAGTTCTACAGGTTCGCCGGCGAAGCGCGCACGCGGGCCGGCGAGGAGCTGAACCTCGTCGACCGCGACCGCTACGAACTCGCCTGGATCGTCGATTTCCCCTTCTTCGAGTGGAACGAGGAGGAGAAGAAGGTCGACTTCGCCCACAACCCGTTCTCGATGCCGCAGGGCGGCATGGAGGCGCTGGAGAACCAGGATCCGCTGACGATCAAGGCCTACCAGTACGACCTGGTCTGCAACGGCTTCGAGATCGCGTCGGGCTCGATCCGCAACCAGTCGCCCGAACTGATGGTCAAGGCCTTCGAGACGGTCGGCCTGTCGAAGGCCGACGTCGAGGAGCGCTTCGGCGGCCTCTACCGCGCCTTCCAGTACGGCGCGCCGCCGCATGGCGGCATGGCGGCCGGCGTCGACCGCATCATCATGCTTCTGGTGGGGGCGAAGAACCTGCGCGAGATCACGCTGTTCCCGATGAACCAGCAGGCGCAGGACCTGTTGATGGGCGCGCCTTCCGAGGCCCTGCCGGCGCAGCTGCGCGAACTCGGCGTGCGCGTCATCCCGCAGAAGAAGGACGAATAGCCCGATGGCGACCGGCGCGCGCGTCCTGGTCACCGGCTTCGAGCCGTTTCCCGGCGCGCCGGTCAACCCGACCGAGACACTGGTGGCGGCGCTGCGGGCCGAGCCGCCGGCTTTCGACGGCGTGGCGGCCTTCCGCGCCGAGATCCTGCCGGTCGACTTCGACGCGGTCGGCCCGCGTCTCTCGGCGATCGGCCGCGATTTCGCGCCCGACATCGCCATCCATTTCGGTCTCGCCAACGAATGCGCCGGCTTCCGGCTGGAGCGCCTCGCCCGCAACCGTTTCCTCGCCGACCGGCCCGACAATGCAGGCGTGCTGCGGGAGGCCGGCACGGTCTGCGACGGCGCGGAGACGTTTGCGTCTAGACTGCCGCTCGAGGCGATCCACGCCCGGCTTGCCGCCATGGGCCTGCCGGTCGAATGGTCGGACGATGCCGGCGGCTATCTCTGCAACATGGTGTTCGTTCTGTCGCGCGCCCACGCCTGCGAAGGCTTTGCCCCCGGCATGAGCGGCTTCGTCCACGTGCCGCTGACGGGGGAGGGCGCGGCCTTCCGGCTCAGCGACGCCGGCCTGCTGGCCGGCGCGCTGGCGGTGGTGGGGGAGTGCGTGGAGGCTTGGCGAATGGCGAATAGCAAATGGCGAGTAGTGATTAGCGAGTAGCGAGTAGCTGGGGGCGGATAGAGGATTGCTTCCGTGCGAATCCTCTAACAATCCATTCGCCATTCGCCATTCGCCATTCGCCCACTCACCACCCACTCACGCCCTCACTCGTTCGCCGCGATGCCGAAGCCGAGCTGCTGCGGCAGCGACTGCGGCGCCGTCATGGCGCCGGCCGCGAGCAGCGCGAACGGGATCGGGTTCGCCGGCGCGATGCGGATTTCCAGGCTCTCGGGATTGTCGAGAAACGTGTTCACCGCGGCGCTCACCGCCGCCGTCAGCTCCGGATTGCCCACCTGCGCCAGGGCGAACGGCAGCACCGCCTTGGCCTGGTTCTTGATGTCCGAGGGCTGCGCGCCCTGCTGCGCGGCGACGAAGGACAGCACCTTGTCGGTCAGCTTGTCGTCGTCGAAGCGCACGGTGGCGCCATGCAGGTTGATCTGCTGCATGAGGCCGAGCATCGCCATGCTCTGCGCCGACTGGTCCTGGCCCTCGGTCGCCGCCATCCTGGTCTGGATGTCGCGCAGCGCCTGGATGAACTGGGGCGTGTAGCCGCTGATGTCGAGCGTCATGCCGATCGTGCCGGCGTCGGTGATCGACGTGTCGTACTGGTCCAGGATGAGGCGGCCGTCCTGCGGATCCCAGGTGCCGGTCATCTCCACGTAGCCCTTGAGCGTCTGGTAGCCGAGCGCGTTGATGACCGCCTTCGACTGCGGGTCGTCGACCATGGCGAGGTTGATGGAAAACTCCTCGACCGCGCCGCCGAACGTGTAGCTGCCATCGTCGGCGGCTTCCATCTCGGCGTGCAGCTGGCGGATCGCGACGATCTCCTGTCCGCCGCCATAGAAGGTCAGCTCCCCGATGTCGGCGCTGTCATAGAACATCACCGTGTTCATCGCGTCGGCCGATCCGGTCTCGGGCAATTGCAGTCCGGTCATCGACACGCCGCTGATCGACAGCGTCATGTCGTCCTGCGTGCGGTTGTAGCCGGGCATCGTCACACTGCCGACGACGATCGTGTCGCCGTCACGGCTGATGTCGGACAGGGCGACGTCGCCGATCGGCGCTGCGCCGTCGAGACCCTCCATCGCGGCGCTGACGCCCTGCAGGACGAGGCCGTCGCCCTGTTCGGTAACCCCGGTCCAGGAAAGCTGGATGCCCTGATGAGCGAAGATCGCCTTGATCCGCTCGCCCACCTCGGCCGCGCTCTGCGCATGGGCCATCTGCGGGAGGGCGGCGAGCACGAGGCCGCCAATGGCGAGGCTCCTGAGTTTCGACTTGAGATACGTCATCATCTGTTCCCTGAGTTGGTCGCGCCTTGGCGCAGTCTGATTGGTCGACGCCGATATCGTCAGGATGATGTCTAGATCGGCATATCGCGCACCATCTGTAAACTTCGCCACTTTCGAAGGCGTAACGACCCCTTCCGCGAAAGCGTTCCGAACCGGCAGGCCGCACCGGGGCCAGCGCGGTGTCGAAACGTGTCGGAAAGGCTTGACGATCGCCGCCGGATCGCTTGCTCCGAATCGCCTGATTCGCTAACTGCCGCATATGTCGAAATCGCAAACGCCGCCGAACTCCGGCGATGACAGTTCAGGCATCGAGCCCGTCGACCTGAAGAAGGCGCTGGAAGAGCGCTATCTGGCCTATGCGCTGTCGACCATCATGCACCGCGCGCTGCCCGACGTGCGCGACGGCATGAAGCCGGTCCACCGCCGCATCGTCCACGCCATGCGCCTGCTCCGCCTCAATCCCGACCAGCGATTCGCCAAATGCGCCTCGATCGTCGGCGAGGTGATGGGCAAGTTCCACCCGCATGGCGACCAGTCGATCTACGACGCACTGGTGCGTCTCGCGCAGCCGTTTTCGGTGCGCTACCCGCTCGTCGACGGGCAGGGCAATTTCGGCAACATCGACGGCGACAACGCGGCCGCCATGCGCTACACCGAGGCGCGCATGACGGAGGCGGCGACCGAGCTGCTGTCCGGGATCACCGAGGACGCGGTCGACTTTCGCGCCACCTACAACGAGGAGAACGAAGAACCGACGGTCCTGCCGGGCGCGTTCCCGAACCTGCTCGCCAACGGCTCGACCGGCATTGCCGTCGGCATGGCCACCTCGATCCCGTCGCACAACGTGGCCGAACTCGCCAAGGCCTGCCTGCATCTGATCGACCACCCCGACGCCGCCGTCGAGGATCTGCTGACCAAGGATCCGCATCCCGAGGATGCCGACGAGAACATGGTGCGCGGGCCGGACTTCCCGACCGGCGGCATCATCGTCGACCGCTGGCCGGCGATCGTGGAGGCCTACAAGACGGGGCGCGGCTCCTTCCGCGTCAGGGCGAAATGGGCGGTGGAGGACCAGGGCCGCGGCACCTGGACCATCGTCGTCACCGAAATTCCCTACGGCGTGCAGAAGGCCAAGCTGATCGAGAAGATCGCCGAGCTTCTTCTGGCGCGAAAGCTGCCGCTGCTCGACGACGTGCGCGACGAGAGCGCCGAGGACGTCCGCGTCGTGCTGGTGCCGAAGAGCCGCACGGTGGACCCGGCGATCCTGATGGAATCGCTGTTCAAGCTGTCCGAGCTCGAAAACCGCTTCCCTCTCAACATGAACGTCCTGTCGCGCGGTCGGGTGCCCAACGTGCTGTCGCTCAAGGAAGCGCTCCAGCAATGGCTCGACCACCGCAAGGAGGTGCTCGTCCGCCGGTCGAGGCACCGGCTGGCCGAGATCGAGCGGCGGCTGGAGATCCTCGGCGGCTACCTGATCGCCTATCTCAACATCGACGAGGTGATCCGCATCATCCGCGAGGAGGATGAGCCGAAGCCGGTGATGATGGCCCGCTGGAACCTCACCGACGTGCAGGCCGAGGCGATCCTGAACCTGCGGCTGCGCGCCCTGCGCAAGCTCGAGGAATTCGAGATCAAGACCGAGTTCGACAAGCTGACGATCGAGAAGGCGCAGATCGAGGCGCTGCTCGCCTCCGACGCCAAGCAGTGGAAGACCATCCGCTGGGAGGTCGAGCGGCTGCGCGACCGCTTCGGCTCGCGCACCGAGCTCGGCCGTCGCCGCACCCAGTTCGCCGACGCGCCCGAGCATGACGAGACGCACATCCAGCAGGCGATGATCGAGAAGGAACCGATCACCGTCGTCGTCTCCGAAAAGGGCTGGCTGCGCGCCCTGAAGGGGCATCTGGCCGAGTTCGACAGCCTCGCCTTCAAGGAGGGCGACAAGCTCAAGCTCGCCTTCCACGCGCAGACCACCGACAAGATCCTGGTGCTCACCACCGGCGGCAAGTTCTACACCATCGGCGCCGACAAGCTGCCCGGCGGGCGCGGCCATGGCGAGCCGATCCGCATCATCGTCGACATGGAAAACGACCAGGACATCGTCACCGCCTTCGTCCACGACCCGGAGCGCAAGCTGCTGGTCGCCTCGCACGAGGGCTACGGCTTCGTGGTGCCCGAGGCCGAGGTGGCGGCCAACACCCGCAAGGGCAAGCAGGTGATGAACGTCAAGGCGCCCGACGAGATGTCGAAATGCCTGCCCGTGTCCGGCGACCATGTCGCCATCGTCGGCGAGAACCGCAAGATGCTGGTCTTCCCGCTGGCGCAGATCCCGGAGATGACGCGCGGCAAGGGCGTGCGCCTGCAGCGCTACAAGGACGGCGGCGTCTGCGACATCAAGACCTTTTCGCTCGATGCCGGCCTCACCTGGACCGACTCCGCCGGCCGCGCCTTCGTGAAATCCAAGGACGACCTCGTCGAATGGACCGGCGACCGCGCGTCGGCGGGGCGCATGGTGCCGAAGGGATTTCCACGGACGGGGAAGTTCTCGTAGAAGTACGAGGATTGGAAACCTGATCGGAACTCGTCCAATGACCCATCCCGCCGACATCCATCCCGCCGACATTTCCGTCGACGAGGAAAAAGACCTCGTCGAGAGCACCGAGCGCGGCGAGTGGGTTTCCGTCGGACTCACCGACGAGCGTCGGGAGTTCTGGAAGTCGGCCGCCCGCTCTGTGATCGACGGCAAGCGTCGGCGCATCTCGATCGCGGTCCCGGAGCGCGATCTGGCGCGACTGAAGACGCGCGCCGCGGAAGAGGGCATGCCCTACCAGACGCTGATCAACTCCATCATTCACAAGTATTTGCAGGGGAAGTGATCGCTCACCCCCGCGCCACCGCCACCGCCCGGATCTCCATCAGCCCGCCCGGCACGATCAGCTCGCTCACCCCGATCGCCGTCCAGGCTGGCCAGGGCTCGCTCAGATAGCGGTCGCGGACGGTCATGAACGTCGCCATGTGGCGGGCGATGTCGACGTGGTAGGTGGTGATTTCGACCACGTCGGAGAGATCGCAGCCCGCTTCCGCCAGGATCGCCTTCAGCGCCTCGAAGGCGGTGGCGAACTGGGCCTCCGGGTCCTTCACCGCCATCAGCGCGGCGAGCGGCGCGTCCGCGTCGGCGAGCGTCGCCTCTGCCCCCTTCAGCCCGTCTTCGCCCGGCGTCTCGCCGCCCGGGCTGGTGCCGACGATGCCCGAGCAGAAGACGAAGCCGTTGGCCACCACCGCCGGCGCGAAGTGCCACTGATCGTAGACGCCCCTCAGGGATGCGGGAACGATGGGTCTGTGCATGCGGTTCTCCTCGCTCGGAAATGCGGCGACAGTTTACCTGTTTCCGTGTTCGCCGGGTCCGGCAAGACTGCGTCATGGTGGAAACAGGTAAACTGTCCCCGTATTTCCGCCTTCCCGTCGCTCGACCTTTCGCCCCGCGCTTCCATATCAACCGCTCATGCCCGGCACGCTCCGCTTCCTCCTCGGCGACCAGCTGTCCCGATCGGTTTCCAGCCTCGACGGGCTCGATCCGCACGGGGACGTCGTGGTGATGGCGGAGGTGGGCGAGGAGGCGACCTATGTGCCCCATCACAAGAAGAAGATCGCCTTCCTGTTTGCCGCCATGCGCCACTTCGCGGACGATCTGCGCGGGGAGGGGATCACGGTCGACTACGCGGCCTTCGGCCAGGCGGGCGGGCCGGCGAGCCTGACGGAGGCGCTGCAGCAAGCGGTCGAGCGGCACCGGCCGGACCGGATCGTCGTCACCGAGCCCGGCGAGTGGCGCGTGCTGCAGGCCATGTGCGACTGGAGCGACCTGTTCGGCTGCCCGGTCGAGATCCGCGAGGATCGCCGCTTCCTCTGCTCGACGGAGGTTTTTGCCAGATGGGCGGAGGGCCGCAAGGACCTGCGCATGGAGTTCTTCTATCGCGAGATGCGCCGCAGCACGGGCTATCTCATGCGCGGCAAGGATCCCGAGGGCGGCGCCTGGAACCTGGACAAGGAGAACCGCAAGCCGCTGCCGAAAACGCTCGCCGTGCCCGAGCGCCCGTCCTTTCTGCCGGATGCGACCACGCGGCGCGTGCTCGACACGGTCGCCCGCGACTTTGCCGATCATTTCGGCGATCTCGATCCCTTCGACTATCCGGTGACGCGCGAGGATGCCCTGGTGGCGCTCGACTGGTTCGTCGAAAACGCGCTGCCGCTCTACGGCGACTATCAGGACGCCATGCGCACGGGCGAGCCGCTGCTGTTCCATTCCAACCTGTCGGCGCTGATCAATTGCGGCCTTTTGCTACCGGCCGAATGCTGCCGCCGCGCCGAGGACGCTTACCATTCCGGCGCCGCCCCGCTGAACGCCGTCGAGGGCTTCATCCGCCAGATCATCGGCTGGCGCGAATATGTGCGCGGCATCTACTGGCTGAAGATGCCGGACTATGCCGCCTCGAACGCGCTCGGCGCCGACCGGCCGCTGCCGGCCTTCTTCTGGACGGGCGACACGGACCTGAACTGCCTGGCGCAGGCGATTGGCGAGACGAAGGCCAACGCCTATGCCCACCACATCCAACGGCTGATGGTGATCGGGAATTTCTGCCTGCTCGCCGGGCTCGATCCGCGCGCGGTGCAGGAGTGGTACCTGCTCGTCTATCACGACGCCTATGAATGGGTGGAGATGCCCAACGTCGTCGGCATGATCCTGTTTGCCGATGGCGGCCTGCTGGCGTCGAAACCCTACGCGGCCTCGGGCGCCTATATCGACCGCATGTCCGACTATTGCGGCGGCTGTCGCTACGACGTGAAGCAGCGCGTCGGGCCGGACGCCTGCCCGTTCAACCCGCTCTACTGGGATTTCCTCGCACGCCATCGCCAGCGCTTTTCCGGGAACCGCCGCATGGCCATGATGATCGCCACGCTCGACCGGATGGAGCCCGGCCAGCTTGCGGCGATGCGCGCGACGGCCTCCGCCTTCCTCGACGATCTGGGCTGAACGCGAAAGCCCGGCGAGATGCGGGATCGGCCTCGCCGCAGCCACGGCTCCTGACACCGCGCTGTCGGCAGCAACACAACTTTACAATCGCGACCATTGGCAAGCCAACCGTTCCGCGCCATCTGTGCTGTCGCGAGCCCGTCATCCGTCGCGGTCCGCCCATTTTGCACTGCACCATCTTGACGGAGAACGATCGTTCGCATAAATTGAGAATGATCATTCGCATAAATCGGATGCAGATGCCTGTTTTTCACTCCTCCGCCGGCGAAGCGGCGCTCCTCGACACGGAGGCGGCGACCTCGCGCACCGAGCGTCGTGACCAGCAGGTCGCGCGCATTCTGGATGCGGCCAAGACCTGCTTCGTACGCTCCGGCTTCCAGGGCGCGTCGATGCAGCAGATCTGTTCGGAAGTGGGGATGAGCCCCGGCGCCCTCTATCGCTACTTTCCGTCGAAGGAGGCGATCATCGAGGCGATCACCGAGGCCGACCGGCGCCGCGACGCTGAGATCTTCTCCGTTCTGACGCTCGGCGGCGACGTCGTGGACGGCTTCGTCGCCGCCGCGATGGCCCATATCCGCTACATGCACGAAAGCGGCAACGCCCCGCTCTTCGCCGAGATCAGGGCGGAGTCGATGCGCAACGATGCCATCGATTTCGCCTGCAAGATGTCCATGAAGGACGTCGATGACAGCTTCCGCTCCTTCCTGCGCGGGGCCGTCGATCGCGGCGAGATCGATCCCTGCGCCGATCTCGACACCATCCTGCCCGTCATGGTCGCCTTCGGCGAAGGGCTGGCCATCAACGACCTGCCGGCGCAGGGCGTGGATTTCGAACGTCTCGAGGTCGTGATCCGCGCCATCGCCACGGCCGTGCTGCGACCGACGGGCCGCAGCACGGCTTCCTGATCCGACGTGCAGCCGGCGCCGTAGCATCGGCGTCGAACCAACAGCAACGCCACCGACCCGAGGCGCTCCGATGAAGAAAAGTCGCATCCTGGCCGTCGCCGCCATCGCCCTCGTCGGCGGCGCCGCGGCATTGGGCTATACCCAGACCGCATTGACCGCCGCCCCGGTGGAAGCCCCGGCGGACGCCGTCGCGGTGACCGCGCCGCCGGCCATTCGGGTGGTCGCAGCCGAGCGCCGCGAACTCGTCGAAAGGCTCGTCGTGACCGGCAGCATCGTCGCCCGGCAGGAGGCGGCGGTCGGCGTCGATCTCTCCGGCATGATCGTCCAGGAGCTCATGGCCGACCAGGGCGACACCGTGAGGAAGGGGCAGGTTCTCGCCTTGCTCGACCGGTCGATGCTGGAGACCCAGCTCGCTCAGGCCGATGCCAACCGCGCCCAGGCGGAAGCCAGCGTGGCGCAGGTCGCGGCGCAGATCACCGATGCCGAGATCGGCGTGCGGCAGGCCGCCGAATCGCTCGACAGGGCCCGCGAGCTGCAAAGGAAGGGCATCGCCGCCCAGTCTCAGCTCGACAATGCCGTGAACGCCTATGACAGCGCCGTGGCGAAGCTCGAATCGGCGCGCAAGGCGCTCGCCGCCTCGCAGGCGCAGCTTGGCGTCATCGACGCCCAGAAGCAGAACGTCGAGCTGCAGATCCAGAAGACGCAGGTCAAGGCGCCGGCCGACGGCCTCATCCTCGCCCGCAACGCCACGCTCGGCGGCATCGTCGGCGCCAGTGGCGGAGCGTTGTTCCGGATCGCCATCGACGGCGATCTGGAGCTTTCCGCCAGCGTTCCCGAGACGTCGCTGCCGCGGCTGAAGCCCGGCATGGCCGTCGAGGTCAGGGTGGCCGGCGCCACCGAGCCGACCCGCGGCGAGGTTCGCATGATCGAGCCCGAAGTGAACCAGACCTTGCGCATGGGTGTCGTGCGCATCGCGCTGGCCCAGGACGACGCGGTCCGCGTCGGCAACTTCGCCCGCGGTTCCATCGAGACGACGCGGCGCGACAGCGTCGCCGTTCCGCTGGCCGCGCTCGTCTACAAGGGCACGGACGGCTTCCTCCAGAAGGTCACGGACGGCAGGGTCGCGACGGTGCCGGTCTCGATCGGCGTCCGCACCGATGGTTTCGCGGAGATCGTCAGCGGCGTCGCGGCTGGCGACGAGGTCGTGTCGCGCGCCGGAACCTTCGTGGCCGATGGCGACCTGGTCAGGCCGGTGCGCCAGCAGGACACGGGAGCGGTCGCGCGATGAACATGAACTTCTCCGCCTGGTCGATCCGTAACCCGGTTCCCGCCGTCCTGCTCTTCATCGTGCTGACGGGACTGGGTCTCTACAGCTTCTCCAGCCTGCCGATCACGCGCTTTCCCAACATCGACATTCCCCTCGTCTCGGTCGTCGTCAAGGACCCGGGCGTGGCGCCGAGCGAGCTCGAGACGCAGGTGACCAAGCGCGTCGAGGACGCGGTCGCCAACGTGACCGGCGTGAAGAACGTCATTTCCACGATCACCGAAGGCAACTCGCAGACGGTGGTCGAATTCCGGCTCGAGATCGAGACGCAGACGGCGGTCCAGGACATCAAGGATGCCGTCGAGCGCATCCGCGACAGCTTGCCGGCCACCGCCGACGACCCGGTCGTCAACCGCGTCGAGGTGGAGGGACAGGCCATCCTGACCTACGCCGTCCAGGCCCCGGCCATGACGCTGGAGGAACTTTCCTGGTTCGTCGACGACGTGGTCATCCGCAAGCTGCAAGGGCTGAAGGGCGTGGCCCGCGTCGACCGCAATGGCGGCGTGACCCGCGAGATCAAGGTCGAGATCGATCCCGACCGGCTGCGCGCTCTCGGCGCCACGGCGGGCGACGTCAACCGGGCCTTGCGCGCGGCCAATGTCGACCTGACCGGCGGCAACGGAGAATTCGGCGGCCGCGACCAGACCATCCGGACGCTGGGCGGCACCCGCAGCATCGAAGGCTTGCGCAATCTCGAGATCCCGCTCGCGGGCGGGCGTCGCGTCGTCCTGGCCGACATCGCCACGGTGACGGATTCCTGGGCCAAGCCGAAGTCCTTCGCGCGGCTGAACAACCAGACGGTGGTGTCGTTCGGCATCTTCCGCGGCAAGGGCGAAAGCGATGTCGAGGTCAACGAGCGCGTGACCGCGGCGATCGCCGACCTGCGGCAGCTGAACCCGGAGGTCTCGTTCGCCAAGGTCGACGATTCGGTCACCTTCACCGAGGGCAACTACGATTCCGCGATGGAGACGCTGGTGGAGGGCGCGATCCTCGCCGTCATCGTGGTGTTCCTGTTCCTGCGCGACATCAGGGCGACGCTCGTGGCCGCCTCCGCGCTTCCGCTCTCGGCCATTCCCACCTTCTGGGCGCTCGACCTGATGGGCTTTTCGCTCAATCTGGTCTCCCTGCTCGGCATCACGCTCGTGGTCGGCATCCTCGTCGACGACGCGATCGTGGAAATCGAGAACATCGTTCGCCACATCAAGCTCGGAAAGTCGCCCTACCGGGCCTCGCTCGAGGCGGCCGACGAGATCGGCCTTGCCGTCATCGCCATCT
Source organism: Aquibium carbonis (assembly GCF_003970795.1). Lineage (GTDB taxonomy): Bacteria > Pseudomonadota > Alphaproteobacteria > Rhizobiales > Rhizobiaceae > Aquibium > Aquibium carbonis. Next base: position 92,757 of record NZ_RWKW01000020.1, on the reverse strand, counting down.
CGGCCACCATCATGGCGGTCTTCGCGCCCGTTTCCTTCATGGGCGGCGTGGCAGGCCAGTACTTCAAGCAGTTCGGCCTGACGGTTGCCGTCGCCGTGTTCTTCTCGCTGCTGGTCGCGCGACTGATCACCCCGATGCTCGCCGCCTACTTCCTGCGCGGCCATGGCCATGAGGAGCCGAAGCCCGGCGCCGTCATGCGCGGCTATCTCGGTTTCCTGCAGACGTCGCTGCGCTTCCGCTGGATCACCATGCTGGCCGGCGTCGGCTTCTTCGCCGGCTCGATCTACGCGATCGGCCTGCTGCCGTCCGGGTTCATCCCGAAGGAGGATGCGAGCCGGATCGTGTTCTCGCTCGAGCTTCCGCCGGGAAGCCTGCTCGAAGACACCCGCGAGACGACCGACCGGGTCTCCGACATCATGCGCGAGCTTCCCGAGGTGGAGAACGTCTATGTGATCGGCGGGTCCAACCCGACCGGCACGCTGGAGCCGCGCCGCGCGACCGTCATCGCCGACCTCGTCCACAAGTCGCAGCGCGACATCAAGCAGGAAGAGATCGAGGAGATCCTCCTCCAGCGTCTCGAAGCGGTGCCGGACCTGCGCATCTACTTCGTCAACGATCGTGGCCAGCGCGCGCTCGAGTTCGGTGTCATGGGAACGGACGGCGGGCTTCTCGACAGTACCGCCCGCGAGATCCAGAGCGCGATGGTCCAGACCGGGAAGTACCGCGCGGTGACGTCGAATGCCGCGCTCGACCGGCCGGAGGTCATCGTCAAGCCCGACCTCGACCGCCTTTCGGAACTGGGCATCTCGACGGCGACGCTCGCCGAGACGCTGCGCATCGCCACCATCGGCGACATCGACGCCAACCTGGCGAAATACACGGTCGGCGACCGTCAGATTCCGATCCGCGTCCAGATCAACGAGGCCTCGCGCGACGACCTGTCCGTCGTCAGCGCGCTGCCGGTGCCGACGGCCTCCGGCTCGACGGTGCCGTTGTCGTCGGTCGCGACCATCAGCTACGGCCAGGGTCCGTCCTCGATCCAGCGCTTCAACCGCGAACGCCGCGTGGTCATCGGCGCCGACATGGCGCCCGGCTACGAGATCGGGGAAGGCCTGGCTCTCGTCAACGCGATGCCGCTGGTGCAAAACCTGCCGGCCGGCGTGCGCGTCCAGGAGACCGGCGACGCCGAGATCATGGGAGAGGTCTTCGCAGGCTTCGCGCTGGCGATGATCACCGGCCTGATGCTCGTCCTCGTGGTGCTGATCCTGCTCTTCGGCTCGATCTTCCACTCGGTCACGATCCTGGGGTCGCTGCCGCTGTCGATCGGCGGTGTCGTCGCCGGCCTCTGGCTCACCAACGCCGCCGTTTCGATGCCGGTGGTGATCGGCATCCTCATGCTGATGGGCATCGTGACCAAGAACGCCATCATGCTGGTCGACTTCGCCATCGAGGAGGTCCGGCACGGGGTTCCGCGCGCCGAAGCCATCGTCGATGCCTGCCGCAAGCGCGCCCGGCCGATCATCATGACGACGATTGCCATGTCGGCGGGCATGATCCCCGCCGCCCTGGCGCTCGGCGACGGCGGCGAATTCCGCGCGCCGATGGCGGTGGCGGTGATCGGCGGCCTGCTGGTGTCGACCGTGCTGTCGCTGGTCTTCATCCCCTCGATGTACACGATCATGGATGATGCCTCGATCTTCACCGGCCGCGTGATGCAATGGATCCTGCGGCCCAACGATCGGGACGAACCTGTGGAGGCGGAAGGCGCGACCGCCGCGCGGGTCGCGCATGAAGCGCCTCGCCCGGCGCCGGGGGCCATGCCGCTGGCCGCCGAATAGCCGGCGTCAGAGCGAAACGCCCTCGATCGTTTCGGCCTGCCTGGCGGAAACGTCCTGCATCACGGAGCGAACGGCGATGCTGATCTCGCGAACGGTCAGCTCGAGATGCGAGGCATCCCGCCAGCGGGCCTGGCCGTCGAGATAGCCGCCCTTGCCGGTGTGGGAAATCGGGCCGATGTCCCGCTCGACGAGCCGTTTCTCGCGAAGCGCCCTGTTCCAGTGCGACCCGGCGAAGATCGGCCAGCGACCGGGGAAGGCGAAGCGGGCCAGCCGGTAGACGAAGTCCCGCGAGCCGTAGAGCGAGATCAGCCGGCCGGCTTCGGTGACCCCGCGGTCCGAGGCCATGACCCCGCCGAAGGCGACGACCGAGACCGATGCCCCCGTTGCTGCGGCGAGATAGGGAGCCGCGCTGACCGCGATCTGGCCACCGCCGCTGGAGCCCATGAGAATGATCGGGCAGCCGTCGGCGGGGGCATAGCCGCTGGCGATCAGCCGGTCGAGGATGACGCGCGACAGGCCGAAGCCATAGATCGGGCCGTAGCGATTGTCCGCCGCCACCAGCACCTGGAACAGGTTGCGCGTGTGCAGGATCGGCGGCAGCAGGAACGTCTGCGCCTTGCGCCAGCGACGGGCGGTGCGCCACAGCCAGCGAAAGACGCGCTGCCCGGTGAACAGGGGCAGGCCTGACGGGGCATAGGGGAAGACGTCGGTGACGAGCGCGAATTCGGGCAGCGAGTCGCGAAGGCGCGTCAGGAAGGCCTCCTCCGAAGGCATCAGTTCCGCCCCCGAGATGGAACCGATTCCCGCGAGGAAGACCACGTGCGCACGCGGCGCCTGTGAGACCGGCGAGGCGTCTCGGTCCGGTGGTGGTGCCGCCTTGGCCGCGCCGGGTTCGTCGTGTGGACCGAGCCAGCCCGCCCACCAGCCGAGCGTCTCGAACGGCGCCATGATCATCGACACCACGAAGATGATCGCACCGAGCAGGACGATGTAGCCGAGGACGCCGGTCATTCGCCGGGTTTCCGTCCGCCGGTGAGCTTCCTTGCCCGGGCGATGAGGTGATCGGCGAGATTCTGCGACGTGACCGTCAGGGCGCCGCCGGCCGCCGCATGGTGAAGCCGTTCGATCACGAAGCCGAAGGGACGGCCGAAGAGAAGCGACATCAACCGGATCGCCACCCAGCCGAGGAGTGCTGCCATTGCGGCGATGCCCACGGGGATGCCGATGCCATGGTGCAGCCCGAACAGGATCAGGCCGAAGACGAGAACGTCGAGAAAACGGCTGAGCGCCTCACCGAAATAGGGCGCCAGCGTGAGGATCCCGAACAGCCGAGGCGCCTGCGCCAGCGCGATGATCCCGATCACCGGCCCGTAGGCGACTTCGCGCCGGAACGCGTATTCGACGGCGATCGTGGTGCTGACGGCGGTGACCACGGCGCTGGCCAGATAGATGAGGGCCATCAGGACGAGGCTGAGGACGAAGCGGGTGAACGGAACGCGATTGAAGAACAGGACGAGGCCATGGCCCGCGGCCTGCGACATGCCGGCGAGAAAGGCCATCAGCAGCGCCAGATCCCGCCCTGCCGACGTGGCCGCAACCCGAAAGGCGCCGGGCTCGAAGGCGAGGGCCGAGAGGCCGAGCGACACGGCATCGACGACCGGCCGTATCAGTTCCCATTTCAGCGCCAGCAGCCAGCCGGTGGGGCCGTCGATCATCGTGGACTTGCCTCCGGGTTCTGCGCAGCTGGCCTCGACAGGTTGAGTGGTCGGTCATCGAGAGCGGGTCATGCCGCAACGCCCGTCCGATCCGCACCTAGAATAATGTCGCGGCCGGACCTCGGCAATGAGGCCATTCGCCTCCCGGCGCCAGCCTGTGAACGGCGCGCTCAGACGGGGTGGCGCACGGTGGCGCCCGCGCGTCGCCGCCGGCCCGACTGAAGCTGCCACAGCGAATGGCCGACGAGCGTGATGATCAGGATCGAACCGCCGATCATGGACGCCCGCGACGGCACCTCGGTGAAGATGAGCCAGACCCAGACGGGGGCGAGAACGGTCTCCAGAAGATAGAACATCGCGACCTCGGGACCGGTGATGTAGCGCGGCCCGGTCGCCAGACAGAAGAAGGCGATGGGCATGACCACCGCGCCGTTGAAGAGGATCCACCCGGGCGCCTCGACCTTGTAGCCGACCTGGCCGACCATCGCGATGGCGACGAGAAACGGCGCCACGACCGCGATCAGCGCCGTGAATCCCATCTCCGCGCCCGAGGCGCGCGTGATCGTGATCGCGCAGGCGATGAAGAAGGCCGACGCCAGCGCCATCAGGTCGCCGAAGAGATTGCCGCTGGAGACGCCATCGCCGACGATGATGAGGACGCCCACCATCATCAGCCCCATCGCGACCAGCGTCGCCGGGCGCGGCCGCTCCTTGAGGAAGATCCAGGAGAGCAGGGCGGCGAACATGGTGTTGAAGGCCAGGATGAAAACGAGGTTTGCCGTCGACGTGTTGTAGACCGCCGTCATGAAGGTCAGCGTCGACATCGCATAGAGCCCGGCCACCGCGAGCCCGACCCGGCCGGGGATCAGCGCGGGCGGACGGCCGCCCAGGAGCCGCCAGGCGGTCCAGATGATCAGCGTAGCCGCCACGGTGGCTCCGCATCGCAGCAACAGGATCGACCATGCCTCGCCGTTGGCGAGCCGGAGCAGCGGGATGTCGACCGTCAGGGCCATGCCGCCGATGGCGGTGATGACGAGGCCCTTGGTGTGGTCGCTCATGGGGGTGGACATGCGTTCGATCCGTCATGGTGGGGCTGACGGAGGGCGGCAGCCTCGCTCGGCCGGGCTTGTTCCGCGGGAATGGCTTCAATCTAGAGCAGGGGCAGCATTTTCGACAGCGCTTGCGCGTCGGCAAGGACTGGTCCAGCGGTCATGCGACGGGCTCGGCATGCCGCTCCCATCCGCGCGGACCGAGATGTTCCTGCGGACCGAAGCGGATCTTGTAGGCCATCTTTCGGGAGCCGGCGACCCAGTAGCCCAGATAGACATGCGGCAGACCCGCGGCCCGGGCCCGGGCGATGTGGTCGAGGATGAGGAAGGAACCGAGCGAACGGTCCTCCTGGTCCGGAACGTAGAAGGAGTAGACCATCGAGAGGCCGTCGGACATCCGGTCGGTGAGCGCGACCGCGATCAGTTCGCCCTCGCCACGGCCGGTGATGAAGGTATCGGGTCCGCGCCGCCGGTACTCGATCACCTTGGTGTCCACATGCGTGTCCTCCACCATCATGGCGTAGTCGAGCACGGTCATGTCCGACATCCCGCCCTTCCGGTGGCGGGCGTCCAGATAGGTGCGGAACAGCGAATACTGCTCCGTCGTCGGCTCCGCGTCGTGCACCGCGCCGACCAGGTCGGCGTTGCGTCGAAGCACGCGCTTCATGTTCCTGGACGGTTCGAACTCGTTGGCGAGGATGCGCACCGACACGCAACCGCGGCATGTCTCGCAGGCCGGGCGGTAGGCGATGTTCTGCGATCGCCGGAAGCCGCCTTGCGTCAGGAGGTCGTTCATCTCGGGCGCCTTGTCGCCGACGAGATGCGTGAACACCTTCCGCTCGTACTGTCCGTCGATGTAGGGACAGGGCGAGGGGGCCGTGAGGAAGAACTGCGGCGACTGGGTCGGATGATGCGTCATCGATCGCGGACTCTGAGCATGTCCCGCAAAATCGTCCGCGCGGGGCCAAACGTCAACTGGGTGCGGGCCGGGGTCACCGAGAAATGACGCCGGCGCCGGATTCGGGTTCGGGCCGGGTTCCTCAGAAGTCGTCGCGCGTCACGACGGTGCCGAGCAGGAGATCGTGCAGGGTCCGCTTGCGGTCGAGAAACAGCGGCGCGAGCAGGATCAGCGGCGTCAGCAGCACGTTGCCGGCCCAGAACAGGACCGTGTGCACCACCGCCAGGAGCCCGTCGACGGGACGCCCGTCGAGCCGGTCCAGGCGCAGACCCATCATCCGCATCCCCACCGTCGCCTGCTTGCCGCTGCCGAGGGTGCCCCAGATGTAGATCAGCGCCACCATCGGCCCGAGCACACCGTAGAGCGCCCATCCGAGGCCGAGCGTGACGACGCCGAGCACGGCGATCAGAATGGCGAAGGGGATGCAAAGCAGGCCGATGATCAGGTAGTCGACCAGGAAGGCGAAGACGCGCCGCGTCCGCACGCCATCATAGGCGCGCCAGTCGTCCAGCCTCGTCTGGATGATTTCGCCGTCGAGAATGCGTTCCGTCATCGTCCTTGCCCTTGTTCAGCAGCCGTCGGCCACCCAGGGAAGATGGGGACGGACGCCATGAATGCAAGGTTCTGGCGGCGGTCGCGTCCGCGGGGGCGCCGGGACGCCCCGGTGATCGCCGTCGATCAGGGCGCGGCCCTGAGCGCCATGGCGGCGCTGGTGTAGCCGCCGGCCGCGCCATCGATGAAATGCACGTGGTTGTCGCTGGTCACTGACGGCACGATGCAGGTCATGATCGCCGATTCCTGCTCGAACAGGCCGTAGGAGACGATGCCGGCGGCCGAGGCTTCCCGCAAGACGGTCTCGATCCGGTCGCGGGTCGCCGCATCGCAGTCGATGGTCATTTTCAGCCCGTCGTCGAACTTCCGGAAATCGGCGTTGTCGCGCGTCACCTGGACGTAGTGCGTCGGATCGAAGGCGCCGAGCTTGATGCGGGTGATGAAGAAGAAATGGGCGACCAGCGTGGTGGCGAGCAGTTCGATCTTCCGCCGGAGCAGCGACCCGTGGCCCCGCGACGCCAGTGCCTCGATCGCGATGCCTTCGTTCGGCCAGGTGACGCCGGGCCCTTCCGGAGGAACCGGATGCCCGCCGCCGGCCAGCCCGCGCGTCATCTCCACGACACGGCGCGACACCGCCGTCACGGCGGCCGGGTCGGCGCCTGGTCGAGGCAGCACGAGAACCGAGAGGATGGTGCCGTTGCGCGACTTCATCGGCGTCCAGCGGCAGGAAAGGCCCGACAGGTCGGGCAGGGCACCCTCCGGCGCCGGGTCGATCCTGTATCGACCCGCCTTCATTTCGCGATCCGCCCAGGCAAGTCCGCCACCGGCAAACATCGCATAGTCGATCGTCGCCGACGGGCGATAGCGCGCCACCGAGACGTCGAAGCCCGCCGCGCGGATGTCGGCGACCGGCACGATCGCGCCGCGCAGCTCGAATCCGAACGCGTCCGCGGCCCAGCGCAGCACCCGGGACAGCGCATCCGTGGCCCGCGGCAGATGGCCCGAGGGGAAGGCGAAGCTGGCGCCGTCGCCGCCGAAGACGAAGGGAAAGGTCATGCCGTCGGCGGCATTCATCTGGGCGGAAATGACCGACGCCCCGACCGTGTTGACGATCTTGTAGCGGCCGGCCGCGATGTGAGCGGTGGATCCGACGATGTCGGCCGTCCCGACATACCAGTCGTCGGGCAGCGGAACATAGGCGTTGCCATCGGCCAGGCGGCTGAATTCGCCTTGCGGGGCGAGGCGGGCATAGAAGTCGTTTGCAAGCGGATCCGCCATGGCCTGTTCTCCTCCGGGTGTCGGTCGCGCCCCGCCGACATGCCCGATCAGCGCCCTGCGGGCGGAATCCTGTCGCCTCGCCCGACCTTAGCCTGCCGCGGATGCCAGCGCCGCTCAGTTACGCGTGAGCCTATGAAAGGGTTTCATCCTGCTTCGCCCCGTATCCGTCGTTTCTCGCGCGGATGCCGAGCGAATGTCCACGGCCCTCAGCCTGCCAGCGCCCGTCCGATTGCCCGGAAAAGGCCGATCGTCTCGGCTTCGCGGAAGGAGCTTTCGTCATTCGTGGTTCCGTAGCGATGGTTCGCCGACAGCTTGGCGATGACGAGGTCTCGGCGGGGATCGACATAGACGAACTGGTTGTAGACGCCGATCGCGGCGTACTCGCCCTCGTCGCCGGGTAGCCACCACTGATAACCGTAGTTAAAGATGGTGCCCGCGAGCCCGCCGGCGCCGGCCTTCAGGTGCGGCGCGTCGGCGGTGACCGACGCCGCCACCCACGCTTCCGGCACGATCTGCCGGCCGTTCCAGCGCCCGCCCAGACGGTAGAGCTCGCCGAGCTTCGCATAGTCGCGCGCCGTGGCGTTGAGACCGCCGAAGGCCATCTCCATGCCCGTCGAATCGACGAGCCAGTGCGCGTCGTCCTCCATGCCGAGCGGATGCCAGAGCTTTTCCTCGACATAGTCGCGGATCGACGTGCCGGTCACCGTCTTCAGGAGCATGCCGAGCGCCTGGGTGTCGGTCGAGTTGTAGAGATTCCAGGTGCCCGGCTCTCTCTGGCGCTCCAGCGTCGCGGTGAAGTCGTTGAAGGACCCGCCATGGGCAAAGACCGCTATGAAGCGGTTGATGTCGGAAGCCGGATCCGAATAATCCTCGTTCCAGCGCGCGCCGGACGCCATCTGCAGCACGTCCTTGATGCGCGCGCCGTCATAGGCGGAACCCTTCAATTCGGGGACGTAGGCGACGATCTGGTCCTCGACGGAGCCGAACGCGCCTTCGGCCTGCGCGATGCCGAGGGCGGCCGAGACGAAGCTCTTGGCGACCGACATCGACACCCAGGTCACGCGGGGACCGCCGGTCAGCCAGTAATCCTCGTAGCGAACCCGTCCACGGTGAAGAACCATCAGCGCGACCGTGTCGGTTTCGGCCAGGAAAGCGGCCGTGTCCCGGTCGCCATCCCCGAACCGGTAGGTCGCGGGGAGATCGATCGCCTCGCCGCGCGGCAGGGGCTGCGGCTGCGGTGCCGCCGTCATGGTGGCGACCGGAAAAATCTCGTGCTGCCGGTTGAACCTGTCCTCCTGGCGGGCGCCCGAAAACAGGCTCTGCAGATACGCGACGCGATCGGTCATCCCCGTCTTCCCCCGCTTGAGTCTGGTCCTCGCCGTTCAGCCGCGCTTGTTGAGGAGGGCTGCCACCTCGGGCGCGAAATAGGTCAGGATGCCGTCGCAGCCGGCGCGCTTGAAGGACAGCAGCGTCTCCATCATGACCTTCTCGCCATCGATCCAGCCATGGGCCGCCGCCGCCTTGATCATCGAGTACTCGCCGGAGACCTGATAGGCGAAGGTCGGCAGGCCGAGTTCGTCCTTCAGGCGCCGGATGATGTCGAGATAGGGCAGGCCGGGCTTCACCATCAGCATGTCGGCGCCCTCGTCGACGTCCTGCTCGGCTTCGCGCACCGCCTCCTCGGAATTGGCATGATCGAGGTAGTAGGTCTTCTTGTCGCCCTTCAGAAGGCCGGCAGTGCCGATCGCCTCCCGGTAGGGACCGTAGAAGGCCGACGCGAACTTCGTCGCATAGGACATGATCGCCACGTCGCCGAAGCCGGCCTCGTTGAGCGCGTCGCGGACGGCGCCGATGCGTCCGTCCATCATGTCCGACGGCGCGATGATGTCGGCGCCGGCGGCCGCCTGCAGCACCGCGGCCTCCGCGATCTGCCTCACCGTCTCGTCGTTGACGATGGTCCCGTCGCGCAGGATCCCGTCATGGCCGTGGCTGGTGAACGGATCGAGCGCGGCATCGGTGATGATGCCGATCTGCGGAACGGCAGCCTTGATGGCGCGCGATGCCCGGTTGAGGAGATTGTCGGGGTTGAGGATCTCCGAGCCGGTCTGGTCGCGCAGCGAATGGTCGACATTCGGGAACGTCGCGATCGCCGGGACGCCCAGCCTCGCGGCCTTCTCCACCTCCTCGACGGCGATGTCGATCGTCAGGCGGAAGACACCCGGCATGGCGTCGATGGGTTCGCGGCGATTCTCGCCGTCGATGATGAAGATGGGCCAGATCAGGTCGTCGACCGAGAGTCGATTCTCCTGCACCAGCCGACGCGACCAGTCGGCCTTGCGCATGCGCCGCATCCGGCGCGATCCGGTGATTTCGTCCACGGATCGGGCTCCGGGCCTCGCTGCGCGCAACATCCTGTCCATGACGCTTCCTCCGAAACTCCGCGACGCTTCCCTGTGTTCAGCGCCTTTCGATTGCCTTGCCACCGCCGTGCATCCGCCGGCATTGACGCTTCGGTCAACCCTGCTTAAGCCTCGTCACGATCGTAAGGAAGGGGTGCAGATGGATTTCGGAGGAGGCCAGGACATCCGTTTCGAGCGCCGAGGCCGGGCCGGCGTCGTGACGATGACGCGGCCCAAAGCGCTCAACGCGGTGACCCACGGCATGGTGCTGGCGCTCACGCGCGCGCTGGAGGCCTGGAGCCGCGATGATTCGGTCGCGCTCGTCGTCATTGGCGGCGAGGGGCGCGCCTTTTGCGCCGGTGGCGACATTCTCGAGGTGTATGCAGCCGGGAAGGCGGGCCGACCTCTGTTCGAGTTCTTCGCCGACGAGTACCGGCTCAATGCCGCGATCGCCCGCTTCGAAAAGCCTTACGTGGCGCTGGTGGACGGCATCGTCATGGGCGGCGGGGTTGGCGTTTCGGTTCATGGCAGTCACCGCGTCTTCACCGAGAACGCCGTCTTCGCCATGCCCGAAGTGGGCATCGGCTTTTTCCCGGATGTCGGCGGCAGCTTCTTCCTGCCGCGATTGAAGGGCAGCTTCGGCGCCTACCTGGCGCTGACCGGCAATCGCATCCGATGGGGCGATGCGCTCTGGTCCGGTATCGCGACGCATACGGTGCGATCGAGCGATTCGGCCGCGCTTCTCGATGCGCTGTGCGAAACCGGGGACGCCGACGCCGCCGGCGCGCGCTTTGCGGTCGACGCCCCCCGCGAGACGAGCGATCCGGCCATCACCACGATCGGACGGCACTTCTCGCTGGAGCAGATGGACCACATCCTCTCCAGTCTCGAAGAGGCCGCCGACAGCGGCGACGAGGTTGCGCGCCAGGCGCTCGCCACATTGCGCACCCGCTCGCCGACCAGCCTGCTCGTCACGCTCCGGGCGCTGCTGTTCGGCGGCATGCTCGACATGGACGAGTGCATGCGGATGGAGTTCCGCATCCTCAACCGCATGCTGACCGGTCATGACTTCTACGAAGGGATCCGCGCCGCGCTGATCGACAAGGGCTCGACGCCTGCCTGGCGGCCGGCGCGGATCGAGGACGTGGAGCCGGCCGCGATCGAAGCCTATTTCGAGCCGCTCGCCGGCGGGGAACTGATGATGTGACGGAAGACGGCATCAAGGCATCGGTTCTGCAACCGGCGTTGATCGAAGGCCTGTTCGCGGCCTTCCAGCGCATCGTGGCAGCCTATTGCCTGCTGTTCGGGGTGTTCTACTGGATCCGCCTGATCGGCTATTTTCCCGGTCCGCTCTGGCGCTTCGACACCATGCCGGTCGAATGGCAGATCGCCTCCGTCACGCTCGCCGCGCTCTATCCTGTGGCGGGCATCGGCTTGTGGATGACGGCATCCTGGGGGCCGGTAATCTGGTTCATCTGCGCCGCGATCGAGATCGTCATGTACGGCGCCATGGGCCATGTCTTCGGCAGTCGATGGATGCTGGTGGGCTCCTATATCCTGATCGCGCTGCTCTATGTGGGCTTCCGCGCGGCGCTCGTCTGGCATGCGCGCCAGACCCGCAAGTAGCGGTCCATTAACCCAACTCGACGGCGGGCAGAACGAAAGCCCTTGTTAATCCTGACGTTTAAGTCGAATTTTATGGGTGCGCGCTAGGGTGAGGCCAAGGTGAGAAGAAAAAAATACTCGCCAGGCGTCAAACGAGAGGCACAACCATGATCAACACCCGACAGGCACCGAAGCCCGTCCCGGCACAGGACGATCGCAAGGAAGCCATCCGCTCATTGTATCTCGAAGCACTACAGCTGGTGGAGCGTCTGCACCGCCGACTGCTCGACGTGATCAAGGACGAGTTCGAGCGCAATGGCCGTTCCGACATCAACGCGATCCAGGCATTGCTGCTGTTCAACATCGGCAATTCCGAGCTGACGGCAGGCGAACTGCGGACCCGCGGCTACTATCTGGGATCCAACGTCTCCTACAACCTGAAGAAGCTGGTGGATCTCGGCTTCATCAACCACCAGCGCTCGCGCATCGACCGTCGCTCGGTCCGAATCAGCCTGACCCCCAAGGGCCAGGAGATCGCCGAGATCGTCGCCGGTCTCTATGACCGTCACATCGGCTCGATCGAGCAGGTCGGCGGCATCAACGTCGACGAGTTCCGCGCCATGAACAAGGCGCTGCTGCGCCTCGACCGGTTCTGGAACGACACCATCGCCTATCGCATGTAATGCCCTGCGAAACGTCGGCATCGAGGATGGCGAGGGGCTGGCCGATGGCTGGCCCCTTCCGCGTCCGGCAGGATCACCGGCTTGTGTAGCGACGGGGCCATTTTGCGGCCATAATCGGGTGGTCTGGGCTAGGGCTGCGCCTGTCGGCCCTTCGACGGCGCGGGGATATGGTTGGTGTTTTCTTAACCGACCCTGCCTATCGTCGAGACCTGTCCGTCGCGGGCTTCCGCGTTCAAGAATGAGGCCGTTTGCACGATGAAGATCGATCGCCGTTCCTTTCTGACCGGTGCTGGCGCCGTGGCCGCGACCCTGGCGTCCGGCTCCGCGCATGCCCAGGACGTCATCCGTGATCTCATCCTGTCTCCGCGACGCGGAAACTGGGACGAGCAGTTCGACGCGCGCGCCTATGAGGGCGGTCGCGTGGCGACGAGCCTGCCGATCTTCAGCCCCGACACCGTCTCGCATGTCGAGATGGCGATCGGCCAGTATCACAACATCGTCGCCCAGGGTGGCTGGCCGATGGTGCAGGCCTCCCAGAAGCTGCGCCTCGGCGTGGTCGATCCGGCGGTCGAGACCTTGCGTCGCCGCCTCATGATCTCGGGCGACCTCGCGACCAGCGCCGGCATCTCGCCGGCCTTCGATTCCTACGTCGATGCCGCGGTCAAGCGCTTCCAGCTGCGCCATGGCCTGCCGTCGGACGGCGTGATGGGCGATTACTCCTACGCCGCCATGAACGTGTCCGCGCCGGTTCGCCTCGGCCAGCTCGAGACCAACCTGGTTCGCCTGCGTGCGATGTCGGGTTTCCTCGGCGACCGCTACGTGATGGTCAACATTCCGGCCGCGCAGATCGAGGCGGTCGAGAACGGCCGCGTCGTGCTGCGGCACACGGCCGTCGTCGGCAAGATCGACCGCCAGACGCCGATTCTCAATTCCAAGATCAACGAGATCATCGTCAACCCGTTCTGGAACGCGCCGGAATCGATCGTCCGCCGGGACATCATTCCGCTGATGCGCAAGAACCCGAACTATCTCGCCGAAAACAACATCCGCATCCTCGGCCCCAAGGGCGAGGTCGATCCGCTGAGCATCGACTGGAACACCGAGGAAGCCGCGAAGCTGCATTTCCGCCAGGATCCCGGCAAGATCAACGCAATGGCGTCGGTGAAGATCAACTTCCCCAATCCGCATGCCGTCTACATGCACGACACGCCGCAGCAGAGCCTGTTCAACCAGATCGAGCGCTTCCACTCGTCCGGCTGCGTGCGCGTGCAGAACGTGCGCGATCTCGTCACCTGGCTCCTGCGCGACACGGCTGGCTGGGATCGTCAGCGTTTCGAGCAGTCGATCAAGAGCGGCGAGAGCACGCCCGTTGCGCTCGCGGCCGCGGTGCCGGTCTACTTCACCTATGTGTCGGCCTGGTCCACGGGCGACCGCGTCGTCCACTTCCGCAACGACATCTATGGCCGCGACGGCGTCGACGAGCTGATGATCTCCGCCGCGCTCTGAGCAGCGCTGAACCTGTTCGAAAAGGCCGCCGCGTGCGGCCTTTTTCTTGTGTCCTGGCGGGCAGCCGCGGCCGCGGCTGCCGGGGCCGACGATCTGCCGCATTCCGGACATGGAATTTCGCACCCTCCCGCGTGGCAGGGGCATGTGCGATGTGATATTGCGCCCGCAACCGCAACCACCGTCCGAGGAAGGATGCCCATGGCCACCGCGACCGCCGCGAAGACGTTCGAGGAGAATCCGTTCAACCTGCCGCTCGAGCAGGCCGATCCCGAGATTTTCGGCGCCATCGGCAAGGAACTCGGTCGTCAGCGGCACGAGATCGAACTGATCGCCTCGGAAAACATCGTCAGCCGCGCCGTGCTCGAGGCGCAGGGCTCGATCATGACGAACAAATATGCCGAGGGCTATCCGGGCAAGCGCTATTATGGCGGCTGCCAGTTCGTGGACATCGCCGAGGAACTGGCGATCGAGCGCGCCAAGAAGCTGTTCGACTGCCAGTTCGCCAACGTCCAGCCGAACTCCGGCTCGCAGATGAACCAGGCCGTGTTCCTCGCGCTGCTCCAGCCGGGCGACACCTTCATGGGGCTCGACCTGAACTCCGGTGGACACCTGACCCACGGCTCGCCGGTCAACATGTCCGGCAAGTGGTTCAACGTCGTCTCCTATGGCGTGCGCAAGGAGGATCACCTCCTCGACATGGACGAGGTGGAGCGCCTGGCGAACGAGCACAAGCCGAAGCTGATCATCGCGGGTGGCACGGCCTATTCGCGCATCTGGGACTGGAAGCGCTTCCGCGAGATCGCCGACGGCGTCGGCGCCTGGCTGATGGTCGACATGGCCCACATCGCGGGCCTCGTGGCCGGCGGCGTGCACCCCTCGCCCCTGCCGCATGCCCATGTCGTGACCACCACCACGCACAAGTCGCTGCGCGGACCGCGCGGCGGCATGATCCTGACCAATCACGAGGACATCGCCAAGAAGGTCAATTCGGCGGTGTTTCCGGGCCTGCAGGGCGGCCCGCTGATGCATGTCATCGCCGCCAAGGCGGTCGCGTTCGGCGAGGCGTTGCGGCCCGACTTCAAGGTCTATGCGAAGGACGTCGTCGCGAACTCGCGGGCGCTGGCCGCGAGCCTGATCGAAACAGGCCTCGACATCGTCTCGGGCGGCACCGACAACCATTCGATGCTGGTCGACCTGCGTCCCAAGAACGCCACCGGCAAGCGCGCCGAGGCAGCGCTCGGCCGCGCCAACATCACCTGCAACAAGAATGGCATCCCCTTCGATCCCGAAAAGCCCTTCGTCACGTCGGGCATCCGGCTCGGAACGCCGGCCGGCACGACGCGCGGCTTCGGCCAGGCGGAATTCCGCGAGATCGGCCAGCTCATCTCCGAGGTCATGGACGGCCTCAAGGCGGCGAACTCCGACGAGGGCAATGCCGCCGTCGAAGCCGCCGTCAAGGCCAGGGTCGTTGCGCTCACCGATCGCTTCCCGCTCTACCCCTTCATGGGGTGAACGGCGGGACGGTTTGAGGCGAACTGGATGCGGCCGGGGCGACCCGGCCGTTTCGTTTGGACGGAGGGCACCTTCGGCTTTGCGCCGACGGACGAATCCGCCTAAGCCTCTCCTGGCCGACGAACACGCGACAGGGTTCCATGCGCTGCCCCTACTGCCAGTCTGAAGACACCCAGGTAAAGGACTCGCGCCCGGCCGAAGACGGCGCGGTGATCCGCCGCCGTCGCGTCTGTCCCGATTGCGGCGGCCGCTTCACCACCTTCGAACGCGTCCAGCTTCGCGACCTCGTCGTCACCAAGAAGTCGGGGCGCCGCACGCCGTTCGATCGCGACAAGCTGGAGCGGTCGGTGCAGACGGCGCTGCGCAAGC
Organism: Aquibium carbonis; assembly: GCF_003970795.1. GTDB lineage: Bacteria > Pseudomonadota > Alphaproteobacteria > Rhizobiales > Rhizobiaceae > Aquibium > Aquibium carbonis. The sequence continues at coordinate 77,293 of NZ_RWKW01000020.1, read as the reverse complement.
GCCAGATCGATCCGCAGCGCGTCGAGCGCATGATCTCCGGCATCGTGCGGCAACTCGAGAGTTCCGGCGAAAGCGAGGTCTCGTCGAGCACCATCGGCCGCCTCGTCATGGAAGGGCTGATGAACATCGACGAGGTGGCCTATGTCCGCTTCGCCTCCGTCTACCAGGATTTCCAGAAGGCCGAGGACTTCGAGGGATTCCTGCGCGAGATGGACAGGCAGGACTGATCGGCCGGCTTCAACTGGCGCTTTTCGAGTGGCCCATGCCTGCGCTATGGCATCGACCATGAGCACGACGACCGACGACATCGACTTCATGAAGGCGACCATCAGGCTGGCGCGCCGCAATCTCGGCCGGACGGGTACCAATCCGTCCGTCGGCTGCCTGATCGTGCGCGATGGCCAGGTGGTGGGGCGCGGCGTGACCGCGCCGGGTGGACGACCGCATGCCGAGCCGGTCGCGCTGGCCGAGGCGGGCGAGCTGGCGCGAGGGGCGACCGCCTACGTCACGCTGGAACCCTGCGCCCATCACGGCGCCACGCCGCCATGCGCCCGAACGCTGATATCGGCCGGCATCGCGCGCGTGGTGACCGCGGTCGTCGACCCCGACGAACGCGTCAATTCCAAGGGCCACGCCATGCTGCGCGAGGCGGGCGTCGTGGTCGAGACCGGGCTGCTGGAAGCGGAAGCCGGGCACGATCTCGCCCCGTATCTCGTGCACAAGAGCCTTCGCCGATCCTTCGTCACGCTGAAACTCGCGGTTTCCCCGGACGGGCTGCTGGGGTTGCGCGGCGGCCGCCAGGTCGCGGTCACCGGCACGGAAGCGCGCACGCAGGTTCATCTGATGCGGGCCGAGCATCATGCGATCCTGATCGGCGCCGGCACCGCGATCGAGGATGATCCGGAACTGACCTGCCGCCTCGCAGGCCTCGAGGATCGGTCGCCGCAGCGCATCGTCCTCGATGCGCATGCGCGGCTGCACGCCGGCCTGAAGCTCGTGACCAGTGCGCGCGAGACGCCGCTTCTGGTTGCCGGACCCGTCAACCCGGCCCTGGCCGACAGCGGCGCGGAGTTTCTCGCCTGCGAATATGCCGACGGGCGGGTGGCGCTTCCGGAACTGCTCGAAGATCTCGGCGCGCGCGGCGTCCAGAGCGTCCTGGTCGAAGGCGGCGCCCGCGTTGCCGAAGCCTTCCTGGCCGCGGGCTTGGTCGACCGGATCGCGCTGTTCACCGGCGCGTGGCGCGTCGGCGATGGCGTTGATCCCGCGCGCCACGTGGTCTCTCCGATCACCGCCGCGACGCCGCCGAAGGGCTATGGTTTGACATCGACCGGCGCTTTCGGCCAAGACCGGCTGCACATCTACGACAGGGCCTGACCATGTTCACGGGTATCATCACCGACGTCGGCACCGTCGCGGAGAAGCGTTCGCTCAACGAAGGCGTGCGCTACCGGATCGAGACCGCCTATGACCCGGCCTCGATCGCGATCGGCGCGTCCATCGCCTGCTCAGGCGTCTGCCTCACCGTCGTGGCCCTGCCGCCGGACGGCTCCAACGCGCGCTGGTTCGAGGTCGAGGCCTGGGAAGAGGCGTTGAGGCTGACCACCGTCTCGCAGTGGCAGGTCGGGACCCGCATCAACACCGAGCGCGCCCTGAAGATCGGCGACGAGCTGGGCGGCCACATCGTTTCGGGCCACGCCGACGGCATGGCGACCATCGTCGCCCGCAAGGACGAGGGCGACGCGGTGCGCTTCACGCTGGAAGCGCCGGCCGAGCTTGCCCGCTTCATCGCGCCGAAGGGTTCGGTGGCCCTGGAGGGCACGTCGCTGACCGTCAACAAGGTGGAGGGACGTCGCTTCGACGTGCTTCTCATCCAGCATTCCCTTTCGGTGACCACCTGGGGGGCGCGGCAGGTCGGCGACGCCGTCAATCTCGAGGTCGACACCATGGCGCGCTATGCCGCGCGGCTCGCGGAAGCGGACAGGGAACTGTCCTGAACCGAACGTTTCCGGACGGAAGACAGGGGAGCTTGAAGCATGAGAATCCTGTCGCTCAATGCCTGGGGCGGCCGGGTCTTCGAACCGCTGCTTCCGTTTCTCCATGAGATGGATGCCGATGTGCTGTGTCTCCAGGAGGTCATCCGCACGCCCGGGATGGGGGCACGATGGCTGACCTATCGGGGCGATGGCGCCGAACTGCCGCAACGGGCCAACCTCTTCGACGAGGTCCGCGCCCTGCTGCCGGATCATGATGCGGGGTTTTTCCCGTCGGCGCGCGGCGTTCTCCATGACGACGGCACCGTTCATCGGTCGGAGTTCGGACTGGCGACCTTCACGCGCCGCTCCTTCTCCGTGATCGGGCAGGCGCTCGATTTCGTCCACGGCTCCTTTTCGCCCGATGGTTGGGGCGCGCATCCACGGCCGCGCAACGCGCATGGGGTCCGGCTGTTTGATCCGGAGACGAACGAGCCCATCGCGGTGGTGCACCTGCACGGGCTCCGCGAGCCGGGCGGCAAGGCCGATACGCCGCACCGCCGCGCGCAGGCGCAGGCCCTGGTCCAGCTCATTCGTCGCGTCTGGAGCCCCGGCGAGAGGCTGGTCGTGTGCGGCGATTTCAACCTGCTGCCCGACAGCGAGACTTTCGCCACCCTCGCAGCGCTGGGCCTGACGGAGCTCGTCACGACACGCGGCTTCACCGACACGCGCACGTCTTTCTACGAAAAGGACGGTCGCTTCGCGGATTATCTCCTGGTGACCCGCGACGTGGAGGTGCGTCGCTTCGAGGTCGTCGCGGCCCCCGAAGTGTCGGATCATCGTCCGCTTCTGCTCGACATCGGCTGAAGGCGCCTCGAAGTCGCACCGCATCCGGTCGTAAATGGCTTGCGGGAGGACGCCGATCGGCCTAAGTCACGCGCGATCCGGAGACAGACATGGCATCCACCACGCAACAGGGCTCGGCTTTCCTTCAGCCCGAGGGCAAGGCCCATCTTCTCATCATCGAGGCGCGCTTCTACGATGACCTCGCCGACGCCTTGCTCGACGGCGCCAGGATCGCGCTCGACGAAGCCGGTGCGACCTATGACGTCGTCACCGTGCCCGGCGCGCTCGAGATTCCTGCCGTGGTCGCCCTCGCGCTCGAAGGCGCGCGGAAGGGTGGGACGGTCTACGACGGCTTTGTCGCGCTCGGCACCGTCATGCGGGGAGAAACCTATCATTTCGACATCGTCGCCAATGAATCCAGCCGCAAGCTGATGGACCTTTCGGTCGACAAAGCGCTGGCGCTCGGCAACGGCATCCTGACCACCGAAGACGAGGCGCAGGCCTGGGCGCGCGCGCGCCGGAGCGAGGGCGACAAGGGCGGTTTCGCCGCCCGTGCCGCTCTCACGATGATCGCCTTGCGCGAAAAGTTCGGAGCCTGACGCGTGGCGCCGGATGAAAAATCGAACCCGGGCGGTCCGCGTCAGGCCAACAAGCGGGGCGCGGCGCGTCTGGCGGCCGTGCAGGCGCTCTACCAGATGGACGTGGCCGGCAGCGGCCTGCTGGAGATCACCGCCGAGTATGAGTCCTTCCGGCTCGGCAAGGAAATCGACGGCGCCCTCTACCGCGAGGCGGACCCGCAGTGGTTCCGCGCCATCCTGGCAGGGGTGGTCGAGAACCAGAAGGTCGTCGACCCGGTGATCCGTCAGGCCCTGACCGAGGATTGGCCCCTGTCCCGTCTCGATTCGACGCTTCGCGCGATCCTGCGCGCTGGCGTCTATGAACTGATGGAGCGCAAGGACGTCCCGGTCGCCGTCATCGTTTCCGAATATGTCGACATCGCCAAGGCCTTCTACGACGAGGACGAGCCGAAGCTGGTGAATGCGGTGCTCGATCGCGTCTCGCGCCGCATTCGGGGCGAAGGACGCGGCAAGGACGCATCGTGATCGAGGGGCTGGCCGCGCGGGAAAAGGAAGCGCGCCGCACGGCGATCATCCTGGCTTGCGCCAGCGCCATCGTCGGATCGGCCGCGCCCATCGCGATCTCCACCGGCGGGCTTGCCGGTCACTATCTGCTCGACGCCGACAAGTCGCTCGCGACCGCACCGGTGACGGCCTACAACATCGGCGTCGCGCTCGGGGCCCTGCCGCTGGCGTTCGTCGTGCGCCGTTTCGGCCAGCGCAACGGCTTCATCGGCGGAACGCTGGCCACCGCCGCCGGCGGCGCGCTGGCGACCTACGGCCTGTTTCGCGGCGATTTCTGGCTTTTCGGGCTGGGCTTGCTGATCGTCGGCTTCGGCGGCGCTTCCGTGCAGCAATATCGGTTCGCTGCGGCCGACAACGCGCCCTCCACCTACAAGGGCAAGGCGATCTCGACGGTTCTCACCGGCGGCGTCGTCATGGCGATCATCGGGCCGCAGGTGGTCATCTTCTCGCGCGAACTCTTTGCGCCGGTCATGTTCGCCGGTTCCTACGTGGCCATCATCGTGCTGGCCGCCATCGGCGCCGTCATCCTGTCGTTCCTGCGCCTGCACGACAAGCAGGCCAAGCCCTACGTCGAATCCGCGCTGCCTGCCCGTTCGACCTTCGAGATCTTCACGCAGCCGCGCTTCATGGTGGCGTTGCTGTGCGCCATCGGCTCCTACGCGCTGATGAGCTTCATGATGACCGGCGCACCGATCGCCATGGTCGGCTGCGGCTTCACGCCGGACGAGGCGGCGCTCGGCATCTCCTGGCACGTGATGGCGATGTTTGCGCCGAGCTTCATCACCGGGAAGCTGATTTCGCGCTTCGGCAAGGAAACGATCGTCGCCGTCGGGCTGCTGCTTCTCGTCGCCTGCTCGGTGGTGGCCCTGTCCGGCATCGCGTTGTGGCAGTTCTGGACTGCGCTCATCCTTCTGGGCGTCGGCTGGAATTTCGGCTTCATCGGCGCGACGGCCATGGTCTCGGAAACCTACACCGATGCCGAGAAAGGCAAGGTCTCGGGCCTGCACGACTTCCTGCTGTTCGGCTCCGTCGCGTTCGGCTCGCTGATGTCGGGAACGGTCTACAACGCCTATGGCTGGGACATGCTGGCCTGGATCATGTTCCCGGTCATCGCGCTTTGCCTTGGCGCGCTCGGCTGGCTGTGGCTGCTTTCGCGCAACGGCGCCGAACGTCCGGCCTGACGCCGTCCTGCCGCCGCGCGCTGGCGCAAGACGCGATCGTCGTCTCGGCCGACGGCGTCGGAGTTGCCGCCGCTGCCCGCACCCCGTCCCAACGCCGGCCGCTTGCGGCCATGATGGCGAAAGCCGGGCAAAACAATAACAAATCCTTGACGTTGGCTTGGCTGTTCCGGATAAAGCCGGACGCTGGGCGCAAACCGGACTTGCCGATCATCGCCCGGTCACCCAAAGGCCCGGGGAGGGGTTCAGTCGGGCCACCATTCGAGGAAATCCGCAATGACCATGCTCTATGTCGTCATACTCTGCGGCGTGCTGTCGGTCGTCTACGCCATCTGGGCGACGCAATCGGTCCTTGCGGCCGATCAGGGCAATGCACGCATGCAGGAAATCGCCGGCGCCATCCGTGAAGGCGCGCAGGCCTATCTTTCCCGCCAGTACACCACCATCGCCATCGTCGGCGTCGTCGTGTTCCTGCTCGCCTGGTGGCTTCTGTCCGGGCTCGCGGCCATCGGCTTCCTGATCGGCGCCGTGCTTTCGGGCGCGGCCGGCTTCATCGGCATGCATGTGTCGGTGCGCGCCAACGTCCGTACGGCGCAGGCCGCTTCCAACAGCCTCGCGGCGGGTCTCGACATCGCATTCAAGTCCGGCGCCATCACCGGCATGCTCGTCGCAGGCCTGGCGCTGCTCGGCGTCTCCGTCTACTATTGGGTGCTGATCGGCCCGATGGGCATCGCACCGAACGACCGCGCCGTGATCGACGCGCTCGTCTCGCTCGGCTTCGGCGCTTCGCTGATTTCCATCTTCGCGCGCCTCGGCGGCGGCATCTTCACCAAGGGTGCGGATGTCGGCGGCGATCTCGTCGGCAAGGTCGAAGCGGGTATCCCGGAAGACGACCCGCGCAACCCGGCTACGATCGCCGACAACGTGGGCGACAATGTCGGCGACTGCGCCGGCATGGCGGCGGACCTGTTCGAAACCTACGCCGTGACCGTCGTCGCCACCATGGTGCTCGGCGCCATCTTCTTCGGCGGGACCGCCGTGCTCGGCAGCGTGATGATCTATCCGCTGGCGATCTGCGCGGCCTGCATCATCACCTCGATCGTCGGCACCTTCTTCGTCAAGCTCGGCTCCAACGGCTCGATCATGGGCGCTCTCTACAAGGGCCTCATCGTGACGGGCCTTCTGTCCATCATCGGGCTCGCCGTGGCGACGTCGCTGACGGTCGGCTGGGGCGAGATCGGCACCGGCGGCGGTGTGGCGATCACCGGCATGAACCTGTTCGTGTGCGGCATCGTCGGCCTCGTCGTGACCGGCCTGATCGTGGTCATCACCGAGTACTACACCGGCACCAACAAGCGCCCCGTGAACTCGATCGCCCAGGCGTCGGTGACCGGCCACGGCACCAACGTCATCCAGGGCCTTGCGGTGTCGCTCGAGTCGACGGCGCTGCCTGCGCTCGTCATCGTCGGCGGCATCGTCGTCACGTTCCAACTGGCCGGCCTCTTCGGAACCGCGATCGCGGTGACGACCATGCTCGGCCTCGCCGGCATGATCGTCGCCCTCGACGCGTTCGGCCCCGTCACCGACAATGCCGGCGGCATTGCCGAAATGGCCGGGCTGCCCAAGGAAGTGCGCCAGTCGACCGACGCGCTCGACGCGGTCGGCAACACCACCAAGGCGGTGACCAAGGGCTACGCGATCGGCTCGGCCGGTCTCGGCGCGCTGGTTCTGTTTGCGGCTTACTCCTACGACCTGGAGTACTTCATCGCCAACAGCGCGACCTACCCCTACTTCCAGGGCATGGAGGACGTCTCGTTCTCGCTGTCCAATCCCTACGTGGTGGCGGGTCTCATCTTCGGCGGCATGATCCCCTACCTCTTCGGCGGCATCGCGATGACCGCCGTCGGTCGGGCGGCCGGCTCGATCGTCGAGGAGGTTCGCCGGCAGTTCAAGGCCGATGCCGGCATCATGGCGGGAACGTCGAAGCCGGACTACGCTCGCGCCGTCGACATGCTCACCAAGGCCGCGATCAAGGAGATGATCATCCCCTCGCTGCTGCCGGTGCTGGCACCGCTCGTCGTCTATTTCGGCGTGCTGCTGATCTCGGGTTCCAAGGCTTCGGCGTTTGCCGCGCTCGGCGCCTCGCTGCTCGGCGTGATCGTGAACGGCCTCTTCGTTGCCATCTCGATGACCTCGGGTGGCGGCGCGTGGGACAATGCCAAGAAGTCCTTCGAGGACGGCTTCATCGACAAGGATGGCGTCAAGCACCTGAAGGGTTCCGAGGCCCACAAGGCGTCGGTGACCGGCGACACCGTCGGCGATCCCTACAAGGATACCGCTGGTCCCGCCGTGAACCCGGCGATCAAGATCACCAACATCATGGCGCTGCTGTTGCTGGCCGTTCTCGCCCACAACTGACCGCGCTGCCGGGCCGAAAGAAAGAGACCCGCGGGAGCGATCCCGCGGGTCTCTTCGTTCGTGAACCGGATGGCGCGGCCCGGAGGGCGCGGCAAGGACCGCCGCGAAGGCGCGCTCTTACATCCCGCTGCCGCCGAGGATACGGCCGGCCTGCGAGGCTGCAGCGGCGCCGCCGCCGCCGCCGGACAGCAACTGCCCGATGAAGCCCTGGTCCTTGCCGCCGGTCGGCGTCGTGCGCGACACGAAATCGAACACCTTGCCGTCCTGAAGGCCATAATTGGCGATACGCTCGACGCGCCCGTCAGCGCCGAAATAGACCGACATGATGCGCTGGTCGACGAGCTTCGAATTCATGAAGGCCGCCTGCCGGACCCGGGTCTGGGAGATGTAGTAGAACACTTCGCTGTCGAAGGTGGCCGTGGTCGAGGGCGTTCCGAGCGCCAGCAGCACCTGCTCGCGGCTGGAGCCGACCGGCACGAGCTCGAGCGCCTGTTCGTCGGCCACGTATCCCTGGGTGATGGTCTCACGCGGGTTCAGCGCATCGGTACTGCACGCCGACAGCAAAATCGCGGAGGCGGATGCGAGAACGGGCAGGACGATCATCCTGGCCTTGAAATCGTGAAAGGGCACCGACATCTCCATGCAAATGCGGCCAACATGCTTGCGCAGGGCCACGAACTCGGTAAACCAGCTTCTTCGCCGATGCAACCGGAAGCCCGGTGACGGCGCTCGTGGAGATCCCGGCATGCTCTCACGCCTCTTCGGCCGTTGGCGGAACTCGAACCAGGATGTCGTCGACAGGCTTTACGAACGAATCGTGGCGGCGGCGCGGCAGCCCGTGTTCTATTCACAGTGGAACGTGCCCGACACGCCGCTGGGGCGCTTCGAGATGCTGTCGCTGCACATGTTCCTGTTCCTGCATCGCTGCCGGCGCGACGAGGCGGTCCTTCGCGATCTCGCCCAGGAACTCACCGACGACTTCTTCACCGATGTCGACCACTCCCTGCGCGAACTCGGCATCGGCGACATGGGGGTGCCGAAGCGCATGAAGAAGCTCGCCAAGATGTTCTACGGCCGCGCCCAGGCCTATGGCGAGGCGATCGATGCCGGCGATCTCGAAGCCCTTTCGCTGGCCTTGTCGCGCAACGTCCTGCCGGAAACGGCCGAATGGCCGCAGTCGACGCTGATGGCAGCCTATGTTCTGGAGGCCAATTCCGCGCTCGCGGCCCAGACGGCGGAGGAAATCTCGGCGGGAAGGGTGGAATTTCCGGCGCGGCAGGGCTAACTCCCGCACGACATGACCATGACCTTCAACGCCCAGAGCCCGATATCCTTCAAGACGAGCGTTCTGCGTCTGCCGCGCAAGGGCGTTCCCGTTTCCATCGTCGCGGACGAGGAGCAACGCGCCGCGCTTTCGGCCGAACATGGTCTTCTTTCGGTGGAGCGCCTGTCAGCCGAACTGCTCGTGGTGCCGTGGAAGAGCGACGGCGTGCGCGTCACCGGCCGGGTGGAGGCCGAGATCCAGCAGGCCTGCGTGGCGACGCTCGAGCCCATCGGGGCGTCGATCCGGGAGAACATCGACGCGATCTTCATTCCCGAAGGATCGTCGCTGGCCAAGCGGGTCGCGGACCCGTCCGGCGAGTTCCTTCTGGACCCGGACGGACCCGACGCGCCGGAACTCTTCGTCGGCGACATGCTCGACGTCGGGGCCGTGGCGGAGGAATTCTTCGCGCTTGCCATCGATCCCTATCCGCGCAGCCGCGCGGCGCCTGCCTTGCCGGTCGCGCCGGACGACGGCGAGGCTGCCAAGCCGGTTTCCCCCTTCGCGATCCTGCGGAACCTGAAGCCCGGCGGCTGAATGGCCTCCCGGGAACCGATTCCGGTTGTGCGCGTCCTGAAAAAGGATATTTTCGCCGGGCTTCGGCGAGGCGTGCACGGTCGGCAACCAACGATGAGACAAGAGTGATCAGAATCTCCATTGACGCGATGGGCGGCGACCACGGTCCGGAGATCATTCTCCATGGCTTGGACAATGTCGCACAACGCCGGACCGACGTGCGGTTTCTCATTTTCGGCCGCGAGGATGCGGTCGCGCCGGTCCTTCGCAAATATCCCCGTGTCGCGGCGATCTCGGATTTCACTCACTGCGAGGTTTCGGTCCGAATGGACGACAAGCCGAGCCAGGCGCTTCGCCATGGCCGCTGGAAGTCGTCGATGTGGAAGTCGATCGAGGCCGTCAAGGCCGGCGACGCCGACGTCTGCGTGTCGGCGGGCAACACCGGCGCGTTGATGGCCATGTCGAAATTCTGCCTGCGCACCATGGCCGCCATCGAGCGGCCGGCGATCGCGGCGATCTGGCCGACGGCCAAGAGCGAGAGCATCGTCCTCGACGTGGGCGCGACGATCGGGGCCGACGCGCATCAGTTGATCGACTTCGCCATTCTCGGCAGCGCGATGGCGCGTGCGCTCTTCCAGGTCGACCGCCCGACGGTGGGTCTGCTCAACGTCGGCGTCGAAGAGGTGAAGGGGCAGGAGGATGTCCGCGAGGCCGGCCGCCTGCTGCGCGAGGCCGACCTGACGTCGATGCGCTATCACGGGTTCGTGGAGGGAGACGACATCGGTCGCGGCACGGTCGACGTCGTGGTGACGGAAGGCTTTGCCGGCAACATCGCCCTGAAGACGGCGGAAGGGACGGCACGGCAGATCGGCGAGTATCTTCGCGCCGCCATGAGCCGGACGCTGATGGCCAAGGTCGGCTATCTGTTCGCCCGCAACGCCTTCCAGCGCCTGCGCGAGAAGATGGACGTCCGCAAGATCAATGGCGGCGTGTTTCTCGGCCTCAACGGAATCGTCGTGAAAAGCCATGGCGGCACCGACGACGAAGGCTTTGCGGCGGCCGTCGAACTCGGCTACGACATGGCCCGAAACAACCTCATCGACAAGATCCGCGCCGACATCGATGCCTTTCACGCTGCGATGCCCGCCGGGCGCGCTGGCCGGCAAGCCGATGGCGAGCCGACCGACTTATAGGGGCAGGAAATGATTCGTTCTGTGGTCCGCGGCATCGGCTCTGCCTTGCCTCGGCGCATCATGCGCAATGCCGACTTCGAAGGCGTGCTGGAGACGTCGGACGCCTGGATCGTCCAGAGGACCGGCATCCGGCAGCGCCATATCGCCGCCGACGACGAGACGACCGCTTCGCTCGGAGAAGCCGCCGCCCGGGCCGCCCTCGACGCGGCCGGGCTCACGGTCGACGACATCGACCTGATCGTTCTGGCGACGTCGACGCCCAATCACACGTTCCCGGCGACATCGGTCGAGATCCAGGAACGGCTCGGCATGCGCCACGGCTTCGCCTTCGATCTGCAGGCGGTGTGCAGCGGCTTCGTCTATGCGGTGACGACGGCCGATCTCTACCTTCGCGGCGGCCTTGCGAAGCGCGTTCTGGTGATCGGCGCCGAGACCTTCTCGCGCCTTCTCGACTGGTCCGACCGTTCCACCTGCGTTCTCTTCGGCGATGGCGCGGGCGCGCTGGTGCTCGAGGCGGCGGAAGGCGAGGGCGGGCTTGCGGATCGCGGCATCCTGGCGGCCAGCCTGCGTTCGGACGGGACGCACAAGATGAAGCTCTATGTCGATGGCGGACCATCCACCACCCAGACCGTCGGGCATCTTCGCATGGAGGGCCGCGAGGTCTTCAAGCATGCGGTCGGCATGATCACCGACGTGATCGAAGCCACCTTCGCGACGGCCGGGATAACCGCCGACGACCTCGACTGGTTCGTGCCCCACCAGGCCAACAAGCGGATCATCGACGCGTCGGCCAAGAAGCTCGGCATCGCCGAGGAGAAGGTGGTCGTGACCGTCGACCTGCATGGCAACACCTCGGCGGCGTCCGTTCCGCTGGCGCTGTCGGTGGCGGTCGCGGACGGCCGGATCAAGCGCGGCGATCTGGTGTTGCTGGAAGCCATGGGCGGTGGATTTACGTGGGGCGCGGTCCTGATTCGCTGGTAGAATCAAACGGCGAGTCAGACCTGCGTAGCCTTGACCGCGCCGGTGCGATTTCCTAACCTATGCCCATTGAATACCTACAATTTTTTCTTCAGATTGGGACGATCCGATGGGGGGTAAGACTCTGACGCGCGCCGACCTCGCCGAGTCCGTGTATCGGAAAGTCGGCTTGTCGCGAACGGAATCGGCGCAGCTCGTCGAAATGGTGCTCGACGAGATCTGCACGGCGATCGTCGCGGGCGAGACCGTCAAGCTTTCCTCCTTCGCCACGTTCCATGTGCGCGAGAAGAACGAGCGGATCGGCCGCAACCCCAAGACGGGTCAGGAAGTGCCGATCCTGCCCCGCAAGGTCATGACCTTCAAGGCCTCCAACGTGCTGAAGAACCGCATTCTGGAAACGCACAAGAAGGCCAAGGGCAAGGCCTGAAGCCAGGCGGCAGCGCTCTCCCGGCGCCGGCTGGTCGCATCCTCCTGCGCGCTCTTGAATAGGCTGGCCCAACCAGATGAAATGGGCGGCGAATCGCAAAGAGAGCCCAAGACATGGACAAGAGCCCGGACGCCTTCCGGACCATCAGCGAGGTGGCCGAAGATCTCGACCTGCCGCAGCATGTCCTGCGCTTCTGGGAAACGCGCTTCACGCAGATCAAGCCGCTGAAGCGCGGCGGCGGACGGCGCTACTATCGACCCCAGGACGTCGACCTGATCAAGGGCATCAAGAGCATGCTCTACGATCAGGGCTACACGATCAAGGGCGTCCAGAAGCTTCTCAAGGAGAATGGAAACCAGTTCGTCGCGGCGATCGGCGCCGGGGACATGGCTGCCGCCGACCTCATTGCACAGCGCAAGCAGCAGCCCGCCACGCCGCCAACGGTCAGCGCGCCGCCGCGCGGCGCGGAAGACGAGACCCTGGTCGGCGAAGCCAAGGCCCGCCCGAGCCGCCGGTTCTTCGGTCTCGGCAAGGCGGAGGAGGACGGAGCGGTGCCGCCGGATGGCGGAAGGCTCACGCGCGACAATCGGGCGCTGCTGCAGGAAGCGCTGTTCGACCTGCTCGAATGCAAGCGCCTGCTCGACCAGGTGCGATGACGGCGCCCGGCGGGCGCCCCTGCCTCGCGCCCGTCAATCGTCGTTCGCGGCGGTCAGATTCTCCGGGCGGATGCCCTCCTCGGCCGGACGATGGTCGATCACGCGTGCCAGCACCAGGCGACGGGACTTGACCAGCGGCGCCATGGCGGCGCGTACGCGTTCCAGGCGCGGGTTCTGCTCATGCTGCGACAGGGCGAGGGCCGAGGCGTAGGTTTCCTGGACCATGAGACGGTTCCGGACGGCCTCCCCGCCACGCTCGATGGGCTCCAGCACCTCGAACCGCAAGCAGCCCTGTTCTTCCTCGAGCGTGCGCCGCGCGTGGTCGGTCAGCAGCGCGCGAAGTTCGTCGGCGCGTCCTTCCTCGGTCTCGTATTCGACGATGACGGCGTGTTCGTCCACCCGAATCCTCCTCGCAAACGTTCGATCCGGGCCGATTGTAGCCTTGGGATTGCGTGCTTGCCAACGCGGGGGAGGGGGGCGAGGTTCCTGCCGGAGCCGGGCACCCGGTCGGCGGGCGCTATTTTTCCCGCGCGGTGAAGGTGCCGTCCCAGCCGGGAGGCGGCGGGTCGGCCCGCAGCACGGCCAGGCGTCCGCGCATGATCTTGTAGAGCTTCGCCAGTTCGGGCGGCGAATCCGCGTCGAAGGCGTCGAGCGCGGCTTCCGTCGCGTCGAAGTCGAGCGCGCGGTAGTGGGCCAGGAATCGGTCGTGCCGCGCCTTCAGCGCCTGGAACGTGGCGCTTTCCTTCACGTCGCGATGGCCGAGCAGGGTGAAGACCGGCGTCGGCTCGGCCCGCCCGACGAGTTTCACCCGGTCGACCTCCAGAAGGGCGAAATCGTCCATGCCCTCGGCGGTGCTGCCCGAGATCAGGTTCGACAGGCCATACTGCTTCGTCATGCCCTCGATACGCGCGGCGACGTTCACCGGGTCGCCGATCGCCGAGTAGTCGAACCGCTGCCGCGAGCCGAGATTGCCGACGCAGCAGATGCCCGAATTGAGGCCGACGCCGACGCCGATATCCGTGCCGTGCTCGCTGTTGAAGCGAACGAGCGCGGCCTGCATGGCCAAGACGCTTTCGCAGGCCTTGCGCCGGTGGTCCGGAACGTCGAGGGGCGCGTTCCAGAATGCCATGATGCCGTCGCCCATGTACTTGTCGATGGTCGCGCCGCGCTCCATCAGCACGTCGGTCATGGGGGTGAGGTAGTTGTTGAGAAACTCGGTGAGCTCGTTGGCGCCGAGTTTTTCCGACAGTGTGGTGAAGCCGCGAATGTCGGCGAAGAGCAGCGTCAGCTCCTTGTTTTCGCCCCCGAGCACCAGGCTTTGCGGATTGTCCATCAGTTTCTCGACCATGGACGGCGCCAGATAGTGGCTGAAGGCGGAGCGGATGTAGCGCCGTTCGCTTTCGCTGACGAGCAGCCGCACGCCCGACGCGATGCCATAGGCCAGCAGGCTGCTCTGGGCGGGCAGGATGGGCGAGAGCAGCAGGTTGTACCAGGCAAAGGCGAGCCAGCCCGTGACGACCGCGATCGCGATCGCGGCCGTCGCCACGAGCGCGTTGGCAAGTGCCGGCAGCGACGGCAGGAAGGCGAGCACCAGCAGGGTCAGCACGATGGCGAGCGCCACCTCGGCGCCCACCGCCCAGTCGGGCCGGCTGAGAAAGCTGCCGCCCAGGATCTGGTCGATGATCTCGGCATGGACGAGCACGCCCGGCACGCCCGACGCGAGCGGCGTGGAGACGAGGTCGCGCAGGCCGATGGCGGAGGTGCCGATCAGCACGATGTGGCCGGCGATGACGTCTTCCAGCGCCGGGTCCACGCTCTCGCTCGCCAGGCTGGCGGCGGGGACGATGTTGGCGACGGGCTGGCCGGAAAAATAGACCCACATGGTGGCGTCCGGCCCGGTCGGAACCTCGTAGTGGCCGTTCTTGATCGCGATCATGCCCGGCAGCCCGGTGTCCTGCTCGCCATGGGCCCCGGTGCTGCGGATCACATAGGTCGACGCGCCCTGCGCCATGCGCAGCAGTTCCATCGAGAGCGCCGGGTAGAGCCTGGTGTCGAAGCGGGCGACCAGCGGTATCTGCCGCACGACGCCGTCGCGGGCGGGCGGGAAGTTGATCAGGCCGATGCCGGGCGCCGCCGCATCAAGCGCCGGCAGGTTGCGCACGCTGCCCAGATATCCCGGCAGGTAGTCGACCGGGCTCGTGCCGCCGAATCCGAATCCGGCCTTGGGGTCGGGCGGCGGCGTGCGGGTGGTCTCGGCGAGCGCCAGGCCGGCGACGACGGGAGACAGGGCGAAAACGTCGGCCAGATAGGCGTCATTGTCGAGGACCGCGCCCTGGTCCGGCTCGACGATCTGGAAGCCCTGGCGTCGCAGTTCCTGGAGCGCCAGCACCGGCGAGGTGCGATCCGGCTCGGCCAGCAGCATGTCGAGGCCGATGGCGGCGGCGCCCATCTCGGTCATGTTGCCGATGATGCGCGCCAGAACCGTGCGCGGCCAGGGCCATTGGCCAAGCTCGCCGATGCTCGCGTCGTCGATGTCGATGACGGTGATGGGGCTGCCGGCCAGCGGCCTCGGCTTCAGCGCCTGATAGCCGTCGAAGACCATGGCATTGAGCCGGTCGACCGGGCTGAGGGGCGAGAAGGCGGCCAGGATCACGAACAGGGCGGACAGAACGCCGGACGCCCAGATGGACGTGCGCCGATAGCGTCGCAAGGCATTGCCGAGGCTCTTGGCGAGGTTGGTCACGTGCGCCTTGCCCGCCCCGGCGTCTCGCTTCGGCGGCGCGCGACCTGGTTCGGCGACGTCGGGCGCGACACGACGGGAACTGTCAGTGTCCGAGCGATGGCGACGTGCCGGTCTGGACGCCGGCGATGGTGCCGGTGGCAAGCACCCCGTCGCCGGCGATGCCGAAGTTGCCGATCACGCCGCCCGCCTTGATGGACCCGTTGTTGACGAAGGCGCCGCTGATGCCGCCGTTCACGTTGTTGCCGTAATCGTGCATCGATCCCGCAAACAGCGCCTGATTGCCCGTCGAGACGTCGCTCACTTCCGAAAACAGGTTCATGCCGTCGAAATTGCTGATGTTCAGGGTGCCCCTGCGGTCGTCGAAGTCGAACGTCATGTTCATGCTGCCCGACGCGATGTACTTGACCGTGCCACTATCCGTGTCGCGCGACACGTTGCCGAGCGCCGTTCCTGCATAGGTGCCCACGATGCCCGTCGGCATGTCCGCCGGGTTGGTGATGTCGCCCGCCACCCAGGTGCCCATGTGGACATGGTCGGAGCGGGTGGTCGTGGTTTCACCGTCGTCGTAGTCGGTGCGCACGCGCGTTCCCCACCAGCCCCAGTCGAGGAAGGTGCATTCCGTGCAGTGGGCGTAGCCGTCGATCGGGT
The DNA here is from genome assembly GCF_003970795.1 of Aquibium carbonis. GTDB lineage: Bacteria > Pseudomonadota > Alphaproteobacteria > Rhizobiales > Rhizobiaceae > Aquibium > Aquibium carbonis. Next base: position 61,257 of record NZ_RWKW01000020.1, on the reverse strand, counting down.
TGGCGCGGCCGGACACGATGTAGCTGCCGGGATTGTCGCCAGCCTTGTTGGGCAGATTCTGTTCGTCGGACGTCCGGAGCCGTGTGTTTTCGTTGTCGCCATTTTGGGCCGCGCCGAAGACGTTGTCATCGACGAAGGCGCTTCCGCCACCGCTGCCCTGTCCCGGGCCGAACGCGAGATCATAGCCGTCCACGGCTTCGTTGCCGTCGAGCACTCCGTAATAATAGATTTCGTTGTCGTATTCGTAGGGCACGTAGACGGTGTCGGAGAGTTCCGCCGTTGCCGAAACGTTGTTCGTCGCCGCGTCGAGCGAGAGAACGAAGGTCGGATTGATGCCGCTGAGCACGATGTAGGGGTTGTCGGCGCCGTCATAGCTGGATTCGACCATGCCGGACATGAAACCGCTGTAGGTGCGTGAGGTCCGGCCCGCCGGATCCTGCGGCGTCGTCGAAACGAGATCGGCCACGTGGTGCGTTGCGTAGGGATAGCCGCCGGCGAGGTAGCCTTCGCCGTTGTCATAATCATAGCCAGGGCCAAGCAGGATGTCTGCGTAGCCGTCAGGCGGGGAGATGCTGCCGCCGAGGACGAAGTGCTCGGCATTCTGGCCGAAGAAGGTGTTTCCGTTCACGCCCTCGGTCGCCACCACCGCGCCGCGCATGTTGGCGGGGCCGGCGGAGGCGTCGTAGCGGAAGCTTCCCCGGCGTGCACCGCCCAGCGAGGCATCGCCGTCCGGGTCGACGCCGATCGACGTGACGTAGAGGTGCGCTGCGCTCTTCTGGTCCTCGCCGCTGCCCTCGATGTAGATCCAGGACTGGAACACCTTCGCATCCCAGTTGGTCTGGTCTTCGCCGTGGTCGGCCGCCGTGTTCGACTCGACGATGTAGAGGTTGGTCGAACTCAGGTACTGGCTGTCCATCGGTCCGAACAGGTCGGCGAAGAAGAACGGGGCCTCGATGCCGGCAAGCGGATCCTGCGTCAGCGTGTATTCGCGAATGTTGGTGCCGGTATTGAGGCTCTGGACCACGGCGACCGGCGTCGCTGTGCCGGTGAGCAGGTGGTAGGGATCGGCCGGGTCGCCATCGAAGCCCAGGAAGTAGGCGGCAAAATCGCCGCGGCCGGCATAGGCGGTCCCGGAGACATCGCGATCGTTCGCGATACCCGTGATGGCGATGGCCTCGAGCCCGTCGTCGCCCTCGATGCCTGTCACGTCGGGCAGCTGGGTCACGTCGGCGCTGTTGATCAGCATCCCGCCCGTCTTGTCGAAGGTCACCCTCCGGTCGCTTTCCGGCGTCGAACCGACGATGCCGCGCGGACCGGCGTCGTCGAAGGTTTCCGCGCTGCCGATCGGCTCGAATAGGTCGGGCGCGGTCAGCACCCGGGCCGTGAGAATGTCCGCCTGCCCCGTGCGCTTGCCGGCGATCGTGCCGACCGCGCGATAACCGTTGTAATAGTCCTCGATCGTGAAGTCGCCGATGACGCCGGCCGCCTTGTCGGTGCCGTTGTTGACGAAGGCGCCGTTGATGGTGAAGCAGGCCGACTCGCCGCAATACTCGCTCTGCGCATAGAAGAGCGCCTGAGAGTCCCAACCATTGCCGGAGGCCTGCCCGTAGAGCGAATACCCGTCGAAATTGTCGATCCAGAACTCGCCGGCGCGATCGTTGAAATTGTAGGACATGCCGAACGTGCCGCTGGCGACGTATTGTGCCGTCGTGTAGGGATCCACCTGCACGGCGACGGTGCCCAGCATGGTGCCCTGGTAGGTGGCGCGGATGTTGGTCGGCAGGTCGACCGGGTTCGTGATGTCGCCGGCGACCCATGTGCCCATGTGGACAAAGTCGTTTCGCCCGTTGGGCAGCGCCGCACTTTCCCCTGGCTGCACGGTGACGCGGGTGCCCCACCAGCCCCAGTCGATGAAGTCGCAGTCGCCGCAATGCGAAAAGCCCTCGATCGGCACGGCGCGACCCGAAACCAGATAGCTGCCGGGATTGGTCGACGAGGTATGGGCCACTTCCTGCGGTTCGGTCCCGTACTCCCCCCCGTACTCACCCTCGTATTCGCCGAAGTCGCCATCCGTCAGGATGCGGGTGTTGCCGGGGTCGTTGTTCTGCACCGCGCCATAGATGTCCCAGGCGACATAGGTGTTTCCGCCGGTCGCCCCCAGGCCGCCGGTCTCCAGGTCGCCGAAGGGGCCGAGGTCGAGTTCGTTCACGGGTGCCGCGCCGAAGGTCAGGAGGTAGCTCTCGACCTCCCAGGCGTCGTTGAAGATGTCGGTGAGAATGCCGACCGCCGCGACCGAATTGTTGACCGCGTCGAGTTCCATGTAGAAGTTCGTGCCGGTGGTGGAGGCCAGCGCATAGGGGTAGTCCGGGTTGGACGAGGACTCGGCCATGCCGGCCATGAAACCGGCCACGTTTCGCGACGTGCGCTCATAATTGGCCTGCGGCGTTTCATCCACCAGCGAAGCGACATGGTGCGACCCGAACGCTGCATCGCTCTCGTAGTCGACGGACGAATCGAAGAACGTCTGGTTCGGATCGAGCGAGGAGCCGATGACGAAATGATCCGCGTTCGGCCCGAAGAAATGCGACCCGTCCGGCCCGGCCAGCGTCGTCATGGCGCCGCGCATGTTGACGGCACTGGAATCGGAGGAGGAGCGGTAGCTGCCGCGGCGCGATCCGCCGAGCACGTCCGCGTCCAGTTCGTCCACGTAGTTCGACGACGCGGTCACGAAGACGGCGCTCTTCTGGTTGAGCCCCTCGCCTTCGATCGAGAGCCAGCTCATGAAGGTCTCGAACTCGCCGGTGACGGAATCGCCCGGCTCGACGACATAGAAGTTGGTCGCGCTGGCATTGGTCACGGGTCCGTAGGACGTGGGCGCGAAGAACGGCACGCCCACGTTCGGGTCCGACGTCAGGCTGTACTGGCGGATGTCGTTCAGCGTCTGGTTCTCGGCCGCAGCCACCAGATCCGTTCCCGTTCCGTGGATCATGTAGAACGGGTAGGTCGTGTCGGTGCCGTATTCGAGCAGATAGGCGGCGAAATCGCCTCGGCCCGCATAGGCCATGCCGGTCAGCGTGTTGCCGCTGAAGACGCCGTCGGTCACGATGAACGCCTCGAGCCCTTCGTCGCCTTGCGTGCCCGTGTAGTCGGGGAGGTTGACGACGTTGGCGCCCGCGACGAGCCGATTGTTGGTCTTGGCGAAGGTCACGACTTCCTGGGTGAAGGGCTGCGGCGCGCCGAAGCTCATGATGCTGAAGCCGGACATCGGGCTGGGGCCGCCGTAATACACCGTCCCCGTGGTCGTCACGAGCGGGACCACGGGCGCGCGCGTGTCGACGTCCGAGACCTTGGTCTCCACCTCCTCGATGCCGCTCGACTTCACCGCGATCGAGCGCGGCGTGGGGATCGGAACGGTGTTGGGAAGGTTGGAATTGGACTGTGGCACGGGGCTGTTCTGCACCGTTCCGTCGGTGGGCTTCTCCGAGGCGCCGCCGGTCTGGCCGTCGCCGCCGGCCAACGCCGTCTGGAAGGTGGAGGCGTCGCTTTCGTTGCGGCGGCGCACATTGGTGTCCAGCCCGCCGCCATTGCCGCGAACCACCAGCGTGTAGCCCGGCTCGTAGATGCGCGAGCGCTTGCCGTCGCGGCCGCGGAACTGGACCTCGTCGCCGAAGATCATCGAGAACAGGGCCTGGTCGGACGAATCCACGCGGCCTTCGACCATGGCGCCACGGATGCCGATGGTGCCGACCGGCGTGTTGATCGTGGCGCCATCCGGCCGGCGGCTGGTCTGGCCGCCGATGAAGCGGAACGCGCCCTTGGCGACGGTCGCGACCACCTTGGCGTCGCCCGTCGCGGGGTTGTAGACGAACTCGTCGATGGTCAGCTGGCTGTTGGGACCGACCGTGAAGGTGGTTCCGTCGAGCAGCAGCACCTGCACCAGCCCGCGCGCGTCAGTGACAATCTCTTCCTTGAAGATGACGGTCTGGCCCAGCGAGATGACCCGCGGCGCGCCGCCGGGCGCGCGGCCCCGTGCGTCGGTGTTGACGGCGGCGGCAACGCCCACCTTGGCCACGGCCGGCGACTGCGCCGTCAGCAGCGCGGCGGCGGCCACGCCGGCCGACAGCGTGCGCACGAACATGGACTTTCCGGGGCGAGCGGCCATGATCAGAACCTCTTCACGACGCTGAGCGAGACGGAGAGATTGTCGTAATCCCGGATCGCGTAGTTCGAACTGACGTTGCGGTATTCCGTGTCGGCCATGAGCGACCAGCTCTTGGCGACGGGCACCAGCAGGCTGGCGCCGACATAGGCCTCGTGGTCGACCTCCGACAACGTCGGATCGATGACCGGGTCGGGATCGTCGTAGTCGCGATAGACGTAACCGGCCGTCGGCGAAAGCGTCCACGGCCCGTAGGACTTGCCGAAAGGCGAGGCGAAGGCATAGCTGAAACTGGCGGAGACGCCGGCCTCGACATAGGCGAGATAACCGAAGTCGGATTCGGTGCGCTGGACGTAGCCGCCGCCGTTGAGCATCAGGACCGGCGTGACGATGTAGCTGTTGCTGGTGTACAGGCGGTACTCGTTGCCGTCGCGCCGGTTCGCGGTCGGGGCCGCGCTCGATTCCTGGTAGTCGCGATAGCGATATTCGAAGGCGGTGAGGCTGGACGTGCGCGCCGTCGGGCGAATGACGAAGCGGGTGCCGATGCCGCCGGCCGCCGAATAGAAATGGTCGTCGACGAACACGCCCGACGCGATGCCGTAGACGCCGAGCACGGCGTTGTCGACGCCGAAACGGCCCATGTCGAAGGCCGGGCCGAAGGTCAGCTCGGCCAGGGCGGTGTCCAGCTCGTCGCGCTTGAACTGCTTGGAGCCGTAGAAGACGAGGTCGGCTTCGAGCGAATCGCCCTGGCTCGGCAGGTCGTAGCTCCCATGCAGATTGCCGGCGATGTAGGCATTGCCGTCCGCCGCGCCGACGGAGCCCGGATCGATCGTCAGGCCGCCGCTGGTGAGCACGGTGCCGAGACCCGGCGCGCGGTTGGCGTTGGTCTGGTAGCGCACGCCGGCGCGAAGCTGGCCGGAAAAGCGGGTGTCCATCTCCGCCGTCGCGATGCCCGACAGGTATTCCTCGACCTTGAGGCGAACCGCATCCGGCACCTGCGGTCCGGCGATCGCCGCCTGGAAATAGGTGCGTGCGGTGACATAGGCGCCGAGGCGGTAGTAGAGCACGCCGAGCTCCAGCTGCAGCCGGGGGAGTCCCGGCGCGAAGATCAGCATGCGCTCGAGGGTGGCGATGGCGGCTTCCAGGTCCCCGACCTGCGCCGACAGCGCCGCATACTGAAACGCGGCGTCGAGATCGTCCGGCTTCTCGAGCATGCGCTGGAAAAGCGCGCTGCGCTTGGCCTGAAGCGTGGCGATGTCGACGCCGACCTGCGGCGCGGCCACCACCTTGGGCGCCACGTTCGTATTCGTCTGGGCCGACGCGCTCGTTGCAAAGGCAACGAGCGCTCCAGCCAGGATTGCTTGCGTCCACACGCGCACGAATTCCCCCGGAAGCCGGCGTTCAATTCGGCTGACGTTGCGTCAAACCTCCGGGGGTGTCAACGAGATGCTGATTGCAACAAACGCCAGCCTGAACGCCCGCTCGCAGGCTGTGTCGTTTCGGAGACACTTCTCCGCCTAATTCAGAGGCAGAGCTGTTCTTGTTGCCTAAAGTTGTCATTACCGGACATTGCGCAAGAACAAGCAAATATACTTCTTGGCGTTCGGCCGGTTCGATCCGGTGCCCTCGCATCGGATCGAACCGGCCGTTTGAAGTCTTAGAGCGTGTCGCTTTAGCGCGGGTGGTGGAACAGGTTGAGGTAGGTGGGGTCGAAATCGGCGAGTTTGGCCAGGCCGTCCCAGTCGTGGATCACGATCCGGTTGCCTTTCCAGGTCGTGAACCCGGTGGCGCGCAGATCCTGCAGCGTCCGGTTGGTGTGGACGATGGAAAGTCCGACCAGATCGGCGATTTCGGCCTGGGTGAGCGGAAAGTCGAACGAGCCGTTCTCGACACGGCCGACGATCTCCAGCCGCTTGTAGACCTCGCACACCATGTAGGCGAGATGGCGGATCGGCTCCATGCGTCCCATGCACGCGATCCAGTTGCGCTGGATGGCGGCGTCGATGGCGACCATCATGAACAGCATGCGTCCGAGATGCGGCATCTCCGTCGCGAGACGCTGCACGTCGCGATGGGGCACGAAGGCGACCGTGACGGGCGTCAGCGCCACCACGGCGTGATCCATCACCTTCAGGAAGAAGCCGTGCATGTCGACGAAGTCACCCGAGACATGCAGTGCGGTCAACTGGCGGTTGCCGTTGGCGAGATGGCGGCTGCGCGCCGCGATGCCGTCGACGAGAAGGCAGCTCTCGGTCGGACGGGACGCCTCGGCGACGATTTCCTCGCTGTCGCCATAGCGCTTCAGGCGCCAGGGAAGGTCACGGAGCGCCTGCCGCTCCTCGTCGGAAAGGGCGTCGCGCCGTTCCAGCGATGCAATCAGGGGCTGCGCGTCGAAGCGGTGTGTGTCGGTGGAGGCGCCGGCCGCGCCGTTTCCGCTGGGAGGCGCGGGGTCGAGAAGCAGGATGCGCGACCCGGAGGCGTTTTCCGTCTTCAGGCCGGCTTGTGTGATCGATGACATGTCTGGGCCCCCGCGCCATTGAACGTATCCATCCAATGGATGAGACGCCATCTGGTTCCACGGGTATCGCACGGCATCGCCGGCCGCCAGCAGCGGCAAAGAACGCGCCGTTGCGACACGCGCAACGGCGCGACCGTCGCAGGAGGTTGTTGGGCCAAGTTTGCGTCGGCTTGCCAGCAACCCCCGAAATGCGTCCGGGTTCCGTTCCGTCTATGCAGATCGGCCCTCGAGGATCAGCGTCGCCATGCGCCGCGTCGCCAGAACGTAGCCCTCGACCCCGAAGCCGGCGATCACGCCGTCGGCCCGCAGCGACACATAGGAATGATGGCGGAAGCTCTCCCGCTTGTGCACGTTCGAGATGTGCACCTCGAGCACCGGCCCTTCGAAGGCGTTGAGGGCATCGAGAATGGCCACGGACGTGTGGGTGAAGGCGCCGGGATTGATGATGATGCCGGCCGCCGCCTCGCGGGCTTCATGGATCCAGTCGATGATCTGGTGCTCGGCATTGGACTGGGCGAACCGGATGTCGAAGCCGAGTTCGCCCGCCAGCGCGCGGCAGCCCGCCTCCACGTCGGCGAGGGTCTCGCGGCCGTAGATCTCGGGCTGTCGCTTGCCGAGGAGGTTCAGGTTTGGTCCGTTGAGGATGAAGACGGTCTGCATCGGGCTCCCTCACGCCGGCGACTTGCCGGAAGCGCTGTGTGTGCCCGGGGCCTCGTGACGGGGCTGGGGCAGGGCGGTTGGCGGTCCCGGTCAGTCGGCGATTTCGGGTTGGTCGTCAAGCGGTCGCGATGGCCCTGGAACGGTTGCGTCAGAAGTCGATCTTCAGACCGATCACGTTCGAATTGGTCGCGTCGCGCATGTTGCCCAGCGTGTGCCATGCGCCGGATCGATGGTGAATGCGGTACACCAACGCGACGCCCGGCAGCGCCGAGGAGCGGAATTGCAGTTCGGGGCCGAGGTAGAACAGGAGCCGGGCATCGCCTTTCGCGCCCCTGCGCCGACTTTCGATCCCCACCGCCTTGTTGACCGCGGAGAGGCCGACCACCAGCGAGGGCGAGATGGTGATGGGGCCAATGGTCGGCCCGACATGCGTGGCCGAAACGCCTCCCCACACCTCGCCGCTGACGTCGGGACCCACCCGGGCCGCCACGCCGGCTTCCGTGCCAAAGCTCACGCCGTTTTCGAAACGGACGAAATCGTGCTGGAGCGCCGCGCCGAGGATCATGCGCCTGTCGAAGCGACTGCCGAAAGGAATGATGGCGTCGCCGGGGAAATGTCCCTGCATCATCGGCCCGCCGAACAGAAGAACCGAATTGCGGCTGCGTTCGTTGCCGGCAAAGGCGTCGGGGGACAGCCAGAACAGGACTGTCAACGCGCCGAGCAGGCTCATCCCGTGTCTGGCCAAGCGACCCCGCATCACTTGCCATCTCCCATGCTCGAACGCCACACGCATCTCCTATACTATGGCCTCCGGCGGTAAAAATCCAGTTAGGCCGCCATCGGCGCGCCGGGTTCGCCGCCCGCGCGCTCGGCTGATGGTCGGCTCAGGCCGTATGCCATGCCTAACCTTTTGATATAAAACCACTTGCGGCGTTCGACCGGCTTCGGGCGTTCCGCACGGTACTCTTCACCCATCGAACAGGACCGGTCTTGCCTGCCTCCGGCACCGCGGAAGCGGTCCCCGGATGAAGTCCGATCAGGTGAGCCCGAGCACGACGACGGGATCCAGAGGCGCTCAGGCCCGCGGCCGTGCGGCCGCACCGGGCGGCTCTGGCGTTGATCCCCGCGGCGGGGGGCAGGCGGCGGGACCGCCGCGCTGCGCCGGATGGCGACGGCCGTCAGGCCGCGCCGCCCCAGTCGCCGATGCCGGCATAGATCGCGTCGCGCAGATCGCGCACCTCGCGATTGAGGTCGTTGAGTCGGGTCGCGCTTTGGCCTGAAGCGGCGAGCAGCGCGTCGGCCAGGCAGCCGGCCCGTGACCGGAGGGCCCGACCCTGATCGGTCAGCGCGACGACCACCTGGCGTTCATTCAGGGGGTTTCGTGTCCGTCGCAGGAAGCCAGCCGCTTCGAGGCGCTTGAGCAAAGGGGTGAGGGTGCTCGACTCCAGCGCCAGTCTCTCGGCGATGCCGCCCACGGTGAGTTCGTCCTGACGCCAGAGCACGTTGAGGACGAGATACTGGGGATAGGTCAGCCCGAGATCGTCCAGCAGGGGCTTGTAGACGCGCTGGATCGCCATGCCGGCCGAGTAGATGGCGTAGCAGAGCTGGTCGTCCAGCGGTAGGGGCTCGTTCGTTTCGTCGTTCGTCATCGGTGTCTCCCTTGAGGCTCTCTTAGCAGATCCGCTCGAAAAAGAATATCGCGATAAAAATTATGCTGGACAAGCTCATTGTCCAGGCCTATATGGGGATTGTCGCGATAACAGTTATCGCAAGAACAAAGAAAGGACCACACCATGAGTGCCAGGATGGGAAGCTTCTTGATGGCGACGGCCGCGATTGCGGGCCTCGCTGCGGTCACCAGCGCGCCGGCCGCAGACCGGATCGCCGACGATCAGGCAGTGCGCAACGTCGTGCTGGTGCACGGCGCCTTCGCCGACGGGTCGGGCTGGCGCGGGGTCTACGACGAGCTGACCGCTCGCGGGTATCGCGTCTCCATCGTCCAGAACCCGCTGACCTCGCTTGCCGAGGACGTCGCGGCGACGACGCGCATCCTCGACCGCCAGGACGGTCCGACCATCCTCGTCGGCCATTCATGGGGCGGGACCGTCATCACGGAGGCGGGCGTCCACCCCAAGGTCGAGGGCCTCGTCTACGTGTCGGCCCTCTCGCCCGACGCCGGCGAGACGACGTCGCAGCAGTACGAGGGTTTCCAGACGCCGCCGGAATTCGTCATCGACGTGGGAGCCGACGGCTTCGGGTTCATCAACCTCGACAAGTTCAAGATCGGCTTCGCTAACGACACCAGCGACGCGGACGCGGCCTTCATGCGGGTTTCGCAGGTGCCGATCGACATGTCCGTCTTCGCCACCCGGCTGGAACATGCGGCCTGGCGCACCAAGCCCAGCTGGGCCGTCATCGCCACCGAGGACAAGGCTTTCGACCAGCGCATGCTGCGCGCCATGGCCGAGCGCATCGGCGCCGAGATCACCGAAGTCCCGGCCAGCCACGCGGTGTTCATGACGCAGCCGAAGCTGGTCGCCGATGTGATCCACCGCGCGGCGCAGGGCTCGGCCCAAGCCGCGCGCTGATGCCGGGTGCCGCAGCAGGCTAACAGGCGGCGTCTTCGGCGACGCCTGTCCCCTCCCGCGGGCCGGGAGACGAGGAAGGCCTTCACGCGCAGGGTCGCCCGGGAAGGCGGAAGCGGCTGGCCCTGGCCTGGGCCGGGGTCGCTTCCCGCAAGAAAACGGCACCGGCTCCCGAGCCGGGCAACCCGGATCATGAACCAGTAGAACCAGAGAGTCAGATCATGCTTGTCACACCCAAATTCGATCCCGTCGCCGAGCGGCCCGGCGTCGATCACCGGCAGATCTATGTCCTCGTCGCCTGGCTGGTCGACGGCGCGCGGTCGAGCACCGATGCCCGTTCCTTCGTCGAGGAAGTGTGCCGACGACTGCTCGCGGCAGGGGTTCCGCTCGACCGCGTCGGCCTCTTCATCAACACGCTGCATCCCAATGTCGCCGCCCGCCGCTTCCTGTGGACCAGCGCCGAGGGGGTGACGATGCAGGAAGGTCCCATCAGCCTGTTCTCGCCGGACCAGCATCTCGAGAACCCGCTTCCCCTGGTCACCTCGCGCCAGACCTCGGTCCGGCGAATGCTGACCAGCCCGGCGTCGCTGACCGAGTTCACCATCCTGGCCGACCTTCGCGAGGAGGGTTTCACCGACTACCTCGCGCAGCCGCTGATCTTCACGACGGGCGAGACGCATGCGGCCACGTTCGCGACGCGGCATGCGGCGGGGTTCACCGGAGACCAGCTCGCCGCCCTCGAACGGGTGCGCCAGCCGCTGGCGCGGGTGGTCGAGGCGTACCTGCTCAGAATGAACGCGGCCTGCATCATCTCGACCTATGTCGGGCGCGGCAGCGGCAACCAGATCCTGCAAGGCCGCATCCGTCGCGGCGATGGCGAGGAAATTGCCGCCGCGATCCTGTTCGCCGACCTGATCGGCTTCACCGAACTGTCGAACCAGCTGACCGGGGAGCAGATGGTGGAGACGCTCAACGACGCCTTCGACGTCGTCGTGCCCCTGGTGGAAGCCAATGGCGGGGAAATCCTCAAGTTCCTCGGCGACGGCTTCTTCGCCATCTTTCCCTATGGCGGCAGCCGCCTGATCGACGACGCCGTGCGGTCGGCGCGGCAGACCATCATGGAAGGCGAGGAAAGGCTTGCCCGCGCACCGGTCGGCAGGGACGTCGCCTTCCGCTGGGCGCTGCATGCGGGACGGTTCCACTACGGCAACATCGGCGGTGCGAACCGGCTCGACTTCACTGCCATCGGCCGGCCGGTCAACTATGCGGCGCGGCTGCTGGCGGCGGCGTCCGACCTTTCCCTCAAGCACGTCGCGTCGGGCACCGTCGCGGAGTATCTTTGCACGATGCCGAGGGTCGCCGCGGAAGTCGAGTTCAAGGGATTCGAGGGGAAACAGAAGATCTACAGGTGCTGACCACCCGGTCCGCTCATCCAGGGACAGGGAACCGAAAGGAAAGGCAATGACCTTCGATCTCACGCGGCGAACACTGATTTCCTCAGGGACGGCGGCGGCCACCCTGTTGATGATGCCACGCATGACCTTCGCTCAAAACCAAGGAGACATGACGATGTCGACGATCAAGACCTCGGACGGAACCACTCTCTTCTACAAGGACTGGGGGCCGAAGGACGCCCAGCCCATCGTCTTCCACCATGGCTGGCCGCTCTCGGGCGACGACTGGGACAATCAGATGCTGTACTTCCTGGAACGGGGATATCGCGTCGTGGCCCATGACCGGCGCGGTCACGGCCGGTCGGACCAGACGGACACCGGCAACGACATGGACACCTACGCGGCCGACGTGGCCGACCTCGCCCGGGCGCTCGATCTGAGGAACGCCGTCCATATCGGCCACTCCACCGGCGGCGGCGAGGTTGCGCGCTATGCGGCACGCGCGGAGGCCGGCCGGGTCGCCAGGGCCGTCCTGATCGGGGCGGTGCCGCCGGTCATGGTCGCCTCGGCAGCCAATCCCGACGGCATTCCGCTCGAGGTGTTCGACGGTTTCCGCGCGGCCCTGATCGCCAACCGGGCGCAGTTCTTCCGCGACATTCCGGCGGGCCCGTTCTACGGCTTCAACCGCGACGGCGCGAAGGTCAGCGAGGGCATGATCGACAACTGGTGGCGCCAGGGCATGGCCGGTGGCGCGAAGGCTCACTACGACTGCATCAAGGCCTTCTCGGAAACCGACTTCACCGAAGACCTCGAGGCGATCACGGTGCCGGTCCTCCTGATCCATGGCGAGGACGACCAGATCGTGCCGATCGCGAATTCGGCGCACAAGGCGATCAGGCTGTTGAGGAACGGGACGCTGAAGACCTATCCGGGCCTCTCGCACGGGCTTTTCGCCACGCATCCGGAAATCATCAACCCGGATCTCCTGGCCTTCATCCGGGCCTGAGCGGGTATTCGCGACGACATCGGGGGCGGGCTTGGTCCTGCCCCCGTGACGACACCGCCGTGACGGCACAGGCAGGCGAGATGCGTTGCACGCAAACGGTGCTGACCGGCAGGATGTCTGGAATGGCGGGACTTCTTTCCGTCGGGCAGGCCGGATTCGAACCGACGACCCCTTGACCCCCAGTCAAGTGCGCTACCGGGCTGCGCTACTGCCCGAAGGAAAGAAGTCCCTCGCTCGAAGCGTCCAGGAACTCCGGCCGGCGGAGACTGCGTCCCTCGACCTTCCGGTCGATCGCGGGGCCGGGGCTCCGCGCCGAACCGTGGGAAGCCCTATATTCTCGAAGGTTCAGGTGCAAGAGCCAAATTCGAGAAATGTGGCCCGGGATCGCGTCCCCCATGGCCCGGAAGCGGGGGCGCCGCCGCTTCCGGGTCTGTCGCGTGTCGACGGACCCTAAAGCGGGTCGCGCCCAACCGTATTGGACGCGACACGCTTTAGACGACGATCGGATTGGAGGCTCCGTCCATGCTGATCGAAACGCCGGTGACGTAGCTCGCCCGCGCCGAGGCGAGGAATACCACCACGTCGGCGACTTCCCCCGGTGCGGCGAAGCGTCCGAGCGGGATGCGGGCGCGGCCCTTCTCGCGGGCGTCCTCGACGCTGGTGCCCGACAGCCGCGCATCGGCTTCCAGCCCCTGCGTCATGCGTTCGGTTTCGGTGATGCCGGGATTGACCGCGACCACCCGCACGCCGCGCGACGCATAGGCATTGGCGAGACCGGCCGTCATCAGCATCAGGGCGGCGTTGGCGGCGCCTCCGGCGATGTGCGTCGGCGAGGCGACCTTTCCGCCATTGCCGGCGACGTTGACGATGACGCCGGTCTTGCGCTCGGCCATGCGCTTGACCACCGGGTCGATCGCGTTGACGTAGCTGAAGAACTTCGCGTCGAGCGCGGCGCGATAGGCGGCCGGGGACAGTTCGTCGGGCGGTGTGCGCCGCGCCGCGCCGGCGCTGTTGACGAGGACGTCGATCGGTCCGAGTTCGCGCTCCAGCGCATCGATCGCGCGCAGGGCCGCCTCCGCATCGACGAGATCGGCGCTCGTGCCCACGAGGCCCGGAAGCCTCGCTTTCGCCGCCTCCATGTTGGCCGGGCTGCGCGAGACGATGCCGACGCGGGCGCCTTCGCGCAGAAACGCCTCGGCGCAGGCAAAGCCGATGCCGCGCGAGCCGCCGGTGACCACGACCACCTTGTTCTTCAGTTCCAGATCCATGCGTCTTCTCCTGTTGCGAACAGGATTGCCCCGCGCGAGGGGTCGGATGCAAGCGCCAAGGTCGAGAGTTTGCCTACGAACCCGCCTGTAGCGTCGCGGCGGCCGGTCTCGCGCTCCAACCCACGTCGCGGATCATCTGCCATTGATGCCGCTGTTCGAGCGCGATCCCGCCCCAGACGAGGCCGAGCAGGAGATAGAAGTGGCGCCAGTGGTCGGTGTCGATGACGGTGCCCAGCAACACGTGGCCGAGGAAGACCACCCAGGCGCACAGGAGATAGGGCTGCCAGGGGCGGTCGCGAAACAGGATGCGCAAGCCGGCCGCCAGCGTCCACACGATCATGGTGAGCCAGCAGGCAAAGCCCAGCCAGCCATAATCCATCAGCGCCTTCAGCCAGATGTTGTGCGTGTCCTCGCCGTAGAGCTTGCCGAAGACCAGCGGTCCGATTCCGAGTGGCTTCTCCATGGCCAGCAGGAAGCCGATGCCGTGGCGGGCGAAGCGGCCGAGGCGGGCGCCGTCATACTCCTGCACGAGTTGCGCGCGCGTGGAAAACAGGTCGGCAATGGCTGGGATCTGCAGCGCGATCAGCAGCCCGACCGCCAGCAGCCCGAAGGCGACGCCGCCCATCAGGAGAATGCGCAGCCGGAACAGTCCGCTGCGGCTGTGGATGAAGAGCAGCAGCGCCAGAACCAGCGCCGAGAAGGCGAACAGGCCCCACGCGCCGCGCGAGAACGACAGGAACACGCCGAACGCGATGATGCCGAGCGGCAGCGCCAGAAGCGGCATCCGCGATACGGGTCCGGTCAGCATCCTGTGGAGCAGGTAGATGCCGGGAAGCGTGATGAAGGGGCCGAAGACGTTCGGATCCTGGAAGGCGCCGGCGGCGCGTTCGAACTTGGTGAACATCTCGGCGCCGGGAAAGACGTGAAAATAGCCGAGGATGCCGAGCGTGGAGGTGAAGATCGCCGCCGCGACCCAGGCGTGGAAGATGAGGCGGAAAAGCTCCGGCCGTCCGTCCAGCACGGCGGCGTAGAAGATCGCGGTGAAGGCGAGGAACAGCGACACGGCGATGTAGAGCGGCGCATCGCCGAGGATCGGCATCTGCGTCGCCGCGATCATGCCGCCGATGTTGAAGACCACCAGAAGCACGGCGAGCGGCACGATGGCGCGCGAGATGCGCAGCCCGAACAGCGCCCACACCGCGATCAGCGCGACCATGTAGAGTTCGTAGGGCGCCGGTTCGCGAATGACGAAGCCGGACAGGAACACGCCCAGCGTCACCGCTCCGGTCGACAGGAGCGCGACGAGCCTGGCATTGACGTCCGCGCGGGAGGGCGTGTCCCTCGGGAGGGCGAGGCTCGCGGTCAATAGGCGTTTTCCGTGTCGAGCAGCCGGATCGGCGTCAGGAACAGGATCTTGAGGTCGAACCACAGGGACCAGTTCTCGATGTAGTGCAGGTCGAACTCGGTGCGCTTCCTGATCTTCTCGTCGGTGTCCATCTCGCCGCGCCAGCCGTTGATCTGGGCCCAGCCGGTGACGCCGGGCTTGACCTTGTGCCGGGCGAAGTAGCCGTCCACCACCTCGGTGTAGAGGAGGTTGTGCGACTGCGCGGCGATGGCGTGCGGCCTTGGCCCGACCAGCGACAGGCTGCCGAGCAGCGCATTGAAGAACTGCGGCAGTTCGTCGATCGAGGTCTTGCGGATGAAGCGGCCGACGCGGGTGACCCGCGGATCGCCCTTGGTGACCGCCTGCCTGGCCGTCGGGTCAGCCTGGTCGACATACATCGAGCGGAACTTGAACACCTCGATGACCTCGTTGTTGAAGCCGTGCCGCTTCTGCTTGAACAGCACCGGGCCCTTCGAATCGAGCTTGATGCCGATGGCCGTGGCGACCATGATCGGCGAGAAGACGATGATGCCGAACAGCGAGAACACGATGTCGAAGGCGCGCTTGGCCACCGAATCCCAGTCGTTGATCGGCTTGTCGAAAATGTCGAGCAGCGGAACCGAGCCGACGAAGGAGTAGGCGCGGGGCCGGAAGCGCAACTCGCTCGAATGCGCCGACAGGCGGATGTCGACGGGCAGGACCCAGAGCTTCTTCAGGAGCGACAGCACCCGCGTTTCGGCGGTCAGCGGCAGCGAGACGATCAGCATGTCGATGCGCGCGACGCGGGCGAACTCGATCAGTTCCGACACGTTGCCGAGCTTGGGGTAGCCTGCGACGATCGGTGGCGAGCGGGTGTCGCCGCGATCGTCGAAGATGCCGCAGATGCGGATGTCGTTGTCAGGCTGCTGCTCCAGCGAGCGGATCAGCGACTCGGCGCCCTTGCCGCCGCCGACGATCACCGCGCGCCGCTCCATGACGCCGTTGCGTGCCCAGCGGCGGATGAGCCGCGACATCACCAGACGCAGGCCAAACAGGCTCACGATGCCCATCGCGTACCAGGTGGCGAACCAGAGCCGGGAAAAGTCGTGCGACGTCTTCATGAAGAAGGCGCCAAGCGCCATCAGCGCGAAGACGCCCGACCACACCACCGCGATCTTGCGGGCATGCGACAGCGTGTTGCGCAGCGTCGCCATCTGGTAGGCGTCGGTGAACTCGAGAAGGATGACCGCGAGCAGGGCGCCGCCGAGGCTCGTCCAGACATAGCTCCAGTCGAGGCCGATCCGGTCGAAGTGGAGACCGAGCGCCAGGACACCCGAGAGCGACAGCAGAAGGAATTCCAGAATCCGAACCTTGCCGCTGACCATGACCGGGGACATGGTGTCCATGCGGTACTGCGCGGCGACGCGCTTGGCGAAGGCGCCGAGTTCGGCTGATCCGCCGCGCTCCGCTCCGCTGTCGTCGAAACGGCGAACGGCGTCCGGCGTGAAGCGCGATGACGGGTCGATCTGGTTCATTTCGTCGAGCCTGTTGAGGCCGTGACGTTAATCACGAATGCGCTAACATTCCCTTGCGATCGGTCGTGGCATTGGAGCGATCCGGCCCCGCCAAGGGCTCAGCGCCCCGCAATGACGCTCCGGTAGACCGTGTCGATGTCCCGCGCCATCGTCGCGATCGAGAAGCGGGCGCGAACCTCCTCGGCGGAGGGCATCGAGGCGGCCCAGGCGAGGGGGTCGTTCATGGCCAGCACCATCTTGTCGGCAATGGCCCGGGCGTCCGGTGCCACCAGCGCGCCGGGCGCGCTTTCGAAGATCTCGGGGATGCCCCCGACCGAACTGGCGATCATCGGCCGGCCGGCGGCGAGCGCTTCCAGAACGATGTACGGCATGGCTTCGGCGCGCGACGGCACCACGACGGTGCGGGCCAGCGCAAAGGCCTCGCGCGCCGGCATCGGGTCGTGAAAGGCCACGCGCTCGGCCAGTCCGAGCCGCGCCGCCAGCGCCTTGTAGCGATCGCGATCGTCGCCCGCGCCCACCATGGTCGCCGTGAGCGGACGGCCGAGATCCGTCTCCGCCATCGCGAGCGCCTCGATGAAGAGATCAGGACCCTTCAGGTCGCGCATCATGCCGATGTAGAGAAAGTCGGTGGCGTCGTCCGTCGGCGCGACCGGAACAAACTCCGCCGGCGTCACGCCGTTGTAGACGATGCTCGACGGCACGCTCGGCCCGCCGATCTTGCGGCCGTAGGTGTCGCGTTCGTAGCGCGAGACGAACAGGATGTGATCGGAGAACCGCTCGACCGCCCGTTCGAGGAGAAAGACGGCGCGTCCCGTCATGGTCGACGCGTCGTAGTGCAGGCTGCCCCCATGGGGCGAATAGAGGCGGGCTACGCGAAACCTGGATACCCGCAGAAGCGAGCCGAACACACGCGAATAGACGCCACCCTTGGCGCTATGTCCGTGCAGGATGTCCGGCTGCAATCCCTTGATGATTCGATAGGTCCTCCAGGCGGCGGCCAAGTCGCCCGGTCCGACGTGACGTTGCATGGGCGTGCGCCAGACACCCAGTTCGAGCTTCGGCTCCAGCGCCTGGAAGAGCCGCTCCTCGTAGGCGCCTCCCGTCGATGAATCGCAGACGATCCCGACCTTGTGTCCGGCCGCCACCTGCGCGTCGGTCAGGTCCCGCACATGACGGAAGATCCCCCCGACCGGCGATCGAAAGCAGTGGACGATACGCAGGCTCTGGCTCAAGGGCGTACGGACCTGTCCTGGTCAAAACAGGCGCTCGCGGACATAGACCGTGTCTCCGGGCAGGATCGGGTCGGATGTCAGCACGCGGCCCGTCATGACCTTGCCGTTGATGTCACGGGTGATGTCGGCGTTGGCCTGGTTCGCCCTCGGCGAAAAGCCGCCGGCGGCGGCGATGGCCTTGTGGACGGTCATGCCGGGCACGTAGGAATACTGCCCTGCGGCGCCGACTTCGCCCATGACGTAGATCGGCCGATAGCGGTCGATCTCGACCGAGACGTCGGGATCGCGCAGATAGCCGCCGCGCAATTTCTGCGCGAGCGTGCCTTCGACCTGCTGCGCGGTGAGGCCGCGCGCGGCGACCGCGCCGACGAGGGGGAAGGCGATGTAGCCGGCCTGGTCCACGCTGTAGACGTTGGACAGTCCGTCCTGTTCGAAAACGGTGATCCGGACCCGGTCGCCGGCATCGAGGACATAGGGCTTGCTGATCGCGGCATGAAACGCGGGCGCGACCGGACGATAGCTGGCGCAACCGGCGAGAAGAAGCACGGCGAGCGCGATGGTCGAGGCAGCGAACGGGCTTTTCATCGGAAACACGCACCTTTGACGGATCGCCGGGCGGCCGGTCGATCGAAGACGCTCCCGTTATCCACTCGTTAGGGTTAATGCCCGGTAAAAGCCGCGGGCGATCGGTTGCGCCCGCTCGCAGGAAGGTCGAAACGGTCATTGTTAAGGTCTTGTGAACCCGCGTGAATTTTCACTTACTTCGGTCTTAACCGCGCGGTTACCATAGTCGTTTACGTTCTTGGTCACAGAGTTGAGTGGAGTGACCACCTATGGCCGTCGTCGACGCCTCCCGAGCGGATCTCGACATCGATATCACCGCGTTGATGTCGAGCCTCGCGCGCGACTGGAAGCGGATCGCGCTCGTGGCGTTGTGCGTGACAGCGGCGGCCTTCGCCTTCGCCAGTCTTTCGACGAAGCACTACCAGGCCGAGACCCGCATCCTGATCGAGACGCGCGAGTCCATCTTCACGCGTCCCGACGCGCGCAACGACGATTCCACCATCCTCGACGAGCAGGGCGTGACCAGCCAGGTGGAGGTCATCGGTTCGGCCGATCTGCTCAAGCAGGTCGCCCGCGATCTCAACCTGGCCGCGCTTCCCGAGTTCAAGGCATCGGGAGAGGTTTCCTTCGCCGGCCGCATGATGATCCTGCTCGGGCTGAAGTCGGATCCCGTCGAGATGCCGCCCGAGGACCGCGTCATCAAGGCCTTCCGCGAAAAGCTGACCGTGTACCGGGTCGAGCGGTCCCGCGTCATCGTCGTGCAGTTCTCGTCGGAAGATCCGGCGCTTGCCGCGCGTGTCCCCAACAGCATCGCCGACGCCTACATCGCGCTCCAGCGCGGCGCCAAGGAACAGTCCAACGCCGACGCGACCGACTGGCTGGAGCCGGAAATCGCCGACCTGAGCGCGAAGGTGAGGGCAGCCGAAAGCAGGGTGGCGGATTTCCGTTCCAGCTCCGACCTCATGGTGGGGAACAACAACGCCGCGCTCGCCACCCAGCAATTGTCGGAACTGTCGAGCGAACTCTCCCGGGTCAAGGCCAGCCGCGCCGCGTCCGAGGCGACGGCGTCCGCCGTCCGCCGGGCGATCGCGGGCGGCACGTCGATCGATGCGCTGCCCGGCGTGCTGGCGTCGCCGCTGATCCAGCGTCTTCGCGAGACGCAGGTGCAATTGAGGGCCGATATCGCCGACCTGTCGGCGACGCTGCTCGACAATCATCCCCGCATCCGGGCGCTGCGCTCGCAGCTCGCCGATCTGGACGCCCAGATCCGCAACGAGGCCGGAAAGGTCCTGGCCGGGCTCGATACGGAAGCCGACGCCGCGCGCCTGCGCGAAGTCGAACTGGTGGCCGAGCTCAACCGCTTCAAGGCGGAATCGGCGCGCGTCGGGGAGCAGGAGGTCGAGCTGCGGGCGCTCGAGCGGGAAGCCGCCGCCCAGCGCGACCTGCTGGAATCCTATCTGATCCGCTACCGGGAAGCGGCCTCGCGCAAGGATCGCAACTACCTTCCCGCGGATGCGCGCGTCTTCTCCCGTGCCAGCGTGCCCGCCGAGCCCTACTTCCCGAAGGTCGTCCCGATCACCGCCGCCGCCTTCGTCGCCTCGCTTCTGGTCATGGCGCTCGTGACACTGCTGCGGGAACTGTTCAGCGGTCGCGCCCTGCGCCCGGCAGCGACCCGGGAACCGGTCCGCGACGTGCGCATGCCGGCCTTTGCGCCCGCCGGTGTGGGAGCGAGCCTCGATGCATACGCAAACGACCCGGGCGACGAACCGGCGCCGGTGTTTACCAAGGGCCAGATCACGGTGGAAGCCGCCGCCGAACGCCTCATCGCGCGGGGCGCCTCGAGGGCGATCTTCGTCTCGCCGGAAGGCGACGAGGGCGCAGCCACCGCCATCATGGTGGCGCGCGAGGTGGCCGATGCCGGCCTTCGCACGCTGCTTCTCGACCTGACGTCGACGGGCGCGGCCTCCCGGCCCATGCTCGACGACACGAGCCACAAGGGCATCACCAACCTGCTCTGCTCGGAGGCGCAGTTCACCGACATCATCCATGCCGACCTCTATTCGGATTGCCACGTCATCCCCGTGGGAACCGCCGATCCCGCCCGCGCCATGCGTGGCGTCGACCGGCTGCCGATCATCATGAATTCGCTGACGACCGCCTACGACCTGGTCATCGTCGAGTGCGGTCCGGCCGAGCCGGCGAGCCTCAAGCGCCTCGTCTCCGGCGCGACGGAGGTGATCATCAGCGTCATCGAGGAAGAGGACGCAGCGGTCTCGGCCACCGAGGACAGCCTGAAATCCGTCGGCTACGACCAGGCCTTCCTGGTGACGCCGGTCGGCTACGTGCCGCCGCGCTCGCCCGCGCCGAGCGAACGATCCGTCGCCTGACGCAATCGAACCCGGACCTGGCACAAGCGTCCGCAGGTGACGGCGCCCGTCCGGCCCGCTAAGAGCGATGTCGTGTATACATCGCGTAGCGGGGAGGCTCGATGACCATCGCCGACGGTGACTTCCTCTGGGAAGGCAGTGACGACTTCAAGAACGCGTCGAACACGGCGGCGTTCATGCGCTGGCTGAAGGCGAAGCGCGATGTCGACCTGGCGGATCACGAGGCGCTGCGCGCCTGGTCGGTCGACGACATCGAGGGTTTCTGGGCTGCCGTCTGGGACTATTTCGACATCATCTCCGACGCCGGCTACGACAGCGTTCTGGAGAGCCGGACGATGCCGGGGGCGCGGTGGTTTTCCGGCAGTCGCGTCAACTACGCCGAGCATATCCTTCGCCGCGAAGCCGACCATCCCGACCGCACGATCTTCCATCACGTCTCGGAGGTTCGTCCGCGGGCGGACATGTCCTGGGGCGAGC
The DNA here is from genome assembly GCF_003970795.1 of Aquibium carbonis. Lineage (GTDB taxonomy): Bacteria > Pseudomonadota > Alphaproteobacteria > Rhizobiales > Rhizobiaceae > Aquibium > Aquibium carbonis. The sequence continues at coordinate 40,109 of NZ_RWKW01000020.1, read as the reverse complement.
TGGGATCGCAGGTGCGCATGCTGGCGACCTGGCTGCGCGGGCGCGGCATCGGCCCCGGCGATCGGGTCGTCTCTTACATGCCCAACGTGCCCGAGACGATCGTCGCCATGCTGGCGGTCACGGCGATCGGCGCAGTCTGGTCGTCGGCAGCGCCCGAATTCGGCGTCAAGACCGTCGTCGACCGGTTCGCGCAGATCGAGCCGAAGCTGCTGTTTGCCGCCGACGGCTACCGCTTCGCCGGTCGCGATTTCTCGCGCGTCGCCGAGATCGAGCAGATCGTCGCCGCGTTGCCCGGCCTGCAGACGGTCGTCTGGCTCGACTATGCCGGCAGCGGCGCGCGGCCCAGGCTCGGCGACGTGGCCATCGTCGCCTGGGAGGATGCCCTGGCGGGCCAGCCCGTGCCGCGCGACGGCTTCCATTACGAGCGCGTCGCCCCCGACCATCCGCTCTGGGTGCTGTTTTCGTCGGGTACCACCGGCCTTCCCAAGGCGATCGTGCATGGCCATGCCGGCATCATCGTCGAGCACTACAAGACGGCCGCCTTTCATCTGAACCTGAAGCCCCACTCCTGCATGTTCTTCTATTCGACGACGGGCTGGGTGATGTGGAACTCGCTGCTCTGGGGACCGCTGATGGGCGGCCGCGTCCTGCTCTACGACGGCGCCCCGTCGCATCCGGGGCCGGACCTGCTGTGGCGGCTCGCCGCCGAGGTCGATGCGACATCGTTCGGCGCCAGCCCCACCTATGTCGACACGATGCGCCGTCAGGGCGTGGTGCCGAAGGACGTCTGCGACGTCTCCTCCTTCGAGAACGTCTTCCTCGCCGGCTCGCCGTCGACGCCCGAGACCTTCGCCTGGCTGCGCGAGGCGGTGAAGGAGGATCTCTGGATCACCTCGCAGTCGGGCGGGACCGAGTTCTGCAGCGGCATCGTCGGCGGCACGCCGCTGCTGCCGGTCCATGCCGGCGAGATCCAGACGCGCTGCCTTGGCGTCGACGTGCGCGTCTTCGGCGACGATGGACGTGAACTGGTCGGCGAGGTCGGCGAGATGGTGATCGCCAGTCCGATGCCGTCGATGCCGATCTTCTTCTGGGGCGACGAGGATTTCGCGCGCTACCGCGAAGCCTATTTCGACACCTGGCCCGGCGTCTGGCGGCATGGCGACTTCATGGAGATCAACGCGCGCGGCGGCTGCTTCGTCCACGGACGTTCCGATTCGACGCTCAACCGCTTCGGCGTGCGGATCGGCTCGGCCGAGATCTACCGAACGATCGATCATATGGAGGCGCTGGCCGACAGCGTCGTCGTCTGCATCGAGGAACCCGGCGGCGGCTTCTACATGCCGCTCTTCGTCGAGTTGCGGGACGGCGCGGTGCTCGACGACACGCTGCTCCAGGAGATTCGCACGCGGCTGCGCACCGAGCGCAGCCCGCGCCACGTGCCCGACGAGGTGCTGGCTGTGCCGGCGATCCCCTACACGCTGTCGGGCAAGAAGATGGAGGTGCCGATCCGCAAGCTGCTGATGGGCTGGCCGGCCGACAAGGCCTTCAGCGCCGATGCGATGCGCAATCCCGGCAGCATGTCCTGGTTCGTCGACTTCGCGGAGAAGCGAGCCGCGAAAGGCGAGGGGCTGTACAAGAGCCTCGCCGGTCGCTGAAGTCGCAAGGAGCGGTGCGGGCTTTCGCCCGCGCCCTCAGATCAGCTTGAGCAGCTTGGCCGCGTTCTGCTTCAGGACCAGCGGCTTCACCTCGTCCTTGATGCCGATCGTGTCGAAATCCGACAGCCAGCGGTCCGGCGTGATCGCCGGCCAGTCGGAGCCGAACAGCATCTTGTGCTTCAGGATCGAGTTGACGTAGCGCACGAGAATCGGCGGGAAATATTTCGGCGACCAGCCCGACAGGTCGATGTAGACGTTGGGCTTGTGCGTCGCCACCGACAGCGCTTCTTCCTGCCAGGGGAAGGAGGGATGCGCCAGGATGATCGGCATGTCGGGGAAATCCACCGCCACGTCGTCGAGATACATCGGGTTGGAGTATTTCAGCCGCATGCCCATGCCGCCGCGCATGCCCGAGCCGACGCCGGTCTGGCCGGTGTGGAACAGCGTGATCGCGCCTTCCTCGGCAATCGCCTCGTAGAGCGGGTAGGCGCTGCGGTCGTTGGGATAGAAGCCCTGCATGGTCGGATGGAACTTGAAGCCCTTGATGCCGAAGTCGCGCACCAGCCGCTTCGCCTCGCGCGCGCCGAGCTTGCCCTTGTGCGGATCGATCGAGGCGAAGGGGATCATGATGTCGCTGTTGGCGGCGGCGATTTCGGCCACCTCCTCGTTCTTGTAGCGGCGAAAGCCCGTCTCGCGCTCGGCGTCCACGGGGAAGATCACGCAGCCGATCTTGCGCTCACGATAATAGTCGGCCGTTTCCTGCACGCTGGGAAGCATCCCCTGGGCGCCGGCCGGATTGCGAAAATAGGCGGCCATTCCGGCCTGGAACTCGTCATAGCCGTCGTCGCGCGGACCGCAGCACGGCTCCTCGGCATGCGTGTGGATGTCGATCGCCAGCAGTTCGTCGAGTTTCATGCGTTGCGTGCCTCCTGAAGTTGGCGGCACATTCCCCAAACGGGGCATGATTGTAAACACAAAAAGCCCGGCTTCGCGGTCCCCGCTCAGTCTTCCGCGTCCTGCGCTTTCGCCGTCTTGCCGCCATCGCGTCGGCGAAGGGCCTTGACCGCATTCCAGAGGCGCGGGTTCGACTTGACGGAGCGCTTGACGGCGACGAGGCCGCGCCGGAGACCGACGGCGACATGGCCCTTCGCCGTCAGCGGAACGGCCACGTCGAACTGCCAGGTTTCGAGATCGCACCACTGGCGCTTGTAGCCCTCGTCGCCGACGCTGAAGTCGAACACCGCAAGCCCCTCGTCGCAGGCCTCGCGGATGTTTTCGAAGAACAGGAAGTCGCCGGGGCTGGCGGCGGCGAGGTCGTCCTCGGCGATGGCGGCGAAGTCGCAGACGATCGAGGCCGGAGTGCGGCTGCTGCCGGTGACCGCGCGCACGATCCCGCCGACCTCAAGCGCCTGGAGCAGGAAGTCGGGTCGAGGGGTCGTCTCTGTCGCGGTGCCGAAGAGATCACGGAAGAAGGCGCGCACCTTCTCGTCGCCGAATGCGTCGGCCACGCCCATGGCTTTCAGCCGCGCCGATTTCAGGCGGAAGAACGCGTCGAGCAGCCGATCCACGTCCTCGCGAGTGGTGGCCGTGATCCGCCGGAAACCGCCGGCCGCCTCGAACTTGCGGACCTGCGAGCGGTGCTTCTTGCGCTTGCGCTTGCCGCTGGCGCGCGCCAGCACGCCCTCGAAGCCGGGCGTGAGGTCGATCGCCAGGGCGGGATTGGGACTGTCCCACGACCGAAGCGGATGCAGGGGGTTCTCGACGCCTTCGAGCTGCGGCGCAAGGCGCTCCATCGACAGGAGATCGACATCGGGGCGGGCCGCGCGAACGGACGCGGCCAGGCCTTCGAGGTCGGTGCGGGCGAGGACTGGAAACGGTCCGCCGGAGAGGGCCGGAAAGCTGCCATTGGCATGCGATCCGCCGACGAGACGGGCGGTACGGACCAACCGGTCCCGAACCACCTCGAGGCAGACCGCAAGCCGCGGCCCGCCGTGCGGCGCCAGAGTCAGGCAGACGATGTCGGGATTGCAGTTTCGCGCCCAGGCCTCGATCCAGTCGGGGCTTTGCGGCGGCGCGAAAAGCGCGTCGCTGCAATGCGCCCGGTAGGCGACGAGCGCCTCGCGCCCCCCGATGCAGGCGGCCAGCCGGTCCGGTCCCGACGCGGTGCGGCCGGCCGGCTGCGCGGCAGCATCCGTCGCCCGGCCTTCCGGAGGGTTGCGGACGACCGCATCAACCATACCTTTAACCTTCGAGGCTACTGCTACCTTGAGCACGGCATCGCGTCTGCCGAAGCTGCAGCCTAGCGGGAAATGGTGAAAGAATGATCGACAGGGGGGAGTTGCTCAGGAAGCTGGTGCTGCACGCGGCCCGCCTGAGCCTTCTTGCCCCCATTGCCGGCCGGCTTCTCGGCGGCATCGGCGCCATCCTGATGGTCCACCGCATCAACGACGACCGTCCGCGCGGCATCGGCGTCAACCGTCATCTCACGGTCACGCCCGGTTTTCTCGATGCCGTGCTGACCGAGGTCCGCCGCATGGGCTACGTGTTCGTCTCCATGGACGAGGCGGTCGACCGGTTGAAGAGCCGTTCCTCGGGCCAGCGGTTCGTCACCATCACCGCCGACGATGGCTATCGCGACAATCTGACCGACGCGCTGCCGGTGCTGGAGCGTCATGAGGCGCCCATCACCGTCCACGTTGCCCCGGCGTTGACCGAGGGCAAGGTGCTGCTCTGGTGGGATCTGCTGGAAGAGATCATCGCGACGCGTGACGTCGTCTATCTTTCCCTGCCGGAAGGACCGGCGGTCTTCGACTGCGACACGCCGACTGCGAAGTTCCGGGCCAACACCGAAATCCACAACTACCTGACCGACCGGGTCGCCGAGGAGGACCAGGTGCGCGTGATCGAGGGTCTGGCGCGCTCCTGCGGCATCGACCCGCTGCAAGCCGGCCACGCCTCCCTGATGGACTGGAACGAGTTGCGCCGCTTCGCCGCACATCCGCTGGTCACCATCGGCGCCCACACGGTGCATCACTACAACCTGCGCCGCCTGAGCGCCGAAAAGGCCTTGCGCGAACTGGCGGATGCACGCCGTCTCCTGCGCGTCGAGCTGGGCGAAACCCCGAGCCACATGGCTTACCCCTATGGCTACGAAGCGGCCGTGGGAAAGCGCGAGGTCGACCTGGCGCGCGAGGCCGGCTACGCATCGGCGGTGACGACGCGGCATGGCCTGCTCCAGACCGAGCATGCGTCGCATCTTCAGGCCTTGCCGCGGATCTCCGTCAACGGCCGCTACCAGCAGGTCGCCCATGTCGGCACGATGCTGTCGGGCATCACCACGCCGATCGCCAATCGCGGCCAGCGGGTCGTCACCGTCTGAGGCAGGGGTTCCCGGCTCTCAGGGCTGGGCCTTCGGCCCCGCCATCCATTTGATGATGGCCATCGCCGGCAGCACCCACAGCAGCCCGGTGAAGAAGAAGTAGGCGAGGTGGACGACCCAGGAGGACTCCGCCAGCTGCGCCACCGCCACGATCGTCGCGACGATGGCGTAGAACACCACCAGCGTGACGAGGAGAATGGTGCCGATCAGTTTCTTCAGACGCAGGGGCATGGCGCTTCCTTTCGGTGCTGCATGTACGCAGGCAGGCGCGAAAGGCAATGCCCTATGCGCGCCGCGGCGGTGGCGCGACCGCGTGCCGCGCGGAGAAGCCTTGCCAGCGCCCCGTCGATCGGCCACGAGACATCGCCGCATGAACCGTTGGACGAACCCATGACCGCCATCGCCGAATCGACGCTGCAGGACGCCATCGACCAGCAGGAGCGCAACCGCGTTCTCGTCCGGCGCTGGCTCTATGTCGTGCTGCTGGTCCTGTTTGCCCTCGTGGTGGTGGGCGGCGCGACCCGCCTGACCGAGTCCGGCCTGTCGATCACCGAATGGAAGCCGGTCATGGGCGTCCTCCCGCCGCTCACCGAGGAGGCCTGGGAGGTCGAACTCGAGAAGTACCGCCAGATTCCGGAATACCAGCTCATCAACAAGGGCATGAGCATGGACGACTTCAAGACCATCTACTGGTGGGAATGGAGCCACCGGCTGCTGGCCCGGGGCGTCGGCGTCGTCTTTGCCCTGCCGCTCGCCTTCTTCTGGCTGACCGGCCGCCTCGAAGGGCACTTGAAGCCCAAGCTTGTCGGCCTGCTGGCGCTGGGTGGCCTGCAGGGCGCGGTCGGCTGGTGGATGGTGGCGTCAGGTCTCGTCGACCGCACCGACGTCAGCCAGTACCGCCTCGCCACGCATCTCACGCTGGCCTGCGTCATCTTCGCGGCCACGATGGTGGTGGCCCGGGGACTGGCGCCGCACACGGCGGCGCCGTCGAAGGACGGGACGCGCAGCTTCGCGCTGGTGCTCATGCTCCTGGTGCTCGTGCAGATCTATCTCGGAGGCCTCGTCGCCGGTCTCAATGCCGGTCTTGCCTACAACACCTGGCCGCTGATGGACGGCGCGATCGTGCCGGGCGACCTCTTCATCCAGCGCCCCTGGTGGGTCAACTTCTTCGAGAACGCCAAGACCGTCCAGTTCGTGCATCGGATCGGCGGCTACGTGCTGTTTGCCGCCGCCCTGTGGCACATGATCCAGGCGCGCAGGGATGAGCCCGGCTCCACCCATGCGCGGCGTGCGCTGGTGCTGTTCCATCTGGTGCTGGTGCAGGCCGCCATCGGCATCACGACGCTGCTGCTGGAAGTCCAGATCGGCTGGGCGCTGCTTCACCAGGCCTTCGCGCTGGTGGTCTTGGGATTTGCGGCGGCGCACTGGCGGGCCACGCGCGGCAGCTATCCGGCCGAGACGGGCGTCGTCCTCCGCAGCTGAGCTGCCGACCGAGCGCGGCGCAGGGCGCGCCGCACTGCCGGCCCCGTGCTTACGCGGCGCGGCCGAGCATCAGGTCCATGTTCTGGACCGCCGCGCCCGAAGCCCCCTTGCCGAGATTGTCGAGCACGGCGACGAGGTTTGCCTGGCCCTTGCCTTCGGTGCCGAAGACGTAGAGCCGCATGCGGTCGGTGTCGTTGAGCGCGGTCGGGTCGACGCGCGCGACCGCGGCGCTGTCGGCCAGCGGCACGACCTCGACGACAGATTGCCCGGCATAATGGGCGACCAGCGCGTCATGCAGGTCGCGAAGCAACGGGGCGCCGTTCAGGTCGGACAGATGCAGCGGCACCTGCACGATCATGCCCTGGGCGAAGCGTCCGACGCTGGGCGAGAAGATCGGCCGGCGCGCCAGCAGCCCGTGCGCCTGCATCTCCGGCACGTGCTTGTGGGCGAGCGTCAGCCCGTAGAGAAAGTGCGGCGCCGCGATGTGCTCGGGATTGGCCGCGTCTTCCATCTGCGCGATCATCTGCTTGCCGCCGCCGGTGTAGCCCGAGACGGCGTTGACGCTGACGGGATAGTCGGCGGGCAGGAGGCCGGCTTCGACCAGCGGCCGGATGAGGCCGATGGCACCCGTTGGATAGCATCCCGGATTGGCCACGAGCCGCGCCCCGGCGATCTTGTCGCGCTGGCCGGCGGTCAGCTCGGCGAAGCCGTAGGCCCAGTCGGCATGGACACGGTGCGCCGTCGAGGTGTCGATGATGCGGGTGGAGTTCGTTCCTTCGAGCAGGGTCACCGCCTCCTTCGAGGCATCGTCCGGCAGGCACAGGATGGCGATGTCGGCGGCCTTCAGCATGTCTTCGCGCAGCGACTTGTTGCGCCGCTCCGCCTCGGGAATGGACAGGATGTCGAGATCGTCGCGGCTGCCGAGTCTTGTGCGGATCTGAAGGCCGGTCGTGCCGTGCTCGCCGTCGATGAAGATTTTCGGTTTCATGCTGTCTCGCCTGGATGGTAGAGAAATCAAAGGGTTGGATCGACGCGCGGACGATCGTCCGGACGGCGTCGATCGAGGTCGCGAGGCCCTGCCTCAGGACGCGGGTGTTTCCGGGCGTGCCGCCCTGGGGTGTCGTCGTCGGCTCATGCGAGGCGCGCCTTCCTTTCCGCCAGCAGGCCGAGATACATCTGGGCCACCGTCGCGCCCGCGATCGCCGTGATGTCGGCATGGTCGTAGGGCGGCGACACTTCTACGATGTCGGCCCCCACGATGTCGAGTTGGCCGAGCTGGCGCAGCACCGAAAACACCTTGGCCGAGGACGGGCCGCCCGCCACCGGCGTGCCGGTGCCCGGCGCGAAGGCGGGGTCGAGGCAGTCGATGTCGAAGGTGATGTAGGTCGGCGCGCCCGCCGTCCGCTCGATGATCGCGGTGGCGATCTCGGACGCCTTCATCTCTTCCACATCGTAGCCGTAGAGCATCTGGATGCCGCAATCCTCCGGCGCGTGGGTGCGGATGCCGACCTGGATCGACTTCGCCGCATCGATGACGCCCTCGCGCACCGCGCGGCCGACGAAATTGCCGTGGTTGATGCTCTTGCCGTCGTCGAACCACGTGTCCTGGTGGGCGTCGAACTGGACGAGCGCCAGCGGACCATGTTTCGCCGCATGGGCCTTGAGCAGCGGCCAGGTGACGAAATGGTCGCCGCCGAGCGAGACGAGGAAGGCGCCGCCCTTGATCAGCTTGGCCGCCTCGCGCTCGATGCGCCCCGGCGTCTTGCGGTGGTCGCCGGTGTCGAGCAGGCAGTCGCCATAGTCGACGACGGCAAGCTCGCCGGTGATGTCGCGGTGGAAGGGATATTGCGGGTCGTTGTCGAAGATCGCCGCGGCGCGTCGGATCGCCTGCGGGCCGAAGCGCGCGCCGGGGCGGTTGGTCACCGCCGCGTCGAAGGGAATGCCCCAGACGATGGCGTCGGCTCCCTTGATGGTCTTGGTGTAGCGCCGGCGCATGAAGGAGAGCGCGCCCGCATAGGTGGGGTCGCCCGCGCTGCCGGTGAGGCCCTTCGCGGTGAAGGCGTGGTCGATGGTGGATGCGGGCATTGGGTGCGTCTCCAGTTCCGCCGGGGCGGTCAGTTGCGGGTCGCGACGAAGCTGCGGAAGGATACCTGGTCGCGAGGGGTCCCCTCCGGATTGCCGGGGCGATAGAGGCCAAGCTTGTAGTACGGGGTTCCGCGCGCCGGGAAATGGTAGCGGGCCGATGTGAGCAGACGGCGTCCATCCATGGAAATGTCGAGCGTGTTGCCGCTGCCGGGATGGGTTGTGAAATCGACGGTGAACCGCCGCCATCCGGCCGCCAGCTGGCTTCGCGACACGCCCAGGCCGACCGCGCGATGCGTCTGCCCGTTGGCGTCGAGCAGGAAGGCCGACACCATCCCGTCGCCGCCGATCCTCAGCATGATGGGCGGCTTGCAACCGGTGCAGCCCCGGTTCCAGCTGTGAACCTGGAAAAAGCTCGTGCCGCGAGCCGACCGGCCGTCGGGCGCGAAACGCAGGGCGAACTCGGCGCGGTGGCGCGCGCCACGCGCGATGACGTCGCTGCGCAGTTCCGCGCGTTCCGAATAGGGCGCGCTGCCGCGCGGGCGGCTGTCGCCGTCGCAGCGTCCCTTGTCTCCATGGGCGAGCGTGAAGATCGTCGTGTCGCCCGCGCGCTGGATGGCATTCGGCCGCGGCAGGCCGCAGTCGCTGCGAAGCGGCACGGCCTGCGCCGGCCAGAGCGCGGCCATGAGAACCGCAGCCACGACAATCGCTGACAAATGGGGCGCCGACATCGCGCGCATGACCGTATCGCTTCTCATCACGCCGCAATAATGGGACTGCATGACAGCAACGCAAACGAAAAAAGCGGACCCGAAGGCCCGCTTTTCCCAGGTCGGTGAGGCGCGGATGCGGATCAGCGCTTCGAGAACTGGAACGAACGACGGGCCTTGGCCTTGCCGTACTTCTTGCGCTCGACGGTACGCGAATCGCGGGTCAGGAAGCCGCCCTTCTTGAGCACGCCGCGCAGCGCCGGCTCGTAGTAGGTCAGCGCCTTGGAGATGCCGTGACGCACCGCGCCGGCCTGGCCCGACAGGCCGCCGCCGACCACGGTCGCGACGATGTCGTACTGGCCTTCGCGGTTGGCCGCGACGATGGGCTGGCGCAGGATCATCTGCAGCACGGGGCGGGCGAAGTACGCCTTGTACTCCTTGTCGTTGATGACGACCTTGCCGGTGCCGGGACGGATCCAGACGCGGGCGATGGCGTCCTTGCGCTTGCCGGTCGCGTAGGCGCGGCCCTGGGCATCGAGCTTCTGGACATGGACCGGTGCGGCCGGCTGGGCGTTGGTGACGCCCGTCGCGGTGCCGAGTTCGGCGAGGGAATTCAGATCAGCCATTGACCGGGGTCCTTACGTTCTTCTTGCTCATCGAGCCCACGTCGAGCGTCTCGGGTGTCTGAGCCTCGTGCGGGTGGGCTGCGCCCGCATAGACGCGAAGGTTCTTCATCTGGCGACGGCCGAGCGGGCCGCGCGGGATCATGCGCTCGACGGCCTTCTCGAGCACGCGCTCGGGGAAACGGCCTTCCAGCAGGTCGCGCGCCGTGCGCTCCTTGATGCCGCCCGGGTGGCCGGTGTGCCAGTAATACACCTTGTCGGTGAACTTCTTGCCGGTCAGCACGACCTTGTCGGCGTTGATGATGATGACGTTGTCGCCATCGTCGACATGCGGCGTGAAGGTGGGCTTGTGCTTGCCGCGCAGGCGGTTGGCGACGATGGTGGCGAGGCGGCCGACGACGAGACCTTCGGCGTCGATCAGCACCCACTTCTTCGTCACCTCCGCAGGCTTCTGCGAAAAGGTTTTCATGGTGGTACTTTCCTGTCGGACCTTCCATCCGGTGAGGGAAGAGAAGGCGTTTCTTGTTGCTTGCGTTGGACGGCCGATCTGCCGGCCAACAGGAGAGCTGCGGCTGGTGGCCGCTGCGTCCGCGCGGTCTATAGGCGAAGGCCGTCGTGTCGTCAAGCGATGCAAGCCGACATCTCGCCAGATGTGTCAATGAATACAATGGCTTGCAATTGCGGTATTATTTTACCGCACTTTCCGGGCGGCGCTTGCCACCAGCGGCATGCCGAAGCTTCGGGTTGGACCCGCAGCCCGCCGCGGCAATCCATCTTGCACGCGCGCCACGAACGGATGGCGTTTCGGCCGAGCGAGAAGTAAAAAAATCGGAATGTGAAAAATTTCACTTGAGGAAAAGACGTATAGAATTGTGAAATATTTCAAGCGGCCAAAATAAATACTAATATGAATGACAAATGAACGGTATAATCAGTTCCGGTTCAGTCACCTGGCAGTAGAACGGTTGGCATTGGGGCAAGCAACCAACCAGACCTGAAACCGAAAGGAAACGATCATGACCATCCGCAACACCCTCGCCGCCGCCGCCGCTGTCGCCATCGCAGTCGTCGCCGGGTCCACCAGCTTTGCCGGCAACTTCGTGGCCATGCCCGCCTCGAACGGCGGCGCGTCCATCAACTGCTCGGTACCCAACAACGTGGTCTGCACCATCTCCAGCGCCAAGGGCGTGAAGTCGGTCAAGATCAGCGCCAACGGACCCTACGGCGCCTTCGACCTGGTCAACAAGAGCTATCGCAACTGCCCCAGGCAGGTGAAGGTCTCCTGGGACTCCGCCTATCAGGAGAGCGGCACCAAGATCGTCGAGTGCGCGCCGGGCGCCTTCAAGGCCGCGCACTGATCCCGTCTGACGGATCGGAACGGACGGGCCCCGCCATGCGCGGGGCCCGTTTTGCGTTAGTGCTCCGTGCGCAGGTCGAGAAGCGCCTGCGTTCCGCCCGCGACCGCGTCCAGCGCGCGGTCCAGCGCGCCGCCGAGCGCATCGATGCGGTCGACCGTCTCGGCATGACCGCCATGGGCGCGGGCAATCGCGGCATAGTCTGGGCTGGGCGACAGATCGGCCAGGAACATGCCGTCGTCCGCCGCGGCCGCGCCTTGCGGATACATGGCGAGGGTGGAGTTCCGCACCGCCCCCCAGCGCCGGTTGTTGAAGATGATGGTGAGCACCGGCAATTTGTGCGCCGCCGACACCCAGTGGCAGGCCACCGGATTGTTGAACATGTAGGCGCCGTCGCCGAGTGTCACCACCACCGGTCCGCGCGTGGTCGTATCGCGGGCGTCGGCGGCCGCGACCCCCAGCGCCGCGCCGAAGCCGAAGCCGAGGCCGCCGGCCGGCGTGAAGCCGTAAAACTGGCCCGGCCGGTCGAAGCGGGCGAACTCGGTGCGGAAGGAATACTCGTTCACCAGCACCGATTCCGTCGGCAGCCGGGCGGAAATCACCGCGCTAGCGCTCTCGGCCGTGAGACGCGTCATGTCGAGCCTGTCGGCCGACAGTCTCTTTGCCCGGTCGCGCGCGACGGCCCTGCGGCGAGCGTCCAGGCGCACGCCATCCGACGCGGCCGGCGAGCCGAGCGCCTTCGACAGCGCCGACAGCGCGGCCGCGGGCCCGGCGATGATCGATTCGACCGCAGGGAAGCTGCGCAGCGGGTAGCGCGAATACAGCGGATCATTGTCGATTTCCCAGAGCGGCGCGGTCGGCTTCGGGCGCGTGACGCGCGGCACCCAGGGCACGTCGCAGGCGATCGAGATGATCAGGTCCGCGGGGCCGAGCAGGTCCTTGGTGTCGAAGCCGAGCGCCATCTCGTGGTCGAAGGCGAGGCTGACGGAGCGCGCATTGTACTGGATGACCGGAATGGCCCACGCGTCCACGAGAGCGGTGAGCAGAGCGGTCGCGCGCGGGTCGCGGCCGAGATTGCTGGTCACGATGACCGGATAGTCGGCGGCGCGGATCGCAGAGGCGAGGCGGTCGATCGCATCGGCGTCGGCCGCCGGCTCGACCACGCGGCTGCGGCGACGGTCGGGCCGGACGGGCGACACGCGCTCGGCCAGCAGTTCCCGCGGCAGCGACAGATAGACCGGTCCCTGCGGCGGCGCGCAGGCGATGTCGAGCGCGCGGATCGCGACGTCCTCGACCTGTTCGGCGCTGCGCAGCTCGAAATCCCATTTCACCGCTTCGCGCAGCATGCCGCCCTGGTCGAACATCTCCTGCGCCCAGTGAATGAAGCGCGACCGGGTGCCCTCCGGCCCGTCTTCCGTGAGGGGCGTGCGGCCGGCGCTCAGCACGACAGGCACGCCGTCGCGAATGGCGTTCAGCGCCCCGCAGACCATGTTGGCCGTGCCGACGCTGACATGCACCATCGCCACCTGCGGACGGCCCGAGCGCAACGCGTCGCCATGCGCCATCGAAACGGCAAGATTTTCATGTGGAACCGTATAGGCCTTGGGAAGGTTGGTGCCCTTGGACGGCGCCCGCGCATAGGCTTCCACCACGGATGGAAAATCGGTCCCCGCCACGGCGTAGAGCGAGTCCACCCCGCCGTCCGTCAGGGCTTCGAGATAGGCTTCCGCCGCCAGCATCTCCGTGTGTTCCGCCTTCGTGTCCAATCCAGGATCCTCACATTAGTTATGGACAAATCGTCAAGAACGCGATCGATTGTCCATATGTTGCTGTCTTCGCTTGTGCAGGTCTGGGCCGCACGTTGCGGGCAAACCATCTCATGTGCCGGCCGATATGTCGACTTCCGAGGCCGCAATTCTCCAAATGTCTTTACAAAGTTCCGTTCGTGGGGTGGTATTGTCCAAATGGGTAGCGACAACGTTGCCCGCGAAAAAAACGGGAGCCTCCAACGCATGAAGATCATCCGAAACACCATCCGGGCCTTTGCCGGCGCGGCCGTCGCGGCGGCCCTCGGCCTCGCTGCGCTGCCGGCCGCCGCCCAGACGATCGGCATCGGAACCACTCAGGGGGGTGCGACGGGCCAGATCGGCATCGCCATCGCCCAGGCGGTTTCGCAAAACAGCGATCTGCGTGCGCTCCCGCAGGTCAGCGCCAACACCTCGCAATACATCCCGCTGGTGGACGCAGGCCGCCTCGAACTCGGCGTCGCCAACTATCCGCAGACCTACTACGCGATCCAGGGCACCGGAATGTCGACCGAGGCCGCCGCCAATCTGCGCGTCGTGGCCACGTTGATGCCGTTCCTGGCCGCGCTGGTGACGGCCGAATCGAGCGGCATCGAGACCTACGCCGACATCGCTGGCCGGAACGTGCCGCGCTATCCGGAGAATTCGCTCGGCGACTTCATCATCCGGGCCACCCTGGCCGCCGGCGGGCTGACCTATGACGACGTCAACAGCGTGCCGATCTCGAACTTCCCGCAGCAGTACGAGGCGTTCAAGGCCGGGCAGATCGCGGTGTCGATCGCCTCGGTCGGCGCGCAGCCGACCTTCGACCTGGAGGCCTCGGTGGGCAAGATCCAGTTCATCCCGGTCCCCCAGGAGGCCGAGGAACAGATCCGCACCCTGCTGCCCGGCGCCTATCTGCACGATGTCGCCGCCAGCGACACCTTGCCGGGCCTCGGTGCCGCCACCACGGTCATCGCCTATGACTACATGCTGTTTGCCGGCGCCAGCGTGCCCGACGACGTGATCGGCAAGGTGGTCCGCGCGATGTACGAGGGCGCAGAGGGCCTGAAGGCGTCGAGCCCGGTCTGGGCCGACTTCGATCGCGACCAGATGGGCAAGGCGGCCGAGATCCCCTACCACCCCGGCGCCGCTGCCTATTACCAGGAAATCGGCATCGCCGAGTAAGGCGCGCCGCACCCCGTCGAAAGGCCGTGCCGCGAAAGCGGTGCGGCCTTTTTCCGTTGCGGGACGATCGGCGGGCGCGTCAGCGCTTCGGCGGAATCGAATAGGTGCCCGTGGCGTGCGCGACGGTCAGCCGGTCCGGCCCGGCGACGATGTCGATGTCAAAGACCATCAGGCTGCGACCCAGCTTGATGATGCGGCAGTGGCCGTCGATCGGGCCGGGCTCGGCCTTGCGCACGAAGTTGATGTTGAGGTTCGTCGTCACCGACAGCGCGTCGGGGCCGGCATGGGACAGCACGCAGACGAAGCCGCCGATGTCGGCCAGCGTGAAAAGGCACGGCCCCGACACCGTGCCGCCGGGCCGCAGGTGCCGTTCGTTGGCATTGAGCCTGACCGTGCAGCCCCCAGGAAACACCTCGGTCGCCACATAGTCGGCATACTCGCCGTTGAGCTGGGGATAGACCGACACCATCAGCCGGTTGACCTCCTCGGTCGTCAGCACCGGCGAGGGCGTGTTGTTCCTCATCGTCGTGTCCATCGCCGTGCTCATCCCTTCGGCGCGTTGATGGGTCGGTTCTGCGTCCAGTCGAACGTTCCGAGATCGCGTTCGCGCACCGCGTGCTTCCAGCCCATCGCTTCCGCGCGATGCTTGAAGTTCAGCCCCTCCGGCGAGTGCCGGGTGATGCCGTCGAACAGGGTCGCGAACATCTGCGTCTGTTTCAAGCCCATCGCCTCGATCGCCTGGTTGACGACGAGCTTCTGCATCATCAGCTGGTTGACGGGCACGCCGGCCATGCGCTCGGCCAGCCGCTCCACCTCGGCGTCGAGATCGGCAGGCGGTACCGATTTCAGCACCAGGCCCATCGCCTCGGCTTCCTTGCCCTTCACCTTGTCGCCGGTGAACAGCATGCGCTTGGCGCGCTCGGGTCCCAGCCTGTAGACCCACATGGCGGTCGTCGGGCAGCCCCAGACACGGATCGGCATGTAGCCGATCTCGGCATCGTCGGCCATCACGATCATGTCGGCGCACAGCGCGATGTCGGAGCCGCCCGCGACTGCGAAGCCGTGCACCTTGGCGATCACCGGCCGGTGGCTGCGCCACAGCGACATGAACAGCTCGGTGTTGCGCATCATGAAGGCATAGTCCTGCATCGGGTCCCAGGGCATGTCCTGCGTCATCGCGTTGCCGGCGCCGCTGTCCTGTTCGGCGTAGTAGGCGAGGTCATAGCCGGCGCAGAAGGCGCGGCCGGCACCCGACAGGATGATCACATGCACGCCGGCATCCGCGTTCGCCTGCGCCACGCAGTCGGCGAGTTCGACCGGCAGGTCGTCGTCGATCGCATTGAGCACGTCGGGGCGGTTGAGGGTGACCCGGGCGATCCGCCCGTCTTTCTCGTACAGGACCCGCGGCATGATATCCTCCCGCATTCCGTTTCCGTAAACGTCAATCAATCTGTCTCATTTCCGGGCTTTTCTTCAACCCGCTCCATGATAGTTCTCTTGGTCCAAGGGAAAGACGCGCCGAAGGAAGTGCAGATGGCCGAGATTGTGGCGATGAAACGATCCATGGAGGAGGGGCCGGTCCATGCGAGCCTGTCGGGCGGCATCCTGACGCTGACGCTCGCCAATCCGCCCGCCAATGCCCTGTCGATCGCGACGATGGAGGCGCTGCAGGGCGCGCTCGACCAGGCGCGCGACGACGACGCCGTGCGCGTCGTGGTGCTTGCGGCGGCGGGCAAGGTGTTCTGCGCCGGGCACGACCTGAAGGAACTGACCGCGCATCGTGCCGACGCCGATCGCGGCCGCGCCTTCTACGAGAAGACCATGCGGCTCTGCGCGGGGGTCATGCAGTCGATCGTGCGGTTGCCGAAGCCCGTGATCGCCGAAGTCGCCGGCACGGCGACCGCCGCCGGCTGCCAGCTGGTGGCGAGCTGCGACCTCGCGGTGGCCACCACCGAGGCGATGTTCGCCACGCCCGGCGTCAACATCGGCCTGTTCTGCTCGACCCCGATGGTGGCGCTGTCGCGCAACGTCTCGCGCAAGCATGCGATGGAAATGCTCCTCACCGGCGAGATGATCGACGCGACGACGGCCCGCGAATTCGGCCTGGTCAACCGCGTGGTGCCGCCGGAATATCTGAATCAGATCGTGCGGAAATACGCCGAAACCATTGTTTCCAAATCGCCTCTGACGCTGAAGATCGGCAAGGAAGCCTTCTACGCGCAGGCCGAGATGGGCCTGTCGGACGCCTACGACTATGCCGTCAAGGTGATGGTGGAGAACATGATGGCGCGCGACGCCGAGGAGGGCATCAAGGCCTTCGTGGAAAAGCGCAGGCCGGAGTGGACGGGAGAGTGATGGAGCCGCGGGTCTCCATCGTCACGCTCGGCGTCCATGATCTCGACCGGGCGGTACGCTTCTACGAGGCGATGGGACTGACGCGTCACGCCGGCATCACCGAGGGCGTCGCGTTCTACCAGATGGGCGGCATCATCCTGTCGCTGTTCCCGCGCGGCGAACTGGCGAAGGACGCGGGGATCGATCCCGACGGCTCGGGCTTTTCGGGCATCGCGCTCGCCTACAACACCCGCTCGGAAGCGGAGGTCGACGCGGTTCTTTCAAGAGCCGTCGAGGCGGGCGGCACGATCGTCAGGCCGGCGGGCCGCGCCTTCTGGGGCGGCCGGACGGGCTATTTCGCCGACGCCGAGGGACATCTGTGGGAGGTCGCGCACAACTCGACCTTCCCGATCGCCGCGGATGGGTCGATTACGCTGCCCGACTGACGGTCCGGCCTCCGAAACGCCCCGGCGGCGCCCGCTTGTTGCCCAGCCGCGGCCATGCTCGTCGATATGATCGCCCGCGGGCATGATGGGTGGGCGAGGCATGGCGCGTCTGGCGACATTGGCACTGGCAGGCTTCATGGCGGGTGCGGAAAGCGCGGCCGCGCAGACGGTGCATCACGAAAGCCTGGAGCCGCCGCTCTATCCCGAGATCATCCTCGAAACGGACGACAGCTTTTCCGACGACCCTGAACTGAGCGCCTTCCGCCGCGCCTTGGCGGAGGCCGCCGGCTACCGATGGGGCAGGCCGCTCGATCCGGAGGCCGTTCTCCCCTTCCTTGCCGCCGAGGTCGAATTCTTCATCGGGCAGAAGGGGAGGGGATTTCGCGAGGCGTTCGTGTCGCTGGGCCACCATCCCGCCCGCCGCGCGCTGGAGATGGCGGGACGCCTGACGCGCGGGAGCGACAGCGCCGATTCGAGCGTTCAAAGCCGGTATGGTCTGTACGTGCTTGAGCAACTCGTCATGGAGCCGACGGTCGGCCGGACGCCCTGGCTCGACGGCCGCATCTGCACCGCGAGCTACGGGCGGATTTCCTGGCCCGATTGGATCGCGCTGGACGGCAAGCTGCGTTTCATCGACCGGGAACATTGGGTCATTGCGAGCGTCGTAACACCCGACGGCATGGAGGGTCTTCCGGTCGCCGGCTGGCCGAAGCCCTACCAGATGGTTCCGGTCGCGCCTGAACAGAAGCGCTCCGGCGGGTCGCTGGGGATCATCCATCCCGACGGAGGCGTGGTGTTCTTCAGCACGTTCCACGGATCGGACGCCAGCCACTTCGCGCCCTATCTCAACTCGCATCTCTGCTTCGAGGAGCGCGAGGGCGCCTGGAAGGTCTCGGTGATCGCGATGCGGCTTGATTGACGCCTTGCCTTCCGGCAAAGGAAGCGCATGAACCACGATGCCTATGACGACGCCTACATCTCCGGGATCCTGCATGAGACGCGCACCATCGCGGTGGTCGGCGCCTCGGCCAACGACGTCCGGCCGTCGTTCTTCGTGACGAAGTACCTGATCGACAAGGGCTACACCGTCTACCCGATCAATCCGGGCCAGGCCGGCAAGGACATCCTCGGCCGGCCGGTCTTCGCGCGGCTGGCCGACGTGCCCGAGCCGATCGACATGGTCGACGTGTTCCGCGCCTCCGAAGCGGCCGCCGGCGTCGTCGACGAGGCGCTGGCGCTCGACCCGCTGCCCAAGGTGATCTGGCTGCAGCTCGGCGTGCGCAACGACGACGCGGCGGCGAAGGCGGAAGCCGCCGGCGTCAAGGTCGTCATGAACCGCTGCCCCAAGATAGAGTATGGCCGCATGTCCGGCGAGATCGGCTGGAACGGGGTCAACAGCCGCATGATCTCGTCGAAGAAGCCGGTCATGCGCGCCGGCTTCCAGAGCTTCGGCATCCGCAAGCGCTGACGCTGCGGACGAATTGATCCGGCTGCCTGCGCTTTTCGCAATGGTTTTTCGGCGATCGCCGGGTCTTTGCACGATTCCCCTTTGATTTCGCGAACACGCTTTGCGAAAACCCCCGCAACCGCAATCCGCTGCCATGCGCAGCCTGGGAGGACATGACATGACACAGCGCACGCCCGGTTTCGACACGCTCGCCATCCACGCGGGCGCCCAGCCCGACCCGGCGACCGGCGCCCGCGCCACGCCGATCTACCAGACGACGTCCTTCGTCTTCGACGATGCCGACCATGCCGCCTCGCTGTTCGGGCTGAAGGCCTTCGGCAACATCTACACCCGCATCATGAACCCGACGCAGGCGGTGCTCGAGGAGCGCGTCGCCGCGCTGGAAGGCGGCACTGCCGCGCTCGCCACGGCTTCGGGCCATGCCGCCCAGCTCCTCGTCTTCCACACGATCATGCAGCCGGGCGCCAATTTCGTCGCCGCCAACAAGCTCTACGGCGGTTCGATCAACCAGTTCGGCCATGCCTTCAAGAACTTCGACTGGCGCGTTCGCTGGGCGGATGCGGGCGATCCGGCCTCGTTCGAGGCGCAGATCGACGATCAGACCCGCGCGATCTTCGTCGAGAGCCTGGCCAATCCCGGCGGCACCTTCGTCGACATCGAGAAGATCGGCGACGTGGCCCGCAAGCACGGCCTGCCGCTGATCGTCGACAACACCATGGCCTCGCCCTACCTGCTGCGTCCGATCGAGCATGGCGCCGACGTGGTGATCCACTCGCTGACCAAGTTCCTCGGCGGCCACGGCAATTCCATGGGCGGTGCCATCGTCGACGGCGGCACCTTCGACTGGTCGAAGAGCGGCAACTATCCGATGCTGTCGCAGCCGCGCCCCGAATATGCCGGCCTCGTCCTGCACGAGACCTTCGGCAATTTCGCCTTCGCCATCGCTTGCCGCGTGCTCGGCCTGCGCGATTTCGGCCCGTCCATCTCGCCCTTCAACGCCTTCATGATCCTGCAGGGCATCGAGACCCTGTCGCTCAGGATGCAGCGCCATTGCGAGAATGCGCTGAAGGTGGCGACCTGGCTGAAGCAGCACCCGAAGGTCGCCTGGGTTTCCTATCCCGGCCTGGCCGACGATCCCAACCATGCGATGATGAAGAAGTATTCGCCGAACGGCGCGGGCGCCGTGTTCACCTTCGGCCTCGCCGGCGGCTACGAAGCCGGTGTGAAGGTCGTCGAAGGCGTCGAGCTCTTCTCGCACCTGGCCAACATCGGCGACGTGCGCTCGCTCATCATCCATCCGGCCTCCACCACCCACCGCCAGCTGACCGACGAGCAGAAGGTGGCGGCGGGCGCCGGGCCGGACACCATCCGCCTGTCGGTCGGCATCGAGAGCGCCGAGGACATCATCGCCGACCTCGAGCAGGCGCTGGCGAAGGCCTGAGCCGATGGCGCGGTTCGCGGCCATCGACGTCGCCGGCGTCGAGCCGGAGCATGGCGCCCCGGCGGCCGAGCGGCTGATCGCGGGCGATCCGCGCTTCACCACCTGGAACGTCGAGGAGGCCGAAGGCGGCCTCTATGCCGGCATCTGGGAGGCCACGCCGGGCAAGTGGCGCATCGTCTACGACGAGTGGGAGTTCTGCCACATCCTGTCCGGCGTCTCGGTGATCGCCGAGGAGGGCGGCGAGGCCCGCACGGTCAAGGCCGGCGACAGCTTCGTGCTCAGGCCCGGCTTCAGGGGAACCTGGGAAGTCGTTGAAACGACTCGCAAGGAGTATGTGATCAAGGTGTAGGATCGACGGGGAGGGCGGCGTGCGCCACCGCCAGCCGAACGTATTGACATCGTGGATACGCCAAAGCATATTTTCCTCATGATGAAGGCACGTACCCAAGGCGCTGATCCAGACCTCGTCTCGGTCGCCGGGCGGGTGTCCGAGACAAAGGGCAGCATCAACCTGCGGATCGAAGCGAACACCCGCCAACTCATTGACGACGCGGCAGCGGTGCTGGGCAAGACGCGCACGGAATTCATGGTCGAAAGCGCTCGGAGGGAGGCAGTCGACGTGCTGCTCGACCAGCGCCTCTTCGTGCTCGATCCCGATCGCCACGAGGCGTTCATGCACGCGCTCGACAATCCGCCTGCGCCCGGGCCGAAGCTGCGGTCCCTGCTGCGCCGCGTGCCGGCATGGCAGAAATAGGCGAGGCGTCGCAGAGCCGGGACGATGGTCTTTCGGCTCCCGTTCCCCTCACCGGTGAACACGATATATCGCGCTTCGACTGTGGTGAACCGGCTTTGAACGATTGGCTGCGGCAACGGGCGTTGAAGAACGAAAGCCGCTTCTCCCGCACCTATGTCGTCTGCGAAGGCAACCGTGTCGTGGCCTTTTTCAGCATTTCGGCAGGAGCCGTCGAGCGCGGAGCGGCGCCCGGCAAGATCAGGCGCAATGCGCCCGATACGATCCCGGTCTCGGTCATCGGGCGTCTGGCCGTCGATAGGATTCATGCGGAGAAAGGTATCGGCGCCGACATCCTGTCGGATGCCTTGCGGCGGACCGCCGTCGCGTCCCAGAGCATCGGCATCGGCGCCGTGCTGGTTCATGCGAAGGACGATGCTGCAAGGCGCTTCTATCTTCGCTGCGCCGAGTTTATCGAGTACCCAGACGACAGCCGCACGCTGTTTCTACCCATAGAAACCGTCGTTGCCGCCTTCAGCGAGTCGTGAGCCGACACAGGCGGCTCAGCATCACCATTCCACCACCAGCCGCTCCAGCCCGTGGAAATGGTAGTTGTCGCCGTAGGCGGGCGCTTCGGCGAGGCGCAGGCCGGGCAGGCGGGTAAACAGCACCTTCAGCGCCACCTGCAATTCCAGTCGCGCCAGCGGCGCGCCGATGCAGAAGTGGATACCGGCGCCGAAGGTGACGTTCTTCTGGTCGGTGCGGGCGGGGTCGAAGGAGCGCGGCGCCGCGAAGCCCGCCGGATCGTTGTTGGCGGCGCCGAGCAGCAGCGCCACCTGTTCGCCCGGCTGGAGCACGATGCCGGGCTCGAGTTCCACGGTCTCGTAGGCGTAGCGGGTGAACAGGTGCAGCGGCGCGTCGAAGCGCAGGCACTCCTCCACGGTCGCCTCCGTCCTGGCCGCGTCGCCGAAGAACCGGCGCGGGTCGCCACCCTGGTCGAGGATCGTCTTCACCGCGTTGCCGGTCTGGTGGACCGTCGCCTCGTGCCCGGCATTGAGCAGCAGGATGACGGAGGTGATCAGTTCGTCCTCCGACAGCCGTTCGCCGCTGTCGCTGGCCGAGATCAGCAGGCTGAGCAGGTCGTCGCCGGCAACGGCCCGGCGCCGCTCCACGTAATCCCGCAAGGTGTCGGCGAAGGCCAGCGCCGCCGCATTGGCGTCTTCCTGCACGGCGCGGGACGGGCGGTGCGTGTACATGCGCACCATCCTGTTCGACCAGTCGACGAACTGCGGCCCCATGTCGACGGGGACGCCCAGCATCTCGGCGATGACGGTGACGGGGATGGGCGTGGCGAAGGCCGGCAGGGGATCGACCCGCCGATCGGCCTCGAACCCGTCGATCAGGGCATGCGCCAGCGCCTCGACGCGCGGCCGGAGCCGCTCGATCTGGCGCGAGACGAAGGCGCGGTTGACCAGGCCGCGCAGCCGCGTGTGCACCGGCGGCTCGCGCTCGAGCAGCGAATGACGCTCGATGCCGTCGAAACCAGCCAGATGCTCGCGCCCGGCGACCTCCATCATCGGGGGACCCCAGCGGTTCTCGCGACCGAAGCGGCGGTCGCGCAGCAGCCGGTTGACCTCGTCATACCCCGACAGGCACCACAAGCCGTAATCCTCCCAGAAAAAGGTCGGCGAGGCGGCCTGGATGGCGGCGTAGGCCGCGTAGGGATCCTGCACGAAGGCGGGATCGCGCGGCGACAGCCGCACGCGGTTGCCGTTGATGTCGAGGGCGGGGGCGGGTGGTGTGTCCATGGGGCTGCTCGTGATGTCGTCAGTGGGTGAACGCCGCGGCGAGCCGTTCCCAGTCCGCGATCAGGGCGTCCCGTGTGCGCAGCCCGGGCGAGCCCTTGCGCACGCTCTCGTCCTGATCGAGCCGCGCGAAGACGACGCTGCGGCCGTCGCGCTCGGCCCAGCCGACATACCAGCCCCAGCCCCGTGCCCGGTCGAACGTGCCGTCGGCGCGGCGCGGATAGGCCGAACCGGTCTTGCCGTGAATGGTCCAGCCGCTGGCAAGGTCTCGTTGCTCGACGATCGCCGCCGTCTTGTCCATGGCTTCCCTGGAGACCGGCAGGGTGCGGCTGACCAGGCGGGCGAGGAACGCCACCTGCTCGTTCGGCGAAATCTGGAGCGATGACGCGATCCAGCTCCGCTCCAGGCCGTTGGCCTTTCCCGGATCGCCGGTAAAATCGGCGTTGCCGTAGGAGAACGCCCGCCCCTGACGCGTCAGGGTGTCCGTGCCGAGCCGGGAGGCGATCTGCTGCGAGTACCAGACGACCGAGTGCTTCATCCATGCCGTCGGGTCGGTCGGCTGTCGCCAGGCCGCGCCGCCCCAGTCGGGATAGCCTTTCCGGAACGGCCAGTTGGGAGCGTGGGCGTCCGACAGGACGCCGGCCTCGAAACCCATGATGGCGAGCGCGACCTTGAAGGTGGAGGCGGGCGTCGCGCGGACGTCGCAGTCGCCCTCGCTCACCAGAGCCGCGCCGGTGGCCGGATCCGCGATCACCGAGCATATTGTCCCCGCCGCCGAAGGCTGCGAAAGAACCAGGGCCGCGAGCACGACCGAAGCGGCGACACGTTTCATCAGGGTCTCGTCCTCGTTTGCATCGGTCCCCGTGGACCACAAGGCGGATCGAATTGGAAGAGTGGGGTCGGGCGGCGTGGTGGTCCGGCTCGTCCCGGCAGGGTCGGACAGGAGATCGCTCATGAACGTCATCGTCGTCGGCGCAGGCATCGCCGGTCTCTCGACGGCCTGGTCGCTCACCAGGCGCGGCCACGCCGTCACGCTGATCGAGCAGGGCCCGATTCCCAATCCGATGGCGGCGTCCGGCGATCATCACCGCATCATCCGCCGCGCCTATCCGTCGGCCACCGGATACGGGCGGGCGATCACGGAAGCCTATGAAGCCTGGGACGAGCTCTGGGCCGATCTCGGCGAGAGCCATCTCGATGCGCGCGGCTTCCTGTGCATTTCGCGGGATCCGGGCGACGAGGCCGAGGACTATCTCGAGGGTCTGAAGGCGGGCGGTTTCCCCTTCGAGATGCTGTCGCCGCGCGACGCGGCCGAGCGCTGGCCTTTCCTCGACGCGGACACCATGCGCTACGTCTATGTCTCCTCAGAGGGCGGGGCCCTGCACTGCCGGCGCATCGCGCAGGGCCTGGCGGCCTGGCTGCGGCGCAACGGCGCCGATCTGCTGGAGAACACGCGGGTGGACGCGGTGGATGCCGGGGCCGGTGCCGTGACGCTCGCCGACGGACGGACACTCTCGGCGGATCGGATCGTCGTCACCGCTGGCGCCTGGGTCACGAAACTGTTTCCCGACCTGACGTCGGATCTGACCACCTATCGCACCGCCGTGGTCTATCTCGAACCGCCGGCCGACCTGAAGGCGGCCTGGGAGGCTGCGCCGGTGATCCTCGACGTCGGCGGGAAGACCGATGGCTACATCATCCCGCCCTCGGGCGATGGCGGCCTGAAGTTCGGCTCCGGCCTGCACAGGTTCGCCTCCGCTAATGCGGATGCGCATCGCGTGCCCCAGCCGGGGGAAGGGGAGGCGATCCGCGACCTGTTCGCCCCGCCGATGCTGCGTCTGGAAGACTATCGCGTCGAGGCCGTCGTCACCTGCGCCTACACCTTCACCGCCGACGAGCGCTTCTTCGCCACCGAGCGCGGCAGGTGCCTCGTCGTCTCGGCCTGCTCGGGCCATGGCTACAAGTTCGGCGCGGCGGTCGGACGGCGCGTGGCCGCGCATGTGGAGACGCCCGACCTCGCCGGGCTGGTTTCATGGCTGCGCGCGGAGGCGGCGTAAACCATTTGCACTGTTTCGAACGGGCGCGTCGCGCGAACCCTTGCGCTGGCATGATTCCGCACCTTATCTAGCACCAACCTGTCCCTTGCCGATTCTGCGGTTTCATGCGCCCGAATCGATTCCACGAAGGAAACGTCCCATGCGAAATCCCGTCGAAACCGCGATGAACCTCGTCCCCATGGTCGTCGAGCAGACCAATCGCGGCGAGCGCGCCTACGACATCTTCTCGCGTCTCCTCAAGGAGCGCATCATCTTCATCACCGGCCCGATCGAGGACGGCATGGCGACGCTGGTGTGCGCGCAGCTTCTCTTCCTCGAGGCGGAGAACCCGAAGAAGGAAATCTCGCTCTACATCAACTCGCCCGGCGGCATCGTCACGAGCGGCATGGCGATCTACGACACCATGCAGTTCATCAAGCCCGCGGTGGCGACGCTGTGCATCGGCCAGGCGGCCTCGATGGGCTCACTGCTCCTTTGCGCGGGCCACAAGGACATGCGCTTCGCCACGCCCAACGCCCGCATCATGGTCCACCAGCCGTCGGGCGGCTTCTCGGGCCAGGCATCCGACATCGAGCGGCATGCCCAGGACATCATCAAGCTGAAGCGCCGCCTGAACGAGGTCTACGTCCAGCACACGGGGCAGGACTACGAGACGATCGAGCGCACGCTGGACCGCGACCATTTCATGACGTCCGACGAGGCGCAGGCCTTCGGGCTGATCGACAAGGTCATCTCCAGCCGCGAGGCGCTCGAGGGGCCTTCCGCGGCGTAAAGCCGGCTTTCCACATCTGATTGACGGCGGTGCCGCGATTTTGAAGCGTTCTGCGGCATTTCTGTCACAAAGGGGTGTTCCCACCGGGCTCCCGGCATCCTACGTTAAGCCTATGTTGAGTTTCGGGGGACTAGCGTCGACCGACCTGGGCGAATCATTGCCGCGACCCGTGTTTTGTGTTTCGTTCGTTGGCGCTCGACCTGTATCGGGGGAAAAGGGCGCGGCGCATCGGTCTTTTGGGATCGATGCCGCGCCGAGATTGGTCTGGCGACCGGCCGGCAGGGACTGAAAGGACTGAAGGGCATGAGCAAAATCGGAAACAGCGGCGGCGGCGACTCCAAGAACACGCTCTATTGCTCATTCTGCGGCAAGAGCCAGCATGAAGTGCGCAAGCTGATCGCGGGGCCGACGGTCTTCATCTGCGACGAGTGCGTCGAACTGTGCATGGACATCATCCGCGAGGAGAACAAGACCTCGATGGTGAAATCCCGCGAGGGCGTTCCCACCCCGCAGGAGATCCTGAAGGTTCTCGACGACTACGTGATCGGCCAGCCCTACGCCAAGCGCGTGCTGTCGGTCGCGGTCCACAATCACTACAAGCGCCTGGCTCACGCCTCCAAGAGCAACGACGTCGAACTGGCCAAGTCGAACATCCTGCTGATCGGCCCGACCGGCTGCGGCAAGACGCTGCTCGCGCAGACGCTCGCCCGCATCATCGACGTGCCGTTCACCATGGCCGACGCGACGACGCTGACCGAGGCGGGCTATGTCGGCGAGGACGTCGAGAACATCATCCTGAAGCTCCTCCAGTCGGCCGACTACAATGTCGAGCGGGCGCAGCGCGGCATCGTCTACATCGACGAGATCGACAAGATCAGCCGCAAGTCGGACAACCCCTCCATCACCCGCGACGTGTCGGGCGAGGGCGTCCAGCAGGCGCTGCTCAAGATCATGGAAGGCACCACCGCGTCGGTGCCCCCGCAGGGGGGGCGCAAGCATCCGCAGCAGGAGTTCCTGCAGGTGGACACGACCAACATCCTGTTCATCTGCGGCGGCGCCTTCGCCGGCCTCGACCGCATCATCTCCGACCGCGGCCGCAAGACCTCGATCGGCTTCGCGGCCAACGTCGCGTCGCCGGAAGATCGCCGCACGGGCGAACTCTTCCGCCAGGTCGAGCCGGAGGATCTGTTGAAGTTCGGGCTGATCCCCGAGTTCGTCGGTCGTCTGCCGGTCCTCGCCACGCTCGAGGACCTGGACGAGCCGGCGCTGATCCAGATCCTGACCGAGCCGAAGAACGCGCTCGTCAAGCAGTACCAGCGCATGTTCGAGATGGAGAACGTCGAGCTGACCTTCCACGAGACCGCGCTGTCGGCCATCGCCCGGCGCGCCATCGAGCGCAAGACCGGCGCGCGCGGGCTGCGGTCCATCATGGAGGCGATCCTGCTCGACACCATGTTCGAGCTTCCGGCCCTGGAAGGCGTCCAGGAAGTGGTGATCTCCGACGAGGTGGTCACCGGCAAGGCGCGGCCGCTCTACATCTACGCCGAGCCCAAGAAGGAAAAGGCCAACGCCACTGCGTAGCGTTCCGAAATGGGGCGACGACCCGGGAAGGCGCCGTGGCATCGGCGCCTTTTCCGTTTTCCGCCGGCGCCTCGCCCGGCGTGTGACGGAGGCTTTCGCGGGGACGAAGATCGGCGATCGGGCGCCACTTGATCTTTCGCATCTGGAGTTCCACCTAACGATTCATCAGGCGGCATGCCGGTTCGTGCTACTTTCCTCCCAATCCCTCCCGGGCATAGGCGGATCGGCTTGCAGCCGCTAATATGAGATTCGCGGTTGGCTGACGGCGGCCGCGAAGTGAAAGGCAAATCGATGTCCAACACCACTCGTTCCACTGACGAATCCGGTACGACGAACGTCTACGCGGTCCTCCCGCTGCGCGACATCGTCGTGTTCCCGCACATGATCGTGCCGCTCTTCGTCGGCCGCGAGAAATCGATCAAGGCGCTCGAGGAGGTCATGGGCGCCGACAAGCAGATCCTGCTTGCCACCCAGAAGAACGCCTCGGATGACGATCCGGAGCCGGACGCGATCTTCGAGATCGGCACGCTCGCCAACGTCCTGCAGCTGCTCAAGCTTCCCGACGGCACCGTCAAGGTGCTGGTGGAAGGCAACGCCCGCGCGCGCATCGCGTCCTTCACCGACCGCACGGACTTCCACGAGGTGCGCGCCAGCATCCTCCCGGAGCCCGAGGAGGAGGAAGTCGAGGTCGAGGCGCTGTCGCGTTCGGTGGTCTCGGACTTCGAGAACTACGTCAAGCTGAACAAGAAGATCTCTCCCGAGGTCGTCGGCGCCGTCGGCCAGATCGACGACTATTCGAAGCTCGCGGACACCATCGCGTCGCACCTCGCCATCAAGATCCCCGAGAAGCAGGAGATGCTCGCGACCCTCTCCGTCAAGGAGCGGCTCGAGAAGGCGATGGGCTTCATGGAAGCCGAGATCTCGGTGCTGCAGGTCGAGAAGCGCATCCGCTCGCGCGTCAAGCGCCAGATGGAGAAGACGCAGCGCGAGTATTATCTCAACGAGCAGATGAAGGCGATCCAGAAGGAGCTCGGCGAGGGCGAGGACGGTCGCGACGAGTCCGCCGAGATCGAGGAGCGGATCAAGAAGACCAAGCTCACCAAGGAAGCGCGCGAAAAGGCGAACGCGGAGCTGAAGAAGCTGCGCTCGATGTCGCCGATGTCGGCCGAGTCCACCGTGGTGCGCAACTACCTCGACTGGCTCCTGTCGATCCCGTGGGGCAAGAACTCCAAGGTCAAGCAGGATCTGGCCTTCGCCCAGAACGTGCTCGACACCGATCACTTCGGTCTCGACAAGGTCAAGGACCGGATCGTCGAGTACCTGGCCGTTCAGAGCCGCCAGAAGAAGCTGAAGGGGCCGATCCTGTGCCTCGTCGGACCTCCCGGCGTCGGCAAGACCTCGCTCGGCAAGTCGATCGCCAAGGCGACCGGCCGCGAGTTCGTGCGCATGGCGCTCGGCGGCGTTCGTGACGAGGCCGAAATCCGCGGCCACCGTCGGACCTATATCGGCTCAATGCCCGGCAAGGTCATCCAGTCGATGAAGAAGGCCAAGAAGTCCAACCCGCTCTTCCTGCTCGACGAGATCGACAAGATGGGCATGGATTTCCGCGGCGATCCGTCGTCGGCCCTGCTCGAGGTTCTCGATCCGGAGCAGAACGCCACGTTCATGGACCACTACCTCGAGGTCGAATACGACCTGTCGAGCGTGATGTTCGTGACCACGGCCAACACGCTGAACATCCCGCCGGCCCTCATGGACCGCATGGAGATCATCCGGATTGCCGGTTACACGGAGGACGAGAAGGTCGAGATCGCCAAGCGGCACCTGCTCCCCAAGGCGGTGCGCGACCATGCGCTCCAGGCCAGGGAGTTCTCGGTCACCGACGAGGCGATCCGCGCCATGATCCAGACCTACACCCGCGAGGCGGGCGTGCGCAGCCTCGAGCGCGAGCTGATGAAGCTCGCCCGCAAGGCGGTGACGGAAATCCTCAAGACCAAGAAGCCCTCGGTGAACATCACCCAGGACAATCTGTCGGACTATCTCGGCGTGCCGCGCTATCGTTACGGGCAGGTCGAGGGCGAGGATCAAGTCGGCGTGGTCACGGGTCTGGCCTGGACGGAAGTCGGCGGCGAACTGCTGACGATCGAAGGCGTCATGATGCCCGGCAAGGGCAAGATGACGGTGACGGGCAACCTGAAGGACGTCATGAAGGAGTCCATCTCCGCGGCCGCGTCCTACGTCCGCAGCAGAGCCATCGATTTCGGCATCGAGCCGCCGCTGTTCGACAAGCGCGACATCCACGTGCACGTGCCGGAAGGCGCGACGCCGAAGGACGGACCGTCGGCCGGCGTGGCCATGGTCACGGCCATCGTCTCCGTGCTCACCGGCATCCCGGTCAAGGCGGATGTGGCGATGACCGGCGAGATCACGCTGCGCGGACGCGTGCTGCCGATCGGCGGCCTCAAGGAAAAGCTGCTCGCCGCTCTGCGCGGCGGCATCAAGAAGGTGCTGATTCCCGAAGAGAACGCCAAGGACCTGGCCGAGATTCCCGACAACGTGAAGAGCGGGATGGAGATCATCCCGGTCAGCCGGGTCGGCGAGGTGCTGCAGCACGCCCTGCAGCGCGTGCCGGTGGCGATCGACTGGGTCGAGCCGGTGGAACCGGCCAAGAAGGCCGCCGGCGAGGACGCCGGCGCGGGCACCTTCGCGCACTGATCGCAGCTGCGGAAACTCGAAAACACGAAAGGCCAGACGAAAGTCTGGCCTTTCTGCCTGCCGACCCCCAAAAAACCGCGCAATTCCGGGGTTTTCGGGTTTTTCTGACTTGGTTGCCGCGCACGATCTCAATACAGTCCCGCCGCGGCCGTCGAGTCGCAGACAATGCGGTCAAGAAAATAAAATGAGGTTTTCATGAACAAGAACGAACTCGTATCGGCCGTGGCGGAGGCAGCCAAGCTGTCGAAGTCCGACGCACAGTCGGCGGTCGAAGCCGTATTCTCGGTCATCACCAACGAGCTCAAGGGCGGCGGCGACGTTCGTCTCGTGGGCTTCGGCAATTTCGAAGTGAGCAAGCGTGAGGCCTCGACGGGCCGCAATCCTCAGACGGGTCAGCCGGTCCAGATCCCCGCGCGCAACGTGCCGAAGTTCTCGGCCGGCAAGGGTCTCAAGGACGCCGTCAACTCCTGATCCATTCAGGTGGACGTGCGAAAGGCCGGGCCTGTCCCGGCTTTTCTCTTTTTTGGGGCCTCTGCCGGCGTCGGCGGGGCCTCAGCCGGTGGGCGCCCAGCCGCCATCGTCGCGGCGGGCCAGCAGCGGTGTCCGAAGGGCGCCGTACACCTTGCCCGGCAGGGCGGGGTCGAGCGCCTGCAACACCGGGCGCCACCGCTCGGTCTGCAGCATGGCGAACACGAGCGCGATCGGCGCCACCCCGGCTTTCGACAGCAGCGCCAGGACCGCGCGCATCGAGGCGGCCGAACTGATCACGTCGTCGACGACCGCGACGCGCTTGCCCCGGAGCAGCGGCAGCATGCGCGGGTCGAGATAGAGCCGCTTGATCTGTTCGGGGCTGGTGATCGACGACATCGGCTCCGACAACCCCTCGTCGTACCAGAACTTCCGCGATGTCCCGAGCGCCACCATGCGCGGATGGCCGAGCCGGCGCGCAACCGCGTTGGCAAGCGGAAGACCGAGCGTCGGCACGCCGATCACGACGTCGGCGCCGAGCGGGCGAAGCGCCGCGGTCATCGTGTCCGACAGCGCATCCTCGAGCGCGAAACTGGCCTGGTTCACGATCAGCGAGGCGACCGCGCGCGACCCGTCGCCCGGCAGGGTCCGGATCGGCAGCGCGATCTGGCGCCCATCCGGCAGGCGCGCCGGATAGAGATCGCGAAATCCCTCGGCCGGATTCTCCCGAAACGTCAGAGGCGGGTGGATTTCCTGCCAGAACTCGTGGGGCGCGAGTGACACGGCGGGCCTTTCTGCTAGAAATCATCGTGGAACAACAATTGGATGGCGCCGGCTTGGATCGGCGGGCGGAGTGTAGTGATGGCGCGTGCGGAAGACCACATCGACGAGCTCGATTTTCTCGTCCGCCTTCGCCGTGACCTGCATGCCCATCCCGAACTCGGCTTCGAGGAGGAACGCACCAGCCGCATCGTGCGTGAATGCCTGGAGGAGGCCGGTATCGCGGTGACGGCGGGCCTTGGCGGAACCGGACTGGTCGGTTCGCTGCAGGCAGGCAATGGCCACCGGCGCATTGCGCTGCGCGCCGACATGGATGCGCTGGCCATGCGCGAAGCGGCGGCCGATCGGCCCCATCGCTCGACCGTGGACGGCCGCATGCATGCCTGCGGCCATGACGGCCACACGGTCATGCTGCTGGGCGCCGCGCGTGCGCTGGCCCGCTCGCGCGCCTTCTCCGGCACGGTCCATTTCATCTTCCAGCCGGCCGAGGAAGGACGCGGCGGGGCCGAGGCCATGGTCGCGGACGGCTTCTTCGAGCGTTTTCCGGTCGACGCGGTCTACGGGCTTCACAACATGCCCGGCCTCGCCGTCGACGAGATCGCGGTGGTGGAAGGACCGCAACTCGCTTCCTCCGACCGCTGGCACGTGACGTTTCGCGGCGAGGGCACGCATGGCGCCAAGCCGCATCTCGGCCGCGACGCCGTCACCGCGGCCGGCCAGTTCCTCACCGCCCTGCACACGATCGTGGCGCGCCGGGTCGACCCGCTCCAGCCTGCCGTCGTCAGCGCCTGCGCGGTCCAGGCCGGCGACTTTGCTGCGCTGAACGTCATCCCAGACGAGGTCGCGATCGGCGGCACGGCACGGGCCTTTTCGGCGGAGGTGAGGGCGCTGGTCGAGGCGGAAATCGGCGCTCTGGCGCAAGGCACGGCGGCGATGTACGGCATCGCCTGCGATTATCGCTACCTGCGCCAGGTTCCGCCGGTCATCAACGATGCCGATGCCACCCGCCGCGCGCTTTCGGCCGCCCGGGCTTCCGCGGCCAGCGTGCGCACCCGTTTTCCCCCGTCGACCGCCGGGGACGATTTCGCTGTCTTTTCCGGCCGGGTGCCCGGCTGCTATGTCTGGCTCGGCAACGGCCCGGCCGAGGACGGCGCGCTGCACCACAACAGCCGCTACGATTTCAACGACGCGGCCATCGCGACCGGCGTGCGGTTCTGGACCACGCTGGTCGAACAGGACCTCGTCGACGCCTGATCAGGATCGCCGGGTGAGGAGGTCGGCGAGCAGCGCCAGCGCACCCGCCCCGTCGACCGTCAGCGCCACCGAGACCGGCCGCCTTCCGTCGGCGGCAGGCTCGAGGCTGCCCGCATCGACGCCCGACGAGCAGTCGACGGCAAGCGGCAGGTCTTCGCAGCCGAAGAGTTCGGGCGCGAGCGCCAGAAGCATCACGCAAGGATCGTGCAGCGGCCGGCTTTCGCCGCCCGTGGTGGTCTGGAAATAGGCCGCGATAAGATCGGCGCCCGCGCGGGACGCCGCCGTTCCAGCCTCGCGCAAGGCCGCGACATAGGCCCGGTCGGCGCGCACCTTGCGCGTCACGTCGAGCGGGATCAGCGTCAGCGGCAGGCCGGCGGCGAGCACGGCTTCGGCGGCTTCGGGGTCCGCGGCCATATTGAACTCCGAGCGCGCGCCGATGTTGCCGGGCTCGCGGATGGCGCCGCCCATGGCGACGATCCGGCCAATGCGCCGCGTCGCGTCGGGATTGTCGGCGACAAGCTGCGCGATGTTGGTGAGCGGTCCGAGCGCCAGGATGTCGATCGCGCCGATCGGATGCGCCATCAATGTCTCGGCGAGCCAGATCGAGGCATGTCCGGGCCGCGGTGGCGTCGGCGGCTCGGGAAAGGCGACACCGCCCAGCCCGTCGCTTCCATGGATCTCGGCGACGTCGAAGCCCTTGCGCGACAGCGGGCCGACCGCGCCCGCGACCACGGGAACGTCTCCGCGCCGGGCGAGCGCCAGGACGCGCCCGGCATTGCGGGTCGTCGTGGCGATGCCGATGTTGCCGGCCACCGTCGTGATGCCGAGCACGTTGAAGTCGGGCGAGCCCAGCGCCGCCAGGATCGCGACCGCGTCGTCGATGCCCGGATCGGTGTCGATGATGACGGCGCGCGGGCTCACTTCGTCTCCGCCAGCGCGGCGAGGATGCGCACCCAGGAGCGGATGCCCTTGTGGAAACTCGACAGGTCGTATTTCTCGTTCGGGCTGTGGATGCGGTTGTCGAACTTGGCGAAGCCGACGAAGATCGAATCCATGTCGAGCCGGTCCTTGAACACGGTCGCGATCGGGATCGATCCGCCGGTGCCGGCCACCGCAGCCTCGCAGTCCCACTCCTCCGACAAGGCCTTCAGCGAACGCTGCAGAAACTCGCTGTCGATCGGCATCACGGTCGCCGCGCTGCGGCCATGGCGCTTGAAGGTGACGCTGCAATCGGCGGGAAGGCGCGCCTCGACGTGCCGCCGGAAGGCCTCGGCGATCCGGTCGGGGTCCTGTCCGGCGACGAGCCGGAACGAGATCTTCGCGCTCGCCTCGGCCGGAATCACCGTCTTGAAGCCGTCGCCGGTGTAGCCGCCCCACATGCCGTTGATCTCGCAGGACGGCCGCGCCCAGACCTGTTCGAGAACGGTCCGTCCCGCCTCGCCCGCCGGCATGTCGAGGCCGACGTCCTTCAGGAACTTCGCCTCGTCGAAGGGCAGGCGCTTCCAGCGCTCGGCGATCTCGGCCGGTAGCTCGGTCACGCCGTCGTAGAAGCCCTCCACGGCGACGCCGCCGTCCGGCGTGCGCAGGCTGGCGACGATGTCGGAGAGCAGTTGCAGCGGGTTGCGCGCGGCGTTGCCATACATGCCCGAATGCAGGTCGCGGCTGGCGCAGCGGATGGTGATTTCCTCGGAAACCATGCCGCGCAGCATGGTGGTGATGGCCGGCGTCGTGTCGTCCCACATGTCGGTGTCGCAAACGAGCATCACGTCGGCCTTGAGTTCGGCCGCCGCCTGATCGAGGAAGCCGGGCAGGCTGTCGCTGCCGGATTCCTCTTCGCCTTCGAACAGGATCGAGACCCGAATCGGCAGCGAGCCGGTGACCGATTTCCAGGCGCGGCAGGCTTCGACGAAGGTCATCAGCTGGCCCTTGTCGTCGGAAGCGCCGCGCGCGACGATCCAGGTGTCGCCATTGGGCTGCGGCACCAGCGTCGGCTCGAAGGGCGGCGAATTCCAGAGCGCCACCGGATCGACCGGCTGCACGTCGTAGTGCCCGTAGAACAGCACGTGCGGACCGTCGCCGCTCCTGTCATGGCCCACCACCATCGGGTGGCCGGGCGTGTCGCGAACCGAGGCGTCGAAGCCAAGGCTCGACAGGTCGGCGGCCAGCCACTCCGCCGTCTTGCGGCAGTCGGCTGCATAGGCCGGATCGGTCGAGATCGAGGGGATGCGGATCAGGTCGCACAGCCGCGCGACGCTCTCGTCGATATGGGCGTCGACATCGGCGAGAACGGCGTCGAGACGGGCTGGATCTGTCTGGGGCATCATGCGCCTCCTTCTTTCGATTTGTCTTCGAGATGACCGCACATCGCCGTCCGGTCAAGGCGTTCAAGCGGCCGTCGAATGGGCCAGGCCGTCAGCCGGCGGCGTCGATGCGCGTCATCTCCGCCTTGAAATGGGCAGCGACCTGCAGGGCGTCGCGCAGCACCTTCCGGCGCTCGAGCGTGAGCACCTCGCGATCCCGCATCAGCCAGCGTCCCGCCACCATGACGTCGCAAACGTCGGCCGGCATGGCCGCAAACACCAGCGTCGCATAGGTGTCGTAGATCGGCTGCAGGCGCGGCGCCGACAGGTCGATGCGCACGAGGTCGGCCTGCTTGCCAGGCTCCAGCGACCCGATGCGGGCATCCATGCCGAGCACGCGGGCGCCTTCGATGGTGGCCATGCGGATCACCTCGACGGCGGGCATCGGCTTGCGGCTGTGGCCGGCGAGCTTCTGGAACATCGACACGGGTCCGAACTGCGAAAACAGGTCGAGCGTGTTGCCGCTCATCGGGCCGTCGGTCGCCACGCCCACCGGAATGCCGGCGGTGCGCATGGCCTCCACCGGGGCGATGCCGCGCCCGGCCTTGGCGTTGGAGCGGGCATTGTGCGCCACGCAGACGCGGGCATGCGCCATCTTCTCGATGTCGGAGGCGTTCACGTGCAGGCAGTGGGCGCAGATGAGCCCGGGGCGCAGCAGCCCGGCCTTCTCCACCAACTCCACCGGCCGCAGGCCATGGTGCTTCGCGCACCATTCCATCTCCGAATCCATCTCGGCGAGATGGATCTGCACCGGCACATCGGGGTGATCGTCGGCCCAGCGCGAGACCCGGTTCATCACCGCGATGTCGGTCGAATAGGGCGCATGCGGGGCGATCGAGGCGGTCACGCGGTCGTGGCCGGCAAACTCGGCCGCCAGCTCTTCCGTCAGGGCAAAGCCGCCGTCGATGTCCGTGTGGTCCGGCGGGTCGAAATCGGCGATCGTCTGGCCGACGACGCCGCGCATGCCGGCCTGGTCCACCACGCGGCCGACCTCGGTCTCGAAATAGTACATGTCGGCGACGGTGGTGACGCCGGCCTGGATCAGCTCGATCGCGGCCAGCGCGGTGCCGGCTCGCACCATCTCGCGGGTGACGAACTTGCGCTCCAGCGGCAGGACGTAGCGGTAGAGCCGGTCGTCGACGTCTTCGCCAAGGCCGCGAAACAGGGTCATGGCCATGTGGCAGTGCGGATTGACCATGCCAGGCATGACGATGTCGCCGCCACAATCGATCGTCTCGGCGCCATCGATCGCAGGCGCGGGTCCGCTGCCGGTGGCGGTGATCGTCTGGCCGTCGATCCGGATCCAGCCCTTGTCGACGACCGGCATGGCCGGCGTGCAGGGCAGGAGGGTGGCGTTGGACAGAAGGAGGGTCACAGCTCCGTCCCCGCCAGCACGCAGCACTGGTCCGGCACCGG
Organism: Aquibium carbonis; assembly: GCF_003970795.1. GTDB lineage: Bacteria > Pseudomonadota > Alphaproteobacteria > Rhizobiales > Rhizobiaceae > Aquibium > Aquibium carbonis. The sequence continues at coordinate 4,224 of NZ_RWKW01000020.1, read as the reverse complement.
CACGAGGCGCGCGGTCCCGCCGGGCTCCAGCGGCGCGGACAGGGCGCCGTTGGCCACGAGATGCCCGGCCGCCGTCTCGCACTGGTATTGATAGGCGCGGCCGAGATAGGTCCGCAGGCCGAGCGTGGCCGGAAGGCCGTCCGCCCCGGCTTCTGGCGTCACCGCCAGCCCGTCCGGCCGGGTCGCCAGCGTGAAGGCGTCCGGGATCGGCCCGAACCGCTCCTGCGACAGGGTCAGCTGCGCACCGCCGGCCGCCTCCACCGTCACCATCTCGCCATCGCGGGCAACGGTCCGCAGGGGAATGAGGTTCTCGAAGCCGACGAAGCGCGCGACGAAGGCGTTCGTCGGCCGTTGGTAGAGCACCTCGGGCGTATCGAACTGCATGATGCGCCCGGCATTCATGATCGCCACGCGGTCCGAGATCGAGAAGGCCTCTTCCTGGTCGTGCGTGACATAGACCGAGGTCGTGCCGTTGGCGCGCTGCAATTGGCGAATCTCGACGCGCATGTCGACGCGCAGCTTGGCGTCGAGGTTGGACAGCGGCTCGTCGAACATCAGGAGCGGCGGCTCGATGACCAGCGCGCGGGCGAGCGCGACGCGCTGCTTCTGTCCGCCCGACAGGGCGCCCGGCAGCCGCTCGGCCAGGACCGACAGCCCGACGCGATCCAGCATGGCGCGAGCGCGCTTGTCGCGTTCGCCGGACGCGACGCCGCGCTGCTTCAGCCCGAAGGCCACGTTTTCGAGCACGGTGAGGTGCGGAAACAGCGCGTAGTTCTGAAACACCAGACCGATGTCGCGCTTGTGGGCCGGCAGCCGCGTCAGGTCGCGGCCGCCGAGCCTGATCGTGCCCTCGGTCGGCTCGAGGAAGCCGGCGATGAGGCGCAGCGTCGTGGTCTTGCCGCAGCCGGACGCGCCGAGCAGCGAGACGAGCTCGCTGGCGCCGACCGACAGCGAGAGGTCTTCCAGCACCTTGGTGGAGCCGTAATGGGCGGTGAGGTCGTTGATGTCGAGGGCCTGGGTCATGCGGTTGTCATTCGTCTTGTGCCGGTCACTTGGCGAGGAAGGTGAGGCCGAGCGTCCGTTCCACGATCGCCATCACGGCGACGGTGAGGAACATCAGAAGCACCGACACCGACGCGATGGTGGGGTCGAAGAACTGCTCGACATGGGCGAGGATCTGGATCGGCAGGGTCGAGACGCCCGGGCCGGTGAGGAATAGCGACGTCGAAACGTCGTTGATCGAGGTGATGAAGGCGAGGATGAAGGCCGCGACCACGCCGGCCCGCACGTTGGGCAGCACGATGGTGAAGAAGGTCTTGGCCGGCGGGCTGCCCAGGCTGATGGCGGCCTCCTCGATGGAGAAGTCGAACGAGGCGAGGCTGGCCGAAATCACCCGCACGCAATAGGGCAGGACGAGCAGCGTGTGCCCGATCAGCAGCGACAGGAAGATCGGGAACGAAGCGCCGACGGCAACCGACTTCAACAGCGAGAAGCCGAGCACGATCTCCGGCACCAGGATCGGCAGGACGAACACCGTCGACAGCCATGAGGGAAGCTGGATGCGATAGCGGTTCAGGGCATAGGCCGCCGGTATCCCGATCAGGAGCGCGAGGCCGGTCGCCAGGAAGGCCAGTTGCAGGCTGGTGACGATGGTGCGCCGGAAGGCCGTGATCTCGAAAATCTTCTCGAACCAGCGCAGCGACAGACCCTGCGGCGGGAAGGTCAGATAGGTCGTGTCGCTGAGCGAGGCGCCGATCACGATGATCAGCGGCCCGACCAGGAAGATGTAGACCAGCGCCGCGACGGCGATGAGGGCAGGGGAGAGGCGCGTTGTCATGTCGTCATCGGGTTCAGGCGTTTGGCGATGCGGGTCATGGCCAGCACCACCGCGACGGTGATGACGACCATGATGGCGGCGATGGTGGAGGCGCCCACCCAGTCGAAATTGACCATGGCGCGCTGGTAGAGGAAGGTTCCCATCATCATCTGCCGCTCGCCGCCGAGAAGCTGCGGCGTGGCGTAGGAGGTGAAGGACCCGGTGAAGACGAGCACGGCGCCGACGATGAGACCGGGCACCGCGAGCGGGAAGATCACCTGCCGGAAGGTGCCCGAGGGCGAGGCGCCGAGCGAGGCCGAGGCCTGGATCACGTCCTCGGGGATGTTTTCCAGGACGCCGACCAGCGTCAGGATCATCAGCGGCGTGAACAGGTAGACCATCGCCACGATGACCGATCCTTGCGTGTAGAGCATCGAGAAGGGCTCGTCGGTAAGGCCGATGCCGACGAGAAAATTGTTCAGGATGCCGTTCTTGCCCAGGATGATCAGCCAGGCGAAGGAGCGGACGACGACGCCGGTGAGCAGCGGAAAGACCGCCGCGATGATGAGAATGCTCTTCAGCCGGCCGGGCGCGCGCGAGACGACGAAGGCGGTGAGGAAGCCGAGCACCAGCGAGATCGCGGTCGTGATCAGCGAGACCTCCAGCGTGCGCCAGAGAACGGTGCGGCGAAAGCCGCTGGAGAAGAAGGTGACGTAAGGCGCAAGGACGCCCTTCGCGTCGACGAATGTGGTGCCGATGGTGGCGGCGACGGGCAGGACGAGAAACAACGCCACGAGCAGCGTCGCGGGCAGGGCGAGCGTCCAGCCGGTGTATCGCTTGAACATGAAGACAGACAGTCCGGAAAGGCACTTTCGGCCGCCCGGTCCCGACTGGGTGCCGCGACGGCCGAAAGCAAGGGGTCAGGAAAGGCGCGCGCGCGGCGCGCCGGCGATCACATGCCGAAGATTTCGTTCCAGCGGTCGATCCAGTCCGACTTGGCGGCGTTCAGCTTGGAATAGTCGACCCGCTTGAGGCCGTCGATCATGTCCTTGCCATAGGTCCACTGCGCGGCCTGCTCCGGGGTGAGCTCGACCGACGCCACCACCGGTGCGTCGACGCCGTTTTCGGCGAGCGTCTGCTGCAGCGCCGGATCCAGGATGAAGTTGATGAACTCGTGCGCCAGGTCGACGTTCGCCGCGCCCTTCGGGATGTTCACCGTGTTCAGCGTGGCGATGGCGCCATCTTCCAGGTCGGCCCAGACGACCGTCGGCACCGCCGCCTTCAACTGGCCGAGCGCGAAGTCCTGCGCCAGCGACACCGTGATCTCGCCGGTCGAGAACAGATTGATCATTTCCGAACCGGTGTTGTAGTTCTTGACCACGTTGGGCTTGATCGCCTCGATCTCGGCAAACGCCGGATCGGCATCCTCGAAGGCGTCGGTGCCGGCCTTTTCGCCCGCGATCATCACCACCATCGGGCCGGCGGTCGTGGTGATGCCCGGCAGCGACAGGGCGCTCTTCAGGTCGTCGCGCCACAGGTCGGCCCATTTCGTGATCGGCGAGGCGACCTTGGCCGAGTCGTAGACGATGCCGACGCGGCCGATCGTGTAGGCGGGGCCGTACTCGCCCTGCGGCGCCTGCGCCATGTCATGGAGCCCTGCGAGGTTGGGCACCTTGGAACGGTCGATCGGCTGGAACAGGCCGTCCTCGATGCCGATCTGCGAGAAGCCGTCGGTGAAATAGGCGACGTCGACGCCTTCGCCGCCACGGATCTTGATCTTGTTCAGCCGGTCGGCATTGTTGCCGGTCTCGAACACCAGCGTGCATCCGCACTTCTCTTGGAAGGGCTGGACGATGAACTGGTTCAGCTTCTCGCCGTTGAAGCCCCACCAGGAGATGGTCAGTGTCTTGTCCTGCGCGGTCGCGGGCGCGGCGGCAAGCAGGGCCGCGACGCAGGCTGCGCCGGCCAGGCGGCGGTGGTGGGCGTTCGTCATTCTCGTTGCCTCTCTCTGTATGGGGGTGATCCCGGGCCGCGCGCTCCAGCGCGCAGTTCCGGTCAAACCATACTTTTTCCGATCCCGACGCTGCAAGGCCATATACGACCAAAGGAGAAGCACAGGCGGGGTTTGCCCATGCAAGCGGCACTTTCGGCTCCATCCGCGCCGCATGGGCCGGAGCCGGTCCCCGCTCCGTGCGGATGACGCAGCGTCGCTGTGGGTTCATGACGTCCCGATGACGGCGTAAAAATGAAAATAAGCAAGAATTAACAGACAGTTGCCGACAGAAATGGTGCATCTGTCCACAGCCTTGGGGCTCAGGAAAAAATCGTACGAGGGGCCGAAAAACCTCGTTGACAGGCTGCGGGGGTGGGGCCTATATACGCCTCACCAACGACAGCGGCGACGCTGC
>NZ_RWKW01000167.1 GCF_003970795.1 Aquibium carbonis | reverse complement strand
ACGCAATGCCCTGCGCCGTCTCCCGACCCATCACCCGGCCGTTTCGCGGCGCGGGAACGCCCGCGCGCGTCCATCCGACAGGAGCCACGCCATGCCGCCGAAAAGGAACCACGCCATGCCCGCCAGGACCGGTTCCGCCGCGCAAAGGGCCGGCCCGGCCGCGATGGCCGTTTGCCTCCTGGCGGAATCCCGCTAACCTCGCGCAGGCAACAACGGGGACGGGCCATGTCGGAAGGATTTCTGTCGCGGATCAGGCAGCTCTTCGAGGGCGATCCCGGCATTCGCCGCGTCGCCGACGATCCGGTGCTGACCGCCGAGCTGCTGCTGCTCTTCCGCATGATCCTGGCCGACGGCACGGTCGAGGAAAAGGAGCTCGAGACCTTCAGGCGCATCTGCATCGAATCCTTCGGCATCCCGAAGGAGAGCCTGGTCGGCGTCATCCGCTACCTGCAGGATTACGGCTACGAGACCACCGGCACGCAGGCGCTGGCGCTGTTCCGGACGCTCGACCACGACCGCCGCGTCCAGCTCGGCCGGCATCTGGCCGAGATCGCCAAGGCCGACGAGGACCTGTCCGAGCACGAGGTGCGGCTCCTGAAGCGGACGCTGGAGGTGCTGGGTCTCGATCCGAAGGACATCGTGGGATCGGAGGTGTGAGGGCCGCTACCCCTGCTCGTGCAGCCGCCGCCGGATCGCCCGCTTCAGGTCGGGCGCGGCGGCGACCAGGTCCCTGGCCGCCTCCGATTGCGGATCGTCCAGCACCGCGTCGGTGCGGCCGGTCTCGACGATCCGGCCGTCATGCATCACCATCACCTCGTCGGTGATGGCGCGCGCCACTGTCAGGTCGTGGGTGATGAACAGGTAGGCGACGCCGAGCTTCTGGTTCAGCTCGGCGAAGAGGTCGAGCACCTGGGCGCGGATCGAGACGTCCAGCGCCGACACCGGCTCGTCGGCGACCACCAGCTTCGGCCGCGTGATGATCGCCCGGGCGATCGAGATGCGCTGCCGCTGCCCGCCGGAAAATTCGTGCGGATACTTGTCCATGTCGGGCGCGCGCAGCCCCACCTCGTGCAGCGCCTCGGCCACCATCTCGCGCCGTTCGGCCGGCGAGGGCTGGCTGTCCAGGAGATGGAGCGGCTCCGCCACCAGCCGCTCCACCTTGTGGCGCGGGTTGAACGAGCCGTAGGGATCCTGGAACACCACCTGCATGTTGCGCCGGTAAGGTTTCAGCTCGGCCTCGCTCTTGCTGGTCAGCGAGGCGCCGAGAAAGCGGATGTCGCCGCCCGTCGGCCTGTCGAGCGCGAGGATCATGCGCGCCAGCGTGGACTTGCCGCAGCCCGATCTGCCGACGAGGGCCACCGACTGGCCGGGCTTCATGGAAAACGAGACGTGGTCGACGGCGCGGAATTTCTCCGCCGGGGCAAACAGCGCGCGTCGCCGGCCGGGATAGTCGCGCACCACCGCGTCGACCTCGAGCAGGTTGTCGCCGCCGGCCTGGGCGGCGTGGCGGTTCGGCCGCGCCGGCACGTGCATGGAGGCCTCGGCGAGCTGGCGGGTGTAGGGATGCACCTGCGCCGACAGCGTTTGCGCCGTCTCGCCTTCCTCCATCACCTCGCCGTGCCGCATGACGGTGATGCGGTCGGCCATGTCGGTGACGACGGCCAGGTCGTGGGAAATCAGAAGCAGCCCCATCCGGTCCTCGGCCACGAGGCCGCGCAGGAGGTCGAGGATCTGCTTTTGCAGCACCACGTCGAGCGCGGTCGTCGGCTCGTCGGCGACCAGCAGCTTCGGCTTCAGCGCGCAGGCGATGGCGATGACGACGCGCTGGCGCTGGCCGCCCGACAGCTGGTGCGGATAGCGCGTCAGCGGGAACTTCGCCTCCGGCAGGCCGACGCGTTCGAGCATGCGCCGGGCGGAAGCCTCGGCGTCGGCGCGGTTCGCGCCCGTGTGCCAGCGGATGCCCTCGGCCACCTGCTCGCCGATCGTCTTGACCGGGTTCAGCGCCGTCATCGGCTCCTGGAACACCATGCCGATGTCGTTGCCGCGCAGCCGGCACATGGCGGCTTCCGGTGCGGCGAGGATGTCGATGCCGTCGAAGGTGACGCGGCCGGTCGCCCTCGCGGCATCGGGCAGGAGCCGCATCAGCGTCAGCGCCGTCATCGACTTGCCGGAGCCCGATTCGCCGACCAGCCCCATGGTCTCGCCGGCCCCGATCGTCAGGTCGATGCTCTTCAGGATCGGCACGCGGCCGATCGACAGCGACAGTTTCTCGATCTCGATCAGCGCCATCAGCGTTCGCGCCTCAGCCTTGGGTCGAGCACGTCGCGCAGGCCGTCGCCGAGCAGGTTCAGCCCGAGCACGGTGACGATGATGGCGAAGCCGGGAAACAGCGCCAGGTGCGGCGCCACCATCATGCGCGTTTGGGCGTCGAACAGCATGCGTCCCCAGGACGGCATCGGCGGCTGCGTGCCGAGACCCAGGTAGGACAGGCCGGCCTCGGCCAGGATGCCGAGCGCGAACTGGATGGTGCCCTGCACCAGGAGGATCGACGCGATGTTGGGAAGGATGTGTTCGATGGTGATCAGCACCTTGCCCTTGCCGGCGGCCCGCGCCGCGAGGATGTATTCGCGCGGCCAGACCGACAGCGCCCCGGCGCGCGCCACGCGCGCGAACACCGGGATGTTGAAGATGCCGATGGCGATGATGGCGTTGATGGCGCCCGGCCCGAAGATCGCCGTGATCAGCACGGCCGACAAGAGCGCCGGAAAGGCGAAGACGAGATCGTTGAAGCGCATCAGCGCCTCGTCGACGAAGCCGCCGCGCGCCGCGGCCCAGCAGCCGAGCGGTACGCCGATGCCCATGCCGATGCCGACGGCCACCACCGCCACGGCGATCGAGTTGCGCGCCCCGACCATGATCATGGCCAGGATGTCGCGGCCGAAATGGTCGGTCCCGAACCAGTGCTGCGCCGACGGCGTCTTCATGCGGTCGGCCACGACCAGCTGCGTCACGTCGTAGGGTGTCCAGACGAAGGAGACCAGCGCCATCGCCGCGATCAGGCCGGTGATGAACAGGCCCGCCACGAAGGAGCGGTTCGAAAGCGCCGCGGCGACGAAGGATCCGTCGGTCGGTGCCGGGGACGTCGGTTCGGCGCTCACGCGTTCGACCTCAGGCGGGGATCGACCAGCGCGTAGCAGATGTCGACGACGATGTTGACGAAAATGACCGAGGCGACCAGCAGCATCACCACCCCTTCGACCACGATCAGGTCGCGCTGCGTGATGGCCTGGAAGACGAGGCGGCCGAGGCCGGGCAGGTAGAACACGTTCTCGATGATGATCGTCCCGGCGAGCAGGAAGGCGAATTGCAGCCCGAGGATCGTCAGGACCGGGATCATCGCGTTGCGCAGCGCGTGCCGCCACAGGACGTGGCGTCGCGGCATGCCCTTGGCGCGCGCGGTGCGGATGTAGTCCTCGCCCAGCACCTCCAGCATGGCCGATCGGGTCACGCGGGCAAGGATGGCGGCCTGCGGCAGGGCGAGCGCCACGGAGGGCAGGATCAGCGCCTTCAGGCCCGGCCACAGCCCGGCCTTCCAGCCTGGGAAGCCGCCTGCCGGTACGAGCTGGAGCCAGACTGCGAAGATATAGACCAGGATCAGCGCGAACCAGAAGTTGGGCACCGCGACGCCGACTTGCGCGGCGCCCATCGACAGCGTGTCGGCGGCCTTGCCGCGGCGCGCGGCGGCAAAGATGCCGACCGGGATGGCGATGGCGGTGGAAAGCAGGAGCGAGATCACGGCCAGCGGCAGCGAGACGACCGCTCGTTCGGCGATCAGGTCGATGACCGGCGAGGAATAGGTGAAGGAGCGACCGAAATCGCCCGTGAGGAGCCCCAGAATCCAGCTGACATAGCGCACCATCACGGGATCGTTCAGCCCGAGTTGCTCGCGCAGCGTGGCCAGCGCTTCGGGAGACGCGTTCATGCCGAGCATCAGCAGCGCCGGATCTCCGGGCAGGATCTCGAGCACGGCAAACACGACCACGGACGCCAGCAGGAGCGTCGCAAGGCCGGTCAGGAGACGTCTGGCGAGGAAGGGGATCATGGCAGGCGGATCGTTTCCGTCGCACGGCGCGAAGCGCGGCGGCGGTCATGGCGGATGCGGGCGAGGCCGGCCGGAGGGGAGGCGGCCGGAAGCGTGAGGACGAGACGGGGAACGTTCGGAGCGGGGTGGCCGTCGATGACGGCCACCCACCCCTTTTGTGTTGTCTCGTCCTGGCGCGGACGGGAGACCGTCGCTGTCACTCGGTCCAGTGCACCTTGGTCAGGTCGGAGACGGCCAGCGGCCAGTTCTCCCACATGCCTTCCAGCTTGGCGTCCCACACGCCCACCTTGGGCAGCTGGAACAGGAAGCCGTTCACCGCGTCCTTGGCGAGCATCTCCTGCGCCTGCTTGTAGAGATCATAGCGCTTGGTCTCGTCGGCCGTCACGTCCAGTTCGGCGATGATGGCGTCGAAATCCGCGTTCTCGTACTGGAAGTAGTAGTCAGGCCGCGCATAGATCCCGATATCCATCGGCTCGACATGGCTGACGATCGAGAGATCGTAGTCCTTCTCGGTGAAGACCTGTCCCAGCCAGTCGGCCCATTCCACCGGAATGATCTCGAGATTGATGCCGACCTGGCGAAGCTGCGCGGCGATGATCTGCCCGCCCTCGCGGGCATAGGCGGGCGGCGGCAGCTTGATCGTCGCCGAAAACCCGTCCGGGAAGCCGGCGGCCGCCAGCAGTTCCTTCGCCTTGGCCGGGTCATAGGGATAGGTGCCGGTCAGGTCGACATAGGCCGGGTGGTGAGGCGCGAAGTGCGAGCCGATCGGCGTGCCGAGCCCGGGGGGCGTGCCGGCGATGATCTCCTCGCGGTTGAGCGCGTGCGCGATGGCTTGGCGCACTTCCAGCTTGTCGAACGGCGCCTTCTTGTTGTTGGTCGAAAGCACCGTTTCACCCTCGGTCGAGCCGAGCACGACCTTGAAACGTGAATCGGCTTCGATCTGCGGCAGGGCATCGCCCGCCGGCATGTTGGAGAAGGCATGCACGTCGCCCGACAGAAGCGCCGGGATGGCGGCCGCCGCGTCCGGAATGATGCGGAACTCAGCCTTCTCGAGCGCCACTGCCTCGCCCCAGTAGTCGGGGTTCTTGACGATGGTGATCGACGAGCCTTTCGCCCAGTTGTCGAACTTGAAGGGGCCGGTGCCGATTGGCGTTTCCTTGTTCCCGTCTGCGCTTTCGGGCGCAACGATCACTGCCTCGCCCCAGCCCATGTTGTAGAGGAACGCACCCTGCGGGTTCTTCAGCGTCACCGTGACGGTCGTCGCGTCCGTGGCTTCGACGGTGTCGATCGCCGCGAAGAGCTGCTTCTGCGGATTGACCGAATCCTCGGCACGGGCGCGGTCGAGCGAGAACTTGACGTCCTCGGCATTGAAGTCGGTGCCGTCGTGGAACTTGACGCCGTCCTGCAGCTTGAACGTATACACCTTGCCGTCATCCGAAATCGTCCAGCTCTGCGCCAGCGCCGGCGACACGGAACCGTCGGAGTTGATCCGGGTCAGCCCCTCGAACACGTTCGCGTAGCCTACTTCCTTGATGGCGGCTGCGGCTCCGGCAGTCGGGTCGAGATGCGGCGGCTCCAGCACGATGCCGATGACCACGTCGGTGCGGGCGGCGAGCGCCGCGGTCGACGAGGCCAGCGCCAGCGCTGTCGCAGCCAGTATGCTTTTCCAGGCGGTCATTGTTATTGCTCCCATTGTTGCCGGATCGGTGATCGATCAAAGCGCGATTTTTAGCGGGAGTAAATCGCGTTTCGCTTGGACCAGCGTTCCACGACCGATTTTTCGCGGCGCGCTTGCCTGCGTGCTGTTTTTGCGGGCAACTGCCGATGGCGTTTGGATTGGATCGCGCCGCGTTCACGCGGTAGAAGAGCCGCTCCGAGCTGCAACCACGAGACCTGCCGATGATCGTCGTCCACTATTTGGAAAAGTCGCGCGCCCATCGCGTTCTGTGGCTGCTCGAGGAACTCGGTCTCGACTACGAGGTCCGCACCTATCGCCGGACGAAAGAGTTTCGCGCGCCGGAGAGCCTCAAGGCGGTCCATCCGCTCGGAAAATCGCCGGTGATCGAGGACGACGGCAGGGTCATCGCCGAGAGCGGCGCGATCACCGAGTACCTCGTGGAGAGGCACGGCGGCGAGAACCTTCGTCCGGCCGCCGGAACCGAGGAACGGCTGCGCTACACCTACTGGATGCACTATGCCGAGGGCTCGGCGATGCCGCTTCTCGTCATGAAGCTCATCTTCACGCGTCTGCCTTCTCAGATGCCGTTTCTCCTGCGGCCATTCGCCCGAATGATCTCGGGGGGCGTCAACGCCAGGCTGATCGATCCGCAACTCGCCGATCATCTGGCGTTCTGGAAGGCCGAGCTTCTCCGGGACGGGTACTTCGCCGGCCCGACGTTTTCGGCCGCCGACATCGCGATGAGCTTTCCGGTCGAGGCGGGGTTGACCCGCAT
>NZ_RWKW01000166.1 GCF_003970795.1 Aquibium carbonis | reverse complement strand
CGCGCCCGCCCCCGCCGCGACCCGCCAGCAGACCGGCGCCCAGCAGGCGGCCGGCCCGCAACGGCAGGGGATGTTCGGCGGCGGGCTTGGCGGCTCGCTGATGCGCGGCATCCTGATCGGCGGCCTGTTCGGCATGCTGCTCGGTTACGGCTTCGGCGGCATGGCCGGCGCGCTCGGCTTCCTGATCCAGTTGCTCCTGGTCGGCGCGCTGATCTGGCTCGCCATGGCCTTCTTCCGCTCGCGCCAGACACCCGCCATGGCGGGCGGTGCGCCGTCCCCCTCGGGCGGGCCGGGCTTCGGCCGCGAGCCGCTCGCCCGCGACGAGGCGTCCGCACCGCGCAAGGCCGGCGGCTTCACCGTGCCGTCGATCGGCGGCGCGGCCGTCCCGGTCGACAGCGAGCCGGAGCTCGAGTTCATCCGGCTCGACCAAGCCGATCTCGACACGTTCCAGCAGCGGCTGTCGGAGGTGCAGGAGGCCTTCTCGCGTGAGGATCACGCCGCCCTGCGCCGGCTGACGACGCCCGAGATGGTGTCGTTCTTCTCCGAGGAACTCGCCGACAACGCCCGGCGCGGCGTGGTCAACGAGGTCTCCGGCGTGCACCTCCTGCAGGCCGACGTCGCCGAAGCCTGGAGCGAGAACGGAAGCGACTATGCGACGACGGCGCTGCGCTACGAAGCCATCGACGTCCTGCGCGACCGCGCCACCGGCGAACTGGCCGGCGGTTCCGACCAGCCGACCGAGACGGTCGAGCTCTGGACCTTCGTGCGCGAGCACGGCGGCGACTGGAAGCTTTCGGCCATCCAGGACGCGTGAGGCAGGCGGGGGGCGGTGAGCCCGGTGCCACCGGCGCCGGGCTCAGTCCTCGGTGCGACTAAGGATGGTCCTGACGCTACGGCTGTCATAGGCCCGGCTTCTGTGAGCGACATAGATCACGAGCACGCGTTGGCCGTCCCTGTCCTCGACCCGACAGACGAGCCGGTGGTCGCCGACGCGAAGCTTCCAGTGGCCTTTGAGATGGCCCGAATAGGGGACCAGCCGCTGGCGCGCGTCGGATGCCGCAAGGAGATCGTCCAGCGCTGCCTTGATCCGACGCTGCTCGGCGGTCCCCAGACGCGTCAAGTCGAGGACGGCGTCAGGATGCCACTCAATCCTCAAGGCCGAGCCGCCGCCAGACCTCCTCGTTCGGCACCGGCTGGAACGGCTTGGCCGTCCGCGCCTTTACGACGTAGAAGTCTTCCAGCTCCTCCAGCTTCTCGACGATCGCCTGGCCCATGAGGTGGCCGCTGTCGAGACCATGCGCCTGGGCGAGTTCGTCCCAGCGCGTCATGACGTCGTCGTCGATTCGGATGGTGACGGTCTTCATCCTGGGTCCTGACCCGCTGCGTGATCGTGCCCGATCATATCGCATCGGACCGACTGGCGCCATCGATCCGGGCACGCCTGTCGCATTGCTCCTCGCGGCCGAATCGCCCACCCTGGACCCATGCACCATCTCCGCTTTTCCGGCCTGCCCTTCGCCCGCCAGCGCGATGCCTTCCTCGCGATCCTGCGTGCCGATCCGCTCGTCCTCGCCGCGCTGGAAGCTGCCTGCCGTCTCGATCTGCCGGACTGGTGGATCGTCTCGGGCGCGCTCTACAACACCGTCTGGAACGCGCTCACCGGGCGGCCGTCCGGGCATGGCGTCAAGGACGTCGACCTGTTCTATTTCGACGCCGCCGACCTGTCCTGGGAGGCAGAGGATGCGGTGATCCGCCGCGCCGCGCCGCTGTTTGCGGATCTCCCGCTGCCGGTCGAGATCCGCAACCAGGCGCGGGTGCATCTCTGGTACGAGGGCCATTTCGGCCAGCCCTACCCGCCGCTCGGCTCGTCGCGCGAGGGCATCGACCGCTTCGCCTGCAAGACCCACGCGGTCGGGGTCAGGCTCGGCGCCGACGGCACGCTCGATCTCTACGCCCCGTTCGGGCTCGACGACGTCTTTGCCTTCCGGCTGGTGCCGAACCGGGTTATCGACAACCGCGCGACCCACGAGGCCAAGGCGGCGCGGGCGCTGCCGCTGTGGCCGGAACTGACGGTCGTTCCCTGGTAGCGCGCTTTCCCGGTTCCCTCGCGGCCTCTCGCGCAGTAGGGTCCGCGCGACATTTTCGAGGAGGCAAGACCATGTTTCGCTGGGGTATCCTGTCCACCGCCAAGATCGCGCGCGAGCACGTCATCCCGGCCTTGAACGACAGCGAGAACGGGCTGGTCACTGCCGTCGCCAGCCGCGACCTGTCGCGGGCCCGGGCGCTGGCCGCGCGCCTCGGCGCGCCGCATGCCTTCGGCTCCTACGAGGAGATGCTGGCGTCGGACGTCGTCGACGGCGTCTACATCCCGCTGCCGACGTCGGACCACGTCGAATGGGCGATCAAGGCGGCGGATGCCGGCAAGCACGTGCTGGTGGAAAAGCCGCTGGCGCTGAAGGCGGCCGACATCGCTCCGGTCATCGCCGCGCGCGACCGCAACAAGGTGCTCGTCTGCGAGGCCTTCATGGTCGCCTACCATCCGCAATGGCACAAGGTGCGCGACCTGATCGCCGAGGGCGCGATCGGCCGGCTGCGCCACGTGCAGGGCGCCTTCACCTATTTCAACGTCGACCCGGTCAACATGCGCAACCGGCCGGAGCTCGGCGGCGGCGGCCTGCCCGACATCGGCGTCTACCCCACCGTGGCGATGCGGCTTTCCACCGGCAAGGAGCCGCTTAAGATCCGCGCCCGCGTCGAGCGCGATCCGGCCTTCGGCACCGACATCTATTCGCACGTGACGGCCGATTGCGGCGATTTCGACATGACCTTCTACGTCTCGACGCAGATGGCGGCGCGGCAAAGCATGGTGTTCCACGGCGAGGCCGGCTTCATCGAGGTCGCCACGCCGTTCAACGCGCGCATCTACGGCGACGACACGGTGACGCTCCACAACCACAACCACACCGAGGCCACCGTCTACCGCTTCCCCGACACCCGCCAGTACCGGCTGCAGGCGGAAGCCTTCGTCAGGGCCACGCGCGGCGAGACGGTCGACGTCTTCCCGCTCGAAAGCTCCGTCCTGAACCAGAAGGTCATCGACGCGATCTTCCGCGCCGGCGAAAGCGGCGGCTGGGAAGCGGTATAGCCGGCCCGGCTTTGCCGTCATCCCCGCTTCGGCGATGCGACATCGCCGTTGACGCGCGGTCGGACGAACCCTACTGCGAAGCACCAGTGGTCCGGACGAGGCGTCAGCCGTCGCGGCCACGCCGCTGTCTCAGGAGGGTGCCATGCGGATCGTCGTCACCGGTGCGGGAGGCTTCATCGGCCAGGAACTGATCCGGCGGCTCGCCGCGGGCGGGCTTGCCGGCGCGCACGCGGAAGCGAAGATCGTCGCCGTCGACGAGACGCTTCCGCCGGACACCATGCCGCTCGGCATCCGGCCGGTGATCGGCGACATCGCCGATCCGGTTCTCGTCGACGCCCTCGCCGCCGAGCCGATCGACGTGCTGTTCCATCTCGCCGCGGTTCCCGGCGGCGCGTCCGAAGGCGATTTCTCGCTCGGCTGGCGGGTCAACGCGCTCGCCACCATGGCGCTGGTCGACCGGCTGGCGCGGCAGGCCAGGCCGGCGCGCATGGTTTATGCCTCCACCATCGCCGTGTTCGGCGTTCCGCTGCCGCGCGACAGGGTGGACGACGAGACCCTGCCTTTGCCGACGCTCAGCTACGGCGCGCAGAAGCTGATGATGGAAACGCTGCTGTCCGACCATGCCCGCCGCGGCACCATCGACGCGCTCTGCCTGCGCCTGCCGGGCATCGTCGCGCGTCCGCGCCGCCCCGGCGGCCATCACTCGGCCTACATGAGCGACATCTTCCACGCGCTTGCGGCCGGCGAAACCTTCACTTGCCCGGTCTCGGCGGGGTCGACGTCGTGGATGATGTCGCGCCAGCGCTGCGTCGACAATCTGCTCCACGCCGCCGCCTTGCCCGCCGAACGGCTGACGGGCCGGCGCGCCTTCTGCCTTCCGGCGCTCAGGCTGTCGATGGGCGAGGTGGTGGAGGCCGTGGCCCGGCGATTCGGGCCGGAAGTGCGCGAGCGCGTGACCTTCGAGCCGCAGCCGGCGCTGGAGGCGCAGTACGGCTCCTATCCGCCGATCGACACGGCCATCGCCGACGGCCTCGGCTTCCGCCACGACGGCGACGCGGGCGCGCTTATGGCGCGGGCGCTGGAACTCTCCGACGCCTGACGGTCCCTTCAGTACCACACCCCGCCGCGGCGGATGCGCAGGCGCGGCCGCCCGTCGGGCGCGGCGAGCGAGCCGGAATGCGCCGGGCCGTCATGGTCCCTTGCCGAAAGCGGAGGCTCGGCCGCCAGCAGCGAGGCGATGCGGCGATAGTCGACCGGTCCGCGACGCCCGACATTGGGGATGAAGCTGCGCCCCGGGCGCAGCCGCCGCTCGACCACCTCCGCCACCGGCGCGGGCTCGGGCAGGTCATGCGCCGCCTTCAGCGCCATCAGCCGGGCGATGCGCTCGTCCGTCACCGGGTGGCTGCGCAGCACCGACGCGTCCGGCAGGCGGCCGCCCGGCAGCATCAGCCGGTCCCACAGGTTGCGCTGGGCGCGCTCCAGCTTGGCCAGCGCCGAGGCCAGCCCGGCCGGATCGCCGGTCAGGATCGCGGCGCCCAGATCGGCGTCGAACTCGCGGGTGCGCGACAGCGCCAGCTGCAGCAGCCCGCCGATCGTGGGGGAGGCGAGCAGGACCGTCACCGCCAGCCAGGGCACCTGCGTCTCGTAGCCGCCGGCAAAGCCGAGAAAGTTCAGCATCAGCGAGAACAGGCCGACCGTGGCCATGGTCGAGGTGAAGCGCGACACCATGTCGGCAAACGCCATCACCTTCACGTCCTCGTTGGCGATGTGGCTCATCTCGTGGGCCAGAACGCCGGCAAGCTCGCGCGCGGTCATCCGCCGCACCAGCCCGTCGGTGACGGCGATCGCGGCATCCTCGCGCCGCCCGACGGCGAAGGCGTTCATGACCTGCGAGGGCACGACGTAGAGCTTCGGCGTCGCCGGCAGGTCCGCCCGCCGCGCCAGTTCCTCCACGATGGCCACCCCTTGCGGAAACGCGGCCCGCGTCACCGGGCGCGCGTCATACATCGACAGCACCATCTTCGGGCTGACGTTGCGCGCCATCCACAGGGTCACCGCGCCGAACACCAGCGCAAAGACGACGCCCGTGGCGCCGGCGAAGGCGAAGGCGCTGACGCCGAGCAGCACGAGGCTGCCCAGGGACAGCAGCCACGTGTGCAGCGTGTTCATCGCGCGGTGGCGGCGCTGCTCGAAGAGGTCGAGATGGGACGAGGCGTTCATGGACGGGATATAGGGTGAGACCGGGCCGTTGTCCCACCGTCTTCATCTTTCCGTCACGAAACCGCTCGCGGCGTGCAAGAGTGACCGCGTGGAACGGGCAGCCCCCGCTTGCGCGCAAAAGGTCCTGTTCTTATATACGCCGCGACGCTCGGGGGCCGCGCAGGAGTCGCACGGGACCGGGCCATTTTCGGAAAACAGGGGCTGCCGACTGGAACGCCGGTATGGGTCCTGGCAGCCTGCTAAGCGGAGAGAACTGCAATGGCTAAAGTAATCGGTATCGACCTCGGAACGACCAATTCCTGCGTCGCCGTCATGGACGGCAAGGACGCGAAGGTAATCGAGAACGCGGAAGGCGCGCGCACCACGCCGTCGATCGTCGCCTTCAGCGACAGCAACGGCGACGAACGTCTCGTCGGCCAGCCGGCCAAGCGTCAGGCCGTGACCAATCCCGAAGGCACCATCTTCGCGGTGAAGCGGCTGATCGGCCGCCGCTACGACGATCCGGTGACCGAGAAGGACAAGAAGCTCGTCCCCTACAAGATCGTCCGGGCCGACAATGGCGATGCCTGGGTCGAGGCGCAGGGCTCCAAATATTCGCCCTCGCAGATCTCCGCCATGACGCTGCAGAAGATGAAGGAGACCGCCGAGTCCTACCTCGGCGAGAAGGTCGACAAGGCGGTCATCACCGTTCCGGCCTATTTCAACGACGCCCAGCGCCAGGCCACCAAGGACGCCGGCCGCATCGCCGGCCTCGAGGTGCTGCGCATCATCAACGAGCCGACGGCGGCAGCCCTCGCCTACGGCCTCGACAAGAAGAAGGCCGGCACCATCGCGGTCTACGATCTCGGCGGCGGCACGTTCGACATCTCGATCCTCGAGATCGGCGACGGCGTGTTCGAGGTGAAGTCGACCAATGGCGACACCTTCCTCGGCGGCGAGGACTTCGACATGCGCCTGGTCGAGTATCTGGCGGCCGAGTTCAAGAAGGAGCAGGGCATCGACCTGAAGAACGACAAGCTCGCCCTTCAGCGCCTGAAGGAGGCCTCCGAAAAGGCCAAGATCGAGCTGTCTTCGTCCGCGCAGACCGAGATCAACCTGCCCTTCATCACCGCCGACGCCTCGGGTCCGAAGCACCTGACGATGAAGCTCACCCGCGCCAAGTTCGAGGCGCTGGTGGACGATTTCGTCCAGCGCACCATCGAGCCCTGCAAGGCGGCGCTCAAGGATGCGGGCGTCAAGGCGGCCGAGATCGACGAGGTGGTTCTGGTCGGCGGCATGACCCGCATGCCCAAGATCCAGGAAGTGGTGAAGCAGTTCTTCGGCAAGGAGCCGCACAAGGGCGTCAACCCCGATGAGGTCGTCGCCATGGGTGCGGCCATCCAGGCCGGCGTGCTCCAGGGCGACGTCAAGGACGTGCTGCTGCTCGACGTGACCCCGCTGTCGCTGGGCATCGAGACGCTCGGCGGCGTGTTCACCCGCCTGATCGACCGCAACACGACGATCCCGACCAAGAAGAGCCAGGTGTTCTCCACGGCCGAGGATTCGCAGTCCGCGGTGACGATCCGGGTGTTCCAGGGCGAGCGCGAAATGGCGGCCGACAACAAGATGCTCGGCCAGTTCGACCTGGTCGGCATTCCGCCGGCGCCGCGCGGCGTGCCGCAGATCGAGGTCACCTTCGACATCGACGCCAACGGCATCGTCAACGTCTCGGCCAAGGACAAGGGCACCGGCAAGGAGCACCAGATCCGCATCCAGGCTTCGGGCGGCCTGTCCGACGCCGACATCGAGAAGATGGTGAAGGACGCCGAGGCCAATGCCGAGGGCGACAAGAAGCGTCGCGCGCTCGTCGAGGCGAAGAATCAGGGCGAGGCTCTGGTCCACTCCGCCGAGAAGTCGCTCAAGGAGTATGGCGACAAGGTCACCGAGGCCGACCGCACGGCGATCTCGGACGCGATCGCGGCTCTGAAGACCGCGCTCGAGGGCGAGGATCTCGAGGAGATCCAGTCCCGCAGCACGGCGCTGACCGAAGCCTCCATGAAGCTCGGCCAGGCCATGTACGAGGCCAGCCAGGCGGAAGCCGCCGCGGCCGACGCCAAGGCGGATGCGCAGAAGGCCGGCGAGGACGTGGTCGACGCCGATTTCGAGGAGATCGACGACGACAAGAAGAAGTCCGCCTGATCCAGGCTGTCATCGACAATCGGGGCCGGCGTCCGCAAGGACGCCGGCCCTTTTTCATGCCGCCGCCGCTCGCCCCGGGTCGCGGCTCAGCGCGCCTCGGCGCCGGGCGCGATCCGGCGCACGACGAGGGCGTCGCCGGTCGGGTCGCGGTCGAGCACCAGCGCGCTTCCGTCCTCGCGCATCGACACCACCAGGCTGCGCGCCTGGAACTCCGCTCGCCTCGCCTCGTCCCCGTCCTTGAAGCCGCGCAGGCCGCCGGCAAGGGCCAGCGGCGCCTCGCCCGGCGCC
>NZ_RWKW01000165.1 GCF_003970795.1 Aquibium carbonis | reverse complement strand
GGCGCGGGGATCGGCGGCGGCGCCGGCGCTGCCTCCTCCTCCCCCTCGACGGCCGGATCGGGCGGCGGCGCCACGATCCCGTGCCGGGCGACGACCGTCCACCCGCGATCGGCCACCAGCGCCAGCGCCTGCTCCATCACCTGGTCCGGCGAGACGGCATAGCGCCGGCCGGTCAGTCCCGGATAGCCGGTCCGGATCATCTGCGCCCGGCTCGCGTCGATGGGCGCGATCTGGTTGGCGAAGGCCGGGCGCTGCGCGGCCAGCGTGCGAAACGCCGGCGGATCGTCGAGGTCGGTCGCCACGTCCACCAGCCCGGGATGGTCGAGCACGCGCCAGGCGCTCAGCGCATAGGGGGCGAGGAGGAGGCAGCAGACGATGCCCGAGGCGAGCGCGCGCCGCCCGCCCCGGTCGCCGCGCTCCCACAGGTCCACGAAACCGGCGCAGGCCAGGCCGATGCCGGCCGCCGCCAGAAGGGCCACGATCAGCAGCACCCCCAGGAACGGCACCGTCTCCAGCAGGCCATAGCGATGCGACAGCCCCGCGATCAGGAGCAGGACCGTCGCGAAATAGGCCAGGCCGGCCGATCGCAGGGACGCGCGCGACCAGCGCCTTTCGATCGCCGCCTTCATGCCTGGCCCGTGCCCCGGCGGAGACGGATCGCCGCGCGAGACGAGACGGGCCGGAGAAGGCGCGGGGCACGCATCCCGTCAGGCCGTCGGCAGATGGTAGTCGCGGAACTGGTCGCGAAGCGTGGTCTTCTGGATCTTGCCCGTCGCGGTATGCGGGATCTCGTCGACGAAGACGACGTCGTCCGGCATCCACCACTTGGCCACCTTGCCTTCCATGAAGCCGAGGATGGCCTCCCTGGTCGGCTCCTTGCCCGGCTTGCGCACCACCACGAGAAGCGGCCGCTCGTCCCACTTCGGATGCGCCACGCCGATCACCGCCGCCTCGGCGATGTCGGGATGGCCCACGGCGAGGTTCTCCAGGTCGATGGTCGAGATCCATTCCCCGCCCGACTTGATGACGTCCTTGGCCCGGTCGGTGATCTGCATGTAGCCATTGGCGTTGATGTGGGCGACGTCGCCCGTGTCGAACCAGCCGTCGGCGTCGAACTGCTCCTTGCCCGCACCGCCGAAATAGGACGACGCGACCGCCGGGCCGCGCACCTTGAGCCGGCCGAAGGTCTTGCCGTCCCACGGCAGTTCGCGGTTCTCGTCGTCGGTCACCTTCATCTCGACGCCGAAGGGCGCGTAGCCCTGGGTCTGCTTGATGTCCAGGAGCGCGTCGCCTTCCAGGTCGGCATAGTTCGGCTTGATCGTGGCGAGCGTGCCGAGCGGGCTCATCTCGGTCATGCCCCAGGCGTGGATGACCTGCACGCCGTAGTTCTTCTCGAACTTTTCCGTCATGGCGCGCGGGCAGGCCGAGCCGCCGATGACCACCTTGCTCAGGTGCGGCAGCGTCAGGCCGTTCTGCTCCAGGTGCTGCAGCAGCATCAGCCACACCGTCGGCACCGCGGCCGAGAAGGTCACCTTCTCGGTGTCCAGCAGTTCGTAGATCGAGGCGCCGTCCATCTTGCCGCCCGGCATCACCAGCTTGGCGCCGATCATCGGCGCCGACTGGGCGAGGCCCCAGGCATTGGCGTGGAACATCGGCACCACCGGCAGGATCACGTCGCGCGACGAGATGCCCATCGAATCGGGCATGCAGGCGATCATGGCGTGCAGCACGTTGGACCGGTGCGAATAGACCACGCCCTTGGGGTCGCCCGTGGTGCCGGACGTGTAGCACATGCCGCACGCCTCGTTCTCGTCCATCTCCAGCCAGGCGAAATCGCCGTCTGCCTCGGCCAGCCAGTCCTCGAACGCCACCACGTTGGGCAGCTTGCTTTCGGGCATGTGCGCGGCGTCGGTCAGCACGATCACCTTCTCGAGGCTCTTCACCAGCGGCGCGATCTTCTCCACCAGCGGCATGAAGGTGAGGTCGACGAAGAGCGCACGATCCTCGGCATGGTTCATGATCCAGGCGATCTGCTCGGGAAACAGGCGCGGGTTCAGCGTGTGGTAGACGCCGCCCATGCCCATGATGCCGTACCAGGCCTCCAGGTGGCGCGCCGTGTTCCAGGCCAGCGTGCCGATGCGGTCGCCGCGCTTGAGCCCGTCGCGGGCGAGGCGCTGCGCGACCTTGAGCGCGCGGGCGCGGGCCTCGGCATAGGTCGTGCGCACGATCGGCCCTTCGACGGAGCGGGAAACGATTTCTCGCGCTCCGTGCTGCCGTGCCGCGCTGTCGATGATCTTGTGGTTGAGCAGCGGCCACTGCTGCATGAGACCGAGCATGTATGTTCCTCCCGAAGATTGTTGCATCTCGAACTATAGCCTTTACGGCTTTCGGCTTGTCCAATAGCGCTATGCGTCAAAGGGTGCAATTCGCTGACTGATTCGATGCCGCTCACCGCCATACTAAGGCCATGCTCGCCACCGAAGTTCCGGCCCGTCGGGGTGGCGGTGACAAACAAGACGGAGAATCCCGCATGGACTCGCGCCCCCAGGACGATTTCAACCAGCC
The DNA here is from genome assembly GCF_003970795.1 of Aquibium carbonis. Classification (GTDB taxonomy): domain Bacteria; phylum Pseudomonadota; class Alphaproteobacteria; order Rhizobiales; family Rhizobiaceae; genus Aquibium; species Aquibium carbonis. The sequence continues at coordinate 1,516 of NZ_RWKW01000165.1, read as the reverse complement.
TGAATCCGTCATGATCGACGATGACGCGCGCGTAACCGACGAGATGGTCTCGAACGAGCCGCCCGCATCCGGCATGCCGGGTGAAGACGACGACGGTTCCCTTCTCGGCTTGAGCGACGATTTCGAGGCCGAGCTGGCGAGCCTGCTCGCGCCGGACCTCGACGCGATCGATCTCGGCGATCTCGGCGATCTCGACGGCCTCGTCGCGGAGGCCAGGCCCGCCGGCACGCCGGATGGCGAACAGCCGGACGATGCCGCGACGATCATTGAAACGACGGTGGCGGTCGCCACCGTCCAGGCCACAGGCGAGGCGATCGCCCTGTCCGCGCCCGAGGCCGGCAGCGACGACGTGGCCGCTTCAGCGCCGGAAACGGTCGAGGCGACCGTGTCGATCGAGGCGATCTCGGTCACGACCACCACGGCGGTCGTCGTGGTCGAGGAAACGGCCCCCATGGCGGCCGGGCTCCCGGACGTCGAAGTCGCGGAGATCGACGTCGCGGCACCGGCTCTTGCCGCGCCGTCGCCGAGCACGCCCGCAGACCAGCCCCTGCTCGAGACGTTGCCGGCTGCCGCCGCGCCTGTCGAGGCGAGCATCGCCGCGCCGGCCGAATTCGACGTCCCGGCCGTCACCGATGCGAGCGTCGTTGCAGCCGTCGAGGCGATCGCCGAGGCCGCCGCCATGACCGCCGAGGCGATGGACGAAACGCGCGCCGCCGGCCCGGAGGCGCCGCTCGAGGCCATGTCCTTCGAAGCCGCGCTCGAGGCGCAGGACATCCAGGAAAAGGGCTTCGAGGCCGCCGTGCGCGGCGCGGCGGACAGGGCCGAGGCGCGCTTCCTGTTCCAGATGCCCGTTCACACGGTGCCGGATTGCAAGCGGGTCGCGGCGGTCAACCTTCCCGGCACCGAAAAGCCGGTCACCGTGCTCGTGCTCTTGCAGGAGGACGGGCGCTCCGTCCGGATGGAGGACGCGCGGGCGAGCGACAATCCCTTCGCCGGCATGGCGGTTTCCTATGGCGGGCTCCTGGCCCACCTGAAGAGCCTGCCGACCCGCTCGGCGGCCTGACGGCCCGCAAGGGCCGTCCCGGGCTGCTCCCACGGCCCGCGAGGGCCGTCCGGTCTGCTTCACGTGCCTGCAAAGGGCCGTCTGGGCGTCTCTCGTCCGGCCGGCTCTCACCGGTCGCCCCGAACTGTCCTCAGAAGCGCACCAGCCGCGCTGGCTGCCAGCCTTTCTGCACGAACAGCGGCACGTATTCGGCCGGGATGAACAGCCGGTCCTCGGGATTGGGTACCATCGGATAGCCCTCCGGCGGCAGCAGCGTCGGGTCGTCCTCGGGCGCGGCAAGATCGATCACCCATCGCGACGGCGCCTTGCGGTCGCCGAGCATCCGCAACTCGTAGGGCAGAAGCCGCAGCGGATCGGCCGGATCGTGGATCCCCAGGCCCGCCGCGCGCGCGGCGGCGGCGGACTGCCGCGACAGGCCGAGCTTGCCGGTCGCGGCGGCCTTGCGCAGGCGGG
>NZ_RWKW01000164.1 GCF_003970795.1 Aquibium carbonis | reverse complement strand
CGCTGATCAGCCCGGCAATGCCGGAAAGCACGGCGACCATGGCCGCCAGCTACACCACGCGGCGGGACACGATCGTCGATTTGCGCCACCCATCCGGAGACTCGACGACGAGAACATTGGCCAATGCCGACACAGAACTGCGCAGCCAATGATTGAGCTGCGCAGTTCTGTCTGGCTGAGCTGTGGTAGTCGGATCCTGATGACCGGGTGTTGAGGTTCTTGTCGTTGCTGAGCTCACGATTCCAACTACCCGACCAGGCTGGATTGGAGCGAGCTATGCGACAATATTGCGCTCTCATCTCAGCCGCTGGGTCACCATTGTCGCAGCCAGAAAGCGAACGTCACCGGCGGAAAAGCCTACCCTCGCGTGTTAGCCGGAACTAGTCCAGATCGGTCCTCTTCCGATGTGGCGTCAGGTTGGCGCTCGCACGAGCCCTATTGCTGGCGACGACGAATCACGGGGCTCTCGAAATCTCCGCTGCCTTCCTTGATCCATGCAAGCAGACGACAGGCGGTCTCGTCCATGCTCGTCTCTCGCAGAGCGCACTCCCAGACCACCTCCATCCGCCAGCCCGCCGCGTGAAGCACTTCGGCGACGTGCCTGTCGCGCTGGACGTTGCCCGCGAACTTGGCGCTCCAGAATTCCGCGTTTGATGACGGTGTGGTGCACCAGTGGCAGCCGTGGTGGCGATGCCAGAAGCAGCCATGAACGAAGATGGCGATCCGACGGGATGGAAACACGATGTCCGGTCGCCCTGGCAACCGCGCCGAATGGAGCCGATACCTCAGGCCGGACCGGTGGAGGAGCCGTCGCAGCGTGATTAGAGCTGGCCCATCCCGCCAGTTGAGCGCGCTTTTCTCGGTCCGGCTGACCGCCTTCGCTTACCGAAACGTCGCCCGCCGCGAGGTGCTGGCCGGCAGCCACACCATGAATGCGATGGAGCGGCCTGTATGGCGCCGCTGGCTGCAGCGGGCGTGGAAGTCGCGCAGAACATCTTACCCGAGACACAGCCCGTGATCCCGCCGCTCATCCAGTATCTCGACATGGTGCGCGGAGTGCTCATCGCAGTGCCGCTCGGTGGCATCGCGGTCACGATCTACGCGCGGCTCCAAGATTGGAAACGGCGGCGGCGGTGATCGCCGCGCTCCTCACCAGGTTCGGCGCCAGCCGTGGATGCGGGCGGCGCTGCGCTATGGCGCGATCGTCCTCGCCGTGATCCTGTTCCTGCTTTCGCTTGGCGCTCCGCCGAACGCGCGTGCCGCCTCGCCGAACGCCCCGAATGCCCCAGACGCCTTGAGACCACGGACAAAGCCAATGATGTCCACGATGGACGCCGGAAGCCGCGGCTCGCCGTCCCATTCTCGCGACGATCTGGCTGAGCGACTGTGCGACGGGTGCTTCTGAACTCGGCGGCTTCCGCGCAAAGTCGATATCTCCGAAAATATAGAAAATATAAAAGTTTCCAAACAGAAAGCAAAACAAATACTCCGATAGATCGGTATTAATTTGAAAAGGAAATAATAATAATGGGGAAACAGCGGTAAATTTAATCAGTTAAAATTCACAAAGAAGCCCCCGATGTCACCCAGTGAGGGCGTAAAATATTTCTGGCACTCCTAACAATCGAGTGCCAGAAACACTATGTACGTGGCGTCGTCGCCCTACGCGTCGACATCAGAAAGAACCCAATGAAATTCCGTCCACTCCACGACCGCGTCGTCATCCGGCGCGCCGAGGGCGAACTGGTCTCCAAGG
>NZ_RWKW01000163.1 GCF_003970795.1 Aquibium carbonis | reverse complement strand
GGAGGTTGTCCGTCCGAGGCTTGGATGGGAGGTTGTTGTTGCGACACGACACCTCTGTCTCCAGGAGCCCCGGATGGACATCCATGAGAATGCCAGAACCACGCGGCACAGTCGAATGCTGATGATCGAACGTCTTCAAGCGGGCTGGACGATAGCGGCCGTCGCATCGGCCCAGGGCGTCGATGGCAAGACGGTGCGCAAGTGGCGTGACCGCTATCAGGTGGAAGGAGAAGCCGGTCTGGTCGACCGTTCGTCGCGGCCGCATTCCAGCCCCTCGCGGCTCGATCGTGATGGTGAGGCGGCGATCGAGGCGCTGCGTCGTCGCCGCCTGTCGGGTCCGGCCATCGCACGCCAGCTCGACAGGCCGGTCTCGACGGTGGGCAAGGTTCTTCGCCGGCTGGGCCTGGGCCGGCTCAGGGCCCTGGATCCGGCCGTGCCGGTCATCCGCTACGAGCGGGAAAACCCCGGCGAGCTGATCCACATCGATTCGAAGAAACTCGGCCGCATCGAAGGCATCGGCCACCGCATCACCGGCGACCGCCGCGGCCAGAGCAATCGCAGGGCTTGTGGCAAGGGGCTGGGATGGGAAGCGCTCCACGTTGCCGTCGACGACGCGTCCCGACTCGCCTACACCGAAATCCTGCCCGACGAGAAGAAGGAGAGCGCGACCGCCTTCCTCGAACGCGCACTCGCCTTCTTCGAGCGACATGGCGTCAAGGTCGAGCGGGTCATGACCGACAACGGATCGGCCTACAAGAGCCACGTCTTCCGTGCCGCGCTGGCAACCAGAGGCATCGGCCACAAGCGCACCAGACCCTACACGCCGCGCACCAATGGCAAGGCCGAGCGCTTCATCCAGACCTCGTTGCGCGAGTGGATCTACGCCACCGCCTTCGAAACGTCGGCCAGCCGCACCGCCGCAATGCCCGCGTGGCTCTGCGCCTACAACACAACCAGACCCCACGCCGCTCTTGGCGGAAGGCCCCCAATCTCAAAACTCACGGACAACCTCC
>NZ_RWKW01000162.1 GCF_003970795.1 Aquibium carbonis | reverse complement strand
CTGTCGGCCGTCCGCGACTACTTCCGGGTCGAGGACGAGGCGGGCGAGCGCTACTGGGTCTACAGGGCCGGCGACGGTGAAGACCCCCACACCGGATCGCACCGGTGGTTCATGCATGGGATCTTCGGCTGACGTCGCCGAACGGAACCGGAAGGCGCTGATCCACCTTTGCTGACCATGTCTAGGCGACCCTCATATCTCGACTTCGACGAGTCCCGCTACGCGTGGAAACCGGATGTCGACTACCGCGCCCACCCCAAACTTTACCGCGTCGGGCGCGGCGAACAGGGCGTGCTGATCTGCCAGCCCTACAAGAACGAACTCGTATTGCTCTGGCGGTTCAAGACGCCGGACGAGGCGGAAAAGAGCAGCGCCGCGATCGAGACGAAGTTCAAGGCCTACCTCGACGCAGGCGATTTCGTCGGCGCCGATCTGGCTCACAAGTTCCTGCAGATGGGCTTCACCCGCGCGCGTCGCTACGCGAACTATCGCGGTGGCCGGAAATATGCCGGGGAGGACCATCACGAACTCCCGCGCGGCACGGGCGATCCGGAGAAGGCCAGGTCCGCCGAAGTCTTCCATGCCAGGTGGAAGGCAGCCGAGGCGAACGAAGACTACGCCGCTCGCAAGAAGGATTGGAAGGAGAG
>NZ_RWKW01000001.1 GCF_003970795.1 Aquibium carbonis | reverse complement strand
GTATCGGCCTCGGCACGCCCGGCGGCTGGCCGCACCAGGCGCCCGACACGTCATAGCGCGCCGTTTCTCCAGTCGCCTTCTCCCTGTCGGATCCGACGAGCCGGACGGTAAAGACACCGTCACGCGGCGCGCGGGCGTTTGGAACAAGGGGACGATCGGCCCTATTCGGGCCGCAAGCAACGACCCTTGCAAATCGTCGTCGCGCTAAACCAGGCAAACGGTGCCCAAGCGTCACCCATCTTTCACGCCGTCTCCCTGATCAGCGCCGCCGCCTTTTCCGCGATCATGATCGTCGGCGCGTTGGTGTTGCCGCCGATCAGCGTCGGCATGACCGAGGCATCGACGACGCGCAGGCCTTGCATGCCGCGCACCCGCAACTGCGGATCGGTGACGGCCTCGTCGTCGACGCCCATCCGGCAGGTGCCGACCGGATGGTAGATCGTGTCGGCACGGGCACGGATGTGGTCCGTAAGCACGGCGTCGGACACCTGTCCGTCGATGTAGAGTTCCTTGTGCCGATAGGGCGCCAGCGGCTCTGCGGCGATGATGTCGCGCATCAGCTTCGCGCCCTTCAGCAGCAGGTCGGCGTCGCGCTCGTCCGACAGGAAGGCGGGATCGATGCGGGGCGCCGACAGCGGGTCGGCATCCAGCAGCCCCACCGTGCCGCGCGAGAAGGGCCGCAGCACGCAGACATGGCTGGAGAAGCCGAAGCCGAGCCGGATCTTGCGGGTGTGATCGTCGACGATGCCGGCGCAGAAATGCAGCTGCAGGTCCGGCCGGTCGAGCGCCGGGTTCGATTTCACGAAGGCGCCGGCCTCGGCTATCGGCGAGGCCAGATGGCCCGAGCCGTCCCGGCGCCAGGCCCCGACCTGGCCGGCGAGGGCGAGGCCGCCGCGCAGTCCGACGCCAAAGAGATCGGTCCGGCGCGATTTCCACGAGACCGTGAAGTCGAGATGGTCCTGGAGGTTGCGGCCGACACCGGGCAATTCGTGCGTGATCGCGAGGCCGTGGCTCTGCAACTCGTCGGCCGGGCCGATGCCGGACAGGAGCAGCAGTTGCGGCGAGCCGAAGGCACCGGCCGAAACGATCACCTCGCGCCGCGCCTCCACCCGTTCGTTCCTGCCGCCGCGTCGATAGTGCAGGCCGGTGGCGCGCCGGCCGTCGAGCGCGATGCGGGTGACGTGAGCGCCGGTGATCACCGTGAGGTTGGGCCGGACCATCGCCGGATGCAGATAGGCGGCCGCCGCCGAACAGCGCTCGCCCCTGTTCGGTCCGTCGAAGAACTGCGTGACCTGGTAGAGACCGGCGCCTTCCTGCTCTGCCCCGTTGAAATCGTCGTTGCGACGGATCTGGAGCCTGCCACAGGCTTCGACGAAGGCCTGGCTGACCGCGCGCGGGCTCGCCTGGTCGCGTACTTTCAGCGGTCCGTCCGCGCCGTGCCGCTCATCCGCGCCCCGACTGTTGCCCTCCGCCTTGCGGAACCACGGCAGGACATCGTTCCAGCTCCAGCCCTCGCAGCCGAGGTTCGCCCAGTCGTCATAGTCGGACGGGTGGCCACGAACGTAGAGCATGGCGTTGATCGCGCTCGACCCGCCGAGCGCCTTGCCGCGCGGTTGATAGCCTTTTCGACCGCCGAGCCCCGGCTGCGGAACGGTCTCGAAGCACCAGTTGTTGATCCTCGTTGGGCGCCCGGGCAGCATGGCCGCCACGCCTGCCGGGACGCGGACCAGCAGGTCGCGTCCCTCGCCTCCGGCCTCGATCAGGCAGACCGAGACGGATGGATCCTCCGACAGTCGGGCTGCCAGTGTTGCCCCGGCCGATCCCCCGCCGGCGATCAGGTAGTCGTATGTCATGGCCGTCCCCCCTGCCGCGCCCTCTCTACGGCACATCGAGACAAGCGCCCCGCGAGGCGCTTGTCCAGAGGGATCGGGACGGGGTTTCCGAACGGGCTCTCAGGCCATGCCGAAGACGCGCGACGGTCCTCCCGTGCCACCGCGCACCTTCGGCGCGCCGACGACGATCGTGCCGCCGGCCGCTGGCATGGCTTCGAGATTGGCAACGCATTCCAGCCCCCAGCGTCCCGAGGGCAGCCAAGCGTAGTGGACCGCGAAATCGGGCGATTGGCCGAAATCGAGCGACAGCGTGTCGACGGCCATGCCCTTCACGCCCGAAGCCGATTCCATCAGCATCTGCGCTGCCTCGATGTGGAAGCCCGGGAAGTGCATGGTCTTGCCGTCCGCGCCGACATTGCGGAACTTCTCGGTCGCGACATGCTGGCCCCAGCCCGACAGCATGGCCACGCAGGCGCCGGCCGGCAGGTCGCCGTTCGCGTCCGTCCAGGCCTTGATGTCGTCGGGCGTCACCTGGGCGTCGGCATTGTCGGCCGCCTTGGCGCGGATGTCGACGACGACCAGCGGGCAGACAAGGTCGCCGACGGGGATCTCGGCCACCGAACGGCCGTCCTCCGAAAAATGCAGCGGCGCGTCGATGTGGGTGCCGGTGTGCTCGTTCACGCGCAGCTCGAACAGGTTGAACTTGTGCTCCGCGTAGTTGAACTTCTGATCGTAGAAGACCTGCTGTTCTCCGAAGAAGGTCGGGAACATGTCGTAGAGTTCGTGGGTCAGGTCCTCGGCCTTGGTCGGCATCGTCGCCTGGGCGAACAATGGCTGGGGCGCGGCAGCCGCACCGATGGCGGCCGCTCCGGCGGCCAGGGCCGTTCCCTTGAAGAAGTCACGTCGCGAGAGCATGCTTTTCTTCACGCCGTCGATCACGCAATGATGGCACATTCTGAATACTCCGCAGGTTATCGATTTGGCCGCATCTGGAGCAGAATGACTCCGCCGTCGCTTGCCACGCAAGGGTCAGTTGCGGCCCTGGAAGGCATTCTCGACATGCACGGGCCAACGCCGGGGAAGCACCGCCACGATGTCGAAGCGGATCGACAGGCGGGCGGCGTCGGGCTGCCTGGACAGCCACAGGTCGGCGGCGCCTTCGATACGGCGCTGCGCCTCGAAGCCGACGGCATCCATGGCCTGGATCAGGGTCGCGCGCGCCTTGACCTCGACGATGGCGACCACGTCGCCGCGACGCGCGATCAGGTCGATTTCGCCGAGCTTGGTGCGATGGCGTCGGGCGACGATGCGGTAGCCCTTGAGCATCAGGGCGAGCGCGGCCACCCACTCGCCGCGATGGCCCTTGCGGTAGGCGCGTGAGCGTCGGTCCCGCCCGTCAGCTGCCACCGCCCTCTTCCTTCAACTCAAGGAGCCTCCGGTACAGCGTTTGCCTGGATTGTCCGGTCATGCGGGCAGCCTCGCCGGCGGCCTTGGAAGTCGGCATTTCGGCGGCGAGCGAAAGAAGCAATCGGTCGATATCCTCGGGCGTCTCCTTGGCCGGTTCGCCCGGCGGTGCGACGCAGACGACGATCTCGCCCCTGGGCGTGGGCGCGCCGTCATAGTGCTCGGCGAGCGTGGCAAGGTTGCCGCGTCGCATTTCCTCGAAGGTCTTGGTCAGTTCGCGGCAGACAACCGCCTCGCGCTCGCCGCCCAGCACGTCACGCATGGCGGCGAGGCTGTCGGCCACCCGGTTCGGTGATTCATAGAAGATCAGCGTGCCAGGCACCGCCTTCACTGCATCGAGGCGGTTGCGGCGCTGGCCATCCCGGGCCGGCAGGAAACCGGCGAAGAAGAAAGCGTCCGATGGCAGGCCGCTCGCCGTCAGCGCGGCCAGCATCGCCGAGGCGCCGGGGATCGGCACGACGCGGAAGCCGGCCGCGATGACCTCGCCGACCAGCCGGTAGCCTGGATCGGAGACGAGCGGCGTCCCGGCGTCGGAAATCAGCGCCACGGCCTTTCCCTCCGCAAGATCCGCGAGCAGCCGTGGCCCCGCCACCTCGGCATTGTGCTCATGATAGGCCGTCAGCTTCTGCCGGATGCCGTAGCGGTCGAGCAGCACGCGGCTGACGCGGGTATCTTCGCAGGCGACGATGTCGACGGCCGCCAGCGTCTCCAGCGCGCGCAATGTGACGTCGCCCAGATTGCCGATCGGCGTCGCCACGAGATATAGCGCCGGCTCCAGCGGCCGTGCGGGGATGACGGTCTGATGGATCAGGAAGGTGGGATGACGCGGCTCTGTCACGGGGTTCCCCACGGGTTGATGACACCGTCACCTAGAAAGGCGAAATCCCTGACGTTCCTAGTTACGACCGTCAGTCCGCGCACGAGGGCTGTTGCGGCGATGAACCCGTCCATCACACCAAGGCCTTGGCCTTTGGATCGGCGGGCAGCCATGACTTCGGACCAGCGATCGGCCACCTCGGCATCGACTGGCGCGATCCGGCCGACGAACCGGCTGCGGAGGTCTTCGTCGACCCAGTTCATGAGTGTTTCGCGGCGGCGCCCCGGTGCGAGCAACAGGGCGCCGCGGCGTATCTCGGCCAGCGTGATCACGCTGACGTAGGCCCGGTCCTCGTCCAGTTCCTCAAGCCAGCGCACGACGACTGGCGAGGGCTGCGACCGCAAGGGTTCAGACAGGACATTCGTGTCTAGGAGATAGCTCAAGGCTCAAGATCACGAGGCTGGTCGTCCAGCCGCGCGAAATCGAGATCCTGTCCGCGGAGTGGCGAGGCGAGAAGAAACTCGGCCAGATTGCCCTTCCTCTGCGTCTTCCGCTTCCATTCCTCGGCGGAGACGATGACTGCCGCCGGCTTGCCATTCCGGGTCACCATCTGGGGACCATCCTGCGCGCGCTCGACGACCTCCGACAGACGGGCCTTCGCAGTGGCGAGCGTCCAGACGTCCAGGTCGTCGTTCGCGGTCTTGCCCATTCGATCTCTCACTCCACGGTCGTCAACGACGGATCGGAATGACCATGTTGACTATAGTGACCATTCACCTTGGCGGCAACGCCCAGTCCCTACCGCGCCAGGTCCGCCACCACGGCGTCGAGCACGATCATGCCGGCCGGCGTCGCTCGCAGGCGCGAATTGCCGATGGGGGCCACGAGGCCTTCGCTCTGCAGGATGTCGATACGCTCCTGCGGCAGCGGGCGCCCGGCGAGTTCGGTGTAGCGCACGAGGTCGAGGCCTTCGACCAGCCGTAGCCCCATAAGCAGGAACTCGTCGGCCTCTTCGTCGCGCGTCAGTTCCTCTCCATCGGCCACGCCGTGTCCCTGCTGCTCGACCAGCGCCAGCCAGCGCTCGGGATGGCGCTCGGCCATGGTCACAGTCCGCGTGCCCTCGGCGATGAAGCGGCCATGCGCCCCGGGACCGACACCGACATATTCGCCATAGCGCCAGTAGGTCAGGTTGTGCCGGCTTTCGGCGCCCGGTTTCGCATGATTGGAGATTTCGTAGGCCGGAAGCCCGTGCGCGGCGGTCACCTCCTGCGTCAACTGGTAGAGATCGGCCGCCGTATCGGCATCCGGTATCAGGAACTTCTTCGCCGCATGCAGTGCAAAGAACGGCGTGCCCTCCTCGATGGTGAGTTGGTAGAGCGACAGATGGTCGGCAGCGTAGTCGATCGCCTGGCGCAATTCGGTTTCCCAGCCATCCAGCGTCTGGCCCGGACGGGCATAGATCAGGTCGAAAGAGAGGCGCGGGAACGTCGCGCGGGCAAGCTCGATCGCTTTCAGCGCTTCCTCGACATTGTGGAGCCGCCCGAGGAACTTCAGGTCTCGGTCATTCAGCGCCTGCACGCCGAGCGAGACGCGGTTGACCCCGGCCGCCCGGTAGCCGCGAAAGCGCTCCGCCTCGACCGACGACGGGTTGGCCTCCAGCGTCACCTCGATGCCGGACGGCACCGTCCAGTTCGCGGCGATGGCGTCGAGGATCGCGCCGACCGTCCTGGGTTCCATCAGCGAGGGCGTGCCTCCGCCGAGGAAGACGCTGGTCACCGTGCGGGGTCCTGACTGCGCCCGCATCGATGCAAGCTCGGTCTCGAAGGCACGTGCGAAGCGCGCCTGGTCCGGTGGCTGGTGGCGAACGTGCGAGTTGAAATCGCAATAGGGGCACTTCGCGGCACAGAAGGGCCAGTGCACGTAAACGCCGAAGCCCGGTGACCGGTCGTCCTGGAGCATTCGGCCGTCGTCGGGCATGGCGCGGAAGCCCAGGACCGTCATGCCGACCCCAGCTTCGCCCGGGCGAATTTCTGGAAGGCACGGGCCCGATGGGACAATGCGGTGTCCTGTCCCGGCTTCCAGCCGTGCTTCTCCTGCGCTGTCATTTCGCCGAAGGTGACGTCGAACCCCGCTGGCTGGAAAACAGGATCATAGCCGAATCCGTCGGTGCCGCGCGGCGGCCAGACGAGCCGGCCTTCGGCCTCGCCGCGGAAATACTCGGCGGTACCATCGGGCATGCAAAGGCAGATGACCGCAACGAAACGACCGGTGCGCCGCGCAGGATCCAGCGCGCCTTTCTCGGCCATCAGCTTCTCGGTCCTTTCCATCGCCATAGCGAAATCGCGGGTGCCGTCGGGCTTCTGTGCCCAGTCGGCGGTGTAGACACCGGGCGCACCGCCCAGCACGTCGACGCAAAGGCCGGAATCATCCGACAGCGCCGGAAGACCGGTCGCCGTCGCCGCCGCGAGCGCCTTGATGTAAGCGTTTTCCTCGAAGGTGGTGCCGGTTTCGTCGGGCTCGGGCAGGCCGTAGTCCTTCGCCGATTTCGCCTCGATGCCGAACGGCTCCATCAGATCGGCGAATTCCCGCAGCTTGCCCGCATTGTGGCTGGCAATGACGATCTTGCGGCCGGCCAGTGCGTTCATTCGATGCCCCATATGCGTGGTTCGGCGAATTCCAGCGAATTGCCGGATGGATCGCGGAAATAGATGGATCGGCCGCCCTGCGGCCATTCGAAGTCGGCCTCGATCACGACATCCAGGGCCTGGAGTCGCGCTTTCCAGCGCTCAATCTCCTCGGCGGAGGCGGCAAAGCAGAGATGACCCTCGCCGCGCATGCCGTGGGGCGGTACGGGCAGCCTGGCGTCGGGCGCCGGTGGCACCACCGTGGCATTCGGCTGGAACAGCAGCAGCACGCCGTGACCGCAACGGAAGAAGACGTGGCGGTCGTCCACCTTCGTGACCCGCTCCAGGCAGAGCACGTCGGCGTAGAACGCCTCGGCCAGGTCGAGATCGGTGACATAGAGCGCGGATTCGAGGATCGCCGTCGGCGTCATGTCCCGTTTCCTGTCCCTTTGCGGTCGTGATCCGTCTCAGCCTACCGCCATTTTCTGCAGGTCAACCAGACGGGCGATGCCCTTCTTGGCGAGCGCCAGGAGTTCGGCGAACTGTGCCTCCGAGAACGCGTCGCCTTCGGCAGTGCCCTGGATCTCGACGATGCCGCCCTTGCCGGTCATGACGAAATTAGCGTCGGCGCCGGCCGATGAATCCTCGACATAGTCGAGGTCGATGACGCAGGTGCCGCCATGAATCCCGCAGGAAATCGCAGCCACGTGGTCCTTGAGCACCTTGCTCACGGTGAGCATCTTGCGGGCTTCCATCCAGGCCAGGCAGTCATAGAGCGCGACGAAGCCGCCGGTGATGGAGGCCGTGCGCGTACCGCCATCGGCCTGAATCACGTCGCAGTCGACCGTGATCTGCACCTCGCCCAGCGCCTCCAGATCGACCACCGCGCGCAACGAGCGGCCGATCAGACGCTGGATTTCGAGCGTGCGCCCGCCCTGCTTGCCGGTCGAGGCCTCGCGGCGCATGCGGTCGCCGGTGGCGCGCGGCAACATGCCGTATTCGGCGGTCACCCAGCCCTTGCCGCTGTTGCGCAGCCATGGCGGCACGCGCTCCTCCAGGCTTGCAGTGCACAGCACGTGCGTGTCGCCGAACTTGACGAGGCAGGAGCCCTCGGCATGCTTGGAGACGCCGCGTTCGAAGCTGACGGCGCGCATCTCGTCAGGCTGGCGCTTGGAAGGACGCATGGAGTGTTTTCCTCGATGTCGATAAAGCGCGGCTTTTAACCTCATGATCGCAGCGACGCAAAGGGAAACGACCCCTCACCGACGTTGTGTTCGCGCGGATGCCGATTATATGCTGTTTCCCGGAGGCTTGATGCCATGACTAAGCCGATCACCGACCCGACCCTACAGTCCCTCGACATGCGATCGCGCGAAATTTTCAGGCTGATCGCCGATTCGTACATGCGCGACGGCGAGCCCGTCGGCTCGCGCAACCTCGCGCGCCTGCTGCCGTCCTCGCTATCGCCGGCCACCGTGCGCAACGTGATGAGCGACCTCGAGCATCTCGGCCTCATTTATTCGCCGCACGTCTCGGCCGGGCGGCTTCCCACGCAGAAGGGGCTGCGATTCTTCGTCGACGCCTTCATGGAAATCGGCGCCCTTTCCGAAGAAGAGCGCCGCGTCATCGACACCCAGGTCAAGGCCTCCGGACGCGGCGCGTCACTGGAGCACATGCTGACCGAGGCGAGCACCATGCTGTCTGGCATGTCGCGCGGCGCGGGCGTCGTGCTCGCGGGCAAGACCGAGACCGCGCTGAAGCACATCGAGTTCATCCAGCTCGAACCGGACAAGGCGCTGGCCGTGCTGGTCTCCCATTCCGGCGACGTCGAGAACCGCGTCATCGACCTGCCGCCCGGCGTCACCGTCTCGCAACTGCACGAGGCCTCGAACTACCTCAATGCCCACATACGCGGCCGGACGCTCGCCGAGGCACGCGCCGAGATCGCCAGGCTGCGCGAGGAGACGCGGCTGGCGCTCGACTCGCTGTCGCAGATCCTCGTCGAGAAAGGCCTCGCGGTCTGGGGCGGCTCGGAGAGCGGGACGCCCTCGCGTCTCATCGTGCGCGGACGGGCAAACCTGCTCGAAAACGTCACCGCGCAAGCCGACATCGAGCTGCTCAAGCACCTGTTCGAGGATCTCGAAACCAAGGAGGGGCTGATCCAGTTGCTCGAACTGGCCGAGCAGGGGTCCGGCGTGCGCATCTTCATCGGTTCGGAAAACAAGCTCTTCTCGCTGTCTGGCTCTTCACTGGTGGTGGCCCCCTACCGGGACAAGGACGCCCGCGTCATCGGCGCACTCGGCGTCATCGGGCCGACGAGGCTGAACTATGCCCGCATCGTGCCGATGGTCGACTATACCGCGCAGATGATTTCTCGGATGCTGGGCTGACAAGCGCCACCCCTTGATTTTTGCACCCCGAGCCTCGATATCGGGCGCAACTCACAGACCAGAATTCGAGCATACGGGATCAAGCGATGAGCGACCATCCAAACCACGAACACGCGCCCGACACCGAGACGGCGCGCAGCGGCTATGCCGAGCATTCCGCCCCCGTGTCCGACCAGCCCGCCGAGGCACCGTCCGACGACGCGCCGCAGGCCGATTTCGAGGCGTTCATGCGGCTGGCCAAGGAGAACGAGGAACTGAAGGACAAGGCGCTGCGGCTGGCCGCCGAGATGGAGAACCTGCGCCGACGGACCGCCCGCGACGTGCACGACGCTCGCGCCTACGCCATCGCCAATTTCGCCCGCGACATGCTCACCGTTTCCGACAACCTCCAGCGCGCGCTGGCCGCGGTGCCCGCCGAGGCGAAGGAAAAGGGCGATGCGGGCTTTTCGGCTCTGCTCGAAGGCGTCGAGATGACCGAACGCGGCATGCTCTCCACGCTGGAGCGCCACGGCGTGAAGAAGATCGAGCCCGAGGGCGAGCGCTTCGATCCCAACTTCCACCAGGCGATGTTCGAGGTGCCGAACCCCGACCTGCCGGCAAACACCGTGGTCCAGGTGGTGCAGACCGGTTACGTGATCGGCGAGCGGATGCTTCGCCCGGCCATGGTGGGCGTGTCGAAGGGCGGCCCCAAGGCCGCGCCGGCCGAGAGCGCGCCCGAGAGCGACGCGAAGGGCTGAGCGAATCGTCTTCCGCATGACTGGCGCGACCGCTCCCCGGTTCGCGCCGACCTCGGCCTCGCCAGGGCAAGCCTCGCAGCACGCCCGCGATAGGCTGAGTCCCCAGCACCACGCTCCGTCACGCCCCCCTCTGGGCTGCCGCCCATCTCCCCCTCAAGGGGGGAGATCGGCAGTTTCGGCGGCGGCGCCCACTCTGCAACGTTCCAGAACTGTGGAGACGGAGGAGCGAATGATCTCCCCCCTTGAGGGGGAGATGGGCGGCAGCCCAGAGGGGGTGCCTCGCTCGGCGTCGATACGACCAACGGGATGGACAGCGCCGCCCTTCCGGTTGAATCGCGATCAACTCCCACCACGCGCCATCGCCCCCCGCCCCCCGTCTGGCGCAACCCCCAGCATCCGCGCTAAGCCTGTCGCAGGAGGCGCCATGATCCCGATCCTCGCATTCGACTATGCCGGCGTGGCGGTGTTCGCCGCGACCGGCGCGCTGGCAGCCTCGCGCAAAGAGCTCGACATCATCGGCTTCGTCTTCATGGCCTGCGTGACGGGCACGGGCGGCGGCACGCTGCGCGACCTGATCCTCGGCGTGCCGGTGTTCTGGACCGTCAACCAGGACTACATCCTGGTCTGCGCTGGCGTCGCCGTCATCGTCTACTTCACAGCCCACCTGATCGAATCACGCTACAAGCTATTGCTCTGGCTCGACGCGATCGGTCTTGCCGCCTACTGCGTCTTCGGCGCCTACAAGGGCCTGATCGTTACCGGCTCGGCCACCATCGCCATCGTCATGGGCGTGATGACCGCGACCTTCGGCGGCATCGTGCGCGACATCGCCGCGCAGGAACCCTCCGTGCTGCTGCGCCCCGAAATCTACGTCACCGCAGCACTCGCCGGCGCCGGCACCTTCACCCTGCTCGCCATCCTCGGCCTCACCATGCCGCTTTCCGCCGTCCTTGGAGCGTTGGCCGCCTTCACTGTTCGCGGCGGCGCGCTCTGGTTCGGCTGGACGTTTCCGCCGTACCGGAGCCGGCCGGGGAGAAGGCCGGAGGATGTGATGTGAGGAAGTGCGGGTTTACCCCAGCCTCACCTGCTCCGCCGCCTCCCGCAAGCTCTTCATCGGCCGTGGCCCCACCTGCTGGATGACGATGCCGGCCGCCAGCGAGCCGAGCTTGCCGCAGTCGGCGAGGCTCCGTCCCGTGGTGTAGCCGTGGAGGAAGCCGGCGGCGTAGAGGTCGCCGGCGCCGGTGGTGTCGACCAGCTCGGCGATCTCGATGGCGTCGACCTGCACGGTCTCGTTGCCGCGCACGATCACGGAGCCGCGCTCCGAGCGGGTGACGGCGGCGAGCCGGCAGTCCTTCCGGATGGCCTCCAGCCCCGCCTCGAAGGACGAGGTCTGGTAGAGCGACTTCATCTCGCTCTCGTTGGCGAAGACGATGTCGACCGTGCCCGAGCGCATCAGGTCGAGGAACTCGTCGCGGTAGCGGTCGACGCAGAAGGGGTCCGACAGCGTCATCGACACCTCGCGGCCGGCGGCGTGCGCAAGTGCTGCCGTGCGGCGGATCGCCTCCTTGGCCAGCGGCGGGTCCCAGAGATAGCCCTCGAAATAGGTCACCTTCGCGCCTTGCGCCTTCTGCGCCTCCACGTCGTCGGGACCGAGCTCCACGCAGGCGCCGAGATAGGTGTTCATCGAGCGCTCGCCGTCGGGCGTCACGAAGATCATCGAGCGCGCGGTCGGCGGGAAGCCCTCCAGTGGCTTCGTGTCGAAGGCCACGCCTTGCGCGCGGATGTCGTGGGCGAACAGCACGCCCAGCTGGTCGTTCGCGACCTTGCCGAAATAGGCCGCCCGGCCGCCAAAACTCGCCACGCCGGCCGCCGTGTTGCCGGCGCTGCCGCCCGAGGCCTCCACCGCCGGCCCCATGCGGGCATAGAGCAGCTCGGCGCGTTCGGCGTCGATCAGGTTCATCGCGCCCTTGATGATGCCGTTGTCGACGAGGAAGGCCTCGTCGCAGCGCGCGATGATGTCGACGATGGCATTGCCGATGCACAGGACATCGTAGGTCGGATCGGATGACACGGGGAGGAAAGCCTTGCGTTTTTCGGGCGGGAACGTCGTTTCCGGTTTAGCCGATCCGCCCGACATTGCAACGGCATCGGCCGGGCGAGGCCCGCGGCGCCACGGCCGGCACGCGCCTGTCGTTGCAGCGCGGCAACGGCGCTTGCTTCCCTCCGCGCGCATCCCTATCTGCGACCCGCACAGGAAACGCCCGCGATGATCCTTGACGCAGCCGGCCGGGCCGCCGGCCAGATTCTTTCCCCCGCCTTCCGCGCCGTCTTCTTCAAGACGCTCGGGTTGACGCTGCTAGCGCTGGTGGCGCTGTGGTTTGCGCTGACGCAAGGCTTCGAGTGGCTGGCGCTGCCGTTTCTCCAGGGCTTCGTACCGGCGATGCCGGACTGGGCGAGCTGGGTCGGGCTGATCGCGGCGATCCTGGCGGGCCTTGTGCTGGCGCTGGGGCTGGCGCTGCTCATCGCACCGGTCTCGGCGCTGATCGCCGGCCTATTCCTCGACGACGTCGCCGAACTCGTCGAGAAGACGGACTATCCGGCCGATCCGCCGGGCCGCGCCCTGCCGCCGGTGCAGGCGTTGTGGCTGTCGCTCAAGTTCTTCGCCATCGTGGTCGTCGGCAATCTGCTGGCATTGCTGCTTCTGCTGATCCCGGGCGTCAACCTCGTCGCCTTCTTTGTGGTCAACGGCTACCTGCTCGGCCGCGAGTTCTTCGAATTCGCCGCCATGCGCTTCCGGCCAGAGGCCGAGGCCAAGGCATTGCGGCGCCGTCATTCCGGCACCGTGTTCCTCGCCGGCCTGGTGATCGCCGGCTTCCTGGCGATCCCGTTCGTCAATCTGCTCACCCCGCTGTTTGCCGCTGCCATGATGGTGCATCTCCACAAGTCGATTTCCATCCGCCACGACACCGCGCAGTCACGCGCGCGCTGACCACGTCGCGCACGGCCTCTGGCGCCCCATTCGACATACTGGTAGAGACTTTCATGTCGGCTAGGGCCGGCGAGAGGATACCTTGAACTTTCTAGGTCGGATCACGGCGCGCTGGCTTGTCGGACTCCTGGCGATTCTGACCGTGCTCGCGCACGTCGCGGACGCCGGTCGCACCGCTGGATCGGGCTATAATCTCGGCCAGCCTGTTCTCTCGTCCGGCGATCACGCGGATCCGGTCCTCGTCTCGAACGGCCCGCAGGTCGATCTCCGTCTCCGCGCCGGCGACACGCAGCCGCCCCCCGACGGAAGTTCAGCCGACGATGCGATGCTCTCTGCCCGCCGGGGCTTCATCCCGACCGGCAAGGGGCGCATCGCGCGTTTCGTGGGGACCGTGCCATCGGTCCGCAGGGCGTCCTTCGTTCCCGGACAACGCGCGCCACCGACCGTTTTCTCCAGAGCCTGAGCACGGCCCATTGCTGGTGACGCGAGCGCTGATGGCGCATCGCTCCTTCGCAACCTAGCGGCTCGGCTCGCAGTGCCTGCCCGTCCCGTCTCCCCCGCCGAACGCCTGTCATGGCGACGGCACCGGATGACGCGGCCGGTCGAGCGCATCCACCCATCCGTTTCCGTGCGCCGAGACATCGCTGCGCATCATTCCTTCCGCTCTGGAACCAGAAACCATGTCACAGACCGATTTTTCACAGGCCGCCGCGCCGCGGCGCGTCCTGACCTTCGCCAGTCTCTTCGGCGTCGCAGCCGTGACGACCCTCATCTCGAGCCAGTTCGTCACGGTGGGCGGCGTCTTCGTGTATTCGCTGGTCGTCCTTTTGCACCTGTCCCAGACCATCGCCATCGGGCTTTATGGTCTCTTCGGGGCCCTCGCGCTCTGGGGCTTCGTCATCATCGTTCGCCTTGCCTATGAGGCGGAGACGGCCCCCGAGAACAACTGACAGACAAGGTTCTCCCGTCGCACGAGATCACGCGGCGGGAGAATGGCGTGCGGATCGAATCCCGACGGACTTGCCTCGCAATCCTGTCTGGACAGCCTATATGAGACGACGGCGTTCGCCCCCCCTCCTCCCTTCCTGCTCTTCGGACCATCGGAGTTGATCGCGTGACAACCCTTCTTCTGCTCATCGGCGGCTTGATCCTGCTCGTCCTCGGAGGCGAACTTCTGGTTCGCGGATCGGTCAACGTGGCGAGCAGGCTCGGCGTCTCGCCACTGGTCATCGGCCTCACCCTGGTCGGCTTCGGTACATCAACGCCGGAACTCGTCACGTCCGTGCAGGCGGCGCTCGCCGGGGCGCCCGGCATCGCCTATGGCAACATCGTCGGCTCCAACATCGCCAACCTCCTGCTGATCCTCGGCGTCGCGACGATCATCCTGCCGATCACCGTCGAATCGAGCACGCTGAAGCGGGACGGGCTCGTCATGATCGGCGTCGCCCTCGTCTTTGCTGCCATGGCCGCGACGATGCCGGCGGGTCGGTTGGTCGGCGCGGTTTTCCTGGCCGCCCTGGCCGCCTACATCTATCTCGCGTTCCGGCAGGAGAGCCAGTCATCGAGCGACCACGGCGCGGTCTATGACAAGAGCCTCGCCGCCCAGGGAGCCGATCCGGCGCTGGTGCCCGACAAGGTGTCCAAGGGCTCGCTTGTCATGCCACTTCTGACCGCGGTAGCGGGTCTGGCCATCGTCGTGCTAGGCGGAAAGTTCCTCGTCGACGGCGCAGTCGGGCTCGCGCGATCCTATGGCGTTTCCGAAACCCTGATCGGCCTCACCATCGTGGCGGTCGGAACCTCGATGCCGGAGCTGGTCACGTCGGTCATGGCTGCCTTGAGGAAGCAGACCGACGTCGCCTTCGGCAATATCGTCGGCTCCAACATCTACAACATCCTCGGCATTGGCGGCGCGACGGCCCTGATGGCGCCGACCGACGTTCCACGCGAGATCGTCACCTTCGACAATCTTGTGATGATCGCCATCTCCGTCCTCGTCATCTTCTTCGCCTGGACCGGTCGGCGGATCAGCCGCGGGGAAGGCACGGTGCTGCTGTTGGGATATATCGGCTACCTCGCCTGGCTCTGGCCGTGATCGAGCTCCGCCCGACGGCAGGCCGGTCGCATCGCCCTATTTCGACATTCTTCGAAATTTCTTTGACAGTTCGCCGGCACGCGCCTAAATCTGCCGCCATGATGCTTGAACAGGCAGCGCGCCAGCTTGAGGCGCTCGGCAACCCGACGCGGCTTTCGATCTACCGTATCCTGGTGCGGGCGGGCGCGGAGGGAGTGCCGGTCGGGCACATCCAGGAAAAGCTTGGCATTCCCGCCTCGACGCTGTCGCACCATTGCAAGCGCCTGATCCACACCGGGCTCGTCAGCCAGGAGCGGCACGGTACGACGCTGATCTGCCGAACAGTCTATCCGGCGATGGAAGCACTGCTCGGTTTCCTGTCGGACGAATGCTGCGTCGACGGCTCGCTACCGCCGGGCGTGGCGATGCCACAGACCCTTCAGGACGCCTGACTCCCCAGCAACCGATCTCCTCCCGGACTTTTCGCATGTCGCTTGCTGCCGAAAAGGCTCCCAACACCGCCATCTGGGCACTCGGCCTTACGCAAGTCGTGGGCTACGGCACCCTGTTCTACTCCTTCTCCATCCTCGCACCGGCCATGGCGGCGGAGTTCGCGGTTCCCGAGTACTGGGCGTTCGCGGCGCTTTCGGTGGCGCTTTTCCTGGGAAGCCTCTGCGCACCAACCGCCGGACGCCTCGCCGATCGGCACGGAGCCGGCAAGGTGATGACGATCGGTTCGGCCGCCGCAGCCCTTGCGCTTGCGGCCTGTGCGTTGGCGCCGGAACGCTACAGCTTCCTGGCGGCGCTGATCGCCATGGAGCTCGCCTCGTGCTTCGTTCTCTATGCCACTGCATTCGTGGCGATCGTCCAGTTGAGCACCACGGGCGCGCAACGATCGATCACGCACCTGACGCTCATTGCCGGCTTCGCCTCGACCCTGTTCTGGCCGCTCACGACCCTCCTTCACGCGCATCTCGACTGGCGCGGAGTCTATCTGGTCTTCGCGGGGTTCAATCTCCTCATCTGCCTTCCCGTGCATGCCTGGATGGCGAGTATGGCGACGCGTCGAAAACGGGCGGCCTCGGTCGAAACGCATGCCGCCGCGCCTGCCGACCAGCCTGGCGTCCAGATCGATCCGGCACGCCTGCGCACCATCTTCCTGCTGATGCTGGCCGGTTTCGCCGCGACGGGTTTTGTCCTTTCGTCCATCCTGATCCACATGGTGCCGCTGCTGACCGGTCTCGGGCTCGGCACGGCGGGCGTGCTTGTCTCGACTTTCTTCGGACCGTCGCAGGTGGCGAGCCGCCTGATCAACATGATCTTCGGCGGCAGGTTGCGGCAAAGCTGGCTGGCCGTAATCGCCGCGCTGTTCCTCACTGGAGGGCTCGTAATGCTGATCGCGACCGCGCCGCAGGTGGCCGGTATAGCCATCTTCGTGATCCTGTTCGGGCTCGGGTCGGGGCTGATCTCGATCATCGGCGGCACACTGCCGCTGGAAGTGTTTGGACGAGCGGCCTATGGTGCCAAGGTCGGCTGGATGAGCGCCGCCCGCCAGTTCACATCAGCCTTCGCGCCCTTCGTCTTCGCCCTCCTCATGGCGGGAACGTCGACCTTGACGGCGCTTGTCATGCTCGGCCTCGTGGCGGTGGCGGGCGTCGCCGTGTTTTCGGCGATCGCGATGCTTGCGCGGCGGCCATCCGCCATCAGCGCGGCATAACCGACCGCACCGGGTTCACGGCGCGGGGACGATGTCGCCAGACGCCCTTGCCTCATGCCGCCGGCTTGCGTCGCCAGGCATACTTGCCCTCGGGCGTTTCGGCCTTGGCGGTCGGCTGGTAGTAGAGCGGCAGCCCGCCCGCGCGTCCCTCTTCCAGCCGCTTCAGCGCCACCGGATGCGAGACCTCGAGTTCGTCGAACCCGGTTCGGATCATGTGCGATATCTGGTCGACCAGCACCTGGCCACAGGCACGGACCGCGCCCTTGAACCCGTGACGGCACCGCAACAGCTCGGCCTTGGAGTAGCTGCGGCCATCATTGAAGGCTGGAAAGGACAGTGCCACGAGCGGCAGGCTGGACAGCGCGTCGACGATCGCGTCGAGCGGCTCGCCCGGCGCCAGCAGCACGCCGATCCGGTCGCGGTTGGCCGCCTTCGTCTCCGCGTCGAGCGCCTGCCAAACGGGCAGCGGAAGGATGACCGCGGCGTTGCTTTCCAGCGCCTCCGCACTGTCGGCATGCGTCCAGCCGTCCTCGCGGAATCCGCTTGGAGTCCAGAGCCGCGGCGCGTTGATGGTCTGTTCGGTCATCATCGTCTGTCCCATGGTCTCAGAGCGAGGAGGCCGTCAGCGAATCGTCGAGGCCGGAAAGGTGGATGCCGCATTCGGTCTTGGCCTGGCCCGCCCATCGCCCGGCGCGCGGGTCGTCGCCCGCCTTGACCGGCTGCGTGCAGGGAAAGCAGCCGATCGAGAGATAGCCATAGGCGACGAGCGGATTTTCGCGCAGCCGGTGCTCTCGCATGTAGGCAGCGAGATCGGCCGTCGTCCACTTCGCCATCGGGTTGATGCGGATGCGTTCGCCCACCGCCTCGAAAACCGGCAGGCCGGCGCGCGTCGCCGCCTGATGACGCTTGCGGCCGGTGAACCAGGCATCGAAGGGCGCCACGGCGCGCGCCATCGGCTCAACCTTGCGCACGTCGCAGCAGGCTTCGGTGTCGCGCTGGTGCAGCGTCCCGTCCGGGTCGCGAACCGCCAGAAGCTCGGGTCGCGGCGCCACGATGCGCAGGTCGCGCAGTCCGAAGTCGGCTACGAGCGCATCGCGGTACTGCAGCGTCTCGTTGAAATGCTTACCGGTCTCGAGAAAAAGCACCGGTAGCGTCGGATCAATGCGCGCGAGCATGTGCAGCAGCACGGCCGAATCCGCGCCGAAGGACGAGACAGCCGCGAGCGATCCCGGCCGGAAGCGGCCGATAGAAAGCGCGATCAGGTCGCGCGCATCGAGATGGCCAAAGCGCTCCTCGAGCCCGGCGGCTTCCGCCTCGGCATCGACTTCCGCGTCAAGCGGCCTTAGCTTCGCGAGCATAGAGCGCCTCCTTGAAGGGTGCGGCACCCAGCCTGCGATAGGCGTCGATGAAACGCTCCGAAGCGTCGAGGCGCAGCGCCAGGTAGGTGTCGACGATCATCTCGATCGCGTCGGTCAGTTCCTCCGGCGGGAAGCCGCGACCGACGATCTCGCCGATCGAGGTGTTCTCGTCGCCGGAGCCGCCGAGCGTGATCTGGTAGAGTTCCGCACCCTTCTTCTCGACGCCGAGGATGCCGATGTGGCCGACGTGATGATGGCCGCACGCATTGATGCAGCCGGAGATCTTGAGCTTCAACTCGCCGATCTCGCGCTGCCGCTCCAGCGAGGCGAAGCGGCGCGCAATGTCCTGCGCGACTGGGATCGAGCGGGCATTGGCCAGCGCGCAATAGTCGAGGCCCGGGCAGGCGATGATGTCGGTGATCAGGTTCGAGTTCGCCGTTGCGAGCCCGATCGCGACCAATCCGTCATACACCGCCTTCAGGTCGGCGCGCGCGACATGCGGCAGGATGAGGTTCTGCTCGTGGCTGACGCGGATCTCATCGAAGCCGTAGCGCTCGGCGAGATCGGCGATGGCCTCCATCTGCGAGTCGGTGGCGTCGCCCGGCACCTCGCCGATGCCTTTGAGCGAAATCGTCACGGCGGCGTGGTCGGGGTGGCGATGCGTGGTGACGTTCTGGTCGACCCATTCGGCGAAGCCTTTGCTGTCCAGCCGCGCGAGGCGCACGATCTCGTCGCCTTCGGGCCGAGCGATCAGCGCGGGCGGCGCGAAGTAGGCCTGGATGGCGCGGATGTCGGCCGCGGGCAGCTTGAGCTCGGTGTCGCGCAGATGCGCGAACTCGGACTCGACCTGGCGCGTCAGCTCCTCGGCGCCGGTCTCGTGGACGAGGATCTTGATGCGGGCCTTGTACTTGTTGTCGCGGCGGCCGTTCAGGTTGTACACGCGCAAGATCGCGGTGCAATAGGCGAGCAAATCGGCTTCCGGCAGGAAATCGCGGATCTTCTTGGCGATCATCGGCGTGCGGCCCTGGCCGCCGCCGACATAGACGGCAAAGCCCAGCGCGCCCGCCGCATCCTTCTTCAGGTGCAGGCCGATGTCATGGACCTGGATCGCCGCGCGGTCGCGCGTCGAGCCGGTCACCGCGATCTTGAACTTGCGCGGCAGGTAGGAAAACTCTGGATGCACCGACGACCACTGCCGCAGGATCTCGGCATAGGGCCGCGGGTCGGCGACTTCGTCGGCAGCAGCACCGGCGAAGTGATCGGCGGTAACGTTGCGGATGCAGTTTCCCGAGGTCTGGATGGCGTGCATCTCGACGCTCGCCAGGTCGTCGAGGATCGCGGGGATGTCGGCCAGCGCCGGCCAGTTGTACTGGATGTTCTGGCGCGTGGTGAAATGGCCGTAGCCCTTGTCATAGGTGCGCGCGATATGAGCGAGCATGCGCAGCTGGCGGCTGCTCAGCGTGCCGTAGGGGATCGCCACGCGCAGCATGTAGGCGTGCAGCTGGAGATAGACGCCGTTCATGAGCCGGAGCGGCTTGAACTGGTCCTCGGTGATCTCGCCGGCCATGCGGCGCTCGACCTGGTCGCGCAGTTCGGCCACGCGGGCCTGCACGAAGCTGTGGTCGAATTCGTCGTAGCGGTACATTTGGTCTTCCCTGCTCGTACGGGGGATGTCTTGCTTATCACCCGGCTCAGGCCACCGGCACGAAATCTGGCCGCGCCTGCTTGCCGTGGTGGAGATGGTTGGTCGGCCCGGCGGCGCGGATTCGCTCGCGCAGGCGTGTCGGGACGATGCGGCCGCCGACGAGCTCGACGTCGATGAGTTCGACGTCGACCACGAGGTTGGCGGCGAGTGCGGCCTTGCCCACATTCTGGAGCGCCTCCTCGGACGCCTTGTCGCGGGCGAGACGGGCGGTGTCGATCGTCTCGATCCAGGCCTCGGCGGCGCCGTACCAGACGACTTCGCCATCGATCAGCCGATTTGCGGTAAGTACTTTCATGACGGAACCCTCAGGCGGCAACCGGCAGCCGCACCGGTGCGGCAAGCGGTGTCGACAAGTCGAAATTGGCGCCGGCGACCGCGTCGCCGATGATGGTCATCACCGGCCCGTCGAGCTCGGTGCGGTTCTCGATCGACGGCAGGTCGGCCAGCGTGCCGTGGAAAAGGCGGCGCTGGCCAAGGCTGGCGTTCTCGACCACCGCGACGCCCGTGTCGGGCGACAGCCCCGCCTCGATCAGCCGTCCGGCCACCTGGGCGGCAATGGTTCGGCCCATGTAGACCGCAACCGTCGCCCCGGAGATGGCGAGCCGTGCCCAATCGGGCAGAGCCGCACCCTTCAGGTCGTGGCCGGTGGTGAAGACCATCGACGAGGCGACCCCGCGCAGGGTCAGCGGCAGCTCGAAGTCGGCGGCGGCGGCAAAGGCGGCCGTCACTCCGGGCACGATCTCATAGGAAATGCCGGCCTCGCGCAGCGCGGCGATCTCCTCGCCAGCGCGGCCATAGACCAGCGGATCGCCCGACTTCAGCCGCACCACGCGCTTGCCGGCGCGGGCGAGATCGACGATCAGGTCGTTGATCTCTTCCTGCTTTTTCGAATGGCAACCCTTGCGCTTGCCGACCGAAATACGCTCGGCATCGCGGCGCCCCATGGCGACCACCGCATCAGGCACCAGCGCGTCGAACAGGATCACGTCGGCCTGCATGAGGAGCCGCTGCGCGCGGATGGTGATGAGATCCTCCGCACCTGGGCCCGCGCCGACCAGCACCACATGGCCGCGCGCCTCGGTGCGGCGCTGCATCAACTCGGCGGCGGCCTCGCGCGCTTCCTCGATATGGCCGATCTCCATGGCACGCGCCGGTGCGCCCTCGAAAAAGTCGCTCCAGAATGCGCGGCGCGCACTGCCCTTCGGGACCAGCTTCTCGACCCGATCCCGCAAGCTTGCCGCGAGGCTGGCCAACGGCCCGAGCGCGGGCGACAGCATGCGATCGATCCTGGCGCGGATCATCTGCGCCAGCACCGGGCCCGCACCCTCCGTGCCGATCGCCACCACCACCGGCGCGCGGTTGACCAGCGCGGGCGTGAAGAAGTCGCACAGATGCGGCCGGTCGACGGCATTGACCGGGATTGCACGCTTTTTAGCATCGGCGACGACCCGGCCGTCAAGAACCTCATCGCCGGTTGCCGCAAAGACGAGACAGGCGCCTTCAAGCGAACCAGCGGAATAGGGTTGCTCGACGAGCTGGGCGCCGATCTCGGCAGCGAAGGCGACGAGTTCCGCCTCGGGCGCCTCCGCAACGATGCGGATTTCGGCCGAGGATTGGGCGAGCAGGCGTGTCTTGGCGAGTGCTTCGTCGCCGGAGCCGACGATCACGACCGTCCGCTTCTCCACTCTCATGAAGACCGGGAAGGCGTTCAGTTTAGCAGTTGTGGCAGCCATGGCGTGCGTCTCCACGTTCGAACCGGATTATCGGTCTGTTGCCGATGGTTCTGAAGGCATGGCGTCCTGCGGCCGGCGAGGGGCTGCAATCGGTTTTCCCCTGCCTGGCGACCATGCGCAAAACCATTCCCGCCGTCAGCGTGGGCGCCGCCGCACTCCCCGGAACGGCCGACAAAGCCCGACGTTTCTCCCACGGAGGCCACGCGACCGCGCGCTTGACCATGATCAAGGCGAAGAGGTGTCGAAGCTCGGATCCTCCAGCATGAAACCAATGGAGACCATCATGTCAGCCATGAAGCTCGAACACGATCTGTGGGTCCTTGTCGCCGACGGCGAGAAGGCGCTCTTCCTTCGCAACGAAGGCGACGCGCTCTACCCGAACTTCCAGGTCGTGCGCGAAGTGCACCACGACAATCCATCGACGCACGAGCAAGGAACGGATCGTCC
Organism: Aquibium carbonis; assembly: GCF_003970795.1. Taxonomy (GTDB): domain Bacteria; phylum Pseudomonadota; class Alphaproteobacteria; order Rhizobiales; family Rhizobiaceae; genus Aquibium; species Aquibium carbonis. The sequence goes on along the minus strand of NZ_RWKW01000001.1, from coordinate 61,885 downwards.
CGGACGACTCAATGACGGAGTGGGCGAACATCGAAGCGCGGTGGCCGAAACCGACTGGCACCAGCTCGAGAAGGAGCGGTTCGCCGACGAGATCGCCAACCGACTCTACAAGCTGGCGCACAAAGGCACGTTCCAGAAGATCGTTCTGGTGGCACAGCCGCAGGTGCTGGGCGAAATGCGCAAAAAGCTGCACAAGGAGGTCTCCGACCGCGTCGTCGGCGAGGTGGCGAAGACGCTGACCAACCACACGGTGCCGGAGATCGAGAAGATCCTGGCGGCAGCTTAGCTGGCCCCTACGCCAAGAAGTCCCAAAGCATCTCGATCTCGGCCGCGCTCGTCAGCGTCGGCGCGTGGCCGCAGTCGGGCATGGTGACGAGGCGGGGTTTTGGTCCCCGCGTCGTCATGGTCTCGGCGGTAGCGGCAGATAGCACGTCGGACGTCTCGCCGCGCAGGAGCAGCGTCTTCGCGGTCACCGCGTCGTACTTGTCCCAGACGTCGAGATCGCCCTTGTGCAGGGTGAACTGGGTGACGATCAGCGGGTCGTAGTGCACCGTCACCTTGCCGGCATCGGTGCGGCGGGTCGAAGTGTCGGCCATGCGGCGCCAGAACGCTTCGCTGTTGCGGCCGAAGGGGGCGTAGTTCGATCGCAGCCAGGCCTCGAGTTCCGCCACCGTGTCGTAGACTGGCGGGTTGCCGACATAGGATGCGATTCGGCCGGTCCCGGCCTCGGGGATGTCGGGGCCGATATCGTTGATGACGAGATGGGTGATGCGGTCCTTCAGCGCGCCCGCCGCCAGCGTGACTCCGAGAAGCCCGCCCATCGATGTGCCGATCCAGCGCAATTCACCGATGCCGTAGTGGTCGAGAACGGCCAATGCCGTGGCGCCGAACGTCGCGTAGGAATAGTCGCCGCCACCCGGTGCGGACCAGCTCGACAGTCCACGTCCCAATGTGTCCGGGCAGATAACGAAATAGCTGTCGGAGAGGGCAGTCGCCGCTTCGTCGAAGTCCCGCCCGGTGCGGGCGAGCCCGTGCCACATGACGAGTGCGGGCTTGCTCGGGTCGCCCCATTCGGTGACGTGCATCTCGTGACGCCCTGCGGTCACGTAGGTCGAGCGGGGGATCATCGGACGCTTCCCTTTTTCATGAGGGTCCCCGCGATGCCTGCGGGAAAAAAGTAGACGAGCAGGATGAAGAGCACGCCGAGCCAGAGCAGCCAGCGGTCCGGGTTGAGCAGGTCGGGCAGCAGCGGAAAGCCGGATGTCGCGTCGGCAGCCACCTGCATCAGGTCCTTCAGGTAAAACTGCGCGAGGCTCATGACGACAACGCCGATGACCGCGCCTATGATCGTTCCCATGCCGCCGATGACGACCATCAGCAGGATGTCGATCATGATGTGGAAGGACAGCGCCACTTCCGGACCGGTGTACTTCAGCCAGACCGCGCGCACGACGCCGATCAGGGCCGCGATGACGGCAGCGATGCAGAAGATGGCGGTGCGGTACGCGACGACCTTGTAGCCGATCGCCTCGGCCCGCATCTCGTTCTCGCGGATCGCCTGCAACACGGTGCCCATCGGCGAGGCGACGATGCGCATCATGACGAGGAACAGGACGAAGCTCGACAGAAAGACGAAGTAGTAGGCCGCGACCTTGCCGTTCAGCGGAACCTCGAATAGCCGCAGAACCTTGCCGTCGGCGTCCTCGAAGAGCTTGAAGGCCGGCGAGAAGAGACGGGGCGCCTGGTAGGTGAAGCCGTCCTCGCCGCCCGTGATGTCGGACAACTGGCTCGCCAGCACCAGCATGACGGAGGCTGCCGCCAGCGTCACCATGGCGAAAAAGATCGCCTTCACTCGCAGCGACAGGAGCCCGATCAAAACCGCCAGCACGAGGGCCGCGAGCACGCCCGCGCCGCCGCCGATCAGGATCGCATCCCAGCCCGGCCCCCAGGCCTTCAGCGCGATCGCGGCACCATAGGCGCCGAGGCCGAAGAACATCGTGTGGGCGAAGGAAACGATGCCGGTGTAGCCGATCAGGAGGTCGTAGCTCGCCACCAGAACGATGAAGATGCAGATCCGCGCCGCCACTTCGGCCGCTCGCACGTCCTTGAACAGGAAGGGTGCGAAGGCAAGGCAGAGCCCGATGCCGAATACGATGGCGTAAACAGCCATGCGGCCGACGGGAATGCGGCGTGCGGGCGTTGCGGGGATGGACGAGACGCTCATACCGGCACACCCCCCTCCGCCCCGCTGCCCGCAGTTCGTCTTGTGCTAGGGCAGCCCCCTCCACCACGCTTCGCGTGGTCCCCCTCCCCCGCTGCGCAGGGGAGGATCCGCAGCGGCTCCGCCGGCACGCCCTGTATCCTCCCCCGTTCACGGGGGAGGGGGACCGCCGAAGGCGGTGGAGGGGGCGCCGCCATGTCCTCGAACGACATTCTCATCCCCATCACCCTTTCACCGCCGGTTTCAGCCCGTAGGGCCGCCACAAGAGCACCGCCATCATCAGAAGCATGTTCGAGGCCAGCGCCAGCTTGGGAAACAGGAAGGCCACATAGTTGGTCATGAGCCCGACTAGGATCGCGCCGAGCAACGACCCCTGAATCGAGCCCAGTCCGCCGATGATGACGACGATGAAGACGATGATCATCAGTTCCTGCCCGAGTGCCGGCGTGATCAGGCTCTGGTAGCCGGCCCACATCGCCCCGCCCATCGCCGCCAGCGCCGAGCCCGCCATGAAGACGCCGATGAACAGCCGGTCGATGCGAAAGCCGAGCGACTCCACCATCTCGCGGTTTTCCACGCCGGCGCGAATCAGCAGACCGATGCGGGTGCGGTTCAGCGCAAAATACATCGCAATGTAGACGACGAGACCAAGCAGCAGGGCGAAGATGCGGTACGATTCGATCGCAATGTCGCCGATGATGATCGAGCCGGTGAGAAAGGCGGGCCTTGCGACAGCGATCGGCGTGCCGCCCCAGATGGCGAGCAGCAACTGCTCGGCCACGATCAGCGCGCCCATCGTGATCAGGATCTGGCGCAAGTGGTCCTTGTAGACCGGCTTGACGATCACCCGCTCGAAGCCCCAGCCGGCGAGCGCGCCGAATGCGGTGGCGGCGGCAATGGCCGCCATCAGGGCGGTGAGGTTGAGAAGGACGCTGTCGGCGGCAAGCCAGACGCCGAGGGCGGCGAGCACCGAGGCGGCAATGAAGGCGCCGAAGGAAACGAAGGCCGAGTGGCCGAAGTTGAGCACGTCCATCAGCCCGAAGATCAACGACAGGCCGGACGCCATGAGAAAGATCATCATGCCCATGGCGAGCCCCGCGGCCGTCAGCGTTACCCAGGTCGAGGCCGAGCCGATGGCGGCAAAGGCGATGATCGCGAGGATCACCGGCAGGGCATAGACGCCTCCGACGCGGTCGAGAGCGGCGTTCATGGGCAGGCTCCGTTCGATGTGGTCGGCTTTTTGACAGCCTGATCGCTCGCACACCGCCACCCCTCACCCCTCCCCACAAGGGGGAGGGTTACACCGACCGGGCGCCTGGCCACGGGTGGCAGGACCTGACGCGGCGCGGCTCGCCCCCCTCCCCCTTGCGGGGAGGGGTCAGGGGTGGTGGTGTTGGTGCGCGCGTTCGACATCAGTGCTGTTCCGCCAGCGACAGGCTGAGCAGCCGTGTCTGCAGCGCCTCGTCGGCGGCGAGTTCCGCCATGCCGCCCGAATGCACGATGCGGCCGTCATCGATCACCGCCACCCCGCTGCCGAGCGAGCGGGCGAAGAGAAAATTCTGCTCAACCAAGAGGATCGTCGTCTCCCTGGCGATCTCGCGAAAGGCGCCGATCATGTTGCGGATGATGGCCGGCGCCAGGCCCTTGGTCGGCTCGTCGATCAGGATCATCTCGCGGCGCTCGACGATGGCGCGCGAGATGGCGAGCATCTGCTTCTGGCCGCCTGAAAGGCCACTGGCCTGGCTGGTCCAGAACTTCTCGATGGCCGGAAACAGCGAAAAGATGCGGCCCAGCCGCTCGTCGTCGAAGCGGCCGGTGGTGGAGGCGAGGCGCATGTTCTCCTCCACCGTCAACCCGCCGAAGATGCCCATGTTCTCGGGCACGTAGGCGATGCCCAGCCTGGCGATGTCGGGGGTGGGCATGGCCGTGATGTCGTGGTGGCGAAAGACGATCGCGCCCTTGCGCGCCCGCCACAGGCCCATGATCGTCCGCAAGGTCGTCGTCTTGCCCGCGCCGTTGCGGCCGAGCAGCACGTGCACGCCGCCTTCCGGCACGTTCATCGAGATGCCGTGCAGGATGTGGTACTGCGCGATGTCGGTGTGGACGTCGTCGAGCCTCAGAATCGCGCCGCTCATTCCTCGTCCTCCGCGCCGACGCCGAGATAGATCTCGCGCACGATGGGCAGCGCCATCACTTCGTCAGGCTTGCCGTCGGCGACGAGTTCGCCGTTGTGCAGCACGATGATGCGGTCGGCCAGGGCGCGCACCACGTCCATCTTGTGCTCGACGAGCAGGATGGTCTTGGCCATGTCTTTCTTGATCGCCGCGATCAGGTCGAGGATCACCGGCGCCTCGTCCACCGACATGCCGGCGGTCGGCTCGTCGAACATGAAGATGTCGGGCTGCATGGCGATCAGCATCGCGACTTCCAGCTTGCGCTGGTCGCCATGCGGCAGCGCCGCGGCCGGATAGTCGGCGACGTCGGCGAGGCGGGCACTTTCGAGATATCCCATCGCCTCGTCGCGGATGTCGGTCAGCGCGGCGGCGCGCGACAGCGCCCTCGGCCCCACGCCGCGGCGCGCCTGCACGACGAGCCGCACGTTCTCCAGCACCGAAAGCTTGGGAAACAGGTTGGTCAGCTGGAAGGCGCGGCCGATGCCCGCTTTGGCGCGCGCCGACGGCGACTGGCCGGTGATGTCGTGCTCGCCCTTGAACACCTTGCCTTCGCTCGGCTTCAACTGCCCCGAGACGAGATTGAACCACGTCGTCTTTCCGGCGCCGTTAGGGCCGACGATCACGGTCAGCTCGCCCGGCTGAAAGGCGCAAGTGACGTGATCGACGGCTACATGCCCGCCGAAGCGGATCGTCAGGTTCTCGGTGCGGAGCGAGGGGGTGGGCATGTTGGGCTTCTTGGGTGATGGCAAGAAAGATCGCGAATAGCGAATAGCGAATGGTGGAACACGAGGCAGGGAAAGGAGCGGACGGCGGCAGCGCCGCCCGCCCCTGCTTTCCTATTCGCTAATCGCCATTCTCCATTCGCCCAGCTTTACTGCTGGTTGTTCCGCCCGATCGGGATGTCCATTTCCTCCGGCTTGATCTCGCGGACGAGTTCCGGAACCGCCCACTCGACGCCCTCCTTCACGGCGATCTTGAAGTGGTACATTGACTGCAGCGCCTGGTGATCCTCGGGGCGGAAGGTCATGGTGCCCTTCGGCGTCTCCCAAGACATCCCTTCCATGGTGGAGATCAACGTTTCGGTCTCCCAGTCGTCGGCCTTCTCCAGAGCTGCGACGATGGCAAGCGCTGCGGCCATGCCGCCAGCGGTGAAGAAATCGGGCGGCGAGCCGAACTTCTCCTGATGCTTCTCAACCAGCCAGTCGTTGATCTCATTCTTTGGCGCTTCATAGTAGTAGTAGATCGCGCCTTCCATGCCCGGCACCTTCTTGTAGGATGCCATGGCTGGCAGGATGTTGCCGCCAGTGGACAGCTCGATGCCGTAGCGGCCCGGGTCGGCGGCGGCGAGCGGCGTCATGGCGTCGATGCCGGCGACGTACATGACGATGACCTTGCGACCCTCCTTGTCGCGCAGCGCGCCGAACAGCCGCTCGATCGTGGCGGTGAAGTCCGTGGTTTGCTGCGGCACGTACTCCTCGGCGACGAGATTGGCGCCAGTGCCTTCGAGCGCCTTCTTGAACGCGGCGATCCCGTCGCGGCCGAAAGCGTAGTCCTGCGCAAGAGTAGCGACGTACAGGTTTTCGTTCGGCTGCAGCGCGATGGCCTGCGCCTGCATGTCCATGGAGGAGTTGCGCGAGGTCTTGAAGACGTAGCGGTTGGAATCCGGGCCGGTCAGCGAGTCGGCCACGGCCGGCTCGACCAGCAAGATCTTCTCGTATTCAGCCGCAATCGGCAGCATCGCGGTGGTGACGCCGGACGACGTACCGCCGACGGCGATCAGCACGTCGTCATCGCCATAGGCCTCGGCGAGAACCGAACGGGCGACGTCGGGCTTGAACTGGGTGTCCTTCTCTATGACCTCGATCTTCCGGCCCTTGATCTCCATCGTGCCGTTGGTCGCGTATTCGAGCCCGAGATTGAAGCCGTTCGTGGTCTGCTTCGAATAGGCCTCGAGCGGCGAACCGGAAAGGCCGTGCACGAGCGCTATCTTGACCGGGTCTTCCTGTGTGAAGCTCGTCAATGTGCCGCCGACCGCAAAAACTGCGGCGATGGCGACCGTCGAAAACAGTCTCTTCATGTCATCTCCTCCTTTGAGAGCGGGTCGTTCATTGGGCGGTCCAACCGCCATCGACCGGGATCGCGGTCCCGGTGAGATTGTGGGCCGGCTTCTGGCAGAGCCAGAGGGCGAGCGCGCCGATCTCCGAGGGGTCGGACATCCGCAGGCTCGGCTGCTTCTCCGACAAGAGGCTTGCTATGCCGGCATCGTGATCGCCGCCATGGGTGGCCGCGCGGGCTTCGACCTGGGGTCCGATGATCGCGGTTTCGGTCCAGCCGGGGCAGATGCAGTTGACGGTGACGCCACCGGTTTCTCGCGAACCGCTGGCGGCATATTCAAGCGCGGCGACCTTGCTCAGGCCGACAAGGCCGAACTTCGACGCAACGTAGGGCGACTTGTCCCTGGAGGCGACGAGGCCATGCACGGAGGCGATGTTGATGACGCGTCCGAAACCGCGTGCGCCCATTCCGGGCATGCCCAGCCGCATGGTGTGGAAGGCCGCCGACAGGTTGACCGCCAGGATCTCGTTCCATACGGCAGCGGTTGCATCGGCCAGCGGCGCCGTCCGCTGGATGCCGGCATTGTTGACGAGGATGTCGATCGGCCCCCATTCGGCGGCACGCGCCATCATCGTTTCGATCGCGGCCACGTCGAGGAGGTCGGCCTCGAGAAAGATCGTTTCCGGCGCGCCGCATGCCCGCAGGTCCGCCTCCACCGCGGCCACCTGCTCCGGCGTCGCATGGCCGTGGATCGCCATGCGGGCGCCCTCGGCGGCCAGCGCCCTTGCGATGGCAAGGCCGATGCCCTGGACCGACCCCGTGACCAGCGCCGTGCGTTCTGCAAGCGTCTTTCCAGTCATCGGGCATCCTCTCCGACGTTCGGCGCCGCTTCGGCCTCGAGCATCGCCCGAAGGTCGGTCTTCAGCACCTTTCCATAGGCGTTCTTCGGCAGCGCCTCGACGAAACGATAGTGCTTCGGCCGCTTGAAGCGGGCGATCAGGTCGAGGCAATGGGCGTCGAGCCCGGTCGGGTCCGCGCTTTCGCCCGGCGCCAGCACCACGAAGGCGACGACCGCCTCGCCCCATTCGGGATCGGCCCGGCCGATGACGGAGACCTCGCGCACGGCGGGGTGGGTCAAAAGCGCCTCCTCCACCTCGCGCGGGTAGATGTTGGTGCCGCCGGAGATGATCAGGTCCTTCGACCGATCCTTCAGCGTCAGGAAGCCGTCCTCGTCGAGCGCGCCCATGTCGCCGGTCCACAGCCAGCCGTCCCTGAGCGTCCGGTCGGTCGCGTCCGGGTTGTTCCAGTAGCCGGTCATGACGGCGGCGCCGCGCACGACGACCTCGCCGGTTTCGCCGGCAGTGAGCGGTATGCCGTCCGGATCGACGACGCGAACCTCCACGCAGGACTGCGCCGTGCCGACCGAGGCGAGGCGTTCCTTCCAGCGCGGATGGGATCGATCCGCGACGAGATCGCGCGGCAGCGCCGTGATCGTCATCGGGCTCTCGCCCTGCCCGTAAATCTGGCAAAAGCGCGAACCCATGATCTCGACGGCCTCGACGATGTCGGCGAAATACATCGGACCGCCGCCATAGACGACGGTCCGGATACCCTCTCCCGTCCGGCCACTCGCCTTCGCGGCATCGACGAGACGGCGCACCATGGTGGGCGCGGCGAACATGTGCACGCTGCCCAGACGCTCCGCGAGATCGAGTATCTCGGCAGTATCGAAAGCGCCCGATTCCGGCACCACGTGCCGCGCGCCCTTCAGCACGTGCTGGACATTGTAGAGCCCCGCGCCGTGGCTCATCGGCGCGGCATAGAGCGCGGCGTCAGACGGGTGCACCGCGTCCACGTCGGCGAGATAGGCGAATGTCATGGCGTGAATGTTGCCGTTGGAGATCATCACGCCCTTCGGCTTGCCGGTGGTCCCCGACGTATAGAATAGCCAAGCCATGTCATCGCGGTCGCGCGGCAGCGGCGCCGGCAGGGGCTCGCTGCCGCGCATGACGTGGAACTCCTCCGAACCAAGATCGACGATGAACCGACAAGCGGGCGGCAGATTCGGCGCCACAGCCGCGCCGAGTTCCGATGTCACGAAGACGATGGTCGCGCCGGAATTTTCCAGGATCCATGCGGCTTCGCGCGGATGCAGCTTGGCGTTGATGGGAACGACGGCTGCGCCGGCGAACCAGGCCCCATACATGACTTCCAGATATTCCGTGCCATTGATGGCCAGGATTGCGACGCGGTCGCCGGGTGCGATACCAAACCGCGAGGACAGCGATCCGCCGATGCCGGCAGCCGATGCGGCGAAGGCGCGATAGTCGGCGACGACCCTTGCCCCCTGCATCAATGCAGGGCTGTCGGGCGACAATGCCGCGCGTCTTGCCAGCCATTCGGCCAGGTTCATGGATGCAGTCCTCCCCGCGCGCATGGACGTTGTGGAATTCTTGTGTTGCGATCCAGCGCGCCTTGGTACTATCCGTTTCGGGCCCCCTCTCATCAATATCGTACAAATACGCATGGATAACCGGGAGACGACGCTAGAGACGCTGGCCTTCGAGCATGCTCCGGTCGGCATCGTGCTGACCGAAAACAGGATCATCAGGGCATGCAACCTGACCTTCGCGCAGGTGTTCCGCTACGACAGGGCCGAGCTCATCAACCAGTCGTTCGCGTTTCTCTATCCAACCTACGAGGAGTTCGAACGGATTCGCGACGTGGGTGTGGAACCGCTGCGCCGCGCCAACGAGTATTCCGACGAGCGCATCATGGCCCGCAAGGACGGGGCCTTGTTCTGGTGCCGCGTTCGCGGCCACTCGTTCACCAGGGACAATCCGCTCGCACGCGCCGTGTGGTCCTTTGCCGATCTCTCGGCCTACCGCCCGGTGATGCAGCTCACGACGCGCGAGCGCCAGATCGTGATGCACTTGGGCGAAGGCCGCACGAGCAAAGAAATCGGCCGGCTGCTCGCCATCTCGCCGCGCACGGTGGAGGCGCACCGCGCCCGACTGCTCAAGAAGTACTGCGCCAGCAACGTTGCAGAACTCCTTGCCTCGCTGTCTGGCATGCCGAACTAGAGGTTCCGAAGCACGAGCAACCCCACACAGATGGGATGCGATCGGTCGGCAGCCGCCGCGGCGTCAGGCAAGCTGGCCGTTCAGTTCGAAACGCAATCCATCGCGATCGTAATGCGTTCGTCCCTCTCCGGAAAAATAGGCGGCGACGATCCGGTTCGTCAGTCGTGAGCCGAAGCCCGAGCGCGTCGGCGGCTCGACGGGCGGACCGCCGCTTTCCTGCCAGGTGAAGCTGAAACCGCGTCGCCCATGCGTGTTCCAGGAGACATCAATTCTGCCTCCGTCGACCGACAGAGCGCCATACTTCATCGCGTTTGTTGCCAGTTCATAGGCCGCAAGGGATAGACCTATGGCCTGCTGGGAACTGATCTTCACCCCCGGTCCCGACAGGCTCACCCGACTGCTGTGATCGAGATGGGCGCGAAGCGCCGCGCGCAGGACAACGTCGACTTCGGCGCTGTCGGCATTGTCGTTGAACAGGTTCTGCGCATCGGCCAGCGCCGCCAGCCGCCTGGTTATGGTTTCGCGCGCCACCTCCAGCGACGGCGCCTGCCGCAAGGTCGCCGATATCACGCTGGAGGTCACCGCCAACGAATTCTTGACGCGGTGCATCAGTTCCCGCCGCATAACCTGCTGGGTGCGCTGGGCCAGGACCGCCTGCGTGGTCTCGACGGTCACGTTGATCAGTCCGCGTACCCGACCGTCATCGTCAAACAGGGGGCTGTACGAAAAGGTGAAGTAGGTTTCCTCCTCGAATCCGTTCCGGAACATCATCAGCCGCATGTTTTCGGCATAGGTGCCTTCGCCGCCCAGCGCCATGTCGACGAAGGGTTTCACGTCGTTCCAGACGTCGGACCAGATGTCTCGAAACGGTTTCCCGAGAGCGTCTCTTTCCTTGGCCCCGAGCAACGGCGCATAGGCGTCGTTGTAGAGCATGTTCAGGTCGTCACCCCAAAACAGACAGATTGCCTGGCGCTGGTGCAGCATCATCTGCACGACCGATCGAAGCGAAAGCGGCCAGGTTTCGGCTGGTCCCATCGACGTGGCACTCCAGTCGAAGGCGTGTATCGCTCGTGCCATCCGGCTGCCAGCTTGAGGGATCTGGTCCAAGAATGCGTCTCGCTTCACTGCACTGTCTCTGCCGTTGCAGCCGGCACTACCCTGCCCTGACGACATCGCAGCAATGCTATCCGATCCAACGCGCGGTTGAAAAGCCTCGCATCGCCGCGACTTCAGACATGCTGTCCACCATTGATGTGGATCTCGGAGCCGGAAACATAGGAAGATTGCGGAGAGCAGAGGAAATAGATGATGTCGGCCACCTCGGCCGTCTCGCCCAGCCGGCGCAGCGGAATCGTCTCGACGATCTTGTCGGTGCCGGGCGAGAGGATCGCGGTGTCGATCTCTCCCGGCGCGATGGCATTGACCCGAATGCCGTGCGGTCCGAAATCGGCTGACATCTCGCGGGTCAAGGAACCGAGCGCTGCCTTGGAGGTGGCATAGGCCGTGCCCGCGAAGGGGTGGACGCGGGTGCCGGTGATCGAGGTGACGTTTACCACGGAACCGCCCGCGGCCGCGAGTTCCTTGAAAAGGCCCCGCGCCAGCATGATGGGCGCAAAGAAGTTGACCTGGAAGACATCGCGCCAGACGTGCATCGGCGTGTCGATGGAGTTCATCCGGCTGCCGTCGGACAGTTTCGGCGAGATGCCGGCATTGTTGACCAGCGCCTCAAGCCTGCCGCCAAGGGCCTGGAGGCGATGGCGGATTTCCGAGACCGCGAGGCCCACGTCCTCTGGATCGGTCAGATCGACGCGGATGTGGTCTTCGGCACCCTGCGGCCAGGGGCAGTCCTCCGAAAAGGCCTGCCGCGAACAGGTGATGACTCGCCAACCCTCGCGTGAGAAGCGCTTCACCGTCGCATGGCCGATGCCGCGGCTGGCCCCGGTCAGGACGATGGTCTTGCGGGTCTCGGTGTCTGTCATGCGGGGTTCTCCAACCGCCTATGTAGGCGAGCGGGAGCCGCTTGGCGAGGGACGGTCGCCGCGACGGTTCAAGGATGGTCCACGACCTCGACCGTCCGTCCCTGAACCAGGTCCCACGCATCCGCGAGCGTCGCGGCATAGTCGACGTCCGGTGCCCTTATCCCGTGGCTGACCAACGTTCGGCGCACGTCCATCGACGCCCCCGCGATGACGAAGCGGACGCCGGATCGATGCGCCTTGCGCGCCGCTCCCTCGATGACGTTGGCGGCGGTGGAATCGAGGAACGGCACGACCGAGCAATCGAGAATGAAGTTCCGCCGCTGGTCGGCGATGCGGTCGAGCACAGCGCCGACGGTCGCCGCGGTGCCGAAGAAAAATGCCCCAGGAATGCGGTAGACCACCGTATCCGGATCGCTCGCCATCGCTGCGTCGTAGTCTTCGCGGTCCACGTCGTCTGCAACGTCCTCCTCTATGCGGGACGCATATCCCTCGGTGGCCACCGTTCTGGACATGCGGTCGATGTACAGGATCGAGCCGAGCAGGAAGCCCACCACGATGCCTTCCGTGAGGTCGCGGAAGATCACCAGGAGCAGCGTGACGGCGAGCACCGCCGTGTCGGCGCGCGAAGTACGCAGGATGGCGGCGAAAGCCGGTTTCTCGATCATGTTCCAGGCCACCGTGGCCAGCACGCCCGCGAGCGCGGCAAGCGGGATGTAGGCCGCCAAAGGTGCGGCCACCAGCATGAAGACAAGCAGGAACAGCGAGTGCAACATGCCGGCCACGGGGCCGCGCGCGCCTGCCCGCACGTTGGTCGCCGTGCGCGCGATGGTGCCCGTCACGCAAAAGCCACCGAAAAGGGCCGCGCCGATGTTGGCGAAGCCCTGCGCCACCAATTCGCAGTTGGAACGGTGCCGCCGCCCGGTCATGCCGTCGGCGACCACCGCCGACAGGAGCGATTCGATCGAGCCGAGAAGCGCGAACGCGATCGCGTCGGGCAAGACGGCGAAGGCCAGTTCCCAACTGATCGACGGCAAGCCCGGCGTGGGCAGCATGCGCGGTATGCCGCCGAAGCGGGTGCCGATCGTCTCCACAGGCAACGCCAGCGCCACCACCAGGGCCGAGGTCAGAACGACGGCGAACAGCATGCCGGGCCAGCCCGGCCGGTAACGCTTCAGCCCGACGATCAGCCCGATGGTCAAAGCGGCGACGCCGATCGCCGCCGGGCTCGCCGTTCCCGCCGCCGCCCAGAGCGCCGGCAGCTTTTCCAGGATTTCACCGGGCTCCGGCCCGGTCAGCGTCAGTCCGAAAAGGTCCCGGATCTGGCTTGCGAAGATGATGACGCCGATGCCCGCGGTGAACCCCACCGTGACCGGAAAAGGAATGTACTTGATGTATGTGCCGAGCCGCAGATAGCCGATGGCCAGAAGGAACAAGCCCGACATCATGGTGGCGAGCAACAGCCCGTCGAGTCCGTGCCGGGCGACCGTAGCGGCCACAAGAACAATGAAGGCGCCCGCCGGCCCGCCGATCTGGAAGCGGCTGCCGCCGAGCAGCGACACGAGGAATCCGCCGACAACGGCGGTGTAGAGCCCGCGTTCCGGCGACACGCCTGACGCGATCGCGATTGCCATCGACAGCGGCAGCGCTACGATCGCCACCGTCAATCCGGCGATCGCATCGGCCTTCAGGCCCGCCAGCCCGTACCCCTCGCGCAGGACGGTCACGAGCTTGGGCGTGAAAAGCTCGGCGAAGTCCGGCGAGCGAACCGGCGATGGCGTGGATTTCGTCTGCATTCTGGCCTTGCCTCCTGGGGAGCGTCCCCTCTGGAAGGCGGCGGGATCGTCGGCGGGACGATGCCCGGGCAGGCGGGCAAGGTCCGGAGGTCGGCGGTCGCCGTCGCGACACTGTGTCTGCATGCGCGCTGGCCCTGGAACCCGCCGCGACATGCGCGCTTCGATCTGTTCCGGCGTAGACGCCGCCGGATACCTATTCAGCCATCCAACGCCTTCAGCCGAACTCCTCGGCCACCGCGCGGGCTTGCCTGCTCCTCGCCAATCAGTTCGACGCCGGATTGCTCGAGCGCCTGGATCACCTTGACCAGCGTATCGACCACGCCGCGCACTTGGCCATCGCTCGCCTCCATCCGCTGGATGGTGGGCAGAGACACGCCCGCGCGTTCGGCCAGCGTCCTCTGGTCGATACCGGCGAGCGCACGGGCAGCGCGCATCTGTGCGGCTGTAATCAAAGATTCCTCGCTTCAGACGTCATGTTCAAAGCGTAGGCCATTGATGCTGATGTTTCAAGCATCATTATCGAGGCAAAATCATGCACCGCCGACTCAACGGCCGGTGATATAAGGTCCGAATGTCACCAACGCTACGGCGAGGATGGCGACGAGGATTCCCGCACCCTGGACGACGTCCACCCGCTCGCCGAAGAAGGCGAAGGCCACGATGTTGACCGCGATGAGCTGGATCACGGCCGATAGCGACAATGCCACGCCCATGCCGAACTCGCGGATCAGGCGCAGCATTACGAGGTTCCCGATCGAGTAGAGCACCAGCGTCAGGGCCAGCTTGCCGTAGCCTGGCGAAAGCGTCCACGCCTTGGCGGCACTGGCAGCGAGGATGAAGATCGCGGTCGAGATGCAGAGCTGCACGAAGCCGAAGACGGTCAAGCGGAATTCCTTCCAACGACATGGGCGCACGCGCTTGTCGGGCTGAACCATCGCACCGTCAAGACGCGTCGCAGGCCTGGCGGGCGATGACGGGAACCTGTTCAGTCACCGTCGTCGGGAATCTTCAGCGGATGTCCACAGGCCTTGCAGTGCACGGCGTCCGGATCGTGCCTTTGCAGGGCGCATTGCGGGCAGGGAAACACCACCTTGCTGGTGCGGAACAGGGCCTGCGCAAGCTTCACGAACAGCGCGATGCCGACGATCATGATCGCGATCGACGTCAGCTTGCCCCAGATGCCGGGCAGGACGATGTCTCCGAAGCCCGTGGTCGTGACCGTCGCCACCGTGAAGTAGAAGGCATCGACATAGCCCTCGATGCCGGAGCCGGTTCGAAAGAAGAAGGTGTAGACGAAGCCGGTGGTCACCAAGAGGAACGTGACCAGATTGACGATGTCCTCCATCACTTCTCGCCACGCCGCATGTCCACGACGCTCCAGCGGCTGCCAGATGAAGCCGCTGCGCGACAGCGACCATAGCCGCAGGATGCGCAGGAAGCCGAGATTGGCGAGCGAGTGCGGGAACAGCAGGGTCGCCAGTATGAAGAGATCGACCCACACCGTCGGCCGTCGCGCCCAGCCTGCCAGACTGTTGCTCGCCAGCCCGCGCGCCAGGACATCCGCCGCCAGCACGGCCGCTATTCCGTAGTCTACCCAAAGGAAGCTCGGGCGATCGCGCAGCACCGGCGAGGCCACGAAGAAGGCGATGATCACCAGATCGACCGCAAGTACGGAGATCTGGAACCGCAGTGCCGCCCGCGTCCGCCCGTAGTAGAGCCGGCGCAGGAACGCACGCAATCGGTCGAAACCGTCGACCTCGCCAGGGTTCGTCGCATCCATGGGATCGGGATAGGGCGCGGGCGCCGCCGCGTCCAGAGCAGCCTTCATGGCCACCCCTTGAAATCAGCAGCCTTTGCGGCATGTTTCGCGCAGAAATCCGGTTTGGCGTTTTGCCTCGGAATGCTCTATACGCCCGGCCCATGACACCTTTGAAGAACATCCGCAATTTCTCCATCGTCGCGCATATCGACCACGGCAAGTCGACGCTCGCCGACCGGCTGATCCAGATGACCGGCTCCCTCGAGGTGCGCGAGATGAAGGAGCAGGTGCTCGACTCGATGGACATCGAGCGGGAGCGGGGCATCACCATCAAGGCCAATACCGTGCGGCTCGAATACAAGGCGCGCGACGGACAGGACTATGTGCTGAACCTGATCGACACGCCGGGCCATGTCGACTTCGCCTACGAGGTTTCGCGCTCGTTGCGCGCCTGCGAGGGGTCGCTGCTGGTCGTCGACGCTTCGCAAGGTGTCGAGGCGCAGACGCTCGCCAACGTCTATCAGGCGCTCGACGCCAACCACGAGATCGTGGTGGTGCTCAACAAGGTCGACCTGCCCGCCGCCGAGCCGGACCGCATCCGCGAGCAGGTGGAGGAGGTGATCGGGCTCGATGCCTCCGACGCTGTGCTGATCTCGGCCAAGACGGGGCTGGGCGTCGACGAGGTGCTGGAGGCGATCGTCACCCGGCTGCCGCCGCCCAAGGAGGGCGACCGCGACGCGCCGTTGAAGGCGATGCTGGTCGACTCGTGGTACGACGCCTATCTCGGCGTCATCGTGCTCGTGCGGGTCATCGACGGCGAACTGAAGCGCGGCCAGAACATCCGCATGATGGGCACCGGCGCGAAATACGCCGTCGACCGCGTCGGCGTGATCACGCCCAAGATGCTGACGGTCGACGCGCTCGGCCCCGGCGAGATCGGCTTCCTCACCGGGTCGATCAAGGAGGTGGCAGACACCCGCGTCGGCGACACGATCACCGAGGACAAGCGGCCGACGCCGCACATGCTGGAGGGCTTCAAGCCGGCGCAGCCGGTGGTGTTCTGCGGGTTGTTCCCAGTCGACGCCGCCGACTTCGAGGACCTGCGCGCCGCCATGGGCAAGCTGCGACTCAACGATGCTTCGTTCTCCTTCGAGATGGAAACGAGCGCGGCCCTTGGCTTCGGTTTCCGCTGCGGCTTCCTCGGGCTCTTGCACCTCGAGATCATCCAGGAGCGTCTGGAGCGCGAGTTCGACCTCGACCTGATCGCCACCGCGCCCTCGGTCGTCTACCGCCTGGCGATGACCGACGGCTCGACGAAGGAACTTCACAACCCGGCCGACATGCCCGACGTGGTCAAGATCGAGGCCATCGAGGAGCCGTGGATCCGCGCCACGATCCTCACCCCGGACGACTATCTCGGCGCGATCCTGAAGCTGTGCCAGGAGCGGCGCGGCGTGCAGGTCGACCTCTCCTATGTCGGCAAGCGCGCCATGGCCACCTACGAGCTGCCGCTCAACGAGGTGGTCTTCGACTTCTACGACCGGCTGAAGTCGATTTCCAAGGGCTACGCCTCGTTCGACTACCAGCTGACCGACTACAAGGAGGGCGACCTCGTCAAGATGTCGATCCTCGTCAACGACGAACCGGTCGACGCGCTGTCGATGCTGGTTCACCGTTCGGCGGCGGAAAAGCGCGGCCGGGTCATGTGCGAGAAGCTCAAGGATCTGATCCCCAAGCACATGTTCAAGATCCCGATCCAGGCCGCCATCGGCGGCAAGGTTATCGCCCGCGAGACGATCTCGGCGCTGCGCAAGGACGTGACCGCGAAGTGCTATGGCGGCGACGTGTCGCGCAAGCGCAAGCTGCTCGACAAGCAGAAGGAAGGCAAGAAGCGCATGCGGCAGTTCGGCAAGGTCGAAATCCCGCAGGCCGCCTTCATCGAGGCGCTGAAGATGGGGGAGAGCTGAGGCGCCTGATCCTCCCCTCCGAAGCGGGGGAGGGGGACCGCCGAAGGCGGTGGAGGGGGCACGCCTCAACGACGCGCCATCTCCGCGATCGTCACCAGCATCCCCTCGAGCGCCTTTTCGTCCAGAATATCGGTCGCCGCAATTCGCAGCACGCGGATGCCTTGCCCTTCGAGCCAGGCGTCGCGCCGCAGGTCATTCTGCATCTGCCCTGGCAGGTCGTGGTGGGCGCCGTCGACCTCGACCGCCAGTCTTCCCTCGGCATGGTAGAAGTCGAGTACATACGGCCCGACCGGGTGCTGGCGCCGAAACCGCAGCCCGTTAAGACGCCGGCCGCGCAGGCAAACCCAAAAGATCACCTCGGGCAGGCTCAGCTCGCGCCGCAATCTTCGCGCGCGCTCGAATGTCATCTTCTCGGATCGCATGTCTCGCCTTGGCGCCCCCTCCACCATGCTACGCATGGTCCCCCTCCCCCGTAAACGGGGGAGGATCAGGACGCGCACCAGCGCCCTCCGGCCGCGGGTTTCGCGGGGAGGCACGGCCGGTCGACCAATCCACAGGGGCGGAGTCAGGCTGTTCGCCGTCGCGACGTGTGACGTCAGGACGTATCCGGCGCGGGCCATGCCGGCACGGGGCGTCCCGGACGGGCGGGCAAAGGAGGCTCGGACGACGATCCGGTCCGCAGGCCCATCTCTTTGCCGGAGAGCCAGGCGCGTCGCCGCGCCCGCGCCAGAAGGGCGCGGAGCAGCCGCGCCAGCGCCCGAAGATCAACGGCCAGCCGCTCGGCGCGGTCGGTCGACTCCGAGCCGACGACGCAGGCCGCCATGCCGGCCGGCAACCCGGCGAGGAAGTCCCGCGCCACGTCCTCGGCCCGCGCAATGAAGCCGAGCGCGGGCAGGGCGAGGCAAAGCGGCATGCCGGCCGCGCGATCGGCCAGACCGGCAAGCGAGACGAGCAGCGCCAGGATGCTCTCCAGTATGTCGCCCTCCCTTCGCCAGTCCATCCGCTGCCTCCGTTTTGTTGGGACGCAGTATGGGAGAGGTGCGATGGGGCGTGGATAAGTTTTTTTTCGCCTCGCCGCCTTTCCTCTCCCCTACGCAGTGGGGAAGAGGTGGCATGCGAAGCATGACGGTGAGGGGGAGGGTCTTCGCATTGCTCGCCGCCGCCCAGCGTCGATCGTCGCGCACGTCGTCATCCTCGGCCGACCGTAGCGCAGCGAAGGGATAGCCGGGGATCCATGCCTCGGCGGCCGCGACGGGCGACGCGGTGCGGGAGAAGCGCCCCTCGCCCAACGCCTCGCGTGGCCGGGATGGCGAGGCATGGATCCCGGACACGACGTTCTTCGCTTCGCTCGAATGTCGTTCCGGGATGACGAAGGTGGTGGGGCGCGCGAGGCGCAGAACTGCCGTGTCGCCCTCAACGTTTTAGGGGGCGTGCGTCTATAGAAGTGTGAATCATGTCCGCTACGAATCGTGCCGCAGCACTCGCAGCAGCCTTCTGGTGCTTTTTATCTTTGTCGAATCCCCAATCGCATATTGCTTTTACAACGACCCATTCCACACCTTCAGCAGCGGCGGCAGAAGATATTCCCACTCCCTCCATTTCACCGCCAATTGCATCCGGGAAGCGGGACCGAAGGGTTCGCATGAATTCTGGATCATCAACGAGTTTCTCTCCACACAAAAGCTGTCCATCGTACGCGGAGATTCGCTCGTCCCGCAGCCGTCCACGCCTCATCACGTCCCGCGCGATTGAGAGAAGGCCGCGCCCGGCAGGCACAATCGGCCCGCGTTCGCGAACTTCATTCGACCCTAACCTTACAAACTCGTAGTTGGCGACATGATCTGAAACAAGCACGTCTCCGATCTCAAAACCTTTGTCGTTAAAGCCGAAACAAATACCGCAAGCGATTGCAAATCGTGGCTTCACAGCTTGAATGGCCTCTGCGGCCATTAAATGTGACCCGCTTACGCCACTACCTCCAGCGCTGGTCCTGCACACGATGACCTCATGATCGCCAAGCGATACATATCTCGCGGCGAAGGTGCGCCCTAGAGAGACGGTCCCGTGATGAAAAAAACTCGTACTCTGGAGCGCCTTCGCGAGTTCATCCTCTTCGATCGGAGTTGCAACAAAGACAAGAATCCTATTGCCACTTCTATCCGGCACATAATTTCTCCAGGTTTTCTCAAATACTGGGTGTTTGCATAAGCGCTCACCAGCCTTTTCAATCATACTAGAACCGCGACGAAGAAACTCATCGATACTCGCAGTGTCCTGACCCGATACCTCATCTATGCCGGCAAACGTACCTGCGAGCGTATTTGCTACACTCGACCGAATGGAAGTCCATGCACCAGCCTCCGTTAATTTTGCTAGATCCGATGCTGCCAGTCTAACAACCGAGTCAGTTAATGCCCTACACAAATAGCAAAACCGATTATGATCTCTAGATCCGTAGTGACTAACGGATCTTTCCCTCCGGCCATTCTTGCAAGCAGTACTTCCATAGTATCCTGTTAATTCCAGAATATTGAATAATATGGGAATATCATAAAATGGAAAACTACTGTTGTCTTCCGCAAATCCGGTTTTAAGTATACCTGTGCATACCGCACACAAATTTTGCTCGGCGTAGTGCGACATGTAGAGGCCCGAAAAAACTCTACCTGAAGTCTCAACAACTGCCGCAGCAGGCGCACCGCGTTTGCCTGTATCTTTTAAGAACAGCGATTTGGTTATTGCGGCATCGGGTTCACGAATCGCTATTCTCTGAAAATAATCGATGTTGTCTCTAAATGTTTTCATATCTGATGGACGCACACGCTCCCCAATAAATTGTAATTTTCCTTCCTCTATATCAAAAAGGTCTCTGCGCAGCGTTTTTGTCATTGAAAATGTGTTATTTGTGGTAATTCGGAAATCTTCAATCTTCTCAGGATTTAAAAAATACATAGGGTAGCGGAGTCTGTCGTGACTATACATTCGTTGACGTGCGTCTATGAAAGAAGGAAGGTCTGGATCGTTACTCGTCGAAATGAGGATTCCAGCTCTAATAAGTGTTGTTATCCACTTTTGTAAGCGAGGTTTGTCGTCACAGTACTCTATCATTTGCGAAATATTTGCTGAAAAACGTCCCGTATGCGTAAGGAGAAGTACCTCAATAATAGCGAAATCGTCGGCTTCGCCTCGGTGATTATGCACTGCGGCGGCTGCTTCTCTATTTAAAAAATCTAGGAAAACGACGCGTTCCATAAAATTATTTTCTACTCAGTTCATGTAGAATTATTCTAGACCAGGGCTCATAGTCGGCTTCAACAATTTCGTCGGCTGAAAGCCAGCGGCAGCCTCGAATCTCCAGTCTTCGTTTAATTGGCGGTATAACTTTCAGGATATGGTCCAGCCGGAAGCCGGCCGCAAGTCCAATCATGTTAGAAGACGGATCGCATATTATGTAACTCCGCTGAAGACAAGACATTAATTCAATGTCGTTAATTCCTAACTCTAGAAATTCAATATGATGCGAGCAAGATCTAATCAATGCGCGGAAAAGGCCAATATTATCGAAATCAAGCAGGTCAATATCAAACTCATCGACAAAACGTCGTAGTAAGATGGAGGAAAGTCCAACGATATTACCGAAAAATGTAAAAGGACCGTTCTCAAATACTAGAAATCTGCCGTCGTAAATCAGGAATGGTGCGGCCAAAACAGGAAACAAGCCGTCCTGTTTCTGCCAAATATATCTATATTCGCTCCTTAATTTCATTAATTTATCGATAGGTGCGTTAAGGAGATGAATCTCATTCAGGTCGGGAACTAATGACAGATGTAATATCCGTTGACGATCAAATTTTTTCTTCCTATGCCTGATCGGATACTCGGAGACGACGTGCGTAGGCAGCGTTTCTTCCTGTGACATTGAACGGAGGAAGTATACACCTTGGGACGTACGGTAGAAGGCTGACCGTTCTCGGCGGCGAAAGATATCTTCTGCGATCCGAGCTTGTAAAGTTTTCTGCATAGTCGCACCCGAGAGATGTGACGGCAGCAGATCAAATTTTCTTGCGCGCGCTAGAATTTCCTGGGCTGTCATAGGGCGACCATGGGCCCTGAGAATCTGCGCCGCTAAGTCTAGGTAGCTATCTTCCATATCGCGACTTCACATCATGTAGTCGGTTAAATTGTTCGCAACGTCGTCTTTTGAGTCAAGGATCGAATCGCCTTTAAGAGGCACGTATCGCCAATAATAGCACGCAGAGAGCGGTGGCAATGAAAACAGCTACATTCGGTTTTCGGCGCTTGATGCAGCGGCTACGGCTACGGAAATGCCCCATCCTGCAGGTATATTTACCGTAAGCCCCGCCCGCGTGAACTCCGCACACGATAGTGGACGCGAGCTTCGCGACCATTTCCCGTCATTTCCCCCCCCCCCACTCCTCCAAACCGCTCGGGCATGGATCCCTGATACGACCAGCTTCGCTTCGCCTGACCGTCCTTCCATGGCACCACCGCAGACCTTTCCCACCGCCCGCCGATCGCCTAGACATCCCCCATGCGCGCGCTGATCCAACGCACCACAGGAGCGTCCGTCACGATCGATGGCGTCGTCGTCGGCGAGATCGGCGCGGGGGTGGTCGTGCTGGTCTGCGCCATGCAGGGCGATGGCGAGGCGCAGTCGGCGTGGCTGGCGCGCAAGGTCGCCAACCTTCGGATCTTCAAGGATGACGCAGGCCGCATGAACCGCTCCGTGGTCGACGTCGGCGGGGCAGCGCTGGTGGTCAGCCAGTTCACGCTGGCGGCGGAGACCAAGGGGAACCGGCCGGGATTTTCCTCCGCCGCGGCGCCCGATGATGGCCGCCTGCTCTACGCGCATTTCGCCGCCGCGCTCGCCGCCCACGGCGTGCCCGTCGCGACCGGTGTCTTCGGCGCCGACATGGCGGTGTCGCTGGTCAATGACGGGCCGGTGACGATCTGGCTGGACAGCGAAGCGTGACGGGCTCGTTCCCGGCGGGTTGAGCGCGTGAAGACGGACCCTTGATCCGCACCTCTTCCGGGAGGAGAATCGCGACCATGATTCGCGGCTTCCTCCTCGCGCTCGCCATCCTCGCCGCCGCCATTCCGGCTAAGGCGGACGTGATGACGTTCTTCGTCATGAACCGGGCGCCCTATGGCGTGGTGATCGAGTTTTCCGACGCCGCGTCCGGCAAGGTCTGGCCCGGCGGCGAGCGGATCTACCTGCTGGAAAAGGGCGAGAGCAAGTCGGTGGCGATCGACTGCACCGGCGGCGTGCGCATCTGCTACGGCGCCTGGCGCAATGGCGACGACGGCACGGCGTGGGGGGTCGGTCCGGATCGCGATCGCGAATGCCGGGACTGCTGCCGCATCTGCGCGCTCGGCCCCGGCAAGGGGGAGACGATCGAGATCGAGCCCTGACGCCTGTCTCCCGAAAGCGGTCTCGGGTCGAAGACCTGCGGAATGTTCAGGGTCCTAGGGGGCGCGGGGGATCCCCTCGGGCCCCTGCCCCGCACGCGTTCGCACGCTGCCGCGTTCGATCGAAGCCCAGGCCGGCCGTTCGAACAGGAACTGCCCACGCCCGCTCCACCGCACCAACGCATAGAGCACCGCCGGCCCGGCAATGCCCGCTGCGGTGGTGAGCAACGCCATCAGCCCGACATCCGGCACGAGCCCCGTCTGGACCAGCACGATCCGCGTGGCTGCCATGGGCAGGAAGAAGGCCAGGTAGACGACGATCGAGTGTTCTCCCAGCCAGCGCAGCCAAGCAGCCCAGGGCGCCCGTGCGACAAGCGCAGCCGTGGCGACGATGGCGAGGGCGCCCGCCAGACCCAGCACGAGCGACACGCCCGGCAGTTCCGACAGGCCGCCGGTGGCGCCCGTGTCACCGATCTCGCCCTGGATGAGGAAACCGAGCGCTTCGGGCGAAGGCGTGAAGACGAGAACGCCGTTGACGAGACCCCAGCCCGCCAGGCCGACAATGGCGATGCCGGGCCGTCGGGCCACCGCCGCGGCGAAGGACAGCACGTGCGGCGCGAAGACATAGCCGATGAAGAAGAACACGTAGCGCTGCGCGAACTCGTCGAAGACGATCGATCCGGTGTGGACCGGCAACGCCTCGAGGATCGCCGCCCATGCCAGCACGAACCAGACCGGCAGCCCGCGCACCAGGCGGGTGAAGACGAAGAACACCGGCAAAACGTAGATGAACCACAAGGTGCCGAAGGGCTGCCACAACGCTTCGACCCAGCCCGCCAACGGCGCGGTCCAGTCGCCGGCCTCGACCGCCATCTCCGGCGCCTTGAAGGCGAACTGGATGGTCAGCCACAGGAGGTAGAAATAGACGAAGTGCACGACCTTGCGGTCGAGGTAGCGGCGCCAGGGCCGGTCGATGGTGAGCGCCAGGAACAGGCCCGAGATCAGGAAGAAGTCGGGCATGCGGAACGGCCGCGCCCAGGCCACGATGGCGTGCATGAAGCCGCGCTCGCCGGCCGCGATTTCCACGCCGATGGTGGCGTGCACCATCACCACAAGGATGATGCACAGCCCTTTCGCGGCATCGACCCATGCCACCCTGCGTTCGCCGGCGGCCAGCGTTGCATCCGTCATCCGTCTCGTCCCTGCGCCGGGTTCCCGGCCTGCGAAGGGACCTTAAGGGGCGGGTGCAACCAAAGGCTTAAGCCGCGGACGGGCTCACACAAGCGTGATTGGGCGACATTCAGGCCGACCATGCGCTCCGAGGCCGCGTTCTCGGCTTAATCTCCCCTTAAACCGCCGGCCTTAACGTCCGGGCAGACGGCCGGTCGAGGCCCACGACGACAGGCAGTGTTCATGGCCAATCGCAAAAGCAACGTCCGGATCGAACCACGCTTCGAGGATGCGCGAGCGTCCCGCGGCGGCGTCGAACTGACGGCGAGCGAGGATGATCGGGTGGTCGGTCCGCCTCGCCGCGCGAAATCGGGTCGCGGCAAGACTTCAGGGGCAGGCAAGGCTGCGCGCGGCAAGGCCGGCAAGGGCAAGCCGACGGGCGGACGCCGCAACGGCTCGCGCGGCGGCGGCTTCTCCTTTTTCGGCTTCGTTCGCGGCAGCGCCTATTGGGCGCTGGTCGCCTCGATCTGGATCGGCATCGGCGGCGCGGTGATGGTGGCGTACTACGGCGCGCGCCTGCCTTCGGCCACCACCTGGTCGGTGCCCGATCGCCCCCCCAACGTGCGGATCGTCTCGGCCGATGGCCATCTTCTGGCCAATCGCGGCATGACCGGCGGCGAAGCGGTCGGCATTCACGAGATGTCGCCCCATATCCCGCAAGCCGTGATCGCCATCGAGGACCGGCGCTTCTACTCGCATTTCGGCGTGGATGCGTTGAGATTGGCGCGCGCGATGACTGCCAATGTCGTAGAAGGCCGGCTCGTGCAGGGCGGCTCCACCATCACGCAGCAGTTGGCGAAGAACCTGTTCCTGAACGCCGACCGCACCATCGAGAGGAAGGTGCAGGAGGTTCTGCTGGCGCTCTGGCTGGAGCGCAAGCACACCAAGGCGCAGATCCTGGAGATGTATCTGAACCGGGTCTATTTCGGCTCGGGCGCCTATGGCGTCGAGGCGGCGTCGAGGCGCTACTTCAACAAGTCGGCGCGCGAGGTGACGCTGTCGGAAGCCGCGCTCCTGGCGGGCCTCCTGAAGGCGCCGTCACGGCTGTCGCCGGCCCGCGACCCGAAGGCCGCCGAGGCCCGTTCGCAGCTGGTCCTCTCGGCGATGGCCGACCAGGGCATGATCGGAGGCAGCGAGATGACGGCGGCCATCAGCGCCCCGGCCACCCGCGCCGCCGCCTACTGGACCGGATCGGAACACTATGTCGCCGATCGCGTGATGGGCGAGTTGCCCGGGCTGATCGGTGACGTCCGCGGCGACGTCGTCGTGGAGACCACGATCGACCTGACGCTGCAGAAGCTCGGCGAGGCATCGATCCGAAAGCTGGTGTCCGAGAACCGCGACACGCTCGCCGTTACACAAGGGGCGCTGGTCTCGATCGACAATTCGGGTGCCGTGCGCGCCATGATCGGCGGCGCCGATTACGCCAACAGCCAGTTCGATCGCGCCTCGGAGGCGCGCCGGCAACCGGGCTCGGCGTTCAAACCCTTCGTCTTCCTGGCCGCGCTGGAGCAGGGCCGAACGCCGGAAAGCATCCGCAACGACGCGCCGGTCCGTATCGGCAAGTGGGCGCCGGAAAACTACAACGGCAAGTATTATGGCGAGGTCACGCTGACCGCCGCCCTGTCGAAGTCGCTCAATTCGGTGGCGGCGCAGCTTGCCGTGGAAGCTGGGCCAAAGGCGGTCGTGGAGGTCGCGAACCGGCTCGGCATCGAATCCACCCTGACCGCGAATGCCTCGATTGCGCTGGGAACGTCGGAGGTGACGCCGCTGGAGCTCACGGCTGCCTACGTGCCCTTCGCCAATGGCGGGTACCGGCCGCAGATCCATTTCGTCAGCCGGGTGACGAGTGCGTCCGGCAAGGTGCTCTACGAGCATCCGAGCGGCGGCATACCGCGCGTGATCAATCCGCAGATCGTGGCGATGATGAACTCGATGATGGCCGAGACGATCCGGTCGGGCACGGCCCGGCGCGCCGATTTCGGCTGGCCCGCCGCCGGCAAGACCGGCACCACCCAGAATGCGCGTGACGCCTGGTTCGTCGGTTACACGGCAAACCTGACCACAGGTGTGTGGTTCGGCAATGACGACGCAAAGCCGATGAAGAACGTCACCGGGGGTTCACTGCCGGCCATGGCATGGAAGGACTTCATGACGGCAGCCCATGACGGCGTGCCCATCGTCGCGCTACCGGGCGCCGGCATGCGCCGCTATCTGCCCGCCGAAGAACCGGCGCGGCGGCCAAGCATTCCGGTCGGCTCGCCGGAGGACGAGGCGCCTGCGATCTCGCGCGCCGAACCGCCCCTGCCGCAGCGCGAGGAAACGACCGCCTCGATCCGGCGGCCGAGCGTCGGCGTCGGCGAAACCGTCGAGCGGCGGCCCGGATCGATCATGGACGTCATACTCGGGCGGTAGGGAGCATCGCGGCCACCACGCGGCCTCGATCGAGGTGCAAGACGTCAGCTGCTCAGCCCGCCAAACAGCGTCGGCAGATCCAGCGGCCGGAAGCCGTAGTGCTGGAGCCAGCGGACATCGGCGTCGAAGAAGGCGCGCAGGTCTGGCATCCCGTACTTCAGCATGGCGATGCGGTCGATGCCCATGCCCCAGGCGAAGCCCTGGTATTCGTCCGGATCGAGGCCCGACATCCGCAGCACGTTCGGGTGGACCATGCCGCAGCCCAGAATCTCCATCCAGTCCTTTCCCTCGCCGAAGCGCACTTCGCCAGGACGAGAACGGTCGCACTGAATGTCGACCTCGAGGCTCGGTTCGGTGAAGGGGAAGAAGGACGGACGGAAGCGCATGTCGACCTTCGGCACCTCGAAGAAGGCCTTGCAGAACTCCTCCAGCACCCATTTCATGTTGGCGACATTCGCCGATTTGTCGATGACCAGGCCTTCTAGCTGGTGGAACATCGGCGAATGGGTGGCGTCCGAGTCCTGGCGGTAGGTCTTGCCGGGGATGACGATGCGGATCGGCGGCTTCTGCGTCTCCATGGTACGGATCTGCACCGGCGAGGTGTGGGTGCGCAGGAGCTTGCGCTCACCGTCGGCGCCGGGACGGAAAAAGAAGGTGTCGTGCATCTCGCGGGCAGGATGGCCGACCGGGAAGTTGAGCGCGGTGAAATTGTAGTAGTCCGTCTCGACGTCCGGCCCCTCGGCGATGGCGAAGCCGAGATCGCCGAAAATCGCGGCGATCTCGTCGATGACCTGACTGATGGGGTGGATGCGGCCACGCTCGGCGGGCGACTTGCGCACGGGAAGCGTCACGTCCAGCGTCTCGGCAGCGAGCCGGGCATCGATCGCGGCATCGCGCAGTTCGGCGCGGCGGGCAGCCAACGCCTCGGTCACACGGTTCTTCAGGCCGTTGATGGCCGGGCCCATCGACTGGCGCTCCTCGGGGGACATCGAGCCCAGTGTCTTCAGGCGCTCCGAGACGGAGCCCTTCTTGCCCAATGCAGCGATGCGCACCGTCTCCAGCGCAGTCTCGTCGCCGGCTGCCGCGATGTCGGCGAGAAGGGCGCTTTCCAGCGTGGTCAGTTCCGTCATGTCAGTTCACCGATCTTCGCGTTCGCAGCAATGCTCTGTGCGTCAAACAAAAAACCCGCGCCAGCAAGGCCGGCGCGGGTTTCCCAAATCAGAAATTCGAACGATTGGGAAGCGCCAGCCTCAGGCCACGGCTGCTTCGAACTCGTTCGGCATGCCGTCCTTGAGATAGACGAGCGCTTCCTTCGCCTTGGCGACCAGCACGGCGAAGGCCTGCGGCTCGTGGATGGCCATGTCGGACAGCACCTTGCGGTCGATCTCGATGCCCGACTTGTTCAGGCCGTCGATGAAGCGGCCGTAGGTCAGGCCGTGCTCGCGGGTCGCCGCGTTGATGCGCTGGACCCACAGGGCGCGGAAATTGCGCTTGCGATTCTTGCGGTCGCGGTAGGCGTACTGAAGCGACTTTTCGACCGCCTGCTTGGCGATGCGAATGGTGTTCTTGCGGCGGCCGTAGAAGCCCTTGGCGGCTTTCAGGACCTTCTTGTGCTTGGCGTGCGAGGTGACGCCTCTCTTGACGCGTGCCATGTCGTAATCTCCTTAAGTTTTCGGGCGCTTGTCGTCAGGCGTGGCTCAGAGGCCGCCGCCGTTCGGCAGAAAGTTCTTGATGACCTTCTTGGCATCGGCCTCGTGGAGGACCATGGTGCCGCGAGCGTTGCGAATGAACTTGTTGGAGCGCTTGATCATGCCGTGGCGCTTGCCGGCCGCAGCCGACAGGACCTTGCCCGTCGCAGTGATCTTGAACCGCTTCTTGGCGGACGATTTGGTCTTCATCTTGGGCATTTTGCTTCTCCTTTTTTCGTTGCGCTCGCGCCGGCCGTCTTCACGGTCGACTTTGCGAGGGCGCCAGATCACTGGCACGGCCCGAAGGCCGCTCCCCCGCTGTCCTCGAAGACCATTCGAGTGAGCTGTCAGCATAAGAAACCGCCACGGCATGCCCTGCCGGGCGGTTCTCTGAACGCGGCGTCTATACATCCGATGCGCAGCGGGCGCAACGGATGTTTTTGGATCGCAGGCCAAGACATCATCGAAGGACAACAGCCCTCGACCTCCGACGCCCCAAAAAACGAAGAACCCCCGAGCGTCGCCGCCCGAGGGTTCCATTATGCGAGCCTAATGCGTTTCACCATTTCCGACGTGGGTCGCGCGTCAACGCGGAGCCAGCACCATCATCATCTGGCGGCCTTCCAGCTTGGGCTCGGCCTCGACCTTTGCAATCGTGGCCACCTCCTCCCGCACTCGGTTCAACAGCGCCATGCCGAGCTCCATGTGCGCCATCTCGCGGCCACGGAAGCGCAGCGTCAGCTTGACCTTGTCGCCTTCGTCGAAAAAGCGCCGCACGGCCTTCATCTTGGTCTCGTAGTCGTGCGTATCGATGTTCGGGCGCATCTTGATCTCCTTGATCTCGACCACCTTCTGATTCTTGCGCGCCTCTGCCGCCTTCTTCTGGCTCTGATACTTGAGCTTGCCCAGATCGGTGATCTTGCAGACGGGTGGTTCGGCGTTGGGCGAAATCTCGACGAGGTCGAGGCCCTTGTCCTCCGCGATCTGCAAGGCTTCCTGGATGGCGACGACGCCGCGGTTCGAGCCGTCGAAATCGATCAGCTGCACCCGGGGCGCCCGGATCTCACTGTTTGCGCGCGGCCCTTCCTTGACGGGCGCTGCGGCTTTGAACGGTCTGCGAATGGTCGTGTACTCCTTGTTCCGATATCGTTCGGGGTGATTTGCCTGGATCCTCCCGGCCGCCTATGTCGGGACGGCAGGAAATCTGTCAATAGCACGACGCCGCACGGAAATCACGCGATACGAACGGGTTTACGCGAAGAGCGTCGATCGGTTCCATAAGACGGACGCGGTGGGTCACAAAAAGGAGAAAGGCATGGAGGGATCGGTCCCAATGGAGTTCATCGAGGTCGATGGCGCCCGGATCGCGGTTCGCCGCCAGCCAGGCCGCGCGCCAGGCTTCGTCTGGCTCGGAGGGTACCGATCCGACATGGCCGGAACCAAGGCAGAGCGGCTGGCGGACTGGGCCCGCGTGAACGGCCATGCCTGCCTCAGGCACGACTATTCGGGCCATGGCCAGTCGGGCGGCGCATTCGCCGACGGCACGATCTCGCGTTGGCTGAGCGAAAGCCTGGCCGTTCTCGACCGCTATTCCGAGGGTCCGCAGATTCTGGTCGGCTCCTCGATGGGGGCGTGGATCGCGCTCAGGATGGCGCAGGACCTATCGCGAAGGGGCCAGACCGGACGAATCGCTGGCATGCTCTTGATTGCGCCCGCCCCGGACTTCACGGTCGAACTGATGGAGCCGCACCTCACACGGGCCCAACTGGATGATCTAGAGACGAAGGGATACTTCGAGGAAACCTCCGACTACAGCCCCGAACCGAACATCTACACACGCGCCCTGATCGAGGACGGACGAGCCAACCGCGTGATGGCCGGCGTCATCGAAACGCACTGCCCCGTGATCATCCTGCAAGGCATGAAGGATCCGGACGTGCCCTTCCAGCACGCTCGGAAACTGATGGAGCACCTCCCGGCCGACGACGTGAGCTTGACGCTCATTCCGGACGGGGACCACCGTCTGTCGCGCGAGGAAGACATCGCGCTGATCCTCAAGGCGGCGCAGGAACTGTTGGCGCGGGCGGGATAGCGAGCCGCGTCGGAGGGCGGGTTTACGCAACTTTACAATCGGCCGGCTTGAATCGCCGATTTGCGGTTCCCATTTCGAAATCATGCAGCCCGGATCGGCTGCCCCCCACGGAAGGAACGGGAAACGATGAACACGACTGCACTGATCCGTCCGGCCTGGACGCCTGCGACGATTGCACTGATGGTGCTCGGCTTCGTGGTCTTCTGGCCGCTGGGCCTGGCCATGCTCGCCTACATCATCTGGGGCGACCGGCTTGACGGGTTCAAGCGCGACGTCAATCAGGCCACCGACGGCTTCTTCGCCTCATGCAAGGGTCGTGGCCGCCATGCCCGCGGCCGTCACGGCGGCTTTGGCCGTACTGGGAACGTGGCATTCGACGACTGGCGCGATGCCGAGATGACCCGCATCGAGGAAGAGCGCCGCAAGCTCGACGAGATGCGCGAGGAATTCGACGGTTACCTGCGCGAGTTGCGCCGTGCCAAGGACCAGGAAGAATTCGACCGGTTCATGACCGAGCGCAAGCGCCAGCGCGATGCCGGCGAGCCGCGGCCGAACGAGCCGAAGAGCGGCCCCACGCTGCTCGACGACTGACACGACCGCTTCCAGGGGTCCATTCCGGCGGCGCCGTGGCAACACGGCGCCGCTTTCGATTCCGGCCCGAAAGCGGCGCTGCTCACACCGGCGGGGTGCCGTTTTCCCTGAGCACGTCGCCCATCAGGTAGAGCGAGCCGCAGATGAGGATGCGCGGCGCCGGCTCGTTGGCCTCCCAGTTGTCTCGAAGCAGCACGAGCGCCTCGGCGACCGAATTGATCGGTTCGGCCGACAGGCCGGCCTCGGCGGCACGCGTCGCAAGCTGATCGTTGGGGACGCCCGCCTCGCTTCCCGCCACCGGCACCGTGAAGACGTGCCGCGCGATGCCTTCGAAAGCGGCAAAGAAGCCGGTCTGGTCCTTGGTGGAGATCATGCCGCAAATCAGGAACAGCGGCCGGGCGAAACGCTCTTCCTGTTCACCCAGCGCTTCGGCGATGACCGCGCCGGCCCCCGGGTTGTGGCCGCCGTCGATCCAGATTTCGGCGCCTTCCGGCGCGAGTTCCGCCAGGCGGCCGCTGGTCAGCCGCTGCATGCGGCCGGGCCAATCCACCGTGGTCATGGCCTTTTCCACCGCCTGCATCGGCAGCGTGAATCCCGCGGCCTTGATCGCAGCGATGGCCGCCGCAGCGTTGGCAAACTGGTGCCGGCCGGGGAGGCGCGGCAAGGGCAGGTCGAGCAGGCCGTCATCGTCCTGATAGGTAAGGCGGCCGTTTTCCGAAAAGGAAAGGAATTCCTGCCCGTAGACGAACATCGGGCAATCGAGCCGCGCGGCGGTGTCGATGAGGACATCGCGCGCGATGTCGGATTCCTGCTGGCCGATGACGACCGGCACGCCGCGCTTCATGATGCCGGCCTTCTCGGCGGCGATGAGTTCGACCCGGTCACCCAGATAGGCCTGGTGGTCGAGCGAGATCGGCATGACGATGGTGACGGCTGGCCGGTCGACGACATTGGTCGCGTCGAAACGCCCCCCGAGACCCACCTCGAGGATCACCGCATCGGCGGGGTGCTCGGAAAACAGCACGAAGCCCACCGCCGTCAGGATTTCGAAAACGGTGATCGTCTCGCCCCGGTTGGCCTCGGCAACGCGACCGATCGCCTCGGCGAACACCTCGTCGGCGACGAAGCGGCCGCCACCGGGAGCAGCCATTCGGTAGCGCTCGTGCCAGGAGACCAGATGCGGCGAGGTGTGCACGTGCGCGGTATGGCCGGACGCCTCGAGCAGGGCGCGCGAAAAGGCTGCCGCCGAGCCCTTGCCGTTGGTACCGGCGATGTGGATCACCGGCGGCAGCCGGTCCTGCGGATTGCCCAGCCGGTCGAGCAGCCGCCGGATGCGGTCCAGCGACAGGTCGAAACCCTTGGGATGCAGCGTCATCAACCGCGCAATCTCGCGGTCGGCCCTGGATATGGTCACAAATCTTCCCTCGCGCCGCCCGATGCACGGCTCCTGCCCGGTATCAAACCACCCGGTGCTTACGCCGGCTGGTGCGATTCGGCCTCTTCGGCCTGCGTCTCGGGCGTATCCGTTTGCGCCGCGACGAGAACCGGCAACGGGATGTTGAGGAAGATCTTCAAAAGACGGGCTATCGTCGCCTTGAGCTCCGTGCGTGGCACGACCATGTCGACCATGCCGTGCTCCATCAGATACTCGGCGCGCTGGAAGCCTTCGGGCAGCTTTTCGCGGATCGTCTGCTCGATGACGCGCGGCCCGGCAAAGCCGATCAGCGCGCCCGGCTCGGCAATGTGGACGTCGCCCAGCATGGCATAGGAC
Source organism: Aquibium carbonis (assembly GCF_003970795.1). Taxonomy (GTDB): domain Bacteria; phylum Pseudomonadota; class Alphaproteobacteria; order Rhizobiales; family Rhizobiaceae; genus Aquibium; species Aquibium carbonis. The sequence goes on along the minus strand of NZ_RWKW01000001.1, from coordinate 29,637 downwards.
GCCGTCACGCCGCCGGTGGTGGGGTTGGTGAGCACGACGAAATAGGGCAGGCCGGCCTCCTTCAGGCGGTCGACACCAACCGTGGTGCGCGGCAATTGCATCAGCGACAGGATGCCTTCCTGCATGCGCGCGCCGCCGGAGGCCGCAAACAGCACGAGCGGAAGCCGCCGCTTCAATGCCACTTCGAAGCCGTGCACGATCGCCTCGCCCGCGGCGAGCCCCAGCGAACCGCCCATGAAGGCGAAGTCCTGCACGGTGGCCACCACTTCGAGACCATCGATGGTGCCGACGGCGTTGAGGATAGCGTCCTCCATGCCGGTCTTGGTGCGCGCATCGCGCAGGCGGTCGGTGTAGCGCTTCTCGTCACGGAACTTCAGCGGATCGATCGCGACCTTCGGGTTTTCCAGAAGCTCGTAGCGGCCGTCATCGAAAAAGAAGCGCAGCCGGTCCTTGCCGGAGATCCGCATGTGATGGCCGGATGCCGGGATGACCCACTGGTTCTCCTCGAGATCCTTGTGGAACACCATCTCGCCGGTTTCGGGACATTTGATCCAGAGGTTTTCCGGCATGTCGCGCCGGCCGAGCATGGAATTGATCTTGGGGCGAACGTAGTTCGTGATCCAGTTCATCGAAAGGTCTCCTTCCGCGGGGCCATCCGCGCGGCCCGTGTTCCCTAGATGGGACGATTATTCGGCGGCAGCAAGGCGGGCCTGGCGCACACCCTGCGCGAGGCCGGACACGAGCGTGGCGACGGCCTCAGCCGGATCGGCGGTCATTTCGCCGTTGGGGCCGAGGACGTTGGCGACGGCATTGACGATCGCGGTACCGACCACGACGCCGTCGGCCGACGCCCCGATGGCGCGCGCCTGCTCTGCAGTCTTCACGCCAAAACCGACGCAGACCGGCAGGTGGGTGTGGCCTTTAATTCGGCGAACCGCGTCGCCGACCTTCCCCGTATCCGCGAGCGCCGAGCCGGTGATACCGGTCATCGAGACATAGTAGACGAAGCCGGAGGTGTTCTCGAGCACCTTGGGCAGCCTCTTGTCGTCGGTGGTGGGCGTGGCGAGGCGAATGAAGTTGATGCCCGCACGCACGGCGGGGATGCAGAGCTCGTCGTCCATCTCAGGCGGAAGATCGACCACGATCAACCCGTCGATACCCGACTGGATGGCATCCGCCAGGAAGCGCTCGACGCCGTAGATGTAGATGGGATTGTAATAGCCCATCATGACGATCGGCGTCTCGTCGTCGGACTTGCGGAAGTCGGCCGCCATGGCGAGCGTCTTCTTCAGCGTCTGACCCGCTTTCAGCGCGCGCAGGCCTGCGGCCTGGATGGCCGGGCCGTCGGCCATGGGGTCGGAAAACGGCATGCCGAGCTCGATGACGTCGCTGCCGGCCTTGGGCAACGCCTTCATGATCGACAACGAGGTGTCGTAGTCCGGATCGCCGCCCATGAAATAGGTGACGAGGGCGGGCCGGCCTTCGGCCTTGAGCTTGGCCATGCGGCGGTCGATGCGGGTGTTGGTCATGCGGCTTGCTACTCGTCCCTCACGGCTCGGCGATTGTCTGCGCGTCGATCGGAGACGCGCGGTATCGATCTTGTCCTCGACGATCCGGTCATAGCCGAAAACGGCCTTGCTGGAAGCGGAAATTCCGGGCGTCGTTCTCCTTCGGGTGACCGATATACGGGTTTGGAGCGAGATTTGCCATAGGACGGCCCGCGCGCCGTGCATCCGTGGACACCAGCTACGCCGTCTGCGGACCCGGCAGTCGAAGCCGCGGTTGGCCGGCGTCAGCCCGTCCGAGAATCGAGACCGGCCGGCCGGCGCGGAACGACGGGTTCCGGCGTGGGTTCGACCGGCCCGGACTGGTCTGTCCCGCGCGCGAGGCGCCGGGCATGGACATGCTTGCGATAGGTGTAGCGACAGGCAAAGACGCCGGCCATCAACCCTACTTTCCCGTCCCGCCAGCTGCCCGTGGCGACATACCATCTCACGAAGGCGATCAAGGCTCCGACGGCTGCGACGGGAGCTGGCTTCGCAGACCGCCCGCGTTCGAGAAGGTCCTGTCCGCCGAAGCGGGAGTAGCTGTCGAGCTTCCGGCTGAATTCTTCCGGGCTGTGGAACGTGTCGTGAAACAGCGGTCCGTCCAAGACGGCGACCGAACGCTGTCCGCTCGGCCGCTCGTGAATGACCCGCGCCGACGCGAAGCTGCTCCGGGTGCGATTGAGGAGACGGATGGGAAAATCCGGGCTCTTGACCGGATAGAAGGCGCGAACCGGCCGGCCAAGGACGATCCATTCGCGCCGGAAGGCATAGGCGTCCTCGGGAAAACCGGAGGCCTTGAGGCTTCGCACCGCTTCGACCAGAGCCTCGCTCATGATCTCGTCGCTATCGACGAAAAGAACGTGGTCGTGGGAGCAGAGCCACTGGGCCTTCTGGCGCTGGGCGCCGTACCCCTCGAAGGTCGATTGCTCGATCCGGCAACCCAGGCCGCGCGCGATATCGAGCGTGCGGTCCGTGCTGCCGCTGTCGAGAACCAGCACTTCGTCCGCTACGGCCAGTAGCGGCCGGAGAACTTTTTCCAGCAGTCGTTCGCTGTTCCTGGTCAGAACATACGCCGACAACATGAAGTCGCGCCTCCTGGTCAGAGCTCCACGCCGAGGATCTTGCCGACCGTGAAGATGTCCTTGTCGCCGCGGCCGCAGAGGTTCATCACGATGATCTGGTCCTTGTCCATCTTGGGCGCGCGCTTGATCACCTCCGCCAGCGCGTGCGAGGGCTCAAGCGCCGGGATGATGCCCTCCAGCTTCGTCAGCATCTGGAACGCCTCCAGCGCCTCCTGGTCCATGATCGGCACATACTCGACGCGGCCCGAATCCTTCAGCCAGGAGTGCTCGGGGCCAATGCCGGGATAGTCCAGTCCGGCCGAGATCGAGTGACCGTCCTTGATCTGGCCGTCCTCGTTCTGCAGCAGGTAGGTGCGGTTACCGTGCAGCACACCGGGCGAGCCGGCCGTCAGAGAGGCGCAGTGCTCCTCGCCCGACAGGCCCTTGCCGCCGGCTTCGACGCCGACGATCCGCACGTCCTTGTCGTCCAGGAAGGGGTGGAACAGGCCGATCGCGTTCGACCCGCCACCGACGGCGGCCACCAGCATGTCGGGCAGGCGCCCTTCCACAGCCAGCATCTGCTCCTTGGTCTCGCGGCCGATGACCGACTGGAACTCGCGCACCAGCTCCGGATAGGGGTGCGGGCCGGCGGCGGTGCCGATGATGTAATACGTGTCGTCGACATTGGTGACCCAGTCGCGCAGGGCCTCGTTCATGGCGTCCTTCAGCGTGCCGTGGCCGGAGGTGACCGGACGGACCTCTGCGCCGAGCAGCTTCATGCGGAAGACGTTGGGCGCCTGGCGCTGCACGTCTGTCGCGCCCATGTAGACGATGCAGGGCAGGCCGAAGCGCGCGGCCACGGTGGCGGAGGCCACCCCGTGCTGGCCGGCGCCCGTCTCGGCGATGATGCGCTTCTTGCCCATGCGCCGGGCGAGCAGGATCTGGCCGAGGCAATTGTTGATCTTGTGCGAACCGGTGTGGTTCAGCTCGTCGCGCTTGAAGTAGATCTTCGCGCCGCCGAGATGCTCGGTCAGGCGCTCGGCGAAATAGAGCGGCGACGGACGGCCGGTGTAGTGCGTGTTCAGGTTGTCCAGCTCGGCCTTGAAGGCCGGATCGTTGCGCGCCTCGGTCCAGTGCTTTTCCAGGTCGAGGATCAGCGGCATCAGCGTCTCGGCGACGAAGCGTCCGCCGAAGATGCCGAACATGCCCTGCTCGTCGGGTCCCGTGCGGAAGGAATTGGGTGCGACCGGCTGGTTCATTGCGCTCTCCTCGCCTGTCGGATCCTGCCGACGGCCTTCATTGGGTCTCGCATATCGCGTCGTTGGGCCGAAAGGCAACGGGGAAGCGCTCAGGCGCCGCGCACCGCGCGGAAGAATTCAGCGATCAGCCCGATATCCTTCACCCCCGGCGCGCTTTCGACGCCCGACGAGACGTCGAGCCCTGGCGGCGCGACGAGGCGGATCGCCTCGGCGACGTTTTGCGGCGTCAGCCCGCCCGACAGCATGTAGTCGATCGCCGGGTCGAGCCCGGCAAGCACCGTCCAGTCGAAGGAAACACCGTTGCCGCCGGGAAGCTCGGCGCCCTTCGGCGGCTTGGCATCGAACAGGAATTTGTCGGCGACGCCGCGAAACGGCGCGACCTTCTCCAGGTCGGCCTTCTCGGCAATCGAAAACGCCTTCATCACCGGCAGGCCATGCCGCGCCTTGACCTCGGCCACGCGCGCGGGCGTCTCCCTGCCATGCAGCTGCAGCATGTCGGGGGCCATGTCGGCGACGATGGCGTCGAGCGCGGCGTCGTCGGCATCGACCGTGACGGCGACCGCCTGCGCCCTCCCCTGCGCCGCCTGGCGCAGGCGGCCGGCTTCGGCGGGCATCAGGTTGCGCGGGCTCTTGGCGAAGAAGATGAAGCCGACATGCGAGGCCCCGCCGTCGAGCGCGGCGGCGAGCGTGTCGGGCGTGGAAAGGCCGCAGATCTTTATGTCGAGGGGCATGGCCGAGGATCTACCGATCTGTGGCGGAAATGTCGACTGGCGGGAATGGCAGGTTATCCCCCGAACCCGATCGCGTGCAGCGCCGCGCCGTTGCGCTTGAGCCAGGCCTTTGCCTCGTCGGTGCGGGGGCTCAGCTGGCGGCAGAGCTTCCAGAATTTCGGGCCGTGGTTCATTTCCTTCAGATGCGCGACCTCATGGGCGATGAGGTAGTCGATCACCACCGGCGGGGCCATCATGATGCGCCAGGAGAAGGAGAGGTTGCCGTCCGACGAGCACGAGCCCCAGCGGCTGGTCGTGTCCTTGAAGCGGACGGCCTTGGCCTTGCGGCCGACGGCGGCCGAGTGCTTCGCCACCAGCGGCTCGATGTCGCGCTTTGCTTCGCGCTTGAGAAAGTCGGCGAGGCGGCGCGGCAAGTGGGCGCGGTCGCCATGGACGACAAGGGCGGGCGCGCCGTCGACGCTGTCCACAGCCACGCTACCCCGCGCGGACGGCTCGTGCACGATCAGATGCGGCACGCCGCGCAGCGGCAGTTTCGCACCGGGGCGAAGCTGGGGCCGGTCGGGCAGTTTGCCGAGCTTCTCCTCCAGCCAGCCATGGTGCCGGTCGAGGAAGCGATCGACCTCGCGCTCCGGCAAGCCGGGGGGGACCGTGACGCGCAAGCCGCGCCCGCCGGCGTCGATCCTGAGTGTCAGCCGCTTGGCGCGGGCATTCTCGACGACGCGCAGCGGCAGTTCGCGGCCGGCGACGACATGGGTCCGATCCTCTGGCTCGCTGGACGGCGGCGGAAGGCGGACGGGACGCTTGAGGAAGCCTGGCAGCATGGGCGTAGGATAGACGATTCGGGTTTGGGGAGAAGCGAGGATGCAACGACAGTGAAATGTCGGCGCTCGACGCGGACTTTCAGTTGTATGCAGAAGTCACACCTTCCACGAAAAAGCCCGGCGCGGGGGCCGGGCTCGTTCGATGCGGGTCGTCGGACGATCAGACGTTGCCGCTGATCCAGGCCGAGAGCGCGGTCTTGGGCGACGCGCCGACCTTCATGTCGGCGACCTGGCCGCCCTTGAAAAGCATCAGCGTGGGAATCGAGCGGATGCCGTACTGGGCGGCGATCTCGGGGTTCTCATCGATGTTGACCTTGGCGATCTTCACCTTGCCGGCCATCTCGTCGGAAATTTCCTCGAGCGAAGGGCCGATCATCTTGCAAGGACCGCACCACTCGGCCCAGAAATCGACGACCACCGGCTCGGCGGCGTCGAGCACTTCGGCCTGGAAGGTATTCTTGTCGGCTTTGACGGTGGACATCCATGTCTCCTTCGCGCGGGTCGCGGCGGACCGCCGTGCCCAAAACAGATTACGTTCCACGCATATGTGGTCGGCCGGCGGGCCGTGTTCAAGACGTGTTTTGTCACGCCGCCGTGAGTCGGACAAGGGTGGCGGCGAGCAGCGCATCGGGCAGCGCCACGAGATGCGGCCCCTCGGTGAAGAGCAACGCCGCCTCGACCCGCCGGCCCGGATAGAGCGGGGCGAGCAGCGCGCGGTAGAGCGCCAGTTGGGCGACGTAGATTTCGGGAACGGCGTTCAGGTCGACCGGCGGCGGGCGATTGGTCTTGTAGTCGATGATCAGCACCGCCTCGTCCGTTACTGCCAGGCGATCGATCTTGCCCGAGACGGCGCGGGGGCGGCCTGCGACCTCCAGCGTGCCCATGACCGAGACCTCGGCCCGCGAGCCTGGCGCAAAGACCGGCGCGTAGGCGGGCTGCGACAAGACCGACTCGACCGAGCGCCACAGCGCCTCGCGTTCGGTCGTGCTCCAGCCGTGGCCGGCGCGATCGAGATAGCGGCGGGCCGCTGCCTCGCGCTCGGCCGGCGCAATATCGGGCAGGCTCTGCAGCAGGCGATGGACGGCGGTGCCGCGCGCGGCGGCGAAGGAGGGGCCTGATGCGGGCGACAGAACCGGCGAGGCCGACAGAGGCGCGATCTCCTCACCCTCGCCGATCAGCACGCCGGCTCCCGACGGCGCCAGCGGACGCGGGAAAGCGCCCGAACGCGGCAGCCTCTGCATGAAGCTCTGCGGCAGGGCGTCTTGCTCGCATGTGGCGTGCTGCTGGGTCTCGGCCGCCCGCAGCGGCCGGTCGGGCGTGATGCGGAAGCGGCGGAGCCGCAGCCCGGTTTGCGGATGCCGGACCTCCTCGATCGTCGCAGTTGCAAACCCGGCTTCGACGAGGCGATGCCAGATGCCGTCCTGCGGGTCTCGCACGCCGCGGTAGCCGCAGACGATCAGCCGGTCCTCGGCTCGCGTCATGCCGACATAAAGCAGGCGGCGGTATTCTTCCCGAGCCTTTTCGCCGATGGTTTGGCCGATGCCGCGCGAGACGCGGTTCTGGACGTCGGCGGAAACCCGCCAGACATAGCCGTCGCCTGGCCACAGCCCCTTCGTCGAGGAAACGGGCAACAGGCGCGGCAAGTGCGTGTCGGAAAAGGGCGCGCTGCCATTGTCGACCAGGAAGACCAACGGCGCTTCCAGACCCTTTGAGGCGTGCACCGTCATGATGCGCACCTCGTTTCGCGTCTGGTCCATCTCTCGCTTGATGTCGGGACCGGCATTTTCCAGCGCGGCGAGGAAGGATTCGAGCCGGGCCAGCCCGGATTTCTCGGCGGCGAGGCAGAAGCCCAGGAACTCGTCGAGGATCTCGCCGGCCTCATGGCCAAGCCGCGCGATCATCTTGCGGCGCACCCCGTCGCGGCCGAGGATGGCGGAATAGAATTCGAACACCGGGCGGCCGTCAGCCTCGTCGCGCCAGCGCCTCAAGGCTTCCCCGACAGGCTGCCAGTGCGGATCGTCAGTCGAGCGGGCGAGCAGGACGTCCCACAGCGATGCGCGGCCTCGTTTGTGGGCGATGTCGAACAGGTCGGCTTCGGACAGCCCGAAGATTGGGCTCTTCAAGAGGGCGGCCAGCGACAGGTCGTCGTGCGGCTGGAGCACGAAGCGACCGAGCGCGATCAGATCCTTGACGGCGATATGGGCGCGCAGGTTCAGCCGGTCGGCGCCCGCGACCGGAATGCCCCGGTTCTTCAGGCCACGAGCGAGCGCATGGATGAAGCGGTCGCGCTTGCGCACCAGCACCAGGACGTCGCCCGGCCGCACCAGCCGATCCTTGCCAGGAAGCGGTTCGCCCGCCTTCAGCCAGCCGTCGATGGTGCGCGCGATGGTCTCGGCCAGCCGAACGGCGGGCGCGGAGGCGTGGTCGACCGGTTCGGTCCAATCGTCGGGCTCCTCGACCGCTTCCGGCGCGATCTGATCCCAGAGTTCGACCAGACCGGGGTCTCCCGCGCGGATCGCCTTGTGCTCGATGCCCTCTGGGTCCACGGTCAGCCCCGCGCGAGCGCCATCGCTGGCGAAGACGATGTCGACCGCCCTGAGCACGTCTTCCGTCGAGCGGAAGGAATGGGTGAGCCTCACGCGGGCGAAGCCGGCCTGGGCGGCGTCCACCTTCCGCCGGAAAACGTCGCCATGGCGGGCGAAAGCCTCGGGCTCGGCGCCCTGGAAGGAGTAGATCGACTGCTTCTCGTCACCGACCGCGAAGATGGTGCGGTGAGTGTTGTCCCGCGCGCCAAGGCCGGTGAAGAACTCTTCCGCCAGCCGCGCCACGACCTGCCACTGGTCTGGGCTGGTGTCCTGCGCCTCGTCGACCAGGATATGGTCGATGCCCTGGTCGAGCTTGTACTGGATCCACGGGCCGACGTCCGCGCGCGACAGGAGCCGCACCGTACGGGTGATCAGGTCGTTGAAGTCGAGGAAGCCCCGCGCGCTCTTCAGCCGTTCGTAGCGGGCGATCAGCCATTCGGCGATGGTGAGTGCGGCGCGCGTGGCTTTCAGCATGCGGAAAGCGGCGAGCCGGTCACAGGCGTCGAGAAGCGCCGCGCAGACGCGGCCGTGTTCGCCGGCGAAAGCGGGGAAGTGTTCGGCGACGCCTTTCGACAGCACCGGCTTGACCGATTTCGGTTCCCAGTCGGGCTTGCCCTTCTTCAAGAAGAGGTCGCGTGCGGCGAGCAGCGCCGCCACCGGTTCGCGCTCGGCGCAGACGGCCGCGAGTTCGGCAGCGAAGTCGCTCGCCTTTGCCTTGCCGGCGGCATTGGCGCGCTCGCCGAAAGAGCGTGCGAGGGCAGCGGTGAACCAGGTGTCGGGCCAGGCGGCGGACGCGATGGCGGCCTCGGTCTCGTCGCCGGAAAATCCGAACTCCTCGAACAGGTCAATGAAACCCGACGGCGCGCCGCCAACATGATCGATGAAGGCGCGCAGCTTGTCGCGCTTGCCGACGATCTCCGAAAGCAGCGCGTCGAGCCCCGCCTCCCCTCCTGCCTGCAGCACCATGGCGAAGGCGTCGGCAAGCACGGCGTCGCGCCCCTCGGATGCACCCGAGAGCAAGTCGCGGCGGGCCTCGGCAACGAGCGCCTGTTCCATCTGGCCATCGAGCATCTCGAAATGGCCGGCGATGTTGGCCTCCAGCGGGAAGCGGTGCAGCACGGCCTCGCAAAAGGCGTGGATGGTCTGGATCTTCAGCCCGCCCGGTGTCTCCAGTGCGCGGGCGAAGAGCCGGCGGGCGCGCTCCCGCTTGGCGCGCGACGGGGGCGAGCCTTCGATCTTCTCGATCTCGGCCGAAAGCGTCGCGTCGTCCAGCGTCGCCCAGCGGCCAAGGTCGCGAAACACCCGCGTCGCCATGTTGGCGGCGGCCGCCTTGGTGTAGGTGAGACACAGGATACGCGCGGGATCGGCGCCGTCGAGCAAAAGCCGAACGACGCGCAGCGACAGCACGTGCGTCTTGCCGGACCCGGCATTGGCCGACACCCAGGCGGAAGTCTGCGGGTCTGACGCGCGCGCCTGGCTGCGCTGCGTTTCCTCGGGAACGAAGAAAGGCTTCTTCATGCCTCGCCCTCCCCGCCGCCGGCCTCGTCGGCGCCCGCCGACCATTCCAGCACGCGGGCGAGATGGTCGTAATCGCCGTCGGTGTCGCCCTCGCGAAAGGGCAGCGCGCGCGACAGGTAGCCCGTCGACGGCTTCTGATAGTGCGCGACCAGCTTTTCGAGCCGCGCCCAGGCCTCTTCCGACAGGTCCGATGCGAGGCGGATCTCGCGCTTGAATTCGAGGATCGAGTCCGGCACCACCTGCCCGTCCGGCTTCAGCCGCACATAGAGCAGATCGGCGGGCTCCGCCTTGCCGGCGCCGGCAAAGGCGCCGCGCTTCAACAGCGCGCCTTCGAGCGCGAGCTGCGGCGACAGAAGCGTGTGCGCCTGACCCTTCGAGGGGGTGGAACCGGTCTTGTAGTCGAGGATGTCAGCCAACCCGCCGCCGCGGATGTCGATGCGATCGGCATAGCCCGACAGCGTGACGCCCGTCGCGCCGATCGGCGTCGGGCTGGCCCGGTCCTCGGCATGGCGGGCGCGGATACCCGGCCCGCGCTCGCGTTCGAAGGCGAGGATATGAGGGGCCATCGCCATGAAGCGCGGCCACCAGACCGCCTCGACATCGACCGGCAGCGCCAGCGCGTCGAAGGCGGCGCGCGCGATGTCGATCAGCGCGCCCAGCGCGGCGTCGGACGACGGATCGACGCCCGAGACGGTGAAGCGATGCAGGATGTCGTGGAACAGCGTGCCGCGCTCGGCAGCGCCCGGGTCGCGCACCAACGGGTCGAGCGGCTTCAGGTCGAGGATGCGGCGCGCATAAACCGCGTAGGGATCGCGGCGCAGCGTCTCGATCTCGGTGACGGAAAAGCTCGTCGGCCGCGCCTCGACCGGCGGCGCGGGATAGGGCCGCTCGACGAAGGGGATGTCGGGGGCCGCATCGAGCTGGCGCGCCCAGGCGAGGTAGCGTTCGCCGCGTGTGCGCATGGCCTTGCTCGCCTCCTCGCCCACCAGCGTGGTGAGGCGCTGCAGCCAGCGCGACGGCACGGCCGGCGCATCGCCGGCCCGTGCGGCACGGGTGAGAACGAGACGCTGCGCGCCCATCGCCATCATGAAGTCATGCGCGGCAAGGCCGATGCGGCGCTCGGGCGGTTCGAGCTCGATTCCGGTCTTCATCATCCGCGACATGAAACGGTCGGCCTCGGCCTTGCGCGGCCAGGTGCCCTCGTTGAGCCCGCCGACGACGAGCAGATCGGCGCTCAGCAAGCGGGCTTCGAGCGCGCCCCATATCGAGACGCGCGGATCGCTGCCGGCGGACGGCTTGACGGTCTCCCCTGAAAGAAGGGCCGAAACGATCGCCTCCCATTCGCCGGGCTCGACCACCAGGTCTCCCGCGGCCGAGGCGAGATTGCGCAGGAAGCCAATCAGCCCTTCCCCAGCATCGCCTTCGTAAAGCTTGCCAAGCCCGCCATCCTCGTCCCGGCCGATCGCTTCCAGCGCGGCGACGGTCGCGGCGACGAGGTCCGCCATAGGCGCTTCAGGACGGCCGCGCAGGGCCACGAGCGGCGCGATGGCCTCGCCGAGATAGGCGATCAAGGCGCGGCAAACCTCAAGATCGGCGTCGGAGAGACGCTTCAGCCAGAACGGCTTGCGCTGCTCCTCCGCCAGCACGCGCACCCGTTGCTCGAACTCGAGGCCGAGCGTGGCGATGTCGGGACGACCGGTGCCGCCGCGCAAGGCGACGAGTTCAATCCACTCGACCGCGCCGCGCACGGGGCCGCGCCTGCGTCCAAGGCGAAACAGCGGATGCTTGAGCAGCGCCAGCAGCGGCACCGGATCGCCCGGCACGAAGACTGCGGCGAGCAGCTGGACGAGCAGCAGCCCCGGCCGCGTGCGGGCAAGCGGCGTGCCGCCCGAATCGTCGGCGTGGATGCCGAAGCGCAGCAATTCGGAGGCGACGCGGCGGGCGAGTTCTCGGTCAGAGGTAACGAGCGCCACGTGGCTGTCGTCGTTTTCGATCGCATTGCGCAGGGCCACCGCGATGGCAACGGCCTCCTCGCGCTCGTTGGCGGCCTCAATGAGGGCAATATCGTCAAGCGCGCCGTCGGCCAACGACTGGTCGACCGCTTCCTTGGCTTCCACCCAGTGTTCGGTGGTTTCCGCCGGGCGGAGAGCTTCCGACAGGATGAGACCGCGCGCAGCAAGCGGCGGCGCCGGCTGCGCCATGTCCTCGACGTCGGCGCGGGAGATGCCGATGGTGGCGAGGAGTTTCTTCAGCCCATATTGCGGGTGGCCGAAGGCCGACGCCGGCTGGTCCGACTGGCCGATCAGGTCCCAGGAGGCGGCGTCGAGCCGCCGGTCGAGGCCGGGCAACACGACGGCGCCAGAGGGCAGGCGCGCGATGGCCGCCAGCAGCCGAGCGGTGGCCGGTATCGAGCCCGTCGACCCGGCGGCGATCACCGGACCCCGCGGCGGTTGGCGCAACAGCCTTTCGGCCTCGGCGTCGATCATGGCCGAGCGGTGCGCGGCGGGATTGGATCGGTCGATGGCTTCGAGCACCTGCGGCCAGGCAGTGGTGACGATCGACAGGAACTCCAGAGTCACCTGCCACCAGTTGGCGAGGTCGTCCTTGACGAGGCCTTGCAGGCCTGTCCAGCCGACGCCCTCGGTCTCGATTTCGTCCATCAGGGCGGCGAGGTCGCGGGCAAGCCAGATCGCATCGGCGAGCGAGGACGGCACGACGACCTCCTCGGCGAAAAGCTGCGCCACATGGGCCGGCAGCCGGCGCTTCCAGGCCTGAACCAGCGGCGCCAGCGCCATCAACCGCTCCATTGGCGCGATCGGCGGTGCAAGGTCGAGCGCCTGCGCGCCGCCGTCCTCGAACAGCACCGCGTCCTCGTCGAAATCGCCGAGCGGGCGGATCACCGGGAGGATGGCCGACGTCGCGCCCGCCATGCCGCCGACGCGGGCGGCGAAGACGGCCCGCAGTTCGCGCGCCGCTCGTCTCGTCGGGACGAAGATCGTGACGTCGGCGAGCTTCAGCGGGTCGCCGTCCCAGGAAAAGCCAGACACCAGGCGGCCGGCCAGAAGCGCATCGGCAAGCGTCTCGAGGAACGAAACGCCAGGCGGGATCGAGAGCACCCGTGGGACGGCGTAGGCGCTCATCGCCGGCCTGCCGCAGCCCTCGCGACGGCTGCCTCGGCCGCCGGGATTGCGTCGGGCGTGCCGACTGTGATCCAGACTCCGCGCATGCAGTGGCCGAAGAGCCGGCCGGCGGCGATGGCGCGATCGAAATAGAGGTTGAGCGAGTGTGGCTCGGGCTCCGCGCCTTCGAAAATGCGCGGATGGAGGATCATGGCGCCGGCATAGATGACACCCTCGGCGACGGCGTTCGCCCGCGCGAGCCGGCCCTGCGCGTCGACGGTGAAATCCACACCGCCGGTATGGCCGGTGGCATCCGCCATATCCGCGGTGAGCAGCAGCATGTCCATGGCCGCAGGGTCCCACGCCCTGGCCATCTCGGCAAGGTTGTGGACGCCGTCGGCATCGATCCAGAACGTGTCGGCGTTGAGCACGAGGAAGGGATCGGCGCCTAGATGCGGCAGTGCCATGACGATGCCGCCGGCCGAATCGAGCAGACCGGACGTCTCGTCGGAGATCGTGATCGCCGGGCTCATCCGCGATGCGACGTGGGCGATGATCCGGTCAGCGAGATGGTGGACGTTGACCACCGCACGCCGCACGCCCGCTCGCTCCAGCGTGTCGAGGCCTCGGTCGAGCAGGGTGCGGCCCGATATCTCGACCAGCGGCTTGGGGATCGTGTCGGTGATCGGCCGCATGCGCGTGCCGAGGCCGGCGGCGAGCACCATGGCGGTCTCGGGCACGGCGCTCATGAAAGCGTGTCGTCGAGCAGGCCGGCGCTCTGGCAGAAGGCGGCGACCGGCTCCAGTGCCGGGTGAACGAGCGCGCGGGCAAAATAGGCGCGGATGCGCGGCAGATGCTTCAGGTAGACCGGCTTGCCGTCGCGCCTGTCGAGCCGCACGAAGATGCCGAGAATCTTGGCATTCCGCTGCGCGGCCATGATGGCGTAGGCCTCGTCGAACCCGGCGCGGTCGAAGCCGCCGGCAGCCGCCCGCGCTGATGCATAGGCCTCGATCGTCGCGCGCTCCATTTCGGGCGGGATGGTCACGCGGGCGTCCATGGCAAGCGAGGCGAGGTCGTAGGCAGCCGGGCCGATCATCGCGTCCTGGAAATCGACGAGGCCGAGACGGTCGAGCCCTTGCCGATCGTCCCGCCAGACGATGTTGGGCGAGTGGTAGTCGCGCAGTACCAGGCTCTTCTCGGCGCTCTCCAACCGGTCGAATACCGTGTTCCAGGCCGCGACATAGGCGGCTTTCACCTCCGCCGAGACCGGGCTGCCGGTCACGTACGGCATGTACCAGTCGGTCAGGAGTTCGACCTCGATCGTCATCGCCCCGCGATCGTAGGCCGGCACATGATGGGCGACGCCCTGGCTCGTCGTGATCGTTTCGGGCCACGACTTGCCATGCAGGGCGGCGAGCAGGCGGCCCGCTTCCGCATAGCGTTCGGCGACCGGAGAACCGTCGTTGGCGAGGAAATTGCCGCTGCCGAGATGCTCCAGGAGAAGCAGGCCGGCCTCGATGTCGGCGGCATGGATGCTGGGTGCGGCGAAACCCGCGGTCTTCAATGCCTCGCCGATGGCCACGAAGGGCAGCACATCCTCGGCCAGATGCGCGATCTGGCTGTAGGGCTTGCCGTCGCGGATCACCGGACCGTCGGGCTGGCGGGGCGCGTTCATGAGGATCCGGCGCTCGCCGCCCTGCTCGACCGTCTCGTAGGCACGGGTCGACGCATCACCGAACATGAAGCGGCGCGTGGAGTGGCTCCATCCGGCCCCGGCCAGGAACCCGCGGATGGCGAGCGAGCGGTCGAGCCGCTTCAGCGCCGGTGCCGCGCCGGAGATCCGGGCACGGCGACCGTCACCATCCTGATCCAGCCTGATCGTCAGCGCGGCGGGCGGCAGGCGCCCGGCGGCCCGTTCCGGCCATTCGACGAGCACGATCCCCGACGCGATCATCTCCTCGACGCCCAGTTCGTCGATCTCGTCGGCAGCGCCCAGGCGATAGAGATCGAGATGGTGCACAGGAACGCGAAGATCGTAGGTCTGGACGAGCGTGAAGGTGGGGCTCGGCACTTCGAGGTCCGGATCGTCGGCCATGGCGCGCAGAAACGCGCGGGCAAGCGTCGTCTTGCCAGCGCCGAGATCGCCTTCGAGACACACGAGATCGCCGGGTTTCAGCGCCAGCGCCAGGTCTTCGCCCAGCCGCCGCGTGGCGGCCTCGTCGGCCAGACCGATGTCGAAGGGACCGTCACGCATTCTGGCTGTTCCTACTCGGCCGCCTTGGCCTCGCGCGGCGCGGCGGGGAAGCGGCAGATGACGGTAGTGCCGCGCGACCGCCCGGTGTCGATCTCGACCGTGCCGCCATGCAATTCCACGAAGCTCTTGACGATGGCGAGGCCGAGGCCCGCGCCGCGCTTGCGGCCGCCATTGGCGCGCGGCTCGAAGCGCTTGAAAGCGGCGTCGAGGATTTCGGGCGGCATGCCGGGGCCGTCATCATGGACGACGAACTCGATCCGGTCGCCCGCCTGCCGGCACGACAGCACGATCGTCGAGTGCTCGGGCGCATAGTTGGCGGCGTTGCTGAGCAGGTTGAACAGGATCTGCCGCAGCCGCTGCTCGTCGGCCTGGAAGGCGGCCGGCGCTGCATCGAGGTCGATCCTGAGTCCGATGTCGTGCTCGCGCAGTTTCTCGGCGACGAGTTCGGCGGTTTCGTGGACGGTGCGGGCCACGGGCACTTCGCCGATCTCCAGTTCCATGATGCCGGCATCGACGGTGGCGAGATCGAGGATGTCGTTGACGATGGTCAGCAGCACCGAGGACGAAGAGGCAATGTGGTCGAGATATTCTTCTTGCCGCGGGTTCATCGGTCCGGTGTCCGGCTGCTCGAGCAGTTCGGTGAAGCCGATGATGTTGGTCAGCGGCGACCGCAATTCGTAGGACACGTGCTGGACGAAGTCGTTCTTGAGCTGGTCGGCCTTCTGCAGCGCTTCGTTTTTCTCCTGCAGGGCGCGCTCGAAGTTCACGCTGTCGGTGACGTCGACGAAGGTGGTCATGACCTGGCCGTTCGGCAGCGGAATC
This sequence comes from Aquibium carbonis, assembly GCF_003970795.1. Lineage (GTDB taxonomy): Bacteria > Pseudomonadota > Alphaproteobacteria > Rhizobiales > Rhizobiaceae > Aquibium > Aquibium carbonis. The sequence continues at coordinate 13,920 of NZ_RWKW01000001.1, read as the reverse complement.
ACGGCGTAGCTCAGGATCGATCCCTCGACGAGTTCGACCTTGCCATGCGTCTCGCGGCGCTCTTCGTCGAAGCCGGTGACAGCGGCCACGAAATCCGGCCAGGGACTCTTCGCGCAGGCCCGCTCGCAGGCCTTGCGGATCACGGCTATGTGGATGCCGACGCCGACCTCGTCATTGCCCAGACGCCAGAGCCGCGCAAAGGCAGGGTTGAAGAGCCGCACCCTTCCATCGGGTCCGAAGACGGCGACGCCCTCGGCGAGGTTGTCCAGCGTCTCGCGCTGCACCCGGACTGCCGTGTTGTAGCGGCTTTCGAGATCGAAGCGCTCGGTGAGGTTCTCGAACACCCATGTGACGCCGCCGCGCGGGCTCGGATTGCCGACCACGCGGATCGTGCGCCCGTCGGGCAGGTGCCACCAATGCACCTGCGGATCGACCGAGCGGTACGCCGACAGGAGGTTTTCCTTCCAGCGCCGCCATTCCGGCTGCTCGGCGAGCTTGCCGGCGCTGCGCAGCCTGTCGAGCATCAGCGTGTTGTCGGGGGCGCTTTCGAGGAAACCGGGCTCAAATTCCCAGAGCTTCTGGAGCGCCTGGTTGAAGAAGCGCAGCTTCTGATCGGCGTCGAAGATCGCAACGGCGGTGTTCAGCTGGTCGAGCGTCTCGGAATGGCTACGCATCATGCGTTCGAACTCGCCGCGCAACGTTTCGATCTCGCTGCGATCGGTGGCAAGACCGGCCGATCCGGAGTTCGTGGCGATGTCGGTCACGGCGAAAAGGCGCCGGTCTCCCCCGATCACGGCCGACACGGTCTGCTGGTAGACCGGATCGGACCCATGATGGCGCGTCATGGCTTCGCGCGCCTGGGTGCCGAGCAGTTCGCGACCTTCCGCAACTGCCTGGCCGGGCGTCTCGGCCTCGACCGCTATCGCGTATGCCTCGTTGGCATGCCGAAGTCGGCCGGCAGCATCGCGCAGCCAGAAGGGCATCTCGATGGAATCGAGCAGTTTCAGGACGAGGTCGTGCTCGCTGGCGACAGCGGCATGCTCGGCGCGCAGACGGGCGTGCTCCCTTTGACGTTCCGTCAGCGACTGGAAACGCACGATGGAGTGGCCGGCCGCCTTGCGACCCTGAACTTCCAGGACGATACCGCTCTGGGTTTCGGCGACGAGGTCGAACGGTTCGCCAGCGCTGCGCAGCGACGAAATGGCATTCTCGATCGCAGTCGCGGATCCTGGTGTGAGCCAGCGACCGAAGGCGAGGAACCCCGCACGCTCGTCAGGCACGCCATGGGCGGCGGGAAGGGAGCCCAAGATTTCGGGACGCCGGTGCTCGCTCGACCAGATGACGGTGCGCTGATCACGCACGCTGGCGAGTGCGTCGGAACGCTGGACCACCGCATTGAGTTCGGCGATGCGTTCGCGCAGTTCGAGGTTCTCGGCAGCGATACGTCCACGCTCGCGGATCAGCCAGATCGCCGATACAAGTGCCGCACCCAGCACGCCGGCGAAGGTTGCGAACTGGATGACCTCGAACGCGCCAAAGCCGCCAAAGACGCGGACGCCGGCCGCGCCGATACGTTCCTGCGCGGCGGCAGGCGTCTGGAGGCAGACGAGGCCCGCAAGCGAGGCAACGCCGGCCGCACCCGAGCGCAAGGCATTGCGTACCGTCCTGGTTCGCACCGCGCCCACCGCCGAACACGACCCGCCGATCCCCGAATCTCGCGGGCGCAACACCTGCATCGTTCCCGTCCTCTCCGCCGCTCGACAGCCAGCCGCCCGGCCGCGCCCTCGATTACGCATCCCCGCTCCGAGACCGCATCCCATGGCGAATCAGGGCACTGTACCGGTCGGCGGATTCGCCGTGAAGAAGCTTCCGGGACAAAAAACAGGCCGGGCGGAGAAAGCTCCGCCCGGCCTCTAGATGTTGTGTCGTACAGTAGAAAATTCAGTACCGGTAGTGTTCCGGCTTGAAAGGCCCCTGCGGCGTGACTCCGATATAGGCAGCTTGTTCGCTGGACAGTTCGGTCAGGCGCGCATTGAGCTTGCTGAGATGCAGGCGCGCAACCTTCTCATCGAGATGCTTGGGCAGAACGTAGACCTCGTTCTTGTAGCTCGAACCCTTGGTGTAGAGCTCGATCTGGGCCAGCACCTGGTTGGTGAAGGAGGCCGACATGACGAAGCTGGGATGGCCGGTGGCATTGCCGAGGTTGAGCAGCCGACCTTCCGAGAGAAGCAGGATGCGCTTGCCATCCGGGAACTGGACCATGTCGACCTGCGGCTTGACGTTGGTCCATTTCAGGTTGCGCATCGCCGCGACCTGGATCTCGTTGTCGAAGTGGCCGATGTTGCCGAGGATCACCATGTCCTTCATGGCGCGCATGTGGTCGAGCGTGACCACATCCTTGTTTCCGGTGGCGGTGATGATGATGTCGGCGGAGGGTGCCGCGTCCTCGAGCGTGACGACCTCGAAACCATCCATGGCCGCCTGGAGCGCGCAGATCGGATCCGCCTCGGTGACCTTGACGCGGGCGCCGGCGCCGGCGAGCGAGGCGGCCGAGCCCTTGCCCACATCGCCGTAGCCGCAGATGACAGCGACCTTGCCGGCCATCATGACGTCGGTTGCGCGACGGATGCCGTCAACGAGCGATTCCTTGCAGCCGTACTTGTTGTCGAACTTGGACTTTGTGACGCTGTCGTTGACGTTGATCGCCGGGAAGGGCAGCAGCCCCTTCTTCTGCAACTGATAGAGGCGGTTGACGCCGGTGGTCGTCTCCTCGGACACGCCGCGGATGGCATCCTTCTGGCGCTTGAAGAAGCCGGGAGTCGCCGCCATGCGCTTCCGGATCTGGGCAAAGAGGATTTCCTCCTCCTCGCTGCCGGGATTGGTCAGCACGTCCTCGCCCGCCTCGGCGCGAGCGCCGATCAGGATGTACATCGTGGCGTCGCCGCCATCATCGAGGATCATGTTGCTGGGCTGGCCGTCCGGCCACTGGAAGATGCGGTCGGTGTAGTCCCAGTAGTCCTCCAGCGTCTCGCCCTTGACGGCGTAGACGGCCGTACCGGCGGCGGCGATGGCGGCGGCGGCATGGTCCTGGGTGGAAAAGATGTTGCATGAAGCCCAGCGCACGTCTGCACCGAGCGCCTTGAGCGTCTCGATCAGGACGGCGGTCTGGATGGTCATGTGCAGCGAGCCGGTGATCCGCGCGCCCGCCAGTGGCCTGGAAGCGCCGAACTCCTCGCGGCAGGCCATCAGGCCGGGCATTTCCGTTTCGGCGATCTCGATTTCCTTGCGGCCCCAGTCCGCAAGCGAGATATCCTTGACGACGTAATCCTGGCTGGAAGCCATTGCGCATCTCCATTCGACGGCGAAAGGGCCGGCGCAGCCCTAGAGGCCACCCGGCACGAATGGCGCGTCCGTAGCAGATCGCGGCGTCCGTCACAATGGGATATAAGGAAATCTTTATCCGTCTATGTCGGCAACGTTAACCCGCCGTTACGCGTCCTCGCCGAAACGGTCGGCAATCAACGCCGCGATCGCCGCGATCGCCTCGTCCGCGTCCGCCCCGCTGGCGGAGACGCGGATGCAGCAGCCGGGGCTCGCCGCCAGCATCATCAGGCCCATGATGGAGGTTCCGCCGACCGAAATCCCGTCCTTCTCGACCGTGATCTCCGCCTGGTAGGCGCCAGCCACCTGCACGAACCGCGCCGAAGCCCGCGCATGCAGGCCGCGCTGGTTGACGATCGCGAGGTCGCGCACCACCGAGATGGCGGCGTTGTCGTCGCTGCTCATTTGGCGCTCAGGACCTGGCTTGCAACGTTGATGTATTTTCGACCGGCGTTCTGAGCGCCTTCGAGCGCAGCGGCCATGTCGTCGGCGGCGCGGACGCTGGTGAGCTTGATCAGCATCGGCAGGTTCATGCCGGCAATCACCTCGACACGACCCGTCTCCATGACTGAAATCGCCAGATTGGACGGCGTTCCGCCAAACATGTCGGTGAGGATGATTACCCCGGCGCCGACATCGGCCCGTGCGACCGCATCGACGATCTCCCCGCGACGCTCTTCCATATCGTCGTCGGCACCGATGGAGACGGTTTCGAAATTCTGCTGGGCGCCGACGACATGCTCCACCGCGTGGCGGAACTCCTCGGCAAGCCGACCGTGCGTCACGAGCACGAGTCCGATCATAAATGACTTACTCCCGTCACCGCCTGGCTCGGCGCTCTTGTCTCGTCATGCCGAAACGGCCCCGCCGATCGACAGGAGCGCTATCTTGTCGAGCCGGCCGGCATTGACAAGCCCAAATCGAACCACGTGACGGTCATTTCGCCGCGCCAGGTGTCACAATCGCCACGCCCGAGAGAGCGAGAAAGGCTTGCACGGCGGCCACCGAGCCGGTTCCACCGCGCTCGGGAAGATCAAGGCGCGGAAGGACTATTCCCTCGACGGTCGCGGTTTCGCCATCCCAGATCCGCGGCGCAGTCGCGGCCGGAACGAGTCGGACCACGAGGTCCACCTCCATGGCCGGCTCGGCGTCGACCGCACATGGTCCGATCCCGCGAATCTCGACCAGGCCCCCGATCGTTGCGGCGGCGCGGGCCAGCAGGCGGCCCGAACGTTTCTGCACGAACATCTGGTCGTCGCAGACGATGCGCGCGAAACCGCCGGCCATGCGGACACGGTCCAGGAGATCCAACGCGAGGGTCGACTTGCCGCTGCCCGAGGGGCCCGTGATCAGCACGCCACGATCACGCAGGATCACGCCGGTGGCGTGGATGTTGTGCAAGGCCCTCAGTCCTCGGCCGGCAGCGTCATCACGAAGCGAGCGCCCCGAACGTCGCCGGGCTTGCCTCCCACGATGTTCTCGGCCGTGAGCGACCCGCCGTGAGCCTCGACGATCTGCCGGCTGATCGAGAGTCCAAGGCCGGAATTCTGGCCGAAGGCTTCAGTCGACGGCCGATCGGTGTAGAAGCGCTCGAAGATCCGCTCGATGCTCTCGGCGCGGATGCCGGGGCCATTGTCCTCGACGGTCACGAGCACGTGGCTGGCAGTGCGGGAAATGCCGACGACGATGCGTCCACCCTCGTCGGGCACGAAGGAGCGAGCATTGTCGACGAGATTGGTGATGACCTGCCCCAGCCGCAGATCGTGACCGGCGACGCTGAAGCTGCGGCCATTGTCCTTGCCGACCTTCATCTCGATCGCGACGGTCTTCTTGTAGCGTGTCTGTTCGCGCGACAGGGCGACGATGTCGGCGACCAGCTTCTTCAGATCGACCGGCGAGGCGTCCTCACGGGCGAGTTCGGCGTCGAGGCGCGAGGCATCGGAAATGTCGGTGATCAGCCGGTCGAGACGGTGAACGTCATGCATGATGATCTCGAGCAGCCGTTCGCGGTTCGTCTCGTTGCGCGCCAGCGGCAGCGTTTCCACGGCGCTTCGAAGCGATGTCAGCGGATTCTTCAGTTCGTGCGAGACATCGGCTGCGAAGCTCTCGATGGCGTCGATGCGCGCATAGAGCGCGTTGGTCATGTCGCGCAGCGCGACGGACAGATTGCCGATCTCGTCCTGGCGATCGGAGAAGTCGGGAATTTCCTCGCGGCTTCGGACGCCGCGCCGCACCCGAACCGCCGCAGCCGAAAGGCGGCGAAGCGGATTGGCGATGGTGGAGGCGAGCAGCAGCGACAGCGTGGCGGTGACCAGCGCCGCGACGCCGAAGACGCGGAAGATCGCCTTGCGCTCGTCGGAGACGATCTTGTCGATGTCGCCGCCTTGGGTGGAAAGCAGCAGCACGCCGAGAACTGCGCGAAAACGCTGCACCGGCACGGCGACGGAAACGATCATCTCGCCCTTCTCGCTGATGCGCACCACGAAGCCCGGACTGCCGATGAGCGCATTCACAACTTCGGGATAGGCTGCGCCATTGCCGCCCGGCTGCTCGCGGTAGATTGGCAGATCCTTGCGTTGGAAGAAGCCGTAGACGAAGTCCTCGACGCGATCCATCAAGTCGCTTTCGGTGTCGTCGAGCGGCGGCAGATCGTAGCGCAGGATCTGGCCGCGCGAGTAGAGATGGCGTGAATCAAGGACCAGATTGGCGTCGCGATCGTAGATGCGGGCGCGCGTGCGCGTCGGCGAAATAAGCCGGCGCAGAACCGGCGCAACACGCTCCGGATTGATTGGAAAGTCGAGACTGTCGAGTTGGTCAGAGCCCGGCGCGAGGCTCTCGCCGGCCTGCAATTCGAGCAGCTTCTCGGGATCGATGGTAATGGTATCGGTTTCGACCGTCGCCGACGCCGCGATGGCGGCGGCGATGATCTCACCCTGGGTCATCAGGCTCTCGACCCGCGCCTCGATCAGTCCGTCGCGAAACTGGTTCAGGTAAAGGATGCCAAGCACCAGCACGCCGAGACCGGCCAGATTGAGATACAAAATCCGGCGGGTGAGCGACGAGAAGACGTGGTGGCCGAAGAACCGCCGCAACGGCAGCGTGAACCATCGCAGGACGGCTGGCACGCGCTGCCCGTTGGTCGTCCTCGTTTCAGCGGGTGTCGTTTCGGCTACCATATCCTGCCGGGTTCCGCCACGTCACGAGGCCGAAGCGTCGAGCGCCTACATCTCGCGGAAGCGATAGCCCACCCCATAGAGCGTTTCGATCATGTCGAAGTCGTCGTCGACCGCCTTGAACTTCTTCCTCAGCCGCTTGATGTGGCTGTCAATCGTCCGGTCGTCAACGTAGACCTGTTCGTCATAAGCCGAATCCATGAGGGAATCGCGGCTTTTCACGACGCCGGGACGCTGCGCCAGCGAGTGAAGGATCAGGAATTCCGTGACCGTCAGCGTGACCGGCTCGCCCTTCCAGGTGCAGGTGTGGCGCTCCTGGTCCATGACCAGTTGCCCACGCTCGAGCGATTTGGTCTGCGGGGTCGGCGACTTGGCCGCCGCTTCACGCGCGTTGGCGCGCCGCAGCACGGCCTTGACCCGCTCGACCAGCAGGCGCTGGGAAAATGGCTTCCGAATGAAATCGTCAGCGCCCATCTTGAGGCCGAAGAGTTCGTCGATCTCGTCGTCCTTGGAAGTGAGGAAGATGACGGGCAGGTCGCTCTTCTGGCGCAGTCGGCGCAGGAGTTCCATCCCGTCCATGCGCGGCATCTTGATGTCGAGCACGGCAAGCGTTGGCGGGCGGGCCGCGAAGCCCTCGAGCGCGGACGCCCCGTCCGTGTAGGTCTCGACCCGATACCCTTCCGACTCCAGCGCGATGGACACCGAGGTCAGGATGTTGCGGTCGTCGTCGACTAGCGCGATCGTTGCCATATCAAGCATATCCCTCATGAGCGGGCGTCCCTTCCTGCTGCAGGAGAAGGGTATAGGCGGACAAATTGGGTACAAAATGTGGCACAGCCACCCGGCCATAGCATACTCGGCCGCTTCATGACACCGTCGCGGGCCCGATTCCGGTCCGATGCCTCTTTCGCAACGCCCTGGCGCGGATATGGTTCGTTTCGAGTTCGGCGACCACTCTTTAAACGATTTAAACGGATTTCAAAACTTTAAATCGATTAATGATTTGAAATCAAAGACCTTTTCTGTTTCTCCCGTTCAGTGACGTCTGCGTCGATCATTCCGATCCCGCATGCCGTCGATCGGGCGAGCGTGTTTCGCGATGCAGGGAGTGATTGGAATGCAGGAAATCGGAACGCGTAATCCCGCCTGCGGGATCGAGGTTGCGGGACTGACGGATGCGGGCAAGGTCTACTACAATCTCGGCGAGGCCGATCTCTACGAGGAGGCGATTCGACGCGGCGAGGCACGCCTGACCGCGCATGGCGCCCTGGTGGCGCTGACGGGCCAGCACACCGGCCGCTCGCCCAAGGACAAGTTCATCGTCCGCGATGCAGCCACCGACAGCCAAGTCTGGTGGGACAACAACAGGCCTCTGACGCCGCATCAGTTCGACACGCTTCTTGCAGACTTCCTTGCCCACGCGAAGAACCGCGAACTGTTCGTGCAGGATTTGATTGGTGGCGCCGATCCGGAAAACCGCCTGTCGACGCGCGTCATCACCGAATATGCCTGGCACTCGCTGTTCATCCGCAACCTGCTGATCCGTCCCCAGCGCAGCGAGCTCGCCAGTTTCGTGCCGAAACTGACGATCATCGACCTGCCTTCGTTCAAGGCCGACGCCAGCCGACACGGCGCGCGCACCGAGACGATCATCGCCGTGGACTTCACCCGCATGATCGTACTGATCGGCGGCACGTCCTATGCCGGCGAGATGAAGAAGTCGGTCTTCACGGCGCTCAACTACCTTCTGCCCGAGAGCGGTGTGATGCCGATGCACTGTTCGGCCAATGTCGGGTCGGACGGCGACGCCGCCGTGTTCTTCGGCCTTTCGGGCACCGGCAAGACGACGCTGTCGGCCGACCCGGCGCGGACCCTGGTGGGCGACGACGAGCACGGCTGGGGCGAAGACGGCATCTTCAACTTCGAGGGCGGCTGCTATGCCAAGACGATTCGCCTGTCGGCCGAAGCCGAGCCGGAGATCTTCGCCACCACGCAGCGCTTCGGCACGGTGCTGGAGAACGTCGTGCTGGATGCGAACCGCGTGCCGGACTTCGACGACGGTTCGCTGACCGAAAACACGCGCTGCGCCTACCCGCTTCACTTCATCCCCAATGCGAGCGAGACGGGGATTGCCGGGCACCCGAAAAACATCATCATGCTGACGGCCGATGCTTTCGGCGTGATGCCGCCCATCGCCAAGCTGACGCCCGCGCAGGCCATGTACCACTTCCTGTCGGGATACACCGCCAAGGTGGCCGGCACGGAGAAAGGCGTGACCGAACCCGAGGCGACGTTCTCGACCTGTTTCGGCGCACCGTTCATGCCCCGGCACCCTTCGGAGTATGGCAACCTGCTACGCGCGCTCATCGCACGCCATGGCGTCGACTGCTGGCTCGTCAACACCGGCTGGACCGGCGGCGCCTACGGCACCGGCCGGCGCATGCCGATCAAGGCGACGCGCGCCCTGTTGACAGCCGCACTCGACGGTTCGCTCAACCAGGTGGAATTCCGCACCGACCCGAATTTCGGCTTTGCGGTGCCCGTGGCGGTCCCGGGTGTCGACGGCTCCATCCTCGACCCGCGATCGACCTGGACCGACAAGGCCGCCTACGACGCGCAGGCCCGCAAGCTCGTGAACATGTTCGTCGACAATTTCGGCAAGTTCGAAACCCATGTCGACGACAGCGTGATGGGCGCGGCACCGCGGGTGCAGGAAGCCGCCGAGTAGCTTTCCGCTCCGCATTCGACACGATATGATGAGGCCCGGCGCAACCCGCCGGGCCTTTGTCGCTGGGCAGGCAAGGCAGACGACCGCCGCACGCAAAGTGTCCTCCATTTCGCGGCGCAGGAGCACGCCATGGACCAGAAAGCCGAGATCCCTCTTGACTTCGCGCCACTCGGCGAGGACGAGATGTCTCGGCGGGCGCGGGATTATCGTACCCTGATGGCGCAACGGCGCACCGTGCGCGACTTCTCCGACCGGCCGGTCCCCCGCGAGGTCATCGCAGACTGCGTGATGACGGCTGCCAGCGCGCCATCGGGCGCCAACCAGCAGCCCTGGACTTTCGCCTGCATCTCCGACCATCAGGTCAAGCGACGCATTCGCGAAGCGGCCGAGGAGGAAGAGCGGAACTTCTACGCCGGCCGTGCCTCCGACGAATGGCTGCGGGCGCTGGCCCCGCTCGGCACCGACGCCGACAAGCCGTTCCTGGAAACGGCGCCCTGGCTGATCGCGATTTTCGGCCAGCGCTACGGCCTTGGCACCGACGGCAGCCGCGTCAAGCATTACTACGTGCCTGAATCGGTCGGCATCGCCTGCGGTTTCCTGATCGCGGCTCTGCACGGGGCCGGGCTCGCCACCCTGACCCACACCCCCTCGCCGATGGGCTTCCTGAACGCCATCTGCGGTCGTCCCGACAACGAGAAGGCGCTGATCCTGCTGGTGGCGGGCTATCCGGCCGCCGGGGCGAAGGTGCCGGACATCCGCCGCAAGAGCCTCGACGACGTCTCGGTCTGGATCTGATGGCGAGCGTCATATTCGACATCGCGCCCGGCGCGCGCATCAGCGAGGACGAACTCGAGGAAACCTTCATCCGCGCCTCGGGCCCCGGTGGCCAGAACGTCAACAAGGTGGCGACGGCGGTGCAACTTCGCTTCGACGCGGCGAACGCGCCCGGCCTGTCGGAGCGGGTGCGCGAACGCACGATCAAGCTGGCGGGGCAACGTGCGACCAAGGACGGGGCGATCGTGATCGAGGCCGGCCGCTTCCGCACGCAGGAGCGCAACCGTGCCGACGCGCGCGACAGGCTTTTTGCGCTGGTCGCCAAGGCGGCCGAACCGCCGCCGCCGCCGCGCAAGAAGACGAAGCCGTCGCGTGGCGCCGTTGAAAGACGCCTGAAGGAGAAATCCGGCCGCTCGACGATCAAGAAGATGCGTGGCAGGGTCGACGGGGACTGACCCGATCTGAGGGACCCTGTCGCCCACCCGTGCTTTCGACGCGCGCCAGCCGCGTCTGGACAACTCGCTGTCCGACAGGCCGGGGCAAACCGTGGCGTCGCAGCGACGTGACATGGATGTGTCACAAACACCACGCCGGTAACCATAAAACTGCAGCGTCGGCATTGTCGATTGACACGAATCGGTATCGCCCTTTAACTTTTTGTTAACGACGAAGCGCCGGGGCGAGGTTTTGCGGATGGTTTCCAAGTTCAGGCTGGCGGGCGCTCTTGTCGCTCTCGCAGGATATGCCAGCCTTGGCGGCATCGTGACCGGCGTGGCCTTCGCCCAATCGCTCGGGACCAGCGGTCTCACGTCGCAGCCCATCGGCCACTATGACTTCTGCAAGGCCAATCCCGCCGAATGCGCGATCGTTACGCCCGATCGCGGGCCGGTCCGGATGTCGCCTTCGCTGTGGACCAGCGTCAATGACGTCAACGTCGCCGTGAACGCCGCCGTTCGGCCGATGTCCGACTTCGACATCTATGGCAAGGACGAGGTCTGGGCCTATCCCGACGATGGCGTCGGCGACTGCGAGGATTATGTGCTGGAGAAGCGTCGGCAGCTTTCGCGCGTGATCCCCCTGTCGAACCTTCTGATCACCGTGGTGCGCAAGAAGAACGGCGAAGGCCATGCCGTGCTGACGGTGCGCTCCGACATGGGTGATCTGATTCTCGACAACCTCACCGACGAGGTGAAGACCTGGGACCAGACCGGCTACCGCTTCCTGAAGCGGCAGGCCAGCAGCCACACCGGCCGCTGGGTCAGCCTCGTCGACGACCAGAACATGATGGTCGGCTCCGTCCGCAAATAGTGGCGCGCGCGGCAGTGCGTGCGGGTGTGCAACCACCCGCGACGCTTGCCATGCAGCCACCCACCCCGATCCCATCGCGCCAGCCCGGCGTCACGCCGCCTGGCGCGCCTGCGTGTCGGCGCCGACGCGATAGGAGATCGCTTCGGCCAGATGGATGCGGCCGACCGTCTCGACCCCATCGAGATCGGCCAGGGTCCGCGCGACCTTGAGAACGCGGTGATAGGCGCGGGCCGAAAAGCCCATCTTCTCCGACGCCTCGCGCAACAGCGCCAGACCGGCGGCATCCGGTGCCGCGATCTCCTCGATCAGCGCCGGACCACACTGGGCATTGGTACCGATGCCTGGCAAACCGCGCGCGTCGAAACGCTCGCGCTGGATGCGGCGGGCGGCCGCGACGCGCGCTGCGACCTCGGCGCTGGTCTCGGATCGAGCATGCCGCGTCAGGTCGGCGGCGGAGACGGCCGGCACCTCGATGCGCAGGTCGATTCGGTCGAGCAGCGGCCCGGATATGCGCGCCTGGTAGTCGGCCTGGCAGCGCGGGCCGCGGGCGCAGCGATGGCCGGGCTCACCCGCCATGCCGCAGCGGCAAGGGTTCATGGCCGCCACCAGCTGGACGCGCGCCGGATAGGTGACGCGGGCATTGGCGCGGGCTATGACGCATTCGCCGGTCTCGAGCGGCTGGCGCAGCGAATCGAGCACCGGGGCGGCAAATTCGGGCAGTTCGTCGAGGAAGAGGATGCCGTGATGGGCGAGCGATGCCTCGCCCGGCTTGACGCGCAGACCGCCGCCGACCATGGCAGCCATGGAAGCGGAATGGTGCGGGGCGCGGAAGGGTCGCCGGTCCGACAGCTTGCCGCCAGCCAGTTCGCCCGCGATCGAGGCGATCATCGACACCTCCAGCAGTTCGCGCGGCGACAAAGGCGGTAGGATGGATGGCAGGCGTTGGGCCAGCATCGACTTGCCGGAGCCTGGAGGGCCGCTCATCAGAAGATTGTGCCCACCGGCGGCAGCCACCTCGAGCGCACGTTTGGCGCTTTCCTGGCCCTTGATGTCGGCGAGGTCGGGCAGGTTCAGGGCCGGCGGTCGGATCTGCGCCTGCGGGCGGGTCAGGACCTGCGTGCCACGAAAATGGTTGGCGATAGCGATCAGGCTGCGCGGCGCGAGAATCTCGACCTCGGCCCCTGCCCAAGCTGCCTCGGGGCCGCTGGCATGCGGGCAGATCAGCCCCTTGCCGAGCGCATTGGCGCCGATCGCCGCCGGCAGGGTTCCGTCGACCGGTGAGGTCGTGCCGTCGAGCGAGAGTTCGCCGAGCACCACGAACCCGGCCAGCGCATCGCCGGGCACCGCGCCCAGCGCCGCCATCAGCCCGAGCGCGATGGGGAGATCGTAGTGGCTTCTTTTGACACATTCGGCATAAGCTATGCAAAGGTCTCACGTCTCCTTGCGCCACCGATGGTGGCTCACCCAAGCACGCAGAGGACAGAGAGGGTAGCTGTCGGGGGCGGCGCGAGCCTTACTACTCGCCGAAGCCGACCCCGACAGCGGCTGCAACGCGGTGAGCTAGACGGTTCTGCAATGCCGTTTGTGCGAGGCTTCTTGAGCCCGCCGCAGGCGCACTGAGAGTAGCACAATAGGTGGCCTCTTCCGGCTATCTCGTAACTTCCCAGGCTGCGCGAATGAAATTTCCGCTGATGTCTGAGGACGTAATGGGCATGGCCGAGAAGGCAATCAGCGGCTGCATGACTGGCAAAGCCCAGGGCGGTAGGATCGAGCACGACAGCGGAGCACGCGTCCCTCGGATCAAGGAAGGTTTGCTTGGGCGTCTGCAAAATCGCGCGTTGCAGTCAACCTGTGAATGGCCACTTGGATAACGGCTCTCTTGGGTCCGAATCACCGAGGCGGCGAGCAGAAATCCACCCCACAGGACCTCCACGCCATTGGCTTTGACCATCCCCTAGAACCGAAGGTTTCCCTTTATGAGAAGGTCCCTGCGAACCCGTAGTCCCGGTCCTGAGACGCCGTCGTCTGGAACGAAAACAACGCCCTGCTTCTCGAAGGCGTCCTGCAGGCGGCGCCGCGTCTCGAGCGAAACGGTCGTGTCGTTCTGCTCGATGCGCAGGATGGTTCTCTGGCCGACGCCCGACAGCGCGGCCAGCTCTCGCTGACCGATATCGAGGGCGACGCGCGCCGCCCGCAAGAGCTCACTCGGGACATCCATTGGGCCCTCGTAGCGCGCCTGTCCTGGCGGTTCCACAGGATTCCCACTCCGACCACACCGCCACGTGCCGACCAATGCTTGCGGCGTCGTTGACGCCACTTCGGGCCGGCTCGACGCCGCCCGCCTTGGCGCCGTATGCAGGGCCTGTTCCGGCGATCGTGGTGATTCGCTGAATCCTTGGGCGACAGAGGAAGGGCCTTCGACATGGTCGTGCAGTGGAAGCAGGGCGACGGGAACAGCCCGGGGTTCGAGAGGCTCCTTCGGAAGCTCGACTGCCTCGTCGCCGACATGAAGGCGCTTCGGGATGGAAGCCTGCCGGAGGAACTGGCCGGCGTCGA
>NZ_RWKW01000019.1 GCF_003970795.1 Aquibium carbonis | reverse complement strand
GCAGGACCGTGGCCGCGTCACGCTTGGTCGGGTCGCCCCAACCGCCGCCGCCCCAGGTGTTGTAGTAGAGGATGTCGCCGACGGCGAAGCGTTCCGTCGGGCGCGCGATGTGCCAACTTGGCTTGGCCTCGTGCCGAAGCAGATGACCACCTGCGGCAAGCCGCGACTTCTCGGCATAACCAAGCGCGGGAACATCTACCTGCGCATGCTGCTGATCTATGGGGCGCGTGCGGCGCTGCCGAGCCTCGCCAAACAGGCGACGCCCTTGGGCGATTGGCTACGAGGTCTCCTATCGCGGGCGCATCGCAACGTCGTCATCGTCGCGCTGGCGGCAAAGCTCGCCCGTATCGCCTGGGCGACCCTGCGGCGCGGCGTCGGCTTCGAGCGTGGATGGGGACAGGCCGTGGCGGCCTGAAACGAAGGTATCGACTGCGGCGGATTGCGAACGAAAGCCGCTGTTCGACGAGGTTGGCGGAAGGAGGCTGATGGCCGGAAGGGTCGAACACCCTCGTCCCTGGAAGCCTGGTTCAAAAAACGGCGCATCGACGCCGAGCCTTTTATGAGGACCGGGACGCGCGGATCTCCATCATGGCGAGGGCCAACGCGCTACTACGCCGGATACGTTTGTGCACGACCGAACAAAGCCTGACGCAACCGACTTGCCAACGGGGCGGCCATACGTTTTGACAGAAGCTCGCGAAGGGCCGAGGCTTCCAGCATCTGGTCGGCGAGCAGTTCTTCAGCCTCGCGTTCTCGTCCTCCAGAGCCTTCAGGCGTTTCGCGTCGGACACGTCCATGCCGCCATACTTCGCCTTCCAGTTATACAGCGTCGCCTCGGAGATCCCGTGCTTGCGGGCCAGGTCGCCAGCCATCGCACCCGCCTCGTGCTCGCGCAGAACACCGATGATCTGCTCTTCCGCAAATCGCTTCCGCTTCATCTGTCCGTCCTTCAATCGACGGCCGGACTCTAATCTCAAATGGAGGAAAAACACAGTGGCAGGTCACAGCGCGGTGGCGTGCTTCCTCAGTCGCTCCAGCCAGGCGAGCTTGGAGTGCGCCCTTCAAGGCGGCGGGATCAGGCGGCGGTTTCGACAGGGTGCCAGGTGTGTTGATCCTCGAACTGCTGAGGCCTGCAGCAGGCCAGAACGCATGGAGGACCAGATCGATGGTCTGGCCTCTTCCGCACGACTTCCGACCATGTCGATCGGCGACATGCTTCGTTCCAGGGGGGCAGCAACGGTCTCGATTTCCATCCGGTTTTTCATTTCAACCGCATGAACAGCGCATTCCCGGCCGTTCCACTCTCACTCCGCGTCGCGTCGGACGATGGTCCTCGGAGGCAGTCCGGTCCAGCGGCGAACGGCTCTTGTCAGCGAGGATTGTTGTCCGTAGCCGAGTCGCGACGCGACTTCGCTCGCCGTCTGGCCACCGCCGGCGAGACTCGCGACCGCCAGTTCGTGGCGCACCGATCCCAGCAGATGCGAAAACGTGGTGTTCTCCTCGGCCAGGCGTCGCTGGAAAGTGCGCACGCTGAGCCCGCCCGCGGCGGCCAGCCGCTCGATCGTCGGCGTTCCATCGGACAGCATTGCCGCGACCACCAGGCGGGCCGAGCCGCTCAAACTGCCGTCGCCCCGCAGGGGCGTCGAACCCGCCGCGATCCCGGCCAGGCTCGGCGGGGACGAGGCGAGCCGCAACGACCGGTTCGCCACCTCGGCCGGGACAAAGAGTTCGAGCGTTCCGTCGCGCGACGGTTCGACCGTCTCGCCGAGGAAAGGACGCAGATGCGAGAGGCCGTGAACCGGATGCGGCATCAGGGCGACGCGCCCGAAGACCGGAGTCGCGGCGCCCGCGTGCGCGCAAAGCGCCTGTATCAGCGCAGCGACATATTGCTGCACGAAGTGCCTGGTCTCGTCATCCAGACGAAGCCCCCAGGCTTCCCGCATCATGACGCCGCCGTGTACCGGGTGGACGGAGATCACCACGTAGGTCGAGTGAAACGGCAATGCCGCCGCCACGCGATCGATGGCTTCGCGCACGCTGCCGGAGCCGAGAGCAATCCGGCCGATCCTCCCGAGAGCCGGAACGCTCTCTTTGGATACAACCCGATATGAAAGGTCCGGCCCCTCGAGCCTGCTCGCGCGAACGACGAAGGCAATTGCCGGCCGAAGCGGGATTGGCATATCGGGATCATCAAAGGGATAGTAGGAGAGATCGACCTCTCGCAGCAGCGCATCGACGGGCCGCCCCGCAGCCTGCATCCAACTGACGAAAGGCGCGAGTGCTCCCGCGCGGATCAGCGGAATCATAGCCACTCCTTGTCAAGGCCAAAATCGGCAATGACAATGAGAGCACATTATGGCGGGAAAAGCTAAATGGATCGTCCCGGATCGTGTCTATATCTCCGTAGACACGGTCTGCGCTGCAGATTCGCGGGAGGCGACCATTTGTTGAGAGGGGACTATGGTGTGAAAGAATGAAGGTTGAACGCAATTACTATTTGCGTTCCTTTGTTCTCAATTCAACTCCAGGGTACCGAAACAAAAACCTGTCTAGGTTGAAGAGGAATTCGATTGCAGGTGAATGGACGTCCGGAATTCAATTCTGGGTAGAAGAGCAGTTCGGGAGTTCAAATCGAGAGAGGGCCTGTGCCGGAGCTGATGCGGATGAGAAAAATGCTCTCCTTTCTGCTTTCAGGTTCGCCTTCCCTTGTTTGCGTCGAGAAACTGAAGCATTCTTTATGCGGGTGCAACTTTTGGAAAATTCCCGAATCGTATTTCAATGGCTCGGGCTGGTGGTTTGGCGGACTTGAGGACACCTAGGGGGACACATGGCTAAGCGCGGTTTATCGATTGCAGAAGGCGCAGCACTCGCAGTTGTTTTGTGCGCTTCCCCGGCTTTGGCGGCCGAGGGTGGATCGAGCTTCTATCTTCTCGGCTCCAAGACCACCATGGGGGGATACCTGCCGCCCGTCGGTGTCTACGGCGTGGTCCAGAATTACTTCTATACCGGCAGCGCTGACATCGATTTCGAAACGGCCGGCGTCAGCCTGTCCGGCGGCATCGATGCCGATGCCTATGTTGCACTGCCAACGGTTCTGTGGGTTACAGGAGCGGAGGTGTTCGGCGGCAACCTCGCATTCACGTTGACGACGCCGTTAGGCGGCAAGCGGCTGAACGTCGGTGTCCTGACCGGGAACGGCGTGGAGCTGGACGCGGAGCGTGACAACTTCGCCTTTGGCGACCCGGTGCTCGGAGCGACGGTGGGTTGGCACGAGGGCAATTTTCACTACACGATCGGCAGCTTGATCAATGTCCCCATCGGCCAATGGGAACTCGGCAATCCCATCAACATGGGCTTCAACCGCTGGATGGTCGATACGACGGCTGCGGTCACCTACCTCAACCCGCAAACGGGTCTCGAGCTCTCCGGCGCGTTCGGCATCACCTACAATTTCGAGAACCCCGACACCAACTACAAGTCGGGTACGGAACTTCATTTCGAAGCCGCGGTGATGCAGCATTTCTCGCACACATTCAGCCTCGGCGTGAATGGATATGCCTACAAGCAGATCACGGGCGACAGCGGTTCCGGCGCGGTGCTTGGTGACTTCAAGGGCCAGGTCCTCGCCATCGGTCCGGCGCTGGACTACACGTTCCTGCTCGGCAAGACGCCCGTCACCACCAATTTCCGCTACTTCTACGAGTTCAACGTGGAGAACCGGCTCCAGGGTCACGCCGGCTTCCTGAACGTCGTCATCCCGCTGGGTGGGCAGGCGCCTCAGGCGTCGTCACACTGAACCGATCTCAAGCGTGCCACGATCCATCGGGTTCGCTCGGCACGCTTGAGCGTTGCTGTTTCCGGACTGTTCTAGCCCCGCTACCCGAGTGCACTTCTGTGGGCATTCAGCAGCCGCTTCCTCTCCTGATGGATCGGACTGCCGAGGGGCCGATTGAGCGTAGTTTTGGTTCGAGTCCTGAACCCGGGGCAGGGGAACAGCTTCAATTCATCGATAGAGCGAGGCGACCCGCGATTCCAGGGTGAACGGCCAGGGTCTTCCCGATTTTCACTTTCCAGGGAACGAGCCCGAAACGGGCCGACGAGCAGCCGTTGGCCAACGGCAGGCCGATGCACCGGGTGCTCGGCCCCCTATACGTCAGCGGCCGCCTTCGGCGCATGGCCGAGGTCAGCCGCTCGTTCGTCCATCAATATCGGCCACCAGCGCCTTGATGGCATTTCCCACGACCGCTCGTCGCCGTTCCGATCACTTCCTCGGAAAGAGCAACGTCAACGTGGTGCGGACACCCCATTCGGGCGCGCCATCCGGCCTCACCGCGAACCATTTTCCCGCGACCTGGAAGCTCATGGCCTGTTCGCCGACCTTGAACACCTGCGAGCCGCCGACAATGACCGGAACGGTCCATTGGTCCGAGTTCCAATCGTAACTGGATTCGGTGGCCGCCGAGAGCGTCTTGCCACCGCCGAGCGAATAGGACGCGAAAGGCTGGAGATAGGTCACGTTGACACCCGGGCGGCTGTCTTCGCCGCCGACGGACCAGATGTGATTGGCGAGCGCGCCGACGGTCCAGGGTCCGTTCTGGACAAGCGCCACCCCGGTGGGGCCGAGGCCCCACTTGCCGGCGCCGAGAAAATCGTCCGTCGCCGTCGGCAGGAGCATGACCGGTCCCACGCCCCAGATCAAGCCGCCCGGGCCCGGAGCCTTGGGCGAGAAAAACAGGCTTTGCGTGATGTCCCCAAGGCCGAAGGTGTCGCCATTCGGAGGCGGCAGGTAGTCGCGATAGGCGATCGGCACGATGGTGCGTGAAATCAGGTTCCAATCGTCATTGAGCGAGAACGGAATGACGGGCTGGACGTTCGTGGTATGTCCGAAGCCATTTCCAAAGGCGCCGAAATCGAAGTTCATCTGGATCGGCAGGCTGATCAGGCTTGCAATCGGATTGGAGAGTTGCTTCGCCAGTTCGTCCGCGTCTTGGGCAAGGGCGCAACCCGCCTGCGCGACGAGGATGGTCGACGCCGCGAGGGCTATTGTGTAGGTCTTCCTCATCCCCTACTCCTCCATTGATTGGTGCGACCTGCCGAGGCAGGTCAGTCCCCGTTCCGTGTCGTTCCGTCGTTGCTCCGTGCCCGCGACGTCCTTGTCGCAGGCACGGAGGTCGTACTTCCAGGGTTCAGTGCGAACCGTCGCAAACGGGCGACGTGTCCGGCATGATGACATTGTTCATCGCCGCATATTCTTCCCAATGCCGGATGAGCTGGTCCCTGATGTCCGGCCGTTCGGACGCGAGATCTTTCGTCTCGCCGGGATCAGCCTTCAGGTCGTAAAGTTCCCACTCGCCGCTGGCGAACGGCTTGCAGACCGATATCAGCTTCAAGTCGCCCATTCGGACGGCCCGGTTGCCGAAGATCTCCCAACCGACCCAGTCCGAGGGTCCACGCACCGGATCGCCTGTACCGCTTAGAACCGGAACGAGCGACTTGCCCTGCAGCGGCGCCACGGCCTTGCCGTCGGAACCGTCGGGGTAGGACACGCCCGCGACTTCGAGAATGGTCGCCGGAACGTCCATGACATGCGCGAAATCGTCGGAAACACGGGCGCTGCCGCGCACCCCGTTTCCAGCAACGATCAACGGAACGCGGATGCCGCCTTCCGTCGTGAAACCCTTGAACATGCGCAGCGGGCCGGCCCCGACCTGCGCCCAGGCGGGACCATACTGGACGAACGTCCCCTTCTTGCCCCAGTCCTCGAACCGGCTGTTGTCCCATGGTGCGCCCATGGCCATCACATTGCCCTCGGGACCATTGTCGGACATGAAGATGATCAGCGTGTCGTCATAGAGACCGGTGGTTTTCAGGTAGCCGATAAGGCCGCCGATGTTCGAATCCATATGTTCGAGCATGGCCGCGTAGAGTTCCATGCGGCGGGCCGACTCCCGCTTGTCTTCGTCCGACAGGTCGTCCCATGCGGGCACGCTCGGAAGTCGGGGAAAGACGGTCGCGGCCTGATCGATGATGCCGAGCTGTTTCATGCGCTCGATTCGGGCGGCGCGGACGACTTCGTAGCCCTGATCGTATCGACCCTGATACCGGTCGCGCCAATCGTCAGGCAACTGGAACGGATCATGCGGCGCCTGCAGGGCCAGGAATGCGAAGAACGGCTTGCCGTCACCGCGATGCTCTTCGATGTTGTCGATGATGGCGGCGGTATAGTCGACGCTGGAGTGGAAGCCGGGTCGCAGGGTCTTCAGGGGCTCGCCGTTGTAGGTGTAGGGTTGCCGCTCCCCGACCGCTCCCCACATGTCGTCCATGTGGCTGCCTCCGCCGGGTATGAGCGCGAGGTCACGTTGGAAGCCTCGCGCCGCGGGATAGTGCTCGGGCTCCTCTCCCATGTGCCACTTGCCGGCCATGAAGGTGTTGTAGCCTGCCTCCGCCAGCAACTCCGAGACGGGCGCGACACGCTCGTTGAGGTAGCCTTCATAGCCGGGCTTGCCCGCCTGGTTGGGCGCCATGAACTCGGCCATGTTGCCCAGACCGGCATTGTGGCTGTCGGTACCGGAAAGCAGCATCGACCGGGACGGTGAACAGACGGCGCTGGCCGTGAACTGCGAAAAGCGCACGCCGACGGAGGCGAGGGCATCGAGGTTCGGGGTCTGGATTTCGCCGCCGAAACTTCCGATGTCGGCGTAGCCGGCGTCATCGGCCACGATGAGGAGGATGTTGGGGCGATCATCCTGGGCTCGGGCGAACCCGGACGACAGGAGAGCGAGACCGAATGCAGCCAGGCAAAGCGTTGCCCGTCGCATGGGCCCGGCGCTGATCATCGGCGTTCGGTTCGGTCCATGCGTTCGGGTCCCCGGGTTGGTGTTGCAATCATGCTGCATCGTTTCCTCCTTGCGAATGAGCCAGCCCACGTCGCCACGGCGCGGGGGGCACGTTGTGTCTACGCCTTCTAACTGTTTGACGGCGAACGACCTTGATCGGCGTCAAGTCGATGTGACAGTTCTTGTGGCATTGGTGACGAGTGTCGTGTCCGTCGGCGTTCGGCGCCCGCATCCCGGGCGCGGCGGGGGCAAATCCGGTTGACACATGAAATGAATACGCACCACCTTGCCGGATCGCCTTGCCTGCGAATGACAACATCAACGGAACCCGGATGAAGCCACCTTCTTCACGCATGGTTGCACGCCTGCGTTCCATGACGCGGTTGATCGGGTTCGTCGTTCTGGTCCTGAACGCCGGTATCGCGGGGGCCGAGCCTCCAGCCCATGTCGGCTCCGACGCCTGCGCCGAATGTCATCTCGAGGTTACGAAGGCATGGCGAGGTTCCGACCACGCCAACGCCTGGACCCTTCCGGATGACAGGACCGTGCTTGGCGATTTCGACGATGCGGTTTTCGAGCATGGCGGCCTGCTGACGCGCTTCCTGCGCGACGGGCCGAGGTTCCTCATCGAGACGGAAGGACTCGACGGCCAGCGACGCGCCTACGACGTGGTGGGCGTGGCCGGCATCGACCCGTTGCAGCAATATCTGCTCTCGCCGGAACCGGGCCGGACCCAGGTCTATGACATCGCATGGGATGTCGAGCGCCGACGCTGGTATCCGGTGTTCGGCGATCAGGTCGCGCCGCCCGGCGACGGATTTCACTGGACCGGCCCGTACAAGAGCTGGGAAGCACGTTGCGCCGAATGTCACGCGACCGGCTACAAGCGCAACTACAGCCTCCCGACGAACAGCTACGCGCCGACAATGGCGGAGATCGGCGTCGGCTGCGAGGCCTGCCATGGGCCGGGGTCGGCGCATGTCGCGCAGGCGCGCCGCGGCGGAACGGGCGAAACCATGCCTGGTCTGACGGCGAAGGGCCTGACTATCGACCTCGGCCTCTCGCAGCAGTCCGAAGTGATGCAATGCCTCACCTGTCATTCGCGCCGCGAGGCGATGCAGGATGGCAACCCCTTGCCGGGGACGGACTATCATGACGCCTTCTCGATCTCGCTGCTGCGGGAGGGCGTCTATCATCCCGATGGCTCCATCCTGGACGAGGTGTTCGAGGGCGGCTCCTTCCTGCAGTCCAAAATGCATGCTCAGGGGGTACGATGCTCGACCTGCCACGAACCGCATTCGGCGGCTCTCAGGGCGGACGGCAATGCCGTTTGCACGCAGTGCCATTCGCCGGCGGGCAATTCCGAATTCCCATCGCTGACGCTCAAGGTCTACGACGGTCCCGAACACCACTTCCATGCCGGGGACGGCGCAGGGGCGCAATGTGTCTCCTGCCACATGATCGAGCGCACCTACATGGGCATCGATGCGCGCCGCGACCACAGTTTCCGGGTGCCGCGCCCTGATCTTGCTCCAACCGGTTCGCCGAACGCCTGCACGGACTGTCATGACGGCCAAAGCGCGGAGTGGGCGATCGAGGAACTGGCGCGGCGCTTTCCGACGAGTTCGCACCGCGGCCCGCATCACGCCACCACCTTCGCCGCGGCCAGGCTTGCGCCCGAGGGACAGGCAGCAGCCCTTCTCGACATTGCCGAGGGGACGGAGACGTCCGGTATCGTGCGCGCCACGGCGCTCGAACTGATCGGCGTCGTCGCAGACAGGTCGGCCGCGGAACGGGTCGTGCGGTTGTTGTCGGATGCCGACCCGCTTGTCCGCGCCGCGGCGGCTGGCACCTTGCGTCCGCTGCCGGCAGACGAACGCCTCACCAGGCTGCGGCCCTTGCTCTCCGACCCCTTGCGAACGGTGCGCGAGGCCGCGGCGCGCGCCCTGCTGGACGTCGGCACGCAATCCGGCTCAACCCCCGACGCGGCGCTGAGCGCGGCACTGGCGGAGTGGCAGGATGCACTGGCTCTGCGCGCCGACTTCCCCGAGACCCATCTCCAGATCGGCGGTGCGGCGCTGACGATGCGCAATTTCGGGCGTGCGCTCGACGCCTTTCGACAGGCGGTGGCGTTCGACCCGCAACTGGTCGATGCGTGGACGATGATCGTCCGCCTGCAGGCGGCACTGGGCGATGCCGAAGGCTCGAGGCGCTCTCTGGAGGAAGCCCTTGCCGCGAACCCGGGAGCTCCCGCGCTGCTGGCTTTGCAGCGCATGTGAGGACCGCGATGGTCCGCTCTGGCGACATCTGCCAGGCTGATTGACCGCGGAGCCTCTGCCAAGGCGCGCGGCCGGCCGCTGATCGATGAAGGCAGCGCAATCGGGCGGGAACGAGACGTCGATGAAAGCCGTGCCTTCACCGCGGCGTCTTCGAGGCCGGCGAGCATTGCAGCGGCTGAGATGGCCTGGCTCGGCGTCATTGCTCGAAGCCCGGGGGGCTGTCGTGCCATGCTGTCCCGGCAACACCCTGTTCGTAGCCCAGCTGGTAGAGCTTTCGCATATAGGCCAGATCGAACGGCTCGCTCGACTTCACGTCGAACTCCGACGGTATGAATGCCAGATTGTAATTCAGGCCGTCGCGTTTGGCGCCGAGATAGATCCGGTACATGTCTCCTACGCCCTGCGTGCGGATCAGGGTGGAGATCGAACGGCCGGCGATTGGCACCAGCCTCGGCTTGACGGGATCGTAGACCGGATCGAGCGAGGCGTTGCGGATCACATAGACATCCGGTTTCCCCGGGACCTTCAAGTTGCGGGTGACCTTCCGCCAGTCGACGCCGACGGGGTACAGAAAGACCTGGGACGTCGTGCCGCCGTCGACATGCAGTTCGTCGAACGTGCGGCCGTTTGCCTCCACCTTGATGAGCATGGGCGGGAAAGCACCGGGGATCGATGCCGAGGCCATGAGCACATCATGGATCAGGGCCGCGGCGCGCGGATCCTTGCTGTTGGCGATGGCACCGATGTTCCACAGAACCGGGCGTCCAGCGTCCAGGTTCGTCGTGCCGACGAACAGTCGCCGGCCCCGGCGGTGCTCGGCGGCGATTTTTGCAATGACCTCCGCGTTCATGTAGTTCGCAATGAGGCGCCTGAGGCGCGTGGTGTCGGCCACCGACGCCGCCGAGAGGATCTGGTACAATGGTCTTTTGTCGACCAGGTCCTTCGTCGAGTAGATCGTATAGATTTCCGTCAGTTGACGATCGTATTCCGGGCCTAGAAAGGCGAACGGAGCGATGAGCGAGCCCGTGCTGATGCCCGTGACCATCGTGAATTCGGGTCGACGGCCCGAGGCGGTCCAACCGGTGAGCAGGCCAGCGCCATAAGCGCCGTTCTCTCCGCCGCCCGAGAGCGCGAGATAGGCGTGCGGCTTGCCATAAATGCCGCTAAAGCGCTGCTTCAGTTCCTCCGGCGGAGCGTCCACCATCGCATCGAACCAGGCTGGCTTCTCGTCGCCCCAGATCCGGATTGCACCGTGGCTCGCCGAGTCATCCGGCGCGGCGACGGACGGCACGGCCTGTGCCTGCGCAAGATCAGCCTCGCTCAGCGCCATTCGTGCCATGTCGCTCGTACAGCCCGCCGAAATGGAGACCGCTGCGATGATTAGCCCGATCGATACTTTCCGTCCGAGGCGCCGGGTTCTTGCCGTCGCGAGGAGAGGAAAACTAGTCAACGCCCGCGTGATCATGCCGTACCCGCCTTCAGGACCTCGTGCGCGGCCGCACCGTCCGCCGCGTCTCCGCCGATTACCTTGATCGTCGGATATGCAAACTCTATCCCGTTCTCGTCGAATATTTTCTTGATCAGTGGGTATGCCTTCTTGCGGACGATGTATTGTTCGCCCGGCTTGGTGGTCATCTTCAGCTTGATTTGAATGCCATAGTCTTCGAAGTCGCCGACCGCCTGCATCTTGAGCGTCTCGATGATCGATTTCGAAAGCTCGGGATCCTCGGCCAGTTGCTGACCGACTTTCTTGAGAAGCCTGCGCGCCTTTTCGATATCCGTGTCGTAGGTCACGGTGAGCAACATCTTGTCGACGACGTAGTCTCGACTGAGGTTCTGGACCGCGCCGAGGACACCGAAGGGAATGGTGTAGACGGGGCCGCGATGATGACGAAGCCGCACCGAGCGGAGGCTGAAGGACTCCACGGTGCCACGAAAGTTGCCCGAGACGATGTATTCTCCCACGCGGAAAGCATCGTCGAGCAGGTAGAACATGCCGCTGATGACATCCTTGACCACCGTCTGCGCGCCGAATCCGATTGCGACGCCCACCACCCCGGCGCTGGCCACGAGCGGAGCGATCTCCACGCCGACTGTCGCCAGCGACATCAAGACCGCGAGCGTCGCCAGGAAGATCATCGTGACGTTGCGGACGATCGGAAGCAGGGTTCGCAACTTCGCGCGACGTATCGAGAGGGGAGAACCCGGAAGATCATCGATCCGGGCCCGTTCGATGCTCTCGTCGATGATGCTTCGGGTCACGCGCCAGATGACATCGATGACCAGCAGGATCACGAGCACGATCAGGAGCGACCGCATCAGAGCCAGCAAAGGATCGTCGCTGCCAGCGAGATCCCCAAGCCGGACGTTCCATGCGCGGGCGAGCAGGACGATCGCGCCGGCGATCAGCAATGTCCGGATGGCCGTTTCGACGATAACGGCCATTTTCCCCGGAACCCTCGAAGCGCTCTCTTCTGCATCGGTCAGAAAAAGTGAGTAGACGGCGCGCTGCGCGACCAGGATCGCGATGGGAAGCGCGCCGGCAAACGCGATCAACCAGAACAATGGCGTGGCGCCGGCCACCCAGAGGACCCAAAGAAGACAGATGTGCAGAGTGAGGAACCAGGTCGAGAAATGGCTCTTCCTGCCTTCGATGAATGTATCGGCGGATAGGGTGGAAACCCCGACCGGGCGCAGCCAGACCATGAGAATGCCAATCAGCGCCAATCCTAGCCCCAGAGCGTAGGCAAGGAACAACGCGACATTCCCATCGATTTCCGCGAGCCGAACCGCCCGAACGAAGGCACTTCCAAAAGCGAGCCAGCCCGTTGCCATGACCAGATAGAGGAAAAAATGGTTGGCGAGCCGATCGGATACAGGCACCACGCGCAATGCCGGCGGCATCGACGCGCCGGGCACCGATGTCGGCGCCAGAAGAACGATCGCCAGCCCGCGAACGACCATGAAGGTCAGCGAGGCGGTCAGGAGCGTCATGACGATGGCCCGCGGCAGATCCGGCCAGGCAACGAGCAAGAACGGCCCGATGCTGGCCAAGGCAAAGGCACCGGTCGCTCCGGCTTCCCTGGCGACGCTTCGCCCGATCCGCCGCAGGCGCGTTTGCACCGTATGCGACGCGGGAGCCTCGGACGGGTCCGTACTTCGGAAGCGGGCACGCACCAGATATTGAGCAACGACGCCGGCGATGATGAGGACAGCGGCAAACAACAGGAGCCAAGCGAATCCGAAACCGGCGCTGGCGTCGCGGACTCTGGCCATCGAGGCCGACAATTCCTCTGGAATGCGGGGGATCGCCTGTACCAACAGGACCAGATGTTCCCGGATGGCCCCGATCCGATCGGAAAATATCGTCTCCACGCCAACATTCGTCGCCGTAGCCTCTGGCGATGGAGACACATCGATCGCGACGAGCCAGTCACGGACGTCCTTGTCCTGAAGGATTTGAAGGAGTTCCTGAACCTTCGGCGGAACCTCCGCCGAAGGATTCTCCTGCGCGAACGCGCCTCCAACCATGCCCATCGAGCCTGACAGGAACAAAGGAGCAAAGTACAGAGAATTGACGACGCTCATCGTGAGGTCCCGATCCCCGAGAACGCTCCGCACAGTTCAGAAAGTCGTTGGCTCAATCGCCGATCCTTCAACAGGGGATGCCACCCACCGAGCGCCCAGGATCGCGCTGATTCCCGCAAGTGGGCCCCAGCCGCCTCCGGTCGCGATCAATCAATGTAGACGACGACATACCGGCCGCCTGTCGCCTGATAGTATGTCGGCCCGCATCGCCAGTAATTGATGCCGTTGATCGGAGTCACGACGCAGCCGCCCGGCAGGGCGACGACGTAGATGGTGGAACGCCGAACGACGCGGCGCGTGGTGCGGCGCGCTACGCCGGCCGCGCTTCTCGGGGTCGCGGGGCGACCAATGCGGGCATGCGCCTCTCCGACAAACAGGCCGGTCGTCTTGATCCCACCCAGTTCAAGACTTCCGACCACGTCGCCGAGTAAGAGTGCCCCACAAGCGACCGCGATGCCTGCAATCTTGGCCAGTTTCATTGTTGCGCTCCATCCGCGATTTCGCCGATTTCGTCCACCGTCAGGGCGTCCAGCCTCTTCGCGCCGGACGGGGCCTCGAATTTGAAAAGATCGTCGTCGATCTGCGGATCGATGTTCCAGTTCCGCAGTCGAACCGAGTACTGAGGCGCGCCGGTCATCCACTTCGTGGTGATGACGTATTTCATCGGCAGCGGCTGCTCGTCTCCGCGGATCCAGATCTGCCAGTCCACGTCCTTGCCGCGGAAGGCCAGGTGATAGCAGACGACCCCATCGATGACTGCCGAACCCACATGATCACCAGTCACGACTCCTTCATTGAGGGCCTCGTAAGTGTTCGTCAGTAGAAGATCCGCACCAGCCGCCGTGAACCCGGTCTCGACGCGGAATTCCTCGATCGCGACGTCGAGCCTGTCCGAAGCTTCCATCTGGAAGTACGAATTGATGTCCTCGCTAGACAGGCTGATCGTCTGCCCATCATAGAAAAGCTCGGAATCGACCAGAGGCCCGAAGCGCGTGATGTGCAGGCCATCGGGACGGCTCAGCGTTATCGAACCGGTGGAGATCGACTGCAGCTTCTGTCCTTCGCCGGTTATGAATTCGAGATCCGCCTCGTAGTCCATCGACAGACTGGAGAGACCGCCGAGGTAGTCCGACATTCGCTTCAGCACCGCGTCCGCGTCCTCGGACATGACCGGCTGCGCGGAGGCGGGCAATGGAACGAGAAGCGTCAGAAGCCAAACGCCTGGCGCAAAGGCATACATTCGAAGTTTTCGTGGTCGGCTCATCGCCCTCTCCTCAAACACGCGGCCGTTTCGACGGCCGCCGAACTGCAAGTCCAAAGGTTATCGGTCGGCCCAACGACCGGGCCGGGGGATCGATATCCATGGGATCGCGTCGTTCGACCCGTGATAGTGATGCTCCCCCAGCGATCATCGCGCGCGAAGCATCGCCGCGCCTCGCAATCGTCCCCACTTAAGTACTTCAGCATATACCCACCCTCGGGCCGGTTCTTGTCATTTGGCGCCAGCCTGATGCGGCGGGTCGTTTTCGTATCGCCACGGCGAGATCATTCGAACGTGCAGGGCCATTGCGCCGGCCGGAGAATCCCGGGAGGCAGGAGGGTGTCCCCGTTACCGCACGAGATGTCGATCTGCGCTTGATCGAGCCCGCGAGCCCGCGAGAGATCGATGCCTTCGATCCTTGTCAGGAAGAGAAAGGCTCGCCTGAAATCGAGTGCGCCCTCGATGCGCGCACCCCGAAAATTGGCGCGCGCGAGGTTCGCGTAAGAGTAGTTCGTTTCGGTCAGCAGGGCGTCGGCGAACGAAACCCGGGCTAACTCAGCTTTGGTGAAATCGGCGTTCGAGAGGTCCGCGCCTTCGAAAATCGCTCGTTGAAGTTCCGCGCTCTCGAAGGATGCCGCCTGACCGGAGACATGGGAGAAGTTCGCGCGATAGGCTTCCGCCCGATAGAAGTTTGCTCCATCCAGGATCGATCGAGAAAGGAAGGCGCGCGTCAAAGTCGCATCGTTCAAGTCGGCCGCCGTCAAGTTCGATCGGCGCAAGTCCGTCTCGGAGAAGTTGGTGCGGACCAGTTTCGCTCGACTGAGATCAACCCCCGATAGGATGAGATTGCTACGGTCGCAGTCGCTCCAATCGATTCCGGGACGCCCTGATTTCTGACATTCCGCGGCGCTCGCGCCATTCGTGCCAAACATCGACGCAGCAAACGCCGATGCGAGCATGAATACGATAATCTCTCCCTTGTTAAATATCATGAAAATCACCGATTATGGCATTATAGATCAGAATCAGACTTGGAAACCTTCTGTTCGTTTCGAGGCAATTATATAATACATTAAAATTTCAATTCTCGAAGATCCCGCTTTTTTTGAATGTTTATTGATAGACAGATCGTCAAAATCATCGGCGAGAATTTCATCTGTTTCCGTTTTAGATTGTGTAATTGCGTCATTCATTGCAATCACAGGTTCATTCCGCCTTGCAGCTGATCTCCATCTTTAATATTCATGGGAAAATTTCTGCGTAGGAACCTTGATGTACATCAATTCGCTGGCATTCTAAGCGGATCGATACTGGTGACCAGCCGACAGCAGGGAGCAGATCGTGGATCGGAGACGGTGCACGTCCGGGCGTGTATGGATGTGGAAGAGTGTGCGCAGCCGAGACAGCCGTCGTAATCCGCGTCAAGGAGGTCCGTCGGCCGCTGTGCCAAGCTCAGTCGCCGGCGATGGAAACGATGTCGCCGCAACGAACTACCCTTTGTGCGCGGCGGATGTCGCTATGCGCCGAAAGCCCTTGCCCAATGAAAGGGCCGCAGATCCGGCGGAACACGATGGGATGTCCGACGTCCTCCGCGAGGAGCATGCAACCCGAGGCCGCATGTACGGACCGGCTCCACCAACGCCCTACGGCGCGCCGAGTGCTCTCCCCGGGATATGCAGATCCACCGCCAATCCTTAACTCCATGGGAAATCGAACGTGACAAGGGTTCGAAGTTCAGAGGGCCGATCCGTCGACGCGACGGCGCCTGCGATCCATAGTCAAGTGTCCGATGCGATCGCTCGCGAACGCATTGACGCCCCGCCACGGCCATCCGATCCCGTTCTGCCGGCGGCGGAACTGCTGGCGGCTGGCAAAGCGCTTCGAGACAAGGTTCCGCGCCAGGCGCATGCCGATTTCAAGCGCCGCAAGGCGGAGGTTGATCCGATCGCGATCCTCCTTGCCAGCGACGCAGGTCGCCTCGAGCATCTGGTGCCGATCCGCTATGGCAGGATGCTGCAATCGCCCTTCACCTTCTACCGAGGTTCGGCCGCGGTCATGGCTGCCGACCTCGCCGGGACGCCCGCCACGGGGCTGCGCTTCCAGACGTGTGGCGACTGCCATCTGCTGAATTTCGGTGGCTTCGCCACGCCCGAACGCAACATCCTTTTCGACATCAACGATTTCGATGAGACGCTGCCGGCGCCCTGGGAGTGGGATGTGAAACGCCTTGTCGCATCCTTCGTGCTGGCCGCCCGCAGCAATGGCCTGAAGGACTCCGACGGGCGCGCCGCGGCGGTCACCTGCGCCCGGTCCTACCGAGAGCATATGCGCGCCTATGCGGAGATGAGTCCGCTCGAAGTCTGGTACTCGCGGATCGGCGTCGCGGAGGTTCTCGATCTTGCCCCCCGCTCCGAACGAAAGCGTATCGAGGCCCGAATCCTGAAGGCCAGCGCGGGCAGTTCGTCGGAAGCGGTCTATCCGGAACTCGCCGGTCTGGTGGGCGGAAAGATCCGTATCCACGATGCCCCACCGCTCATCTATCACCCTTCTGACGTCGAGCCGGAAGTCCTTCTCGAGATGATGACCGCCGGGCTGAACGCCTACCGCGCCACGCTCGCGGATGATCGGCGCGCGTTATTGGATCGATACCGGCTCGTGGACGGCGCCATGAAGGTCGTGGGGATCGGAAGCGTTGGAACGTTCTGCTACATCACGCTGATGATGTCGGCGAACAATGACCCGCTGTTTCTGCAGTGGAAGGAAGCAAGACGCTCGGTGCTCGAACCTTATTCGGGCAAGAGCGCTTACTCCCACCCCGGCCAGCGGGTCGTCACCGGGCAGCGACTGATGCAGCCGGCCACCGATGTCTTCATGGGCTGGACGTCGGGCGTGAAGGGCCGGATGGGATACGTCCGCCAACTGCGCGACGCCAAGATCAAGCCGCTGGTCGAGACGTTGGATGCCGGCTTGCTCACGCTCTATGGTCAACTTTGCGGATGGGTCCTCGCGCGAGCGCACGCAAAGGCCGGCAATGCCCAACTGATGATCAGCGGATATCTCGGCACCTCGGACAAGTTCGATGAGGCGATGGGCGGGTTCGCGGTGGCCTATGCCGACCAGACCGAACGCGACCATGCAATGCTGAAAGCGGCCGTTCGCGCCGGCACCATTGCCGTGGAGCTGGATTATTGACGCGTGACCCTCCTTGGTTTTCATCGAGTTCGACCCCCAGGCTCCGTCCGGGGGAAAAGAGGCATTTCTGTCTGTTCTCCCGGGGCTTTGCGATGAGGTCCCGACGCATCGCCGCATCGGCTTGCCGTGCATGCACCGCAAACGTTGCACAACCTTGCCGCAACCTCGACGCAGCAAGACACAACCTGAGGGCGTGAATGGACCGTCCTACTTGCGCCTGAACAGGAGCGGGCAGTCGCCGACCATGTCGGCGATGGTGTCGAGCCAGGCTTTGGCCGCCGCGTCGCCGTCCAGATGGGCGTCAAGGAAGGCGAGCGTCAGGTCCTCGACGGCCTTCCGGCGCGCGGGCTCCGGCGAACGTCCCGCCCGCGCGATGCCGCCCAGATAGTGGTCGGCGTCGGTCAGGACGGCGAGATACTTGTCGCCGGCGGGCGCGAAATCGTAGGGCTCCGTCTTCCAGTGCCAGTCCTGCCCCTTGGCGCCGCCGTCGCGCGTGCCGGTCACGTTGAGCAAAGGCCCTTCGAGACCGTCCCACGATCCCTCGCGCAGGCCTTGCTGGTCGCGTCCCTGCGCGCTGAGCAGGATCGCCGCCGCGAAGCGCCGGTCGCGGAACGAGCGCGGACCGTGCCCCGGCAGGTCGATCTCGGCACCGGCGAGGAGTTGCGCGGTGTAGGCGCCGAAGGAATGGCCGGCGATCGCGCCGCGGGTCGAGCCGGCCCGGCATCCGCACGTGGCCGCGAAGACCGCGTCGAGCGCGGCCATGACCTGGTCGACGACGCCGATCCGCTCCAGCCAGCGGGCGGGCGTGTGCAGGATCTCATGCATGCGCGTCCTGATCGCCGGGTCGTCGGCCCAGTCGGTCAGGTCGGCGGCGGGATCGAGGCCGCGTTCCGGTTCGGCCTGCGCCACGGCGCCGATCCAGTCGGAAAAGGTCGGATGGATCACGAGGTAGCCATGCGCGGCCCAGTGGCTCGAAAGCGCGGCATAGTCGCGCCCGCTGGCGCCCAAGCCGTGGCAGAAGATCACGTAGCCCTTCGGGGCGCGGTCGCGCGGCCAGCGGCAGACGAGCGGCAGGACGCTGTCGACGTCGCCCGAAACGGAACGTTCGGCCACGCACGGGGCCGGGCAGGGGCGATGGTGGGCGTCGGTCACGGGGCGAAGCGTGTCGCAGGCCCGGTGATGTCGCGGCCGGCGGCCGTCCGGGACGCATCCCCGCCGCCATCGCCTGCGTGCAGGAAGCAGTTCGCCACCCCGCCGCCCGCGACGGGATAGGCCGGCGGCATCGCGGCCTCGCAGCGCGGCATCGCGTGGCGACAGCGGTTGCGGTAGGGGCAGCCGCTGGCGGAGACACGCGGCGTCTCGGGCGC
>NZ_RWKW01000161.1 GCF_003970795.1 Aquibium carbonis | reverse complement strand
CTGCCGGCCGGCGGCCGGCCGCCCGCCGCGCATCCGCTGCGCGTCGTCGGCATTCCGCCGCTGCAGCCCACGCCCCGCTATCCCTGGTTCAAGCGCAAGATCCCCGAACCCGTCTTCTACGTCGTCCCGGCGCTGATGTGGCTGGCGCTGTCGCTCCGCCATGGCAGCCTCACCCTGCCCACGGCCGCCAATCCCACCATGGAGGGCGGCGGCTTCTTCGGCGAGAGCAAGCTCGAAGGGCTGAAGCTGTTCGGCCCGCGCGCGCTGGCGCGGCTGGCGCCCTTCGTGGTGGTCCAGCCGCAGGCACCGGGCGGCGATCCGCAGGCGCGGTTCTCGGCCGCCATGGCCTTGCTCGCCGGCGCCGGTCTCGGCTTTCCGCTCGTGGCCAAGCCCGACGTCGGCTACCAGGGCTGGGGGGTGCGGCGGCTCGACGACGAGGACGCACTCCTCGCCTACCTGTCCACCTGCGCGCCCGAATTGCGGCTGATCCTGCAGCGCCATGTCGGGCTGCCCGGCGAGGCGGGCGTGTTCTACGTCCGCGAACCGGGCGCGCCGCGCGGCCGCGTCGTCTCCATGGCCTTCGTCCATGCGCCCCACGTCACCGGCGACGGGGTCCGCACGGTGCAGGCGCTGGTCGAGGCCGACGAAGTGCTGGCCAAGAGCCTTGCCATCCATGCAGAACGAAACCTCGACCGCTGGCACGCCGTGCCGGGGGCCGGCGAAACCGTGGCGCTGGTCGGTCCGCGCAGCGCGCGCCTCGGCGCCGTCTACCGCGATGCCGCCGACAGCATCACCCCGGCGCTGGAGGCCGAGTTCGAAGCCATCGCCCGCGACATCGACGGCTTGCATTTCGGCCGTTTCGACGTGAAATTCGGCTCACTGGCCGGGCTCGAGCGCGGCGAGGACTTCGAGATCCTGGAGTTGAACGGAGCCGGAGCCGAAATGCTCCAGATCTGGGATGGACGCGTGACCCTGACGGAAGCCTACCGCACGCTCTGGCGCCAGTATCGCCAGCTCTTCGCCATCGGCGCCGCGATGCGGCGGCGCGGCGTGCGGCCGGCCGGCCTGCGCGCGGTCCTCGGCCTCGTCGTGCGGCAGGAACGGATGCGCTGCCGCTATCCCGTCAGTGGCTGAACCGCCTTGCCCGCCCGGCTCCTGCACCTTGGTGCGCGGCGGGCACGGGCCAAACGAAACCGGATTCTGAGCATGCTGGACTGCGCCCCTCCCGCCATCGTCACCATCATCGAGGCGCCGGCCGACAACATCGGCGGCGCGGTGGTCGATTTCCTGCTGGCGCCCTTGCAGCCGCTGCGCGAGCAGCTCACGGCGATCACCGGCATCGGGCTCGACGCCGACGTGCCGGAAGGCGCGGCGCTGCGGCGCATGACGCTGCGGCTCGAGGGCGGCGGCACGCTGAACTATCTGGCCAGCGGCACCCGCGCCGGCGCGCGCGTCGTCTTCATCCACGGCAGCCCCGGCGTGGCGGAGGAGTGGGCGGGCTTCCTCGCCAACGTGCCGGCGGGACAGTACCGCGCCGCCGTCGACCGTCCGGGCTTCGGCGAGAGCATCGACCAGGAGCCGGTGCTGTCGATCGGCGAGCAGGCGCGCGCCATCGCACCGCTTCTCGGCGACGGCTCGGTCGTGGTCGGCTATTCCTTCGGCGGGCCGGTGGCGCTGCGGCTGGCGGTCGACTTCCCCGACAAGGTCGGAAGCGTCGTCCTCATAGGATCGGCCGGCGATCCGGCCCAGGAGGAAACCCATCCGCTGCAGCTCGTCGCCGCCCTGCCCTATTTCTCCGCGCTGCTGCCGGCCGAGCTCGCCAATTCCAATGCCGAACTGCTGGCGCTGCGGCCCGAGCTGGAACAGCTCGCAACGGGGCTCGGCCGCATCGCCGCGCCGGTCACCATCGTCCAGGGCCTGCAGGACACGCTGGTGCCGCCCGAAAACGCCGCCTACATCCGCGCCCAGCTGTCGCCCGACCTGCCGGCGCGCGTGGTGCTGATCGAGGGCGGCGACCATTTCCTGCCCTGGACCCACGCCCCGCTCATCGAGGAGGTGCTCGCCTGCGCGGTGGCCGATGCCGCCGGTCAGCCGCCCCCGGAGGCATCGCCGCGGTAGCGCCGCCCGGCCAGAAGCACCGCGCCCAGGATGACGACGCCGGCCAGCGTGGCGGCCAGCCAGCCCCAGCCCTCGAACAGGTCGAACAGCGCGACGTTGAACAGATAGAGGCTGAGGAAGGCCGCGGCGGTGTAGACGAAGGCCACCGCGGCGTTGACGGCAACGAACCGCGCCAGCCCGACATGCAGGAAGCCGCTGGCCACGAAGATCGGAAACAGCATCCAGGGGATCAGCCGCGCCGTCACCGCCGCCGCCAGCGTGCCGCGCGCCAGAATGCCGCGGCCGCGGTCGATCGCCTCCTGCCCCACCCAGGCCCGCACGCGGCGGCTGCG
>NZ_RWKW01000160.1 GCF_003970795.1 Aquibium carbonis | reverse complement strand
CTCTTCCGATCTCCACGGGTGGCGGGCGTGGCTCCCGCAGCGCTTGGGCGCGGCAGCGCAGGCGCCGCCGTGCTCGATCTGCAACGCCGCCTGACCGCGCTCGGCCATCCGCTTCAGGTCGACGGCCGGTTCGGCGCGGCGACGGAGACCGCCGTGAAGGCCTTCCAGCGTCGCTCGAAGCTGACGGCCGACGGCATCGCCGGGCCGCGCACCCTGGCCGCCATCAGCGCTGCCGAGGCGCACCGGTCGGAGACCGCCCTGTGGCGCCGGATCGTCGCGGCGATCGATTCTTGGCTGCGGCGGGGCTGACCCCGCCGGTTTTCCCCGGCGCTTCCTTTCGCCTTCGCCGTTCGATGCGCTATACGGGTCGTGACGCGAAGGCACGGCTCCCGCAAGAGCGGCGGTTTCGGGTTGGGGACAGGACGAAGGACAGGAGCCCGAAGCGAGACGCTCGGGCCCGGACGCAGAGAGGGATCACCGCCGCCATGCCGCAGAAAGCCGACAAGCTCCTTCCGATCATGACCGGCCAGCCGGTGATCCCCGTTTTGAAGATCGCACGCGCGGCCGATGCCGCCCCATTGGCCCGGGCGCTGGCGAAAGGCGGCCTGCCCGCCATCGAGATCACGCTGCGCACCCGCGACGCCCTCGATGCGATCCGCATTGCCGCAGCCGAGGTCCCGGAAGCGATCATCGGCGCCGGCACCATCCTGTCAGCGCGTCAGTACGACCAGGCCGTCGATGCCGGCGCGCGTTTCATCGTCAGCCCGGGCACCACGCAGGAACTGCTCGACGCGGCCCGCGCCTCGGACACTCCGCTTCTGCCCGGCGCCATCACGCCGAGCGAGATCATGGCGGCCGCGGAGGAAGGCTATGCGCTGTTGAAATTCTTTCCGGCCGAGCAGGCGGGCGGCGCGGCCTTCCTGAAGGCGCTGTCGTCGCCGCTTGCCGGCGTCCGCTTCTGCCCGACCGGCGGCATCACCGCCGCCAATGCCGCGTCCTATCTGTCGCTGCCCAACGTCATCTGCGTGGGCGGCTCCTGGGTCGCGCCGGACGAACTGGTGGATGCGGGCGACTGGGTCGCGATCGAGGAACTCGCGCGCAAGGCCGTCGCCGCCGCCGGGGCTTGAGCCCGGCGGCTCAGGACGCCGCGAAGAGGAAAAGCCCGGCGCGGACAGCGGGCTTCGGCGACGGATGGACGTCAGTTCGTCGCTTCGAACTTCGCCACGGACAGGAACGTCACCGCGTTGCCCGAGAAACGGCGCGGATCGGGCTCACTCACCACCGGCGCGAAGCCCGAGGTGTAGACCTGCGTCGGTGCCGACCGGATCGCCTTGTGCGCGAGAGACGGTTCCTTGGCGCTGGCGATCGAGCGTTGCAGGCGGCCAGCCTTCTCGAGCGCCCACTGGGCAGCGATGCTGTCGACGGGGATCACGACGGGTTTGCGTTCAGCGGGCGCGTCCTGGGGGCCCGGGCGCGCGGCCTTGGCCGTGGTGCGCACGTTGGTGGCGATCGCCTTGTCTGGCGACACCTTGCCGGCTGCGGCCAGGATCGCGGACCGCTGCGAAGCGCGAGCCGCTTCGCCACGCTCGTCGCCTTGCGTCGCCTGCGTTTCACCCTGTGTCGCCAGGGAGTCGCGCGGCGGCGGCATGGCCGCGATGAGCTCCGCGATCGGACCGGTCCCCGGGCGCAGTTCGGGCACGGGCGCGAAGGCGGCAAGCTGGAGATCGGATGTGCCGACGGAAACCACCGGCGCCGGAGCCGCGGTCTGCGCAAGCGCCGCGACGGTTTCTGCCGGCGCGGCCGGCGCGGGGGGTGTTTCGGAAG
The DNA here is from genome assembly GCF_003970795.1 of Aquibium carbonis. Taxonomy (GTDB): domain Bacteria; phylum Pseudomonadota; class Alphaproteobacteria; order Rhizobiales; family Rhizobiaceae; genus Aquibium; species Aquibium carbonis. The sequence continues at coordinate 154 of NZ_RWKW01000160.1, read as the reverse complement.
CGGTCGGCGAGACCACGGCCGCACGCACTGGCGACGTCTCTCCGGTCACCTGGGAGCGAAGCGTCGGCACCGGCACGAGGGCCGCCACCGCAACCGCTTGCGGAGCCTCCACGGCGGTTTCGGCTGCGGCCACGGCGGCCGGTGGCGCCGCGCG
>NZ_RWKW01000159.1 GCF_003970795.1 Aquibium carbonis | reverse complement strand
CTGCCATCGGCGGCGGTGACATGCAGCACGGAGGCCGGCGCCGCCGCGGGCGCCGTCGCCGCCAGCGCCCTGGCCCGCTCCCGCGACCGCTCCTCGCGATAGAGCACGTAGGCGCGGGCGACCTTGTGGTGCTCGCCGCGCATCAGCGCCAGCTCCACCTGGTCCTGCACGTCCTCGATGTGGAAGAGGCGTCCGGCGTCGGCCCGCCGCGCCAGGCCGGCGACGATCTGTTCGGTCAGGCCGGCGACGATGTCGTGGATGCGGCGCGAGGCGGCGGCGGACTGTCCTTCCACGGCCAGGAAGGCCTTGGTCAGGGCCAGCGCGATCTTCGAGGGGTCGAAGGGCGTGACCGTGCCGTTGCGCCTGACGAGCCGGTAGGCGGGCTCACGAGGGCCGGCCTCGACGGGGGTGGTCGGCGCATAGGCCGGGTGGCTTCCATTGGCGTGCAGTTGGGCAGTCGCAGTCATCATCATCCCCGATGCGCTGGGGACGGAGAGCAGGCGGACGCATGCGCGATTCCGGGCGGCCCGAGCCACCCGAAGCAAGCGAACCACCGGGACACCCCGCCCGTGGACGTTCACGATGTCTCGGCAGGTCTCCTGGCTCGCAGGTCGTGGCTGCTGTCGGCCTTCCCAGCACCCGAGGGCGCCAGTGGCTTCGCGTGACAGCAGCTCTCTGCTTACAGTTGCGGGGGCAGCGCCGGCATCGCACCGGCTTCCCTCTTAGCTCTCGATCTTGCGATTCGAGAGACCGTGACCACCAAGTCTTGTGTCCTGGAGGGGGTGGATGTCAATCCCGTGTGGCCGTGAAGGCTGTGGGTGGCAACCCGCGCAGGCTCAGTCCTCGGCGAGAATGGTCTCGATCCGGCGCATCTGCTCGCCCAGCATGTCGCAGTCGCGCGGCGACGACTGCGCCATCACCTTGTCGATCAGCGCCGTGTAGACGGCCAGCGCCTCCATCAGCAGCGCTTCGCCCTGCGGCGTCAGGGTCAGCCGCATGACGCGCTTGTCGCTCGCGTCGTTCTCGCGCCGCAGCAGGCCCTGCTTTTCCAGCTGCGGCAGGAGCATGGTGATGTTGGACCGCCCGACCAGCAGTTTTCGCGCCAGGTCGTGCTGCGACATGCCGGGATGGCGGTAGAGGTTCATCAGCATGTCGAGCTGCGCCAGCTTCAGGTCGAAGGGCGCCAGCGCCTTGGTCAGCGCGCGCACGACCGCCTTTTCGGCGCGCACGACGGCGATCCAGTTGCGAAAGCGCGGGTTGTCCCACGGGAGGTCTTGTTTTTTGTTCATGCTTGAACTAATAATGTTCATCGTTGAACGTTTTTCGGATTCCCACCATGGCATCATTTCCCCTGAGTGTCATCCGGTCCACATTTCGGGTGGCCGACCACCTGGCGCCCGTTCTGGCCGGCCGGGCGGCCTTCGAACTGTTCTGCCGCACGCCCGACCCGACGCGGCTGAACGACAAGGAACGGCGCGCCATCGCCCAGGCGTCCGCCTTCATGGAGGAGGCGCGGCACCATCGCCTGCCGATCCGCTCCGGCCATGTCGTGGCCCACGACTTCCGCCCGCCGCAAGGCACGCCGTTCCGGCGCACCGTGCTCGTCCTGCATGGCTGGCGCTCGCGCACCGAGCACATGGCGGCGCTGGTCGACGCGCTGCGGCGCGCCGGCTCGCGCGTGGTCGCGCTCGACCTGCCGGGACATGGCGCCTCGTCCGGCCGCCGGCTGACCATGGCCAATGCCGTGGAGGCGGCGAGCGCGGCGGGAGACTGGTTCGGCCCCTTTGCCGCAGTCGTCGGCCATTCCTTCGGCGGCGCGGTGGCGGTCAACGCCGTCACCGGCTCGATTCCGCGATTCGCGCCCGTCACCACCGACCGGCTCGTGCTGATCTCGGCGCCGAACTCGATGCCGGCCTATTTCGCCGATTTCGGCCGCATGCTGTCGCTCGGTCCGCGGGCGCAGACGGCGCTGTTCGATCACGTCGAGCGGATCGCCGGCCGGCCGCTGGAGCGCTTCGTCGGCGCCAGCCAGCTGGCGGAGGTGGAGGTTCCGACGCTGGTGATCCATGCGCCCGACGACAAGGAGGTGTCGGCCGAGGATGCCAAGGCCTATGCGGCGGCAGGCCGGCACGTGCGGCTGGTCTGGGCGCCGGGGCTCGGCCACCGGCGGATCGTGGCGGGACCGGGCGTGCTGGCGGAACTGGCAGGCTTCGTGGCCGGCGAGACGGATGTCTGCGCCGTGCATTGAGGTGGTGAGACGACTGCCGGAGGTGGCTTTCGGCACGGTTTCTCAGGTCTTCGGCTTGCCCGGCTCATGCGGCAGCCCGGCTTCCTTCCAGGCCGAAAACCCGCCTTCGACATGGCTGACGCGTTCGAGACCCATGTCCTGCGCCGTCTTGGCGGCAAGCGCCGAGCGCCAGCCGGCGGCGCAGAAGAAGACGAAGTGCCTGCCCGAGGCGAAGATCTCCCGGTGGTAGGGGCTTTCCGGGTCGATCCAGAACTCCAGCATGCCGCGCGGGCAGTGGACCGCGCCGGCCATGCGGCCCTCGCGGTCGAGCTCGCGCGGATCGCGCAGGTCGATGAAGGCGACGTCGTCGCGGCCGACGAGACCGGCGGCTGCGGCGGGCGTCAGCGCCTCGACCTCGGCATTCGCCTCGGCCAGGAGATCCTTGTAGCCCTTCTTCGCCTTCATGCTTTCCCCCGGGGTTTGCGCCGTCAGTGCCGGACGACCACCCGCGTGCCGACATTCACCTGGTTGTAGAGGTGGACGACGTCGTCGTTGGCCATGCGGATGCAGCCCGACGACATCGCCTGGCCGATGGTCCAGGGCTGGTTCGTGCCATGAATCCGGTAGAGCGTCGAGCCGATGTAGAGGGCGCGCGCGCCGAGCGGGTTGTCGGGGCCGCCCGGCATGTAGGCCGGCAGCTTGCGGCCCTTGGCGGCTTCACGGCGGATCATCTGCGGCGGCGGCGTCCAGCCCGGCCATTCGGCCTTGCGCGAAATGCGGTTGGTGCCGGCCCAGGTGAAACCGTCGCGGCCGACGCCGACGCCGTACTTGATCGCCCGGCCGTTGCCGAGCGTGTAGTAGAGGCGCCGTTCGGAGGTGTTGATGATGATGGTGTTGGGGCCGTGCGGTCCGTCGTAGCGCACGGTCTGGCGCGGGATCGGAGACTGGTTCGACATGCGCGGGCTGTGGCGGGCGGCCGGACGCTCGTGGCCGCCACGGATCACCCTTTGCCAGAACGTTTCCGATTCGGCGTGGGCCACCGCCAGCGGCATGCCGAGGCTCAGCGTCATCACCGCGGCGAAGATGGCGGCTAGTCGAAATCCGATCCGTCTCATGGTTTCCCTCTCTCGTCACTGTGCGGAGACTATCAATCGAGCGCGAAGGCTCAACCAACAATAGACCCGGTAACGGAAGGGTTACTGCGAGAAACTTCACGCGAGCACCGCTCGCCCGACCGGCGGGACAGGCCGGAAAAGCGCGTTTTCGCGCGACGCCTCAGCCGAGGTTCAGTTCCTTGAAGAAATCATTGCCCTTGTCGTCGATGACGATGAAGGCCGGGAAGTCGACCACCTCGATGCGCCAGACGGCCTCCATGCCGAGTTCGGGATATTCGAGCACCTCGACCTTCCTGATGCAGTCCTGCGCCAGTCGCGCGGCCGGGCCGCCGATCGAGCCGAGGTAGAAGCCGCCATGGGTCGCGCAGGCCTCGCGGACCTGGCGCGAGCGGTTGCCCTTGGCCAGCATCACCATCGAGCCGCCGAAGGACTGGAACTGGTCCACATAGCTGTCCATGCGGCCCGCGGTGGTCGGGCCGAAGGAGCCCGAGGCATAGCCTGCGGGCGTCTTGGCGGGGCCGGCATAGTAGACCGGATGGTTCTTCATGTAGTCGGGCATGCCTTCGCCGCGCTCCAGCCGCTCGCGGATCTTGGCATGTGCGATGTCGCGCGCCACCACGATGGTGCCCGTCAGCGACAGGCGCGTCTTCACCGGATGCCGCGAGAGCGTGGCGAGAATTTCCGGCATCGGCCGGTTCAGGTCGACCTCGACGACATGCGCGGTGAGCTTCTCCTCGTCGATGTCGGGCAGGTATGTCGCCGGGTTCGTCTCCAGCGCTTCGATGAAGACGCCATCCTTCGTGATCTTGCCCAGCGCCTGGCGGTCGGCCGAGCAGGAGACGCCGAGGCCGATCGGCAGCGACGCGCCGTGGCGGGGCAGGCGGATGACGCGCACGTCGTGGCAGAAATACTTGCCGCCGAACTGCGCGCCGACGCCCATCTGCTGCGTCAGCCCGTGGATCTCGGCCTCCATGGCCACGTCGCGGAAGGCATGGCCGTCCTCGCCGCCCGACGTCGGCAGGCCGTCGAGGTAGCGCGTCGAGGCGAGCTTCACCGTCTTCAGGTTCATTTCCGCCGAGGTGCCGCCGATGACGATCGCCAGGTGGTAGGGCGGGCAGGCGGCGGTGCCGAGCGTCAGGATCTTTTCCTTCAGGAAATCGATCATGCGGTCATGCGTCATCAGCGAGGGCGTGCCCTGGTAGAGGAAGGTCTTGTTGGCCGAGCCGCCACCCTTGGCCACGAACAGGAACTTGTAGGCGTCCTCGCCCTCCGCATAGATGTCGATCTGGGCGGGCAGGTTGTTCCGGGTGTTCTTCTCCTCGAACATCGACAGCGGGGCGAGCTGCGAATAGCGCAGGTTCTTCCTCTCGTAGGCGTCGAGAACGCCCTGGCCGAGTGCCGCCGCGTCGCCGCCCGGCGTCCAGACGCGGCGTCCCTTCTTGCCCATGATGATGGCCGTGCCAGTGTCCTGGCACATCGGCAGGATGCCGCCGGCGGCGATGTTGGCGTTCTTCAGGAGGTCATAGGCGACGAAGCGGTCGTTGTCGGTCGCCTCCGGGTCTTCGAGGATGGAGGCGAGCTGGCGCAGATGGCCGGGCCGCAGCAAATGGTTGATGTCGGCAAAGGCCGTTTCGGACAGGAGCCGCAGCGCCTCCGGCTCGACGGCCAGAATGTCCTGGCCCCGGAAACGGTCGACCGAGACGAAATCCGACGTCAGCTTGCGATACGGCGTCTGGTCCGGCGCGAGGGGGAAAAGGTCGGCGAGAACCGGCTCGGTCACGTTCGGGCTCCTGGCTGGAACGAAAAGGCAGCGCCGTTGTAGCGGCGCTGCCCGAAAAGTCCATCAGGAGGCGAAAGGCGCGCCGCCGACCGCGCCCTACTCGGCGGGCGTGGCGTGCATCAGGCTCAGCCCCTTGGCCGTGCGGTCGCCGAAACCCTTCCAGTACGTATGCTCGGGCTTCAGGCTCTTGTCCTCGTTGACGGCCCAGACGCCGTCCTCGGCCTTCTCGACGAGATCGAGATAGGCGTCCATCGCCGTGTCGCCCTTGAGGTGTTTGCCGAGGAAGGCGGTGGCGAAGTGCTGGGCGATGTTGTTCATGCGCACCGTGTCCCAGACCGGATCGGCATAATGGTCGAAAGGCGCCCGGCCGAGCTTTTCCGACACGGTCCAGGATTCGGCCGGCGCCGGCATCGGCGCGGCGGCGTTGTGGTTGGCCTTGTCGAAGGTCAGCAAATAGCGGTCGGCGTTGACCGCGCCCTCGTAGATTGCCTTGACGCCCTTTTCGTAGCCCGACACGTCGTCGACGCTGCCGGCGACGAAGAACATCGGGATCTCGATGCCCTTGAGGCCTTCGGCATCCCAGAAGCCGCGTTCCATGCCCCAGGGCGCAAACGCGATGGCCGCCTTGTAGCGTGCGTCGGGCAAGGCCGCGTGGCTGTCCGAGCCGGCGAGATGGATGCCGAGCGTGCCGTCCGGCGCGCCCCAGGCATAGTCGACCGACGCCTGCGTGACACCGCCGCCGGCGGTGATGACGGCGCCGTAGCCGCCCATCGAATAACCGACGAGACCGGCATTCGACGCATCGACGAGGCCGGAGAGGAAGCTCGAGGCGTCGCCCGACAGCCGCGCCATCTCGCTCAGGACGAAGATCTGGTCGAGCGAGCGGTTGACCAGCGTCGATCCGAACTTGTTCTGGTCGTTGTAGGTGGAATCGGTGTGATCGATCGAGGCGACGACATAACCCTTGGTGGCAAGATTCTCCGCCAGGTGGCTGAGCAGGAATCGATTTCCCGGATAGCCGTGCGAGATCACCACCAGCGGCCAGGCGCCGGCCTCGGCCTTCTTCGGCGCGGCGTCGCGCACCGCGCGGCCCTTCAGCGACACCTGCGTGACGCCGTCGCGCAGGAACACGCCCTCATAGGTGCCGCCGACGGCATCGCCCTCGGCCGGGTACCAGACCTCGACGGTGAGCGGCCGGTCGTAGCGCGGGTGGTCCTTGCCGGCCTCGACGTTGACGATGTCGATCTGGTCGGCATGGACGAGGTCGATCGTCCTCACCCCGATGGCGTCGTCACCGGGGAGGGCGAGTTCGGGCGCGTCCGGCCGTACCTGGTCGATTCGATTGTCCTGGGCCATGGCTCCGGTGCCAAGCACGCAAGCGGCTGCCAGCGCAACCAGCATCTTCTTCATCGTTTCATCTCCCTTTCGCCGACACGCGTGATGGCGTCGCCGACTAGCACCTAGGGTGCGTTTTCGACAGGGACGTGACAAGCGGAAAACGCCGAGGGAGCCGGCGAGGCCGCCGGGGCGGGAAAGCTCAGGCGCGGGCGCGGAGCGGCAACACGGCGACCGCGTCGCCATTGCGTTGCGCATGCTGCTGAAGGAGCCCCGTCGCCACGGCGGCGCTCACGGCGCGGGAATAGAGAAAACCCTGGCCGAGAACGCAGCCGAGCGACAGAAGGGTTTCGTTCTGCTGCAGGGTCTCGATGCCCTCGGCGACGACCCGGATGTCGAGCTTGCGCGCCACCTCGACGAGCGCCTGCACGATCGCGAGGCTCGGACGATCGTCGACGATGCGCTCGACGAACGACTTGTCGATCTTGATGATGTCGACGGGGAAATCGCGAAGATGCGTCAGCGAGGCGTGTCCGGTGCCGAAATCGTCCAGAGCCACGCGCATCCCCTTCGAGCGGAGACCTTCGGCCGCCCGCGCCACGCGCTTGTCCTGCCCGCCCATGTAGACGGTCTCGTTGATCTCCAGAATGACGTGCCTGAGCGGGACGTCGGCCGCTGCGAACGCGGCATAGATGCGGCTTTCCAGATCGCCCTGGCTGAAATCCGCGCTGGTGACGTTGACGCCGACATGCTGGAAGGGAATGCCCAGACTGAGCCACTCCCTGATGTCGGCCGAGACGGTGGCCAGCATGTGGTCCGTCAGCGTGCGGGCGATGCGTGCATCGGTCATCGCCTTCTGGAACGGGCCGGCCGCGACCACCCGCCCGTCGGGCATGCGTATTCTCGCCAGGGCTTCCAGGCCGACGATCTCGCCGGTGTCGATGCGCACGATGGGCTGGTAGTAGGCAAGGATGCGCCGATCGGCGAGCGCGTCCTCGATTTCGCGGATCGCCTGGACGCGCTGCGTCATTGCCGATCGCATGTCCTGCCGGTAGGGCACGAAGCTCCCGCGGCTTTCCGCCTTGCCGTGATAGAGCGCGAAATCGGCATTCTGGCACAGCGTCTCGGCGCTCTGCCGCGGGCCTTCGAAGATCGCGCCGCCGGCGGTGACGAAGGGCGTGATCGTTTCGCCGTTGAAGGTGAGGGGATGCCGCACGGCCTCGATCAGGCGGTTGGCCGCATCGGCCATCGCCGCTTCGTCGCCCTGTCCGGGCAGGAGGATGGCGAACTCGTCGCCGCCCAGCCGATGCGGCTCGAAGGACGGGTCGACGCTCCGGAGGCGATCGGCAACGGCGCGGATCAGAGCATCGCCGCCGGCGTGGCCGAGCGTGTCGTTGACGTCCTTCAGGTGGTCGAGATCGATCAGGATCAACGAGAAGGGCTGGTCGCCCGTCCGGGTCAGGCTTGCGACACGATCGAGGAAGCTCGCCCGGTTCGGCAGGCCGGACAGCAGATCGACATAGGCCATCTCCTGCATGCGCCGGACGGTCTCGTCGTGCTCGAAGGCAATCGCGCAGAGATGCGTGCAGTGGCTGACCACTTCGCGCTCGACGTCGCCGGGGCCGCGCGGCGTTCGAAAATAGAGCGCGAAGGTGCCGACGACGCGACCGTCGCGCGCCCTGATGGGGCTGGACCAGCAGGCGCGCAGACCGATCGGCAGGGCGAGGGCCTTGTATTCGGTCCATCGCGGGTCGGTCTCGATGTCGGTCGCCTCGATGGCTGCGCCGAAAAAGGCGGCGGTCCCGCAGGACCCTGCCGCGGGCCCGATCGAGACGCCGTCGATGGCCGACGAATAGTGCTGGGGCAGGGACGGAGCGGCGAGCGTCAACAACCGGCCATCCGGCGTGATCCTCAGGATGGAACAGATCGCCTCCGGGACGATCTTCTCGGCCTCGCGGCACAGTGTTTCGGCGACGGCCGTCAAGGTTTCGCCGAATGCGATCTTGTCGATGATGTCGCTCTGGAGGTCGACCAGCGAAGTCGACGCTTCTTCGGCGAAAGCATTGGCCTTCATCGGCGCCACTCCACTTTCGTTTGGAAAGCGATAGCCTGGACGCCGTTAAGGAAGGGTCAAATGAAAGGGGAAGAGGCGACGCACCTGGCTTTGCCGCCCTGCCCAGGGGCCGTGCGTCGCGCGACGATCCGGCCCGGGCCCTGCGCCCGTGTCGTCGAGGCGCGCTTCGCCGCGACGCCGGGAGAATGGCGTCGCGGCGAGATCGCCATCATCCCAGCGAGGCGGTGAAGCGCTGGATGCGGATGCAGGATTCCTCCAGCAGCGCCTCCGAGGTCGCGTAGGAGATGCGGAAGTTGGGGCCGAGGCCGAAGGCCGAGCCATGCACCACCGCCACGCCCTCGGCTTCGAGAAGCTCTGTGACGAAATCCTCGTCGGTGGCGATCACCTTGCCCTGCGGGGTCTTCTTGCCGATCAGGCCGGCGCAGGACGGGTAGACGTAGAACGCGCCTTCCGGCACCGGGCAGTTGATGCCGCGCGCCTGGTTGAGCATCGACACGACGAGGTCGCGGCGGCCCTGGAAGATCGCCTTGTTGCGGATCACGAAGTCCTGCGGCCCGTTGAGCGCCTCGACCGACGCCCATTGCGCGATCGTGCAGGCGCCCGAAGTCTGCTGGCTCTGGACGGTGTCCATCGCCTTGATGAGCGGCAGCGGCCCGGCCGCGTAGCCGATGCGCCAGCCGGTCATGGCATAGGCCTTCGACACGCCGTTCATGGTGAGCGTGCGGTCCATGAGCGCCGGCTCCACCTCGGCGATCGTGCGGAACACGAAGTCGCCATAGGTCAGGTGCTCGTACATGTCGTCGGTCAGCGTCCAGACATGCGGGTGCCGCAGCAGAACGTCGGCCAGCGCGCGCAGCTCGTCCCACGTGTAGGCGGCGCCCGAGGGGTTCGACGGCGAGTTCATCACCAGCCACTTCGTCTTCGGTGTGATCGCCTTCTCCAGCGCCTCGGCGGTCAGCTTGAAACCGTTCTCGATGGTGGTGTCGGCGGTGACCGGCGTGCCGCCGCAGAGCAGCACCATCTCGGGATAGCTGACCCAGTAGGGCGCGGGGATGACGACCTCGTCGCCGGGGTTCAGCGTCGCCATGAAGGCGTTGAACAGGATCTGCTTGCCGCCGGTTCCCACGATGGTGTGGGCGGCGGTGTAGTCCAGATTGTTCTCGCGCTTGAACTTGGCGGCGATCGCCTCGCGCAGCGGCACGATGCCCGAGACCGGCGGATACTTGGTCTCGCCGCGGCGGATGGCGTCGATCGCGGCATTCTTGATGTTGTCGGGCGTGTCGAAGTCCGGCTCGCCCGCGCCGAGGCTGATCACGTCACGTCCCTGCGCCTTCAGCTCGCGCGCTTTCTGGGCGACCGCGATGGTTGCGGAAGGCTTCATGCGGGAGAGGGCGTCGGCAAGGAATGCCATGGTTCAGGTCTCCTGAGGGGCTATGGATCGCCGTTTCGGCGGTTTTCTAATGTCCGAACGGGACGCGGATCGCAAGGGAAGTCGGCGGCCTGGGAGGGCAAATCCGGGAATTATTCGATCGTTAACCCGGCAAGAAGCCTTTGCTGCCATACCCAAGGACGAGAAATCCGAGGTTTCCAATGCCGCGCAGCGCTGGCCTGGCGCATATCGTCCGCAACGCCGACGGCACGTCGAGCGGGGTCTGGGGCATCCATACGCTGAAAAGCGCCTTCCAGCCGATCTTCGCCTTCGAGGGCGGCAAGCTGCGCATCGCGGCCTTCGAGGGGTTGCTGCGGGCCTTTCGCGAGGGCGAGAGCGTGCCTCCCGGCCGCTTCTTCGGCGGCGTGCCGGCGGTGGATCGCTTCCATGTCGAGACCCTGTCGCGGACGCTGCATCTCCTCAATGCCGCCGCCTGCCTGGATCCGGACAAGACGCTCTTCGTCAATTTCGACCCGTCGCTGTTTTCCGATCGCGCCGTGGTGGAGGTGGCGTTGCGCGACACGCGCCTCGTCATGCACGAGGCCGGCATCCATCCCTCCCGCGTGGTCTGCGAACTGACCGAGCAGAAGAGCGGGTCGCTGGCGGCCCTGCATTTCCTGGTGAGCCAGCTGCGGTCGCACGGCTTTCGCATCGCCGTGGACGATTATGGCGCCGACGATTCGGACATCTCGCGCATCGAGGAACTGAAGCCCGACATCGTCAAGTTCGATGCCCAGTGGATTTCGCGGCTGATGCAGTCGGGTCCGGGCTTCGCGCTGCTCAAGACCATGGTCACCACGTTTTCGGAGCGGGGCATTGCCACCGTGTTCGAAGGCATCGAGGAGCCCTGGCAGCTCGAGGTCGCCGAACGATGCGGGGCGTCGATGGTGCAGGGCTTCGTGCTGGCGCGACCGGAGCTCGCGCCGACCAGCTTCGCCGTCTTCTCGCACGAGGCCGACATCGGCGGCGGCCACGCGCCGGTCGCCGATCCCGATCGCGCGCCGCACGCCGTCCCCGCGACGGCGACGGCGACGGCGAC
>NZ_RWKW01000018.1 GCF_003970795.1 Aquibium carbonis | reverse complement strand
GCTGCCGCAAGGATTCGCGAGGGCGACAGCTTCGGCAGGTCGGCGTTCGGAGCGGATTGGCGAGGAGAACGGTCTGCCTCGGCGCCGTTGCTGGCCTTGGTGGAATGGATGCGGACCCTCCGGGGGCTGGGTTCCGAGCCGCGGCTCATAGCCGGGCGGTTGGCCGAACGCTCCGAGGCTGGCGCGCGCGCCGAGCGTGTCCGAAAGGTCATTGAGATCGGCAGGCCGATCATCGAAGGGTTCTGGAACGATCTTGGGCATATGGCCTCGGCACTGCTGGGAGATGTGGCTTCCGTAGAACGTGCGCGGCTCGACCTCCTCGATAAGAAGGCCAGGGCAGTGTACCGCGCGGACGAGATATCGAGGCAGGTGTTCGCCTCTCCGCCGGATGCGGTCAGCGACCGCCTCAACCTTGCGCGGCGGCTGGAACGCCTGCAGCAGCTAGCAGGCATCATCGACGCTGGCGCGGAGCTGGGCGACACCGCATTCGGATCGGCCTGGGCCGGACGCAGGTCGGACTGGGCGGTCCTCGCCGACGGCGAGCTCTGGATTCGTGAGAACGGCGACCTGAGGCATCTGGCCGCGCGACTTCCGACGCGGGTGGCTGTGGCAGCCTCCGCCGAACTCGCCATGGACGAAGCCAGGGCGTTGGCCGATGCGCTCACGGCGCTAGCCGGAGACCTGAAGGGGGACGCGGCTTCGCTGTTCAGCGCGAGCGACTTCTTCTGGGTTGAGGTTACTGAGATCATCGGCCGTCTGGATTCCTGGCTTGAGCATCGGGAGCAGCTGTCGAAATGGGTGGCCTATAGAGAACGTTCGGAAGCAGCGCGAAAGGCCGGTCTGTCGGAGCTGGTCGATGCTCTCGCGGAAGGACGCATCGGCACCAGGGAAGCGCAGTCGACCTTCGACATGGCCTACTACGAAGCCATTCTGACAGCGATGGCGACGGAGGAACCTGAACTGGCACGGTTCGACGGCGAGCTTCATTCGCGGGCGGTGCGTGATTTCGCCGACCTAGACACGCAGCGGATCAAGGCTGCGGCGATCGAAGTGGTTACCGCCCATCATCGCAGGATTCCTCCCCGCGACGGCGGTGCAGGCCCCGTTGGCCTGCTGCGCTCAGAAATGGCTCGCAGGCGTGGCCACATGCCGATCCGGCAGCTGATGCAGCGCGCAGGTCCTGCGATCCAGGCGCTAAAGCCCGTCTTCATGATGAGCCCGCTGTCCGTTGCGCAGTTCCTGTCGCCAGGGAAGATGACGTTCGACCTGCTGGTCATGGACGAGGCTTCCCAGATACAGCCCGTGGACGCGCTCGGGTCAATCGCTAGGGCAAAACAGGTGGTCGTCGTCGGTGACGAGCGTCAGCTTCCGCCGACGACGTTCTTCGC
>NZ_RWKW01000158.1 GCF_003970795.1 Aquibium carbonis | reverse complement strand
GTAGGCGAGCAGCGGCACCACCAGCGACGCGGCCTCGCCGGGGCCGGGGATGCGCCGCGGCGGCCGGCCCCTTCGCATGGCCCGCGCCAGCCGCATCTGCCGCGCCTCGCCTGCAAGGTCGGGCACCAGATGAAGTGCCGAAAACAGCGCGTAGCCGATCGAGGCCGGCAGCCGCCACGAGCGCATCAGCGCCTTGATCAGCCGGCCGGGATCGGTCGTCAGCGCAAACAGCGCCGAGACCATGCCGCAGGCGATCGCCCGCAGGAACAGGACGATGCCGGCCGACAGTGTGGCGCCGCCGAAGGGCGTTTCGGCCGACATTCTCACCGCGAAGTCGCTCTCCTGCCGAAACAGCACCGAGGTGGTGAGGAAGCCGAAGCCGAACAGCGCGAAGGGCACCATCAGCGCCAGCACCAGCAGCGGCGAGCGCCGTTCGGCAAGGATCAGCGCCAGCGCGGCGATCAGGACGGTCGCGATCTGGAACACCGCGTCGAAGACGAGGATCGACGCCGCGATCCAGGCGAGGCAGACCACCAGCTTGGGCAGCGGGTGCAGCGCGCTCAGCATGTCGCCGCCTCCGCGCCGGCATCGGCCCAGGCGCCGAGGTCGAGGATCGCGGGATGATCAGGTCTTCCTCGTCGTCGAGATGGCGCGCCAGCATCGCCACCAGCGACTGG
>NZ_RWKW01000157.1 GCF_003970795.1 Aquibium carbonis | reverse complement strand
TAGGGCTATCGCATTTGGCCGATGATTGATCTGGCGAAGGCGTCGGACCAGCCTGCTCGCTTTCGTTTTCGGCTGATGGCGAGTTTGGGTCTGGCGGTTCGCAGCAGGTTGAGGGTCAGTCGGCGTAGGATTGCGAGGTTTTCCGGGCCGTTGTCGGCGCGATTGCGGGCTGCGTCCTCGTCGAAGGTGACGTCGAGCACCCAATGCAGGCTGTTTTCGATGGCCCAGTGGGAGCGGACGGCGCGGGCGAAGCGTTCGGGCGTGAGACGGGCGGAAGAGAGATAGTAGCGGATGGACGGCGCGCCGTCGTCGCGCACGGCCTCGACGCAGGCAAGGGTGGCAAGACCCCGCATGGTGGGAGCGCCCGGCTCGGCACGGTCGCCGAACAGCCAGTCGACGCACTCGGTCGTGCGGTGGCGGCGCGTCTCGATGCGTCCGTGGTCGGCGTCCGTGGTCTGGAAGCTTTCGAGCGGCTCCGGCGGGTCGGCGAAGAAGGCTGCGACGGCCTTCAGCATCGCCGGGCGGTTGGCCTTGAGCGCGAACAGGTAATCGCCGCCACGGTCGAGGACGAGTTGCGCCGTCTCGGCCTGGGCATGGATGGC
>NZ_RWKW01000156.1 GCF_003970795.1 Aquibium carbonis | reverse complement strand
GCCGCCTTGCCGTGACGCGTCCGCCCTCGAACCTCAGCGACAGCCCGAACAGGTCGGCGACCGGCTCGATCGCCGCGCGCGGCGAGGCCGGGTCGGCGATCACGTAGCCGCTCGCCCATCCGGCCGCGCCGCCGGTGTCCCCCGCCTCCAGCCCGTGGTCGGCCAGGATCGCCGCCACCAGGTCGCCGGCGGAAGGATTGCCCAGCCGCCCGGTCAGCCAGTGACCGGTCAGCCAGTTGCCGCCGTCGCCCCATACGTCGCCGGCCAGCGGAAAACTCGGGAACGGCCGCGCGTCCCACGCCCACAGATAGACCCGTTCCGGATCGAGCATGCGGCCGCCATAGACCGGCGAGAGCGGGTTCATGGCGTCTTCGAACCCGCCCGCATCCGGATCCCAGAAATCCAGATGCGCCTCGATGAACCGGCGCTGCGCGAGATCGTCGCGACCGCCGTTCGAAAAATGCGGCAGCGCGCTCTCGCTCGACTTGGCGTCAGGAAAGACGTTCGGCTGGTTGGGTCCCTTGTCGACCGCCGGGCAGCCCAGTTCCGTCAGCCAGATCGGCTTCCCGCGCGGCGTCCAGGCGGTCGGGCCCGCCACTTCGACGCCACCCGGGCGGTCGAAGTGCGGATTCGCCCACCAGTTCCACAGGTCCTTGTAGCGGAACACCCAGGGCTTGCCGTAGGCCCCGTCCTCGATCGGCGTGCGGATGCGCGCGCGCCGATCCCCGTCGTCGGCATAATACCAGTCGTAGCCCTCGCCCGCGCCGATCGCCGCCTTCAGCGCCGCCGGGTCGTGCGGGCCGGCCGCGCCGTCCGGGCCGGAGCCGTCATGGTCGCCGTCGCGCCAGTCCGACAGGGGCATGTAGGCGTCGATGCCCACCGCGTCGATCGCCGGATGCGCCCACAGCGGGTCGAGATGGAAGAACACGCTGCCCGACCCGTCCCGTGGCTGATGGCCGAACCATTCGCTCCAGTCCGCGCCATAGGTCAGTTTCGTCCCGGCGCCCAGCATCGCGCGCACGTCGGCGGCAAGTGCGCACAACGCCTCGACCGCCGGAAAGCTGTCCGCCTCGCCGCGCACGGTCGTCAGCCCGCGCAACTCCGAACCGATCAGGAAGGCGTCGACGCCGCCGGCCTGCGCGGCAAGCTTTGCCTGGTGCAGCACGAAGCGGCGATAGCCCCAGTCCGAGCCGCTGCCGGAGAAATGCACCCGTCCGCCCGCAATCGAGAACTGTCCCGGCGAGGCATCGCCGAAAAAGGCATCGACCTGCGTGCGCGCCGCAGCCGTCGCATCGACGCTGCCCGCTTGTCCGGCCGCCGGGTGGCAGGTGATCCGCCCCCGCCACGGATAGGCTGCCTGCTCGGCCCCGCCATGCGGATCGGGAAGGCCGTTGCCGGCCGGCACGTCCATCATCACGAAGGGATAGAGCGTGACGGCCAGCCCCCGCGCCTTCAATTCGCCGATTGCCGCCACGATCGAGTCGTCGGACGGCGAGCCGCCATAGGCCGCCCGTCCCGCCACCTTCGACACCACCATCGCCATCGACGCGGTCACGTTGCCCACCCGCCACCGGGCCGCGACCGCGGGCGCATGGCGATCGGTCACCGCCGGGCGAATGCGGCAATGTCCCGCCCGCAGGTCGTCGCCAAACCAGGCCACCACCAGCGCCACATGCGTCAGGGTCGGACACAGCGCCTGCAACTCGTCCAGCGAGGCGACGATATCCGTCGGCGCGTGCAGCACATGCCGGTTGACGATGTCGCCCTCGCCCTTGCGCCGGTCGTGCCGCACCCGTCGCGGCGCGTAGCCGAACTCGGTCGAGCCCGGGATCAGCGCCATGGCGCGGACCTTCTCGCTCATCCCGCCGACGGGACGGATCACCTCGAACTGCATCTGCGGCAGCCGGTTGCCGTAGTCGTCCAGCGGCAGCCGCTCGAACACCACATAGGCCGTGCCGCGATAGGCGGGCGCGTTGCCCGCGCCCTGCTTCGCCTCGATCAGCGGGTCCGGCGCCTGGTCCTCGGTGCCGCGATGCAGCCGAAACGTCACCTCCTCGAGGTCGAGTTCGCGCCCGTCGGCCCAGACGCGGCGGATGCCGGCCACCGGCCCCTCGCACAGGCCGAAGGCTGCGTTGGCGTAGTAGGAGTAGGTCGTCACCTTCGGCCCGCCCTTCGAGCCCTGCCGGCTGGTTTCCTTGCCCTCCTCGAAACGCGTCGCCCAGATCAGCGTCGCGCCCAGCCTGGCCGTGCCGTAGAGCCTGGGCATCGGCGCGCCGTCCTCGGCCGTCAGCATCTGCGCGGAGGCGAGCCTCGGTCCCTCGATGCGGCGGGTCGAATCGATCAGCGCCCGATCGATCAGGTAGCCGCCGATCGCCCCCGCCGCCGTGCCGATCGCGGCGCCGACGGGTCCGAGAATGCCGCCGAGTGCCGCGCCCGCCGCCTGCAGGATGATGGTCGCCACGGTTCACTCCTCCGGTCGGTCGGGAAAGGCGAAGACCCCGGCGATGCGGCGGCGCCACTGCGGCGCCAGCGGCGACACCGTCACCGCATGGCCTTCGTAAGCGTGGACGAACCTTTCAGGCGCGACCATGATGCCGGCATGCTTGGCCGCGTAGTGCGGCTTCCAGCGGAACACGACGAGATTGCCCGCCGCCATGTCGGCCACGGGTTTTTCGGCGCAATGTCGCCTGGCCGCCTCGATCAGCGGGTCGCCCTCGCCCGTCTCGCTCCAGTCGCGTGCATAGGCGCCGGGGTCCTGGGGCTCGGCGGCATAGACCGCGCGCCACACCCCGCGCACGAGGCCCAGGCAGTCGCAGCCCACGCCCTTGCGCGTGCCCTGGTGACGATAGGGCGTGCCAGTCCAGGCGAGCGCCTCGGCGACGATCGCGTCGTTGATCCTTCGGTTCATGGCTGGCCTCGGTGTCTGAATCAAAAAGCGCCAGGCCGGGGCGAAAAAGGCGGCTTGCAGCCCGGCATGGCGTCGCCTGGATCAGGGCACCAGCGGTGCGCCGTCGAACACCTGCCCCCCGGTCGCGTAGCCATAGGCCGCGTCATTGCCGGGCAGGTGCGGAAAGCCACGAAAGTTCAGATCGTTGGCGAATTTCGCCTTGCAGGTGGCAAAGCGCTTGTCGCAGCCGGCCACGATCCCGAACCCGTCGCCGGGCGCCGGCAGCCCGCCGCCCTCGCGCCACAGCACGAGGTCGATCCCCTCGCCCGAGATGCGATGCGACAGAACGCGCACCGTCGCGCCGGCCATCGCCCCGCCCGTCGCCGTCAGCCGCCCCTCGGCGAACCAGCCGGCCGGAAACGTCTCGATGCCGGTCACCCGGATCGTGTCGGCCGTCACCACGGCCGTCACGCTGCCCGCGGCCATCAGCGCCGGATCGTCGAGGTCGACGCCGCAGCGCGCATCGCCCAGCTCGGCGTCGCAGGTCCGGCGAAACCAGCGCCCGCCGATCCGGTCAAGCGCGGCCTCCGGCCCCTCCAGTTCCGCCACGAAGCGGTTGTCGGCCCGCGTGATCCGCCCCACCGTCTGGGTGCGGATCACCGCCGCCTCGTCCGGCGCGCGCCAGTTGACCAGCAGCGTCTCCACGCCAGCCCCGTCCCATCGGCCGGCCGCGATGTCCTGCGCGGTGATCGTCGCCGCGCTGATCGCACCCTCGATCTCGACCTTATCGGCAGCCAGTCCCAGCGTCTCGCGCGCCTCGCTGGCGGTAAAACCGCTGCGCGGTTCGAACGTCGTGCCCGCCACCATCAGCGGCCGGTCATGGTCGGTGAAGCCCGACACCGTGCCGTCGCGCCGCGTCACCCGCCAGCAATGGCACAGGCTCGTCGTCTCCCGCGCCAGATGCGCGGCCAGCGTCTCGGGAATGTCGCTCATGGCAGGATCTCGATCAGCGGGATGGTGGGGATCTGGCCGGCGCGAAAACCCGCCAGGCTCACCGACAATTGCTCGGTGTCGAAGCGCACGGGCACGTCGAACTCGAAGCCCGCCGTCACCGCCGCGCCGTCGGCCGGCACATGACCAGGCAGGAAGGTGACGCGGCCCGTCGCGTGGTCGACTGAAAAGTCAGTGCCCTGCGCCTGCTCGACCCCGCCGACCGCCACCCGCACGCTACCCGCCACCGGCTTGGCGATCGGCCTTCGATAGGCGTCCGCACCCTGGCCATAGGTCTTGGCCAGCGCAAACACCGCCGCCGTGCCGTCGCCCATGCCGAGCGGCTGGTCGGTCGCGGCCGGCGCCTCGTGCGGCCGGCACGATTTCATGTCGAACGGGTCGCGGAAGCGAAAGCCGTGCAGCGAGCCGCGCCGTGCCTCGAAGAAAGCGACGACGTCGTGCACATCCTCCAGCGAGCGGAGGCCCGTGCCGGCGTCGTAGCTCCGCCGCGAATCGGCAAACCTCGCGTTGCGCCGCTCGTGCCCGGAGGTCAGGAACACGATCTCGTTGCGCCGCGCCGGTCCGCCCGTCGCCCCGAAGGACACCGCGATCGGGAACCGCACCTCGTGAAACGCCTCGAACTCGCTCATGAATTCCTCCTCACAGCGTCCGCGCGCCGCGCGCCACGGCCCGCGCGATCATGCCGGTGATCTGCGCCTCCGACTTGCGGAACGAGGGCGCGTCCGGCGTCGTCACGTTGAAGACCACGTTGACCGGCGCGCTACCGCCGCCGGCCGAAACGCCGAGCCGCCCGTCCGGCCCGCGCGACAGCGGCATGATCGCTTCCGCGCCGGCTTCCCCCATCAGGCCGATGTTGCGGCCGGCGGGAAAGAAGGTCGGCGTCGACACGATCCCGCCCTCGGCAAACGGCGTCACCCGACCCGGAACGCCGCCCTTTTCGAACGGCAGCAGCCCCGCGAGCCCGCCGAAGATCGACGAGAAGGCAGAGCCCGCCAGGTGGCTCAGCGGTTGCAGGCCCTGGCTCAGCGCCATGCCGGCGAGGTTCAGCCCGATCCGGCGCAGCACGTCCTCCAGCGCGCGGCCCTGCACCACCGCGCTCGCCAGCCCCTGCGTCAGCTGCCGCCCGAAGCTGTCGGACAGCGACGACAGGTTGCCGAGCGCCTTGTCCAGCGCGCTCGTGTCGATCGTAAACGAAACCTCCGGTCCCTCGGTCATGGTCGCTCCTCGTGTGGATGGAGAAAAAGTCTGCGGGCATGACGAAGCAGGGCCGGGACATCGCGGGCGCGGCCCGTCTTCAGGCCCGTTCCGCCTCGTCGGGAAAGCGCCGCATCAGCGCGGCGAGGTCGGCCCGGTCCGGCGCTCGCCGCGCCGGCAGCCCCATGCCCAGCGCCGCCGCCAGTTCGCGCGG
>NZ_RWKW01000155.1 GCF_003970795.1 Aquibium carbonis | reverse complement strand
CCGATCTCGGCCACACCCGCCGAAGACGCGTCCCCCGCGCCGGTCGATCCGGCCGCGCCCGCGGAACCCGCGCCGGACGCTGCCGTCGACGAGGTCCTGCCTGCGCCCGCGCCGCCTTCGCCGGATGCGACCGATCCCGAGCCGGACGCCGTCGAGGAAGACGCCGCCGCCACGGCCCCCGACGCGATCCCCGCCGAACCCATGCCCATGCTGCCCGTCGGCGACGACTGGCCGGCCTATGGCGGCACCTACGAGGCGCGGCGCTATTCGCCGCTCGACCAGATCAACCGCGACAACGTCTCCGGGCTGGAAAAGATATGGGAGTTCAACACCGGCGACCTGCCCCGGGACGGTGACGGCAGCGAAGGCAAGTACGCCGCCGAGACCACCCCTTTGGTGATCGACGGGCGGATGTACCTGTGCTCGGCCATGAACCAGCTGATCGCGCTGGACGCCGACACCGGCCGCGAGATCTGGCGCTACGACCCGGGCGTATCCACCGATGCCATTCCCTACAGCGCCAGCTGTCGCGGCGTCGCCTACTACGCCACCCCGGGCGAGCGCGTCGAGGAGGCCTGCGCCACGCGCATCATCGAAGGCACGCTCGACGCCCGGCTGATCGCCGTCGACGCACAGACCGGCCTGCCCTGCGCCGGTTTCGGCGAGCAGGGCCAGGTCAACCTTCTGGAGGGCATCGGCGATTCGGTGCCGGGCTTCTTCTCCGTCACCTCGCCGCCTACAATCGTTCGCGGCGTCGTGGTCATCGGTCACCAGGTGCTCGACAACCAGCGCCGCGATGCGCCCTCGGGCGTCGTGCGCGGCTACGACGCGGTCACCGGCGAGCTTCGCTGGGCGTGGGATCTCGCCAATCCCGAGATCACCGGCCTCCCGCCGGAAGGCGAGACCTACACGCGCGGCACGCCGAACATGTGGACCATCGCCAGCGGCGACGACGAGCTCGGCCTCGTCTATCTGCCGCTCGGCAACTCGGCCGTCGATTACTACGGCGCCGACCGCCGCGAGCTCTCCAACGAATATGCGACGTCGCTGGTGGCGCTCGACGTCACCACCGGGCGGCCGGCCTGGCACTTCCAGACGGTTCGCTACGACGTCTGGGACTATGATCTCGGCTCGCAGGGAACGCTGGTCGACCTTCCCGCCGGCAGTTCCACCGTGCCGGCGATCGTGCTGCCGTCGAAGCAGGGCGACATCTACGTGCTGAACCGCGCCACGGGCGAGCCGCTGTTTCCCGTCGAGGATCGGCCGGTGCCGACCGGCGGCGTCGAGCCGGAAAATCTCTCGCCCACGCAGCCCTTCTCCACCTATCACACGCTCGCCAGGCCCGACCTGACCGAGCGCGACATGTGGGGCATGTCGCCGCTCGACCAGCTCTGGTGCCGCATCCAGTTCCGCCAGTCGAACTATGACGGCATCTACACGCCGCCGTCGGCAGACCGGCGCTGGATCCAGTATCCCGGTTACAATGGCGGCTCCGACTGGGGCGGCATCGCCGTCGATCCCGTTCGGGGCGTGATCATCGCCAATTACAACGACATGCCGAACCACAACCAGCTCGTCGAGCGCGAGCGCATCGAGCGGCTCGGCGTGCGCCCGATCGACAGCGCCGAGCGGAGCGACCCCGATGCGCCCGACTCCATGCAGCCGCAGGAAGGCGTGCCGTGGGGCATCGACGTCAATGCCGGCTGGCGGGTGCCGTTCACCGGCCTGATGTGCAAGCAGCCGCCCTATGGCGGAATCCGGGCCATCGACCTCGCCACCGGCAAAACGCTCTGGGACCGGCCCTTCGGCACGGCGCGCTCCAATGGACCCTTCGGCATCCCCTCGCGCCTGCCCTTCGTCATCGGCACGCCCAACAATGCCGGCGGCGTGATGACGGCCGGCGGCATCATGTTCATCGCGGCCACCACCGACGATCTCCTGAAGGCGATCGACGTCGACACCGGCGAGACGCTCTGGCAGGCCGTCCTGCCGGCGGGCGGGCAGGCGACGCCCATCACCTATGCCGTGGACGGGCGTCAATACGTGGCGATCATGGCCGGCGGGCACCATTTCATGGAAACGCCGATCGGCGACGCGGTGATCGCCTGGTCCCTGCCGGGCGCCGCAAGGCCGTAGCTCTCCGGGGGCCGACGGCTTGGACCGCCATCGGCGCCCCGGCATCGAACGAAACGGCCCCGACGGCGTTGAAGGCGGATGCGGGCGGCCCCAGGAGGTCTGACATGCAGGTAGTCGACATCAAGGTCACGGCGGCGACCGTCGCCGAAGACACGTCTCTGGTCCGGTTCATCGGCGAGGGGGGCGACGAGGTCGCCGTCACCATCGCCGACCCGCACGAGGGCGGCGACACGATCCGCGAGGAGCTGGTCGCCCGCGCCAAGGTCATGCTGTTGCATGCCGTCGCGGCGCAGGCGCCCGAAAGCGTCGCGCCGGGTGACGCGGACGAACCGAGCTCCGAGCCCGTCGAGGCGGCGCTCCCCGCGTCCGAAGCGGCGCCCGACGCTCGCGCGCCCGGAGAACCATCGGACGATCATTCCGGCGAAGCGTCCGATTGGGACGCCGACCGCGCCAGCGGTCGTCTGGCCGGCTAGGCAAGGCGTCGCCATGGCCGTTGCGTCCGGTGGAGAGAGAACGTCGCGCCCGGCGGCGAGGCGTCCTCGCCCGGCAGGGCCATGAGCGACGCCGTCATCATCCCCGCGGCCGCCGCGGCTGGCGTCCTGGCGCCGCGGATGTCCCGCCGCGCCGCTGCG
>NZ_RWKW01000017.1 GCF_003970795.1 Aquibium carbonis | reverse complement strand
CTGCCCGTTCAGCGGCCGTTGCGCGGTCGAACTGCCGCGTTGCGCGGGCGAAAGACCGCTGACGCTCGATCTCGCGGACGGCGTCCGCGCGGCCTGCCACCGGCTCGCCGACGCCGAGCCGCGAGACGATGCCGCTCCCGCCGCAGCTACCGGCCGCGCTCCGGAAGCCGTCCGATGAGCCTCGACGATCCGATCCTGTCGGTCGATGCCGTGTCGCGCCACTACCGGCTGCCGCGACGCAGCCTCCTTGCGCCGGCGCCGCGCCTTGCCGCCGTCCAGGAGGCGAGCCTTGTCGTCGGACGCGGCGAAGTGCTGGGCGTGGTCGGCGAGAGCGGTTCGGGCAAATCGACGCTGGCGCGCATGGTCATGGGGCTGGAGAGGCCTGATGGCGGGACGATCCTGATCGACGGGGTCGATCCGCACCGCTGCGCCCGAGGCGAGCTGAAGCGCCTGCGCACGCGCATGCAGATGGTGTTCCAGGACCCTTTCGGCTCGCTCGATCCGCGCCGCTCCATCGGCTGGAGCGTGGCCGAACCGCTGCTCGCCGCGTCCGGTCTGGCCGGCGCGGCTCGAAAGGCCGCCGTGCTCTACATGCTCGGCCGGGTCGGCATCGACCCCGACGCCGCGCCCCGGTATCCGCATGAGTTCTCCGGCGGCCAGCGCCAGCGCATCGCGATCGCGCGGGCGCTCGTCACGAAACCGGCATTGCTGGTGGCAGACGAGCCGGTGGCTTCGCTCGACGTGTCGGTGCAGGCGCAGATCCTCAACCTGCTGATGGACCTGCACGAGGCCTTCGGCCTGTCCATGCTCGTCATCAGCCACGACCTCGCGGTGATCGCCAGCATCTGCGACCGCGTCGCCGTCATGCAGTCGGGCCGTATCGTCGAGACCGGCGCCACCCGTGCGGTGCTGACGAACCCCGGCCACGCCTACACGAAGGAACTCGTCTCGGCCTTCGCCTGACGCGTAGGGCCTGGCTGCGCCTCAGCTCCGGGCGTCGAGCCAGCGATAGTAGCGCACCGACGCGGCGAGGAACCACGGATTGCCGGTGTAGAGCGGGCGGGTCTGGAAGGTGGTGGCGTCGAAGCCGGTGCGCCCTTCCTTCAGCCCCAGCACCTTCTGACCGGTCCGCATGCCCAGATAGCTCGCCATCGACACGCCCGAGCCGCAATAGCCCATGGCATAGTGCATGCCGTCATGGCTGCCGGTGTGGGCGATCGTATCGAACGTATAGCCGACGAAACCCATCCAGGAATGGCTGATGCGGGCCTTGGCGATCTGGGGAAAGAGCCGCGCCATCTCGGCCCGCAGCAGCGGCCCGCTGACGCGCGGGTCGGTCTCGGCCTGGCTGACCCGGCCGCCGAAGACCATCCGCGTGCCGTCGGGCGACAGCCGGTAGTAATACACCACCTTGCGGGTGTCTGACACGATGCGGTCCTTCGGGATGACGGACTGCATGGTTTCGCGCGGCATCGGCTCGGTGGCGATCACGTAGCTGCCGATCGGGATCACCCGGCGCCGCAGCCAGGGCGTGACGGCGCCGGTGTAGCCGTTGGTGGCGATCACCACCTCGCGCGCCGACACCCGCCCGCGCAGCGTGGTGACGACGAAGCCCTTCCCGTCGCGCTCGATCCCGGTGGCCGCGCAGCGGTCGACCACGGTCGCGCCGGCCTCGCGGACGCGGGCCAGCAGCCCGGCATGGTAGCGGCCGGGGTCCAGCACGGCGTGGCGCTTCAGGACGATGCCGCCGTGATAGGCGTCGGTGCCGATCTCCCGGTGCTGTTCGGCGCGCGGCACCACGTCCAGGTCCACCTCGAGACCGGGCGTCTGCTGCTTGGCGTCGCGGATCATCGTCTCGAAGGCTTTTGGCGAGTGCGCCGCATGGAACCGTCCGCAGACGGAAAAACCGCAGTCGATGCCTTCTTCCTGCGTGAATTCGCCGATCCAGCGCAGCGCCTCGCGTCCGTCCATCAGGATGGCGCGGGCGGTGTCCGGCCCATGGCGCTTCGACAACTCGGCAAAGGAGGGCTTCACGCTGGTGCTGATCTGCCCGCCATTGCGCGTGCTGCAGCCCTCGCCGACGCGGTCCTTTTCCAGCACCAGCGTCGAGCGGCCTGCGCGCGCGGTCACCAGCGCGGCGTTGAGGCCCGAGTAGCCCGAGCCGACGACCAGCACGTCGACACTTCGGGGCAGCGGCACGTCCGGCAGGTCGTGGCGCGGCGAGGCCTCCCACCAGTAGGGATCGGTCTTGAAGTCGGCGGTGAAGATTTCGGCGGCCACCGCCGTCATCGGGTCGAAGGGGTCACCCGCGCGGCGACGCTCTTCAGCTTCATGTAGGTGCGCAAGGCGTCGGTTCCCTTCTCGCGGCCGAAGCCCGACATCCGGTTGCCGCCAAAGGGAAGCGCAATCCCGCCGGCAAAATACTCGTTGATGTAGACCTGCCCGGCGTCGATCCGGCGCGCCAGGTCGTGCGCGGCCGAAAAATCGCGCGTGTAGACGCCCGCAACCAGCGCGAAGCGGGTCGAGTTGGCGACCTCGACCGCTTCCTCTGCGTCCTCGACCACCTGCACCGCCAGCACGGGGCCGAAGATTTCTTCCTGGGCGATCTGGTCGTCGACGGGAACGCGGTCGACGATGGTCGGCTCGTAGAACCAGCCGAGCCCCGTCTCCGGGTCCGTCGTCGCGCGCCCGCCGGTGGCGATCTCCAGTCCCCGATCGCGGGCATCGTCGACGAAACCCGCGATCTTCGCCTGCTGCTCCTTCGTACTCACCGGCCCCATGTCGGGGCGGCGCAGGCCGTGGCCGAGGTTGATCGCCCGGGCGCGGGCCACCAGCCGTTCGACCAGATCGGCGTGAACCGCGCGTTCCACCACGAGGCGCGAGCCGGCCGAACAGATCTGGCCGGCGTTTTCGAAGATCGCACCCACCACGCCGTCCACCACGGCATCGATGTCGGCGTCGCGCAGCACGACCACCGGCGATTTTCCGCCCAGTTCGGGCAACACGCTGGTGACGTTGCGCGCCGCCCCCAGCACGTCGCCTTCCGCTTCCTGCAGCGGCTTGCCGCTGTCGAGCGTCTCGGCGAAGGCGAGCCGCGGTCCTGCTTCCCTGATCAGGATGGCGGCGCGGGCCAGCATGGCACCGCGCTCGGCGGGCGACACCCGGCTCCATGCGCCCTTCAGCGCGACATCGGCACCGCGCACCGCGCGGTCCACGTCCTCGGCGTCGCCGGCGGCAAAGGCGTGAAACGGCTTGCCCGTGCCGGGGTCGAGGCTTTCCATCGTGCCGCCGGAAGATGACGGCGTCCATTGCCCCGCGATGAAGTGCATCGTCGGCAGTCCGTCAACCTCACCGCTCGAACGGTAGCGTGCGACGAGTGCGTCGAGTTCCTGCTTCATGCGTCGACCCTGCTTGACTGATAGGTGGCCTTGTCCAGCCATTCCGGCGAGATCTCGATCCCCCAGCCGGGTTCGTCCGAGATTCGCACATGGCCGTCCTCGACGCGATAGGGATCGGTGAGGAACAGGCCCCTTTCCCAGGGGTAATAATCCTCGCCTTCGATCGACAGTTCCAGGTACTTGCCGGCGTTGGGGATCGCGGCGAGGTAGTGCATCGTGAAGATCGTCACCATGCTGCGGTTAGCCGCGTGCGGCGTCACCGGCATTCCCGCCGCCGCCGCCATCGACGCCAGCCGCATCGACCGGGCGATGCCGCCGAGATAGAGAACGTCCGGCTGGACGATGTCGACGGTGCGATCGCGGATGATCTGCTTCCAGACCGAGAACTCGCAGTCCTGTTCGCCTCCCGCCACGTCCATGTCGAGCGCCTGCGTGACCTGCCGCGTCTGCTCCAGTTCCCAATAGGGGCAGGGCTCCTCGTAGTGCACCATGCCGTGCGCCTCCATGAGCCGGCCCACCTCGATGGCGCGGGCGGGGGAGTAGCAGCTGTTGGCGTCGGCGAGCAGGTCGACACCATCGCTCAGCGCGCGGCGGATCGTCGGGATGATCTCCTCGGTGCGGCCGGGCCATTCGTCGGCATTGCGGCCGACCTCGGCCCCGACCCGGAACTTGAAGGCGTCGAAGCCTTGCTCGCCGCGCAGGCGCTTGAACCGCTCCGCCTCGTCGGCGGGCGTGATGTCGCGCTTCATCGACGAGGCATAGGCGCGCAGCGTGGTCGGCTTGCCGCCCAGAAGCTCGACCACCGGCTTGCCGGCAAGCCTGCCGCGCAGATCCCACAGCGCGGTGTCGAAGCCGCCCATGGCGCGGCGCAGATGCGAGCCCGGGAACTTGTGCTCGCGCTCGCCCACCAGGTCCATCAGGTCGTCGAGATCGCAATGGACGTCGCAGCCGAGGACCCATGGCGCGACCTGCCGGTGCAGCACGAGCGCCGTGATGTCGGCATGATAGGGCGCGACCTGTCCCCAGCCGATGGCGCCGTCCTCCGCCGTCACCTTGACGAAGGCGACTTCGGGGCCGGAGAACGTTTCTATGCTTCTGATCTTCATCTGAAAATTCCGCGCGTCTCATCCTGCCCGCAACGGCCGGCGTCGCGCCACGTCGAGCCGTGCCGCTTCGTCGCCCACCCTGGCGTCGTGGGCTATTCCGCCCGGATTGATCTCCGGGCAAGAGCCACCGTGATCATTCCGGAGGTCCATTCGAGTATGCTTCAACCGTTCCTCCGCCGCTGCCGGCCGTGGCGTCGGCATGATGTATCACGGCCGGGCCATGCCGGCCTGTCGGCGCTGCTCGATCTCATGGCGCGCAAGCCGGCCGCCGGAACCCGGGCCGCCCGGTGGGCCCTGCCACGCCGCCGGGCGAAGGACGCTGACTACTCGGCCGGCTCGAAGGCCAGCGCCACGCCGTTGATGCAGTAGCGCTGATAGGTCGGCGGCGGGCCGTCCGGGAACACGTGGCCGAGATGGCTGCCGCAGGTGGCGCAATGACACTCCGTTCGCACCATGCCGTGGCTGCGATCGACGGTCGTCGCCACCGAGCCCGGCACGGGATCGTTGAAGCTCGGCCAGCCGGTGCCGCTCTCGAACTTGAGCGTCGATTCAAACAGCGGGCTGTCGCAGCCCACGCAGCGGAACGTGCCGGCGCGCTTTTCGTAGAGCAGCGCGCAGCTTCCCGGCCGCTCGGTGCCGTGCTCGCGCATGATATAATATTGCTCGGGCGTCAGCCGCTCGCGCCATTCGGCGTCGGTGCGGGTGACGGGATAGGTGTGGACGTCCATGGGCGGCTCCATGCGGTTTCGTGTCTGAATGTAGGCCTGCCGGGCCGGCCGGCAAAGAGCCATTGGTGGTCCTCACCGGCAGTTGATGCCGATCCGGTCCATCAGTGTCGCCGCGACAGCTCCTTCGTCGCGCCTTCCAGCCCCGCCAGCGTCAGCGGGTACATGCGCTCGGCGAAGATCTCGCGGATCATGCCGATGGAGTGCGTGTAGCCCCAGTGCTTCTGCTGCACGGGGTTGATCCACACGGCGTTCGGCCACTGGTCGAGCACGCGCTTCAGCCAGGCGATGCCGGGCTCGGCGTTCCAGTGCTCCACCGAGCCGCCGGCATAGGCGATCTCATAAGGGCTCATCGAGGCGTCGCCGACGAAGATGACCTTGTAGTCGTGGCCATATTTGTGCAGCACGTCGAAGGTCGGGATCACCTCCGAATGGCGGCGGCGGTTGTCCTTCCACACGCCTTCGTAGAGGCAGTTGTGGAAGTAGAAATATTCCATGTGCTTGAACTCGCCACGCGCGGCCGAAAACAGCTCCTCCACCACCTTGATGTGGTCGTCCATCGAGCCGCCGACGTCGAAGAACATCAACAGCTTCACGGCGTTGCGCCGCTCCGGCCTGGTCTTGACGTCGAGATAGCCGTGCTCGGCGGTGGCGTGGATCGTGCCGGGAATGTCGAGTTCCTCGTCGGCGCCCTGGCGGATCCAGCGGCGCAGGCGCTTCAGCGCGACCTTGATGTTGCGCGTGCCGAGCTCGACGGAATCGTCGAAGTTCCTGAACTCGCGCTTGTCCCACACTTTCACCGCGCGGCGGTGGCGGCTCTCGTGCTGGCCGATCCGCACGCCCTCGGGATTGTAGCCATAGGCCCCGAAGGGCGAGGTTCCGGCCGTGCCGATCCACTTCGAGCCGCCCTGATGGCGGCCCTTCTGCTCCTCCAGCCGCTGCTTCAGCGTCTCCATCAGCTTCTCGAAGCCGCCCAGGGCCTCGACCAGCTTCTTCTCCTCGTCGGTCAGGTGCTTCTCGGCGAGCCGCCGCAGCCATTCCTCAGGAAGGGTGGCGACGTCGATCGGGCTCTCGCCGCCCACGGCTTCCACGCCTTTGAAGACAAGCGAAAACACCTGATCGAAGCGGTCGATGTGGCGCTCGTCCTTCACCAGCGTCGCGCGGGCGAGATAGTAGAAACCCTCGACGTCGTAGTCGACGAGATGCGAGTCCATGCCTTCGAGCAGCGTGAGATATTCGCGCAGCGAGACGGGAACGCGGGCGGCCTTGAGCTCGAGGAAGAAGGGTATGAACATGGGTCCGCTATCTCAGCCCTTCGATCTTTTCACGGGCGGCGCCGGCGAGAAAGGCGGATCTCGTCAGCCCGCGCCGCGAAGCTTCCGCGTCGATCGCGGCCAGGAGGCCGGCGTCGATCGAGAGGTTTGCGCGAACCGGCCTGCCTGTATCGACGATGAGTGGGATCATCACCGCGGATTCTCCGGCGGCCGTATCGATCTCTCCATCCGCCAGCATTCGGGCGACGGTGCGCGGTTCAGGCGGATTGCGTCCTGTCGCGGTCCAGGCTTCCGTCCAGTCGCGGGCAGCGGAAACCGCATCGGATATGGCCTGCTCGGGCGTGGAACCGCCGCCGTGGCAGCCAGGCAGGTCGGGGACTCTGACGCCCCAGACGTCGTCCATTCCATCGAGAACACCAACATAGTGGGTCATTGTCAGATCCATCCTGCGAGCTTGGCGATCGAGCGGGCGACGCCCGGGGATTGCTCCCGATGACGCGGCACCACGATCAGGATGTCCGGATGATCAGCGTGCTCATACCGGTCGTGCTTGCCTCCACCGACATTGCGCCAGCCTTCCCGCTCCAGACGAGCCACGATCTTCCTCGTGCTTGTCTCGAAGACCGGCATCCTGTCGGCTCCATCTGCGCAATATAATGCGCATGAACGTTCTTGCAACTACCGCAAATCATACTCGATGAAGCCCGTCCGCCGCGCGACGCGGTCGTAGAGCTTGCGTGCGGTGGCGTTGGTCTCGTGCGTCATCCAGTAGACGTCGGCGACGCCACGCCCGGCCGCCGCCTTGCGCACCGCCTCGATCAGGGCTGCGCCCACGCCGCCGCCGCGCGCCTGTTTCTCGGTGAAGAGGTCCTGCAGATAGCAGTTGCCCTCGACCGACCAGCAGGAGCGATGAAAGATGTAGTGCACCAGCCCGGCCGGCTCGCCCTCGACGAGCGCGAGAAACCCCTTGGGTTCGAACGGACCCGGGTCGAACAGGCGCTCCCATGTAGAGGCGTAGACCTCTTCGGAGACGCTCGCCTCGTAGAAGACGAGATAGTCCGTCCAGAGCCGTCGCCAGGCGGCGTGGTCGGCGCGTTCGAGCGGGCGGACGACGAGGGCGGGTGTCATGACGCGTTCTCCGGTTGTCGTCCAGTGTCATGCCGGACATCGGCCGGCGCAAGAGCCAGCCGACGGCGTGCGATTGCGTCTGGAGCCGAGGCGAGGCCTCAGCCCGCCACCGTCGGCAGGCCTTCCTTCTCCAGCGCCGCCTTCGTCTGCGGCAGCGCCTCGACGCGGGCCATCAGCGCGGCCATGCGGGGATAATCCTCCGCCACCTTGATCGGCGTCGCGGCGCCCCAGCGGCCATAGACGTAGATCATGTAGTCGACGGCGCTCGGTTGCGCGCCCATGGCGAAGCCGTCGGAGCCGAGCCTCGCTTCGATCTGCCGGTAGCCGTCGGCCACCGTGGCGAGGCTTTGCGCCTGCACGTCCTTCTGCGCTTCGTCGCCCGCCGCAAAACGCTGCGGCCGGAAGAAGGGGCCGAAGCCCGAGGCATGGATATGGGTGGCGAGCATCGACAGGAAGGACAAGGCCCGCGCCCGCTCGATGCCCGAGGGTGGCAGCAGGCCGGCATCCGGGAAGCGCTCGGCCAGCCAGGAGAAGATCGCAACCAGTTCCCCCAGCGCCTCGGTCTCGCCGGGGATGGCGAGCGACGGCACGCGGCCGGCCGGGTTGACCTTCAGGTACTCCGGCGCCTGCGCCTCGCCCTTGCGGATGGCGACGCGGGTGTCCGCGTAGTCGGCCCCCGCCGCCTCCAGTGCGATGCGGACGCCGAGCGAACAGGCCGCGCGGTCGTAATAAAGGTTGAGTTTCTCGGTCAGGCGTCGTGTCCTCCCCCCGGTATCGCCTCTCAACCCTGTCGCCGCGCCATGAAGGCCAGCCGCTCGAACAGGTGCACGTCCTGCTCGTTCTTGAGCAGCGCGCCATGCAGCTTCGGCAGGGCATTCTTGGCGTCGGCGCGCAGGTCGGCCGGGTCGACGTCTTCGGCCACCAGCAGGCGGATCCAGTCGAGCGCTTCCGACGTCGAGGGCTTCTTCTTCAGCCCCGGCACCTCGCGCACCTCGTAGAACTGGGTCAGCGCCGCGCGCACGAGGTTCTGCTTGATGCCCGGATAGTGCACCTCGACGATCTTCTGCAGCGTCTCGGCCTCGGGAAAGCGGATGTAGTGAAAGAAGCAGCGGCGCAGGAAGGCGTCGGGCAGTTCCTTCTCGTTGTTGGACGTGATGATGACGATCGGCCGCTGCGCCGCCTTCACCGTCTCTCCGGTTTCGTAGACGAAGAACTCCATGCGATCGAGTTCCTGCAGCAGGTCGTTGGGAAACTCGATGTCGGCCTTGTCGATCTCGTCGATCAGAAGCACCACCTTGCGACCGGCGTCGAAGGCCTCCCACAGCTTGCCGCGCTTGATGTAGTTGCGGATGTCGTTGAAGCGCTCGTCGCCCAGCTGGCTGTCGCGCAGGCGCGACACGGCATCATATTCGTAGAGGCCCTGCTGCGCCTTGGTGGTCGACTTCACGTGCCACTCGATCAGGTCGAGCCCCAGCGCGCCGGCCACCTGCCGGGCGAGCTCGGTCTTGCCGGTGCCTGGCTCGCCCTTGACCAGGAGCGGCCGCTCGAGCGCGATGGAGGCGTTCACCGCCACCATCAGATCCTTGTCGGCCACATAGGCTGCCGTGCCTTCAAAACGCATGCTTGGTTGTCCCGGATGATTGTTCAGACTTGTCGCAAACCGTAGGCAAGCCGATGGACAGGCGCAAGGGCATAGGCCCGTCACGGCGGGGATGCGAAACTTCGCCCACCGTCCGATCGTTCCCCGTTCATGATGCACACATCCCTTCAAGGACCGGCGGGAGGCCGGCGATCGACCGAGAGACGGGCGCTGCAGGCCTTCATCGCCGTCGCCGGGCTTCTTCCCGTCTTCGCCGGCATCGCGGGCGTGGTCGCCGGGCCGGGCCTTGCCGGATCGACCCCGCCGTGGCCGGCCGACCTCGACAGTCACTTCCGCTTTCTGTCGGGGGTGTTTCTGGTCGTCGGCCTTGGATGGTGGAGTTGCATTCCCGCCATCGAGACGAAAGGCGCGCGGCTGCGGCTGCTGGCGTTGATGACGGCCGTCGGCGGATTGGCTCGGCTTTATTCCGTGTCGCTCGTCGGCTTTCCCTCGGCCGGCCATGGGCTGGGGCTCGCGATGGAACTCGTTGCCGTTCCACTCGTGGTGCTTTGGCAGGCGCGCATCGCGCGAAGGGGATGGCGCGGCAATTCCTGACGCCCTATATTGGCATTGGCGGTCTGCGCTTCGCGGCAGGAATAACATTCCCCGGGGCCTTACTGATCCCAAGGGAGCTGTCCCTGGGGGGACCCGTGGGTCCTCTCATACGGCGCCCACCTACGTTGTAGGCACCCGGGATCAACTTTTCCACCGGTTGTCGTGGATCGTCATCTATCCGTCGCCTGCCGGATTGAACCCGCGCCGTCCATCGTCCAAGGCTGGGCGATGACCGAGCCGCACCCGCCCACCAATCGCGACGTCAAGAAAGCCCTGCGGCTGGCCGCGCTCGCGCGGCGCGACGCGCTCGACCCGCACACGCGCATCGAAGCGGCGCTGGTGATCGCCGAGGCCGGCGCGGCGGCCATCGCGATCAAGCCGGGCGACGTCGTCTCCGGCTTCCTGCCGATCCGCAGCGAAATGGACACGCGGCCGCTGATGGCCGCTCTGGCGGAAAGGGGCGCGCGCCTCTGCGTGCCGGCGATCCTCGACAAGACCACCATCGAGTTCCGCGAACTGGTGCGCGGCGCGCCGATGGTCGACACCGGCTTCGGCACCGTCGGTCCGGGCGCTGATGCGGCCGTGCTCGATCCGACGGTCATGCTCGTGCCGCTCGCCGCCTTCGACGCCCGCGGCCATCGCATCGGCTACGGCGCCGGCCACTACGACCGCGCCATCGCGAGGCTTCATGCCCGGCGGCTCTTTCCGCGACTCGTCGGCATCGCTTTCGACTGCCAGGAGGTCGAGCACGTTCCCGACGAACCGCACGACGTGCCGCTGTCGGCGATCCTCACGGATAGCGGCTTGCGGAGCTTCTCGCTGTAGGGCTAAAGCACGTCCATGAGACTTCTTTTCCTCGGCGACATGGTCGGCCGCGCCGGCCGCACGGCGGTCTGGCAGCGCCTCCCCGGCCTCATCGCCGATTTCAGGCTCGATTTCGTCATCGTCAACGGCGAGAACGCGGCCGGCGGGTTCGGCATCACCGAGGAGATCTTCCGCAACACGATCGATGCCGGCGCCGACGTCGTCACCACCGGCAACCATGTCTGGGACCAGCGCGAGGCGCTGGCCTTCGCCCCGCGCGAGGAGCGCTTCCTGCGCCCGGCCAATTTCCCCAAGGGCACGCCGGGCCGCGGGTCCGGGCTCTACGTCGCCCGGAACGGCGCCCGCGTGATGGTGTCCAACATCATGGGCCGCGTCTTCATGCATCCCGAGCTCGACGACCCGTTCCAGGCCGGCGAGCGCGAACTCGCCGCCTGTCCGCTGGGCGAGCAGGCCGACGCCGTGGTGATCGACTTCCACGCCGAGGCCACCAGCGAGAAGATGTGCTTTGCCCATTTCGTCGACGGGCGGGCCAGCCTCGTGGTCGGCACCCACACGCACCAGCCGACGGCCGACCACCAGATCCTGAACGGCGGCACCGCCTACATCTCCGATGCCGGCATGTGCGGCGACTATGATTCCTCGCTCGGCATGGACAAGGAGGAGCCGTTGAACCGCTTCCTGTCCAAGGTGCCGCGCGGACGGTTCGAGGCGGCGAACGGACCGGCGACGATCTGCGGGCTCGGGGTGGAGATTTCGGACCGGACGGGCCTGGCCGAAAAGGTCGCGCCGCTGCGCCTCGGGCCGCGTCTCGAGGAAACCGTTCCGGGCTTCTGGAACGGACATTGACCTCGATCGTTCTCGGTCGCTACCGTCCTTGCCGCCGCCTCCATCCGGGATCCGTTCCATGCCGCTCGCCGATGTTTTCGCCTCGCATCTGGACTGGCTTGCCGATCCGACCGCCTGGGTGGCGCTGGGCACGCTGGTGGTGCTCGAGATCGTGCTCGGCATCGACAATCTGATCTTCATCTCCATCCTGACCAACCGTCTGCCTCCCGAGCGGCAGAAGAATGCACGCCGCGTCGGCATCGGCGCGGCACTGGTTCTGCGCCTCGTCCTGCTCACGACGGTCTCCTTCATCGTGACGCTCACCTCGCCGCTGTTCACGCTGTTCGACCACGGGTTTTCCTGGCGCGACCTGATCCTGATCGCGGGCGGGCTGTTCCTCGTCTGGAAGGCCACGAAGGAAATCCATCATTCCGTCGATCCGCATGATCCGAAGGAAAACATGGTCGGCCAGGCCGTGTCGCTGACGTTCGGCGCCGCGATCGTCCAGATCCTGCTGCTCGACCTCGTCTTCTCGATCGATTCCATCATCACGGCCGTCGGCATGACCAACGAGATCGCGATCATGTACATCGCGGTCATCTGCGCGGTCACGGTCATGCTGATCGCGGCCGAGCCCCTGTCGCGCTTCATCGCCAGCAACCCCACCATCGTCATGCTGGCGCTGGGCTTCCTGCTGATGATCGGCATGACGCTCATCGCCGACGGCATGGGCTTCCACGTGCCCAAGGGCTACATCTACGCGGCCATGGGGTTCTCGGCGCTGGTCGAGGCGCTCAACATGATGGCGCGCCGCAAGCGCCTGCGGCGCCAGGCCGTCGACACGGTCGACCAGGGCCCCCTGGGCTGATGGCCGCCGTCTCCCGGCGGGTCGTCACACACCCTGGAGGATCAGGATCGTCGGCCGTCTGGGCAGTTCGCGCAGCGACACGGTGAAACTGCGCTCGGCGCGTCGGTCCACCGCGAAGCCTTCGCCCATCATCGCCACGAACTCGCCCATCGGCGTCGAATGGCGATGCATCGGCAGCACGATCGAGGAATAGAGCCGCGTGGTGATCTCGCTCATGTTGGCGAGCGACTGCGTCATGCCGCCGTCGACCGGCACCATCACGATGTCGAGGCGGCCGATCGCGCCGTAATGCTGGTCGGTCAGAGCGTGGTGCAGGTGGCCGAGATGGCCGATGCACAGGTCCGCCACCTCGAAGATGAAGATCGAGTTGGCGTTCTCCTCCATCGTGCCGAAGCGGCGGATGTCGGTGGTCACGTTGCGGATGTAGACGTCATCCACCACCAGGGCATGCCGCGCAGGCTCGCCGCCATCCGGGTTCCAGCCCGGCAGAACGTACTCGATGCCGGGATCCGGATTGTTGGTGAAGTGGGTGGAATGCGCCTTGTTCATGGTGATCACGCGCGGCAGCGGGTCTCGGCCATAGACGCCGGAATAGTCGGTGGCCACGCGCACGCCGCCGGGGGATTCGATCACGTAGGTGGAGTGCCCGGCATAGGTGATGGTCACGTCTCCCGACGCGCGCGTCGCCTGGGCCGGCGTGTAGCTGGCAAAGGTCACGAAGGGCAACGCCTGCGCGATCGCCATGCATTTCGACGGGACGGGGTCGGACTGGGCCTGCGCCGGCGCGCTCGTCCAGACGAGAGAGGCCGCAGACAAGGCGGCTGCGACGACGGCTGCGGTGCGGGGGAGGGGCATGGCGGTCTCCTTCGTCTGGGGGAATGGCCCGCCATTACGCCACGGCGGACCGGCAGGCCCGAGTCACGATTTCGCGAGTGCGGAAAAGAAAAAACCTCGTCCTCCACCCGGTTGCAATTTCTGCCCGGGCCGTCTACATAGCCTCCATCTTGGACGCGCCCATCGTCTAGCGGTCAGGACGGCGCCCTCTCACGGCGCAAACAGGGGTTCGATTCCCCTTGGGCGTACCAACCTTCCCGGGCAGTGCTTCATTCGGTTCGCGCCACGATACCCCCGGCTCCCCCTGTCCGCACGGTCCTCGTCGACGATTTCGTGTTGATTCCCGGCACGTTGCACACTCGATTAAAATCGTTGGTACCCCCTCAATCGGGCTTTCAGCTTTGGTTCGTATCGTCGGTCAACAAGGCGAAACGTAGGGGGCCCAAGCATGCCAGCGACTGCATCTGTATCTCCGACAGGCGATATCCGGATCGACGGACTTCTCAGCGGCATCCGCTGGGGCGTCGATACACTCACTTTCAGCTTTCCGACCAGCGGATCCTTCTACGGCAGCACGTATGGCAACGGTGAGCACCTGAACAATTTCGAGGCCTTCACGCCTCTCCAGCAGGACGCCATCCGCACGATCCTCAAATCCTATTCGGAGGTCACCAATCTGAAGTTCTTCGAGGTGACCGAAAGTTCGACGGTCCACGGAGACCTCCGGTACGCGGAGTCGGATTCGCCGAGCACGGCCTGGGCCTACTATCCCAGCACCAGCGCGGCCGGCGGCGATGCCTGGTTCAACAATTCGAAAAACTGGTACGACAATCCGGCCAAGGGCAACTATGCTTGGCTGACGATGCTGCACGAGACCGGCCACGCGCTCGGGCTGAAGCATCCGCATGAGGCGCGGGGATCGTTCGGCGCGCTGTCGGCGGAATACGATTCGCTCGAATACTCCGTGATGAGCTATCGCTCCTTCATCGGCGCCTCGACGACCTCGGGCTACACCAACGCCTCCACCAGCTATCCGCAGACGCTGATGATGCTCGACATCGCCGCCTTGCAGAAGATGTACGGCGCCAACTTCACCACCAATGCCGGCGACACGGTCTACAAATGGAACCCCGCGACGGGCGAAATGTCCATCAACGGGGTGGGCCAAGGCGCACCGGCCGGCAACAAGATCTTCATGACGGTCTGGGACGGCGGCGGCAACGACACCTACGATTTCTCCGCCTATTCGACGAACCTGAGCGTCGACCTGAACCCCGGCGGTTGGACGACCACGTCCACCACGCAGCTCGCGAGCCTCGGCAGCGGCAAGGTCGCCGTCGGCAACATCGCCAACGCACTGCTCTTCGAGAACAACCCCGCCTCGCTGATCGAGAACGTCATCGGCGGCTCCGGCAACGACCGGCTCATCGGCAACGCCGCCGACAACACCTTCGTCGGCGGGAAGGGCAACGACTACATCGACGGCGGCGCTGGTCAGGACACGGTGATCTACACCGGCCTCACCTCCGATTACCTGCGGGTCGAGGGGTCCGACGGCACCTGGACGATCACCGACCAGCGCTCGAACGGCGATGGCATCGATACGCTGAAGAACATCGAGTACCTGCGGTTTTCCGATGGCGTGATCGCGCTCGGCGGCCAGACCACGCCCGACCAGCAGCCGGATCAGCCCGTCGTCGTGAACGCCGCGCCCGTCGCCTATGCCGACAGCTACGCGGCTGCCAAGAACACGAAGCTCGTGGTGACGGCGGCGAACGGCGTCCTCAAGAACGATTTCGACGCCGACGGCGACACGCTTTCGGCCACGCTGGTGAAGGGGCCGGCAAAGGGCGCCCTGTCGCTGAAGGCCGATGGATCCTTCGTCTACACGCCGGCGAAGAATTTCACCGGAACGGTCTCGTTCACCTACAAGGCGAGCGACGGCGAATCCACCTCGGCGACGACGACGGTCACGCTGGTCGTCGGCGCAGCGGCGGCCAAGGGCAGCAAGGCCAGCAAGGGTGCGGCGGACCATGATCACCACGTCGGCGACGATCAGATCCCGGCGCCGGTGTCCTTGACGGACAAGAATGCCGACTGGTTGCCGTTCCTCCTCGCCAAGTCCAAAATCGCGGAGTTTGCGTCGGCGTCGTCGGGCGAGCACCCGAAGCTTGCGCTTCTCGCGGACCTGATGAAGTCGGTCGAAGGGCTCGGTGGCGGACAGAAGCACATCAAGCTGCATGATTTCGACGATCATGGTCACGGCGCAGCCGGGTTGCCCGACTACATGGCGTCAGCCTACAGCGAGTTCCATCTGGCATGACGTGTCGGGCAACGGTGGGTATCACGGCTCTGGCGCTGGCAGGCGGCGCCGTTTTCGCGGGACCGAGCCATGGGGAGAATACGATGAGCGAATGGATGCCGATCGGTGAATGGCGGCGCTGCGGGGAACTGGCGCGGCCGGGGGTTGCCTTCGAAATCAGGAACGCGGAGGGCATGTCTCTGTTCACGCCCTGTACGGATGCGGTGCCGAAGGCGCCCTGGGACTGGACGTCGCCGCCCTTGGAGTTCCGGGCGATCAGCGAGGCCCCTGCGGAGCGGTCCGAGCCGCTGCCGGCGCCGCGTTCGGACTGACCCGCGCACGGCGCGAAGGCCGCCGGATCGCCCGGTCCGATGATACCAGCCTCGGGACAGAGGCTGGCGGTCAGTCGGCTGCGGCCGCCCCCGACATGGTTCCCAGCAACTGCCAGCGCGGAAGGCGATGGGCGCGGAATTCGCCGACGAACCGCGACAGCTCGCCAAGGCTGTCTTCGTCCTTGTCGACGGAAATGCCGTCACGGAGGAAATGCTGGCCGGCAGCGAGGACCTGGTCGAACGCGGCCTCCGCAACGGCCCGGTCGTCGGCCAGCGGCGTCGCGGCGATCAGCGGCGGCAGGATCCTCTCCGGGTACTTGGTGGTGAAACCCGTGCCCAGAACCGGCGACGCCAGATAGCGATGGGTGTCGCCTGCCTTGCTCAGTTCGAAGATCGCCTCGTTGAAGCGTTGCGACGGGCCGCGGTTAGCCTCGACGATGCCAGGTCGAGCGGGATGGAGCACGCCGTTATGAACCAGAAGCTCGATGACGGCCAGCATCCGCTCTTCCCGCTCACCGACCGAGCGGCCGGCTGAAACCAGTCCAGCCCCGCTGACGATGCGCCCATCGATGCAACGCCAGACCGCCTCGCTCAGATCGTGGCCCAGTCCGATCTCGCCCGCCGGGGCGCGGAGTTTTTCCGGAATCGCCTTGGTGTGGGGGTAGGCGGCATAATCCTGGGCCAGCAGGCGGTTGCGCTTGTCTTGGAGGTCGAGCCGCCGCGGCTGCCTCACATACACGTCGCGACGAAACGCCTGCCCGATCGCGATGTCCTTGATCAGTTCGCGCATGGCCTCGTCGGGTGCGCTCTTCATGATCGCCGCCAGTTTGGGCGGCGCACAGAATTCGAGCCGGTTTTCGGCAAGGCTGGCCGAGCCCGCATAATCCAGGCCGGCGGACGCCATGGCGGCGATGACGTCGGTGACGAACAGCGGCTGCCATGCGGCGCTCAGATATTCATGGGCGAGATAGCGTCGGTCCTTCTTCGCGAGATCGCGAACGCTGGACCGAGAGATGGCGCCGCGCCTCTCCACCTGGCCGGAGGGCTCCTCGGCCAGCATCCGCAGCACCTGCATGGCCTTGTCGAGGCGTGCGAGACTGTCGCCCTCGGCCCGTTTCGCCGCCTCGATCAGGAGCTTCTGGGTGGGGATGGCGCGGGTCCAGCCGGGATGGGTGTTGTAGCTGACATGCACGACGCCGCCGGGATGCAGGCGGGCGCGGATGAAGGCGCGAATGTCGTCGCGCACCGGCGGGGCGACCCAGGCATAGACACCGTGCAGCACGATGTAGTCGAACAGGCCGAGTTCGGCATCGGTTCCGGCCTCGTCGAACCCCGCCTCGATGAAGCGCACGTTGGCGATTGCGGCGCGGCCGGCCATGTCGGTGGCCTCGGCAATGTGCTCCGAATTGAAGTCGATGCCGACGAACTCGACGTCCGGGTTGGCGGCGGCCAGAAGCACGGTCTGGAACCCGCGCCCGCAACCGAGCTCGCAATAGCGGAGCCGTCGCTTCGCTCCCGACGGCGGCTCGATCCCAGTCGTCAGGCACACATGGTCGAGGAAGGTGGGCGCCAGTTCGCGATGGAAGCCGAGGGTGTAGGCGACGTCGCTGATGTAGCCGTCGGCAGAGTCGGCCGTCGAACCCGGCTGGCCGGTTCCCACATGTTCCAGGTCCATGCGTGAGGTTTCTCGCCGTGCCAGAAAATTCGATCCCCCGGCGCATCGGGGCGCCGGGGGCAATCGATCGGGCCTTGGATCAGGCGATCGGGAGATCCGCCGTGGAGTAGGTGTCGTCTACTTCCTGCTTCTCTACGATCCAGACGCTGGGCGGCGTGTCGACATCGTTCGGATCGTTGTCGAAATCGTACCAGATCTCCGTCGTCCCGCCCTTGATGGACACGCCGGCGAGGGTTGTCTGATCGAGATCGGGGTTGTCCGCGTAGATCAGCGCGAGAGCGTCGTTCACCCAGTCGTCGAGATCGTTGCTGACCTCGGTGTCGACGTCGAACTTGACCGTGTACCAGCCGTCCGGGTCGTTTGCGCCCTTCGAGCCGACAATGCCGCTGTCATCACCCGCATAGTACGGATCGGTTCCCGTCTCGAAGTAGAACGTCACGTGCGAGATGCTGGGGCTGTCCCACTCGGGGAAGTGATCGTCTGCCGGCGGGCTGACCTCATCGGGGGTGTACACTGGTTCCTTGTCGACCAGCTTGATGCTGTCGCCGCCGTTGACGCTGGTGGCGCGAACGCCGAGCGTGCCGCCATTCGCCACGTCGAAATCGCCCGTGATGCCGAAATCCGCCAGCGAGAAGGTTGCCGTCTCGCCCTCGGAGATGAAGCTGGACTTGTTCTCGCCTTCCTTCCCGAGGCCGGCGCTGGACAGCTTCGCCATGCCGTCCCAGTCGTCCGAGTCCGAGCCGTTCATGTTCAGGCTGTTGTCGGTCTTCGACAGTTTCACGCCCGAGCCGTCGTTTTCGCCGTCGTCCCACCAGAGCGCGTTCAGGTCGAACTTGCCCTCCAGCGAGTTGACGGTGAACGTACCTGCGTCGATGTCATAGACGATCGTGAAATGAAGGCCGGTGCCAGCCCCACCATATTCCCAAGTGTAAGTCGCCATTGTCGTAACCTCACTGTTTGAACTGCCGGGCATTCAGTTACGCCGAGCCCGGTTCGCGTGAAACGTTGCCAGCCCTTGCCCCGATCTGGCCGTTAACGCTCTGTTAACATTTCTATTCCCCTGTGGTTGAAGCGTCCATGCACCCTAAGTTGTTCTCCAGATATTCCCAAGCAGGGTTAATCCTCGGCCGGCCGTTGCAACTTGAGGGTGAAAATATTCAAAC
Organism: Aquibium carbonis; assembly: GCF_003970795.1. Classification (GTDB taxonomy): domain Bacteria; phylum Pseudomonadota; class Alphaproteobacteria; order Rhizobiales; family Rhizobiaceae; genus Aquibium; species Aquibium carbonis. Next base: position 23,021 of record NZ_RWKW01000017.1, on the reverse strand, counting down.
ATGAATACAGCCTTGCGATAGCCACGATCTGCTGCCTTTTAAATAGAATGGATGTTAACCTGGCCGGGGTACTGTACGACCCGTTGCAGCGGGTATCATGCGGGGCACTGAAATGGCTTCCAGGCCGAAACAAAACGAGTTGCGCACGGTCTTCGAGGCCTGCCGCAGCTATTTCGTCACGGCGGGCGCGTTCAGTTTCGCGATCAACATCCTCTATCTGGCCGGCCCGCTCTACATGCTGCAGGTGTATGACCGGGTGATCGCCAGCGGCAGCACCACCACGCTCCTCATGCTGACGGTGGCGCTGCTGTTGGCCTATCTTGCCCTCGCCTCGCTCGACGTCGTGCGCGGCCGCATCCTGGCACGCGCGGGGCTGCGCCTCGACGCGCTGCTGGCCGAACGCGTGGTGGAGTCGACGCTGGCGCTCGGCATTCGCGACACCAGCCGAAGTCAGCCGCTGCGCGACTTCGACACGTTCCGCCAGTTCGTCTCCGGCCCGGGCATCCACGCCGTCTTCGACCTGCCCTGGGTGCCCGTCTACATCGGCGTCATCTTCATGCTCCATCCCGCGCTCGGCATCTTCGCGGGCGGCTGCGTGGTCGTCCTGATCATCATGGCCGTGATCAACGAGCTCCTGGTGCGGCGGCTGTCGTCCGAGGCCAGCGACGCGGCCACGCAGAGCTATCATTTCACCGAAACGAGCCTGCGCAACACCGAGGTGATCAGGGCGCTGGGCATGACCCGCGGCCTGTTGCGGCGCTGGAGCGACGATCGCAACCGCATGCTGCGCGCCCAGATCGCGGCCAGCGACCGCTCCGGCTTCATGTCCAGCATGATCAAGCTGTCGCGGCTCTCCATGCAGTCGCTGATGCTTGGAATCGGTGCGTTTCTCGCCATCCAGAGGCTGGCGACCGTCGGCGCGATGTTTGCCTCCTCCATCCTGCTCGGGCGTGCCCTGCAGCCGGTCGAGCAGATCGTCACCGGCTGGCGCTCGCTCCTGAGCGCAAGGAGCGCCTATCTGCGCGTCAGGAAGCTCCTGCTCGAGAATCCCCAGCGCGACGCGGGGCTGGTGCTGCCCCGTCCCAAGGGCCTCGTCACCGTGCAGAATCTCACCTATGTCGAGGGCTCGCTCCAGAAGCCGATCCTGCGCAACGTGACGTTCCGGTCGGAGGCGGGCGAGGCGCTTGGCGTGATCGGACCGTCGGGTGCCGGCAAGTCCACGCTGGCGCGCCTTCTCGTCGGCGTGCTCAAGCCGACCATGGGCGCGGTGCGTCTCGACGGCGCCGACATCTACGACTGGCAGAACCGCGATCTGGGCCAGTATCTCGGCTATCTCCCGCAGGACATCGAGCTGTTTTCCGACACGGTGGCCAACAACATCAAGCGTTTCGCGAAGGGCGCGGACGACGCGGTCGTACAGGCGGCCAAGCTTGCCGGGGTGCACGGGATGATCCTGCAGCTTCCGCAAGGTTACGACACGGTCATCGGCGAGGGCGGGCACGTCCTCTCGGGCGGCTACCGGCAGCGCATCGCCCTGGCGCGGGCCGTCTACGGCGATCCCAGCCTCGTCGTGCTGGACGAGCCCAGCTCCAATCTGGACAGCACGGGAGACGACGCCCTGGGCAACTGCGTGGCGGCTTTGAAGCAGCGCGGCGTATCGGTCATCATCATTTCGCACCGTCCGGCGACCCTTTCGGCAGTCGACAAACTGCTGGTTCTGCGCGACGGCGTCGTGGAATTGTTCGGCACGCGCGATGAAATCCTGCAGCGGATGATCAGACCATCGACCGTATCGGTACAGTCCGACAGAGGGGCCATAGCCCCCCCCAGGCGCAACCCCGACGAGAAGCGATCCGCAGGAGGAGCGGAATGACCATGAAAGCGATAGCCGCCACCCAGCCCCAGAAGGTCCGCAAGGGCGCCGACATGCCGGACGATTCAGCAAGCGGCGCGGTGCGCTTCGGCTGGCTGGTGGTGTTCGTCTTCTTCGGCGGCTTCGGCACCTGGGCGGCCACCGCCCCGCTCAACGGGGCGGTGATCGGCGAGGCCGTGGTCAAGGTCGACGGCAATCGCAAGAGCGTCCAGCACCTGGAAGGCGGGATCGTCAAGGAAATCCGCGTGCGGGAAGGCGATCGCGTCACCCAGGGCGACGTGGTCCTCGTCCTCGACGAGGGGGCGGCGCAGGCGGACCTCGAAGTCCTCGACCAGCAGAGGATCACGTTGCTCGCCGTCCAGGCCCGGCTCGAGGCGGAGATTTCGGGAGCCAATGAAATCGTCATCCCGGCCGCTCTGTTCGAGCGATGGGACGAGGACTCCGTTCGTGCCGCGATGGCGAGCCAGCAGGCCGAACTGGGTAGCCGCCGCGCGGCGCGCCAGGCGGAGCTGGCCACCCTCGAACGGCGGATCGCCCAGATGGAAGAACAGGTCAAAGGCGAGCGCGCCCAGGCCATCACGTTCGAGAGACAGCTCGACTCCGTGATCGCCGAGGAAGAAAGCCTCGCCGATCTGGTCAAGAAGGGGCTGGTCACCCGGCCCAGAATCCTCCAGCTGCAGCGGACGGCAGAGGGCTTGCGCGGACAGATGGAAGGCGCGCTTGCGTCGCTGGCGCAGACGCAGCAGGCCATCGAGGAAACCCGGACCCGCATCGATCAGCTGAACAAGGAAGCCTATGCCAATGCGGTGCAGTTGAAGTCCGAGGTGGAATCGAAGCTGTCGGACATCAGCCCCCGACTGCGCGCAACCACGGCGCGGCGGACCCGCACCGAGATAGTTTCGCCCTACAGCGGCACCGTGGTCGGGCTCAACGTCTTCTCCATCGGCGGTGTCATCGGCCCCGGCGAACGGCTTCTCGACGTGGTGCCGGATGAGACGTCCCTCGTCGTCGAGGCGAGAATCGCCGTCGAAGACATTTCCGAGATTCGCCCCGGTATGATCGCGGAGGTCCTCTTCCCCTCCTACAAGCAGCGCATCACGCCTCGTCTCAACGGCAGCGTCAAGGAAGTGTCGGCCGACCGCTTCGTCGACGAGCGCACCCAGGTGCCCTATTATCTGACGCTCGTGGAGGTCGATCCGGACGACCTGAGCGAAGCACCCCAGATCCAGCTCTATCCCGGCATGCCCGCCGCGGTGATGATCACGACGATCGAGCGGACCGCGCTGGACTATCTCGTCGGGCCGTTGGTGGAGTCCTTCCACTATTCGTTTCGCCAGAAGTGAGGCCGAGCAGCAGAAAGCCTGACCGCGGCTCTCTTCTGTGTCCACAGCCATCCCTTGCGCCGTCTTGCTTCCGAAATGGATGGCAGTCTACGGTGTGCCGACGATGACGACGCCGACCGCCGACCTCACGGTCTCTCGACTGCGGACGCGGGCGTCGGTCGAACGAGGCGGAGCGGGGAAGATGACGGCATTGTTTGGAAACCGCGCGCGCGCGGTTGCGGCTGCGGCCCTGGTCTGGCTGCTCCCGCTGCCGGTATCGGCGGCCGAAACCATCACGCTGAAGATCGGATATCCGGCTGGCGGCGGTTTCGATCTGTACGGGCGGCTCGCCGCCCGTCATCTGGGGCGGTTCCTCGAAGGCAATCCGTCGATCGTCGTGCAGAACGTGCCCGGTGGGGGAAGCCTGAAACTGACCGAGATGCTGCAGGACTCCGAACCCGGAGATGGCTCGGTCATCGGGACGGTCAGCCCCACCATGGCCACGGGGCCGCTTCTGGACCCGGCCCTGGATCAATTGCGGGTCTCGGAGTTCCGCTGGATCGGCGGGCTCCGGAACGAAGCATCCGTCTGTGTTACCGGAAAGAACAGCGGCATCGACACGGTGGACGAGTTCCGCACCGGCGAATTCCTGATCGGCGCGTCCGGCAAGGCCAGCACCACCTACCTGCATGCTGCGCTCGCAAAGACCTTGCTCGGCGCAAGATATACCATCGTCACCGGCTTCCAGGGCGTGAGCGACATCGACGCGGCGATCCAGCGCGGCGAGATCGCCGGCCGTTGCAGCGCCTCCTTCTCGTCGCTGCGGGCGTTGGGACTGATGGACGGCATCAACGTCATCGTGGCGGTCGTCTCGGACGACCATACCAATGCGCTGAACATTCCGATGCTATCCGATTTCGCCTCGTCGCCGCGTGATCGAGATGCCGCCGAGATCGTAACCGGGACGCTGCGGTTTCATCAGCCTCTCCTCCTTCCCTCGGCCGCATCGGCCGAGATCGTCGAAAAGTACCGAGCGGCATTCGAGAAGATGGTGGCGGACCCCGAATTCCTCGCGGATGCGGAGAGAATGAACACCGACATCTCGGCCACCAGTGGTGCGGACATCGACGAGATCGTGAAGACCTTCTACGCCAGCCCGCCGGAAACGGTCGCCAGGGCGCGCGAAATGATCGAGTAGCGCCGAGCATCGCGCGCGGGCATCGCAATGGACGTCATTCTCGCTGCCCTGGCCGAGATGATGGAGCCCTTGCGGCTCGTGATGCTGCTGGTCGGCGTCTGCACGGGGCTGGTCATCGGCGTCATCCCCGGACTGGGCGGGCTGTTCGGCATGGCCCTGCTGATCCCCTTGTCCTTTGGCCTCGATCCCTATTCGGCCATCGCCCTGCTCCTCGGCATGTCGGCGGTGACGACCACCTCCGATACCATTCCCGCCGTGCTCATCGGGGTGCCCGGTACGGTGGGGTCGATGGCGACGGTCGTCGACGGTCACGCGCTCGCCAGGCGCAACGAAGCCGGACGCGCCCTCGGCGCGGCCTATTCCGCTTCCCTGCTGGGCGGATTGTTCGGCGCGTTCGTGCTCGCGGTCAGTCTGCCATTGCTGAAACCGCTCCTCCTCATGCTGCGAACGCCGGATTTCCTGGCGATCACGCTGCTCGGCCTTTCGCTCGTCGCGCTGCTGGTCGGCCGCGACCCGCTCAAGGGGTTGGCCGCCGCGGGCATCGGCATCATCCTGTCCTTCGTCGGCGTCGACGACCAGACCGCCGCGCATCGCTGGACCTTCGGCCAGATCTACCTGTGGGAAGGCCTGCCGCTCGGTGCGGTGTTTCTCGGGCTTTTCGGAATTCCCGAAGTGGCCTCGATCCTGTCGAGGACCGCGATCGCCGAACGCGGGGCCGTGGCCGGCGGGGTGGGGGAGGGGATCAGGAACACGCTGCGCGAATGGCGCCTGGTCTTGCAGTGCAGCGGCATCGGCGCGCTTCTCGGGGCCCTGCCGGGCGTTGGCCTTTCGGTGGTCAGCTGGATCGCCTACGGCTTCGCCAGGCGCAAGCGCGGCGACGGCCCGGAGTTCGGGCAAGGCAACATTCGTGGCGTCATCGGGCCCGAGAGCGCCAACAACGCCAACGAGGGCGGCTCCCTCATCCCCACCATCGCGCTGGGCATCCCGGGTGGCGCCGGCACGGCCCTCCTGTTGGGGGCGCTGATCGTCCATGGCGTCGTGCCAGGCCCGCACATGCTGGAATCCAATGCACCGGTAACGGTCGCGATGATCTTCAGCCTGGCGGTGGCGAACGTCGTCGGCGCCGGCCTGTGCCTCGCCCTTTCCAATCCCCTCTCGCGGATCACTATGGTGGGTTCGCACATCATCGCCCCCATCGCACTGGTCTTCGTGATCCTGGGTGCCTTCCAGTCGTCCGCGAGCGTCAACGATCTCGTGGTCCTGGCCGGGTTCGGGGTCGTCGGCATGGTCATGAAGGCCCGGGACTGGCCGCGTCCGGCGCTTGCGCTCGGCTTCGTGCTGGGCGAACTGGTGGAGCGGAACTTCTTCCTGTCGTGGCAGATTTTCGGCTGGTCGACCTTCCTGCGGCCGAGCTTCCTTTTCGTGGCCATGTTGCTGGCGGTCCAGATCGGCTGGTATCTGGCTGGTCGGCGCAAGCGGGGGCCGTCTTCGGCGCCGTCGAAGGCGCGAGACATCTGGAGCCCCGCCTCTGTGTTCGCGATCGCGAGCTTCATCCTCCTGACGGGCATGTCGCTGCCCGCCGAGGCCGCCCTGTTCCCATCGATCACGGCGACCTTCCTGCTGGTCATCGCCGCGTCCATGGTCGTCCGGGGACTGTTGCCGGCCGGCAACACAGGCGTCGCGTACGATGGCGCCGGCCCGCCGGCCGATCCCCTGATCACGCCGACCCGCGCTGCCATGGTCATGGGAATACCGGTTTTCGTCGGCGGTCTCTTCCTGGTCGGTCCTCTTGCCACCAGCGGCCTGATCGTCGCCGGCATGATGCGCTGGGGAGGCGAAAGCCTCGTGCGCTCGGCAGCCACCGGTGCCGCGGTCGCCCTGATCGTCCACCTGGTCTTCGACCGGCTGATCTCCACGCCCTGGCCGCGAAGCCTGCTCGAAGCGGCGGGGTCAGCCTTCTGACAGCATGTCCGCGACCTTGGAGCGCTGCAGCTTTCCGCCGGCATTGTATGGCAGGCTGTCGACGATCCGGATGATGCGCGGGCGCCTTTCCGGGGCCAGGTTGCGGATGCAGAAGGCCCGGAACTCGTCTTCGTCTCCGTCTTTCGAAACGATCGCGGCGACGATCTCCTGCCCGTAGATCGGATCGTCGATCCCAGTCACAGCGACGTCGATGACCGCCGGGTGCTGGACGAGGACCGCTTCGATTTCCTGCGGCGCCACGTTGACGCCGCCGCGTATGATCATGTCGGCGCTGCGTCCCACGATCGTCAGGTAGCCTTCGTCGTCCAGGAAGCCGACATCGCCGGGGATGCCCCAGTCGTCGCCGCGCTGCTCGCCGCCACCGTAGGACCCACCCGCCGGTTCGATCGTCACGTCGCCGACATACGGGGTGGTGGCCTTGATCAGCCCGGCTTGACCGTTCGGCAGTCGCGCGCCGGTCAGCGCGTCGATGATCTCGATCGTGACGCCGCTGACCGCGCGTCCGGCGCTCTCAGGGCGTTTGAGGACGTCTTCGCCAGCCAGAATGGTCGCCGTTCCGGTCAGGTTGGACGAGTATGCCATCCGGTAGCCGGGGGTCAGGTTGTGGTAGGCGGCGATCTTGTCCTCGGGCAGCGCCGGGCCGCCCGTGCTGCGCAGCATCTTCAGATGCGGGAAGTAGGGTTCGGGTCGCACGCCGATCTCGCGGACCATCGTGGCGATGATGCTCGGCGGCAAGGCCGTTGCCGCAGCCCGGGTCGCCGACAGGGTCTCGATCAGTTCGCCGGCCGAAGCGAGGGGCGGCATGAAGCGGATCTGTCCACCCCGGATCAGGAAGCTCAGCACGCGGGCGCGGGTCGCCGAGATCGACAGGCTCATGGGCGCAAGAAACAGGCTGTTCGCCGACATCTTCGTGTTGATGCCATGCTGCAGCCGCCTCATGGTGACCTCGTGGCTCATCAGGTAGATTTTGGGCACGCCCGTCGTTCCTGACGAGAGCGCGCAGAGAGCGAAGGAGCCGGGGCTTGCGGGGCCGTTGGCGAAATCGGCCCACGGCGCGGGCTGGCGCCACGCATCGTCGAACAGGACAGTCGGATAATCGTCGGCCGACCGGGGCATGCGTCGGCTTTCGACCGAAAGCGTGGCGTTGATGGACTTGGCGACTGCCGATCGTTGGGGACCGGGCGTGCGAAAATCCATCAACACGACACAGGCGCCGACCATCCAGCCGCCGATCATGCCGGCCAAAAGGTCGACGTTCGACTGAAGGTACAGCGCCACGCGGCTGTCCTGACCGCAGCCGTGGGCTTCGAGCATTCGCGCAAAGCCGGCCGACCGGCGCAGCAGTTCGCCGGCGGTGAGATCGACCTCGCCGGAAATGACCGGCCGATCGAGATCGCCAGACAATGTTTCGATGACGGCTTTCGCGACTGCGCCTGGCAATGGATGCTCCGATCAATGAGGTCTGACCGACACGATACGAACCGGAAACCCATATCGTCGTGCCCTGGCAGAGGCAATCGGTCGACGAGGACAAGTTTTTCGAAGCCGGGATGGCTCGTCGTCAGGGCCAGTCAGAATAGAGCGAATATGTCGGCGGTCGCCGCGTCGGCATGGACATGGGTTTCCGGTTGGGAAATTGACGCGACCCATTCGGGCTCTCCACTCGTGAAAGATGTGTTTTGTACATGGCATGACCACCAAAACGTCACGGGACGGGTTGTTGCAGTCATGCGTGGCCGCTATCGTTCGAAGCGGGGGCAGGGGAAAGACGAACGATCGTCGACGTGTTTCCCCTGATGGGATTGAAACTTGGACCGGCAGGGGTGCCGCGTTTTCTTGTGCCAGGCTCAGGCAGGTTCGTCCGCCTCCGGGCGGTAGCGGGTGGGACGTCAGATGAACCGGGAATCGATGGAGCTGTCGGCTCCCTACGTGGCCGCATCCTCGGAAGCGGAAACGCGGATGCTCCATTGTTGGGCCGAGGTCTTCGATCTGGACCGCGTCGGGCTCGACGACGACTTCTTCGAACTCGGCGGCGACTCGCTCCTGGCCACGACGATGGTCACATCCGTGCATGCCGCCTTCGGCGTGAAGCTCCGCGAAAGCCAGCTGGCCGATCTCTGCACGCCGCGCAGGCTCCTGGCGAGCTTCGTCGCCTCGAACGCGGCCGGAGGCGCGAAGCTTCCCGCCAACGTCATCGCGGTCAATCCCGGCGGGAAGCGCGCACCCTTGTTCATGATCCATGGCGCGGCGGGCATCGTGTTCCTGCAGCCGCGTTTCCGCGCCGCTCTCGATCCCGAACAGCCGGTCTACCTCTTCCAGGCGCGGGGCTATGACGGGACGGCCGCTCCGCTTGGAAGCGTCGAGAAGATCGCCGCGGACTATCTCCGCTCCATCCTGGAAATCCAGCCGGGGCCACCGTGGAACCTGGTTGCCTATTGCGCTGGCGGCTGGATTGCCGTCGAGCTCGTCAAGCAGATGCAGCGCCAGGGGCTCGTGCCGCGAAGCGTCGTCCTCGTCGATACCAATCTTCCCTTGGGCATGCGCAAGGACTACAGCCTGAAGCGGCCCCGGATCGGAACGCTGCGGCTGCCCATGCTTCCGGATTCTGCCGTGGGCCTCATCAATGCGGGGCGCGCCCTCACGCGTCGGATCAGGTTTTTCGTCAGCACCGGCAGTTTCCGGCACGTCGATGGTTCAGCGGCGCTCGACGATCCAGCCGTCCACCGCCATCTGGTCTCGCGGATGCGCCGTCGCAACGAAAAGCGCGCCGCCTCGAAGCTGAAGGCCTTGGACGCTTCGCCGGAGCAGGGATCGCCGGGCATGGACGCCGCTTCGATGGCCGATGTCTACGCGAGCGAGGCTGCGGCGGTCACGTCCGCGAGCCTCAAGCTCGCCTATCGATCCTATGCGCCGAGCCCGTCCGACTATCCGTTCACCTTCATCTCCAGCCTCGCGCGATCGGCGCCGTTCGATGATCCGGACTACCCGATCAACCGTCTGCTGCCCAACCGGCGGGTGGTCATGTCGGGCGAAACCCACGGCGATGCCGTTTCCTCCCCCGAAACGGCGATCCTCATCCAGAAGATCGTCCATGAAGGGACCGTTGCCGGGTCGGACCCGTCGACGCGACCTTCTGCCATGATCGAAGGCCAACCCGTGGCCGGCTGACGGTTCCGGCCTCGCCCGCGAACTTGCCGGCACGAAGCCGCCTCGCGTTGCGCCCCACGGCCCCGCCGCCAAGCGCCATCGATACCGCTTGTCTGCGGCGCGCGGGGAAGGCAGCATGCGCTTGGCGGGCGCCTCCTTCGAGGATGGCTCGCCCGTGCGGGAACTCGGCGTCACATGCAACGACTGACATCAGAATGGGGACGCGGGCTCCGTCGGCCGACCGCCCGGACAAGCATCGCTGCGGGAGACGCGCCATGAGGATCGCCGTCGTCTCGGCCTTTCCCTTCCTGGCCAATCCCGGCATGATCACCGTCGACCGGGCGCTGGTCGACGTCCTCCAGGACGCCGGCGTCGCGTGCGACATCGACTTCTTCTGCCTGGAGAAGGCCTTCACGCTCGACCTCGGTTACATCTCGATCGACTACAATCGCCTCGACCGCGCCGACCGGCTCGACGGCTACGACCGAATCCTGTTCTGGGGCGACTTCCTGCACTGGAAGAACTACATTCTTTGCGATGTCGTGCCACGAATGACCAGAAGCGGCGCGGCAAGCGCCCCCTCGGCGGTGCTCGATGCCTGGTACGAGCGGATCATGCTGGAGGGTCGGGTCGATCTCCAGCGCAAGTCGATCATCTTCGGCTCCACGGTCTATGCGCTCACCGGCACCGATCTCGTCGATGCCCGCTACACGGCCGCGCTCTCGGCGCTCTACGCGAATGCACGGCTGGTTCGGCTGCGAGACGTCCTGTCGGCAGGCTTTGCCGCGCAGCTCGTCGGCGACGGTCGCGACTATCTGGGGTGCGACTGCGCCTTCTTCCTCAAGACGCGCGAGGCGGCGGGCGAGCAGCGCCACGAGCAGTCGGGGCGCGTCGTCCACGCCTTCGGCCGCTCGGGCTCGACGATGCTCTACAAGGGGTTCACCGAACTGCTCGCGGGAATGGCCGGGCGAAGCACCCATGATCTGGGCTGGCTTGACCGGACGCAGCCGCTGGAGATCGACCAGAAGATTCTCGACATTCGCAGCGCCGCATTCGTGGTGACCGACATCTATCATGTCGCGGTGACGGCGCTGCGCGAGGGTGTTCCGCTGCTCTGCCTTGCGCGCGGCACGGCGGCCACCGAAACGACGCTCGCCGACAAGAAGAAGGAAATCCTGATGAGCCAGCATTTCGCGCGCCGCAATCTGGTGCACCAGGAGATCATCCATCTCACCTCGTCCAGCGACAAGACCGTGAAGGACCTGGCCCGGCAATGCCTCGAGACGGTGGGGGACACGAATCACCAGGCGGTCGTGACCGCGCGGCTGCGGCGCCATGTCGACCGGCAGAAGGCCAGCCTGCACGCCGCCGTGTTCGGCGAATAGCCCTACGGCCGCGGGGCCGCCGCTCCTGGTTCGTAGGCAGCCCGGCGTTCGGCTGCGAAACGCTCCAGCACGTCGCCATAGGTCGTGATGATGTCCTGCTTGAGCGCGCGGTCCACCGGATAGGCGTTTCCCCGTTCCTGCCCGATCAGGTCCGAGAGGACCGCCTCGTTGACGGGGCGGCCGATCCGCTCGGCGATCGATTCGACGACCCCGCGCGGATCGGTCACGAGCGCTTCGGTCGACACCTCGAGCGGCCGGATGCCCTGCTCCGCAAACGCCATCATCCAGAACCGCTCGCTGTTGATCACCAGCCTGCAGGCACGTTCGACGGACTCGCGATCGAGGCGAAGGTCGAGAATGCGGACACTCGTTTTCGCGTCGGAGAAGGACCACCGGTTGGTGTTCGCCGCCGCGACGAGACTGGCCACCTGCGCGGCAAAGCCGTCGCGGTGTAGATGGATGAAATGGTTCTCCACCGTCGCGTCGAAGCCATAGGGATGCACCTGGTTGAAGAACCGCGTCTGGGCGGCCATCAGCTTCGCGGCAAAGAAGCCCCCGGCGGCGCGACGGCGCAGGAGTTCCTGTCCATAGGCGACGCGCGCGGCTTCGTCGGTCCGCAGATCGCCGGCGACACCCCACCGCGCGGCCAGTATCCTGGCGACATGCGGGCTGTAGTACTCGTTGGGGATGCCCCAGCCTTGCCCCACCATGTAGCGGCAAAGCGTGAAACTGGCCGTGCGCGGCGTGGTGCACAGATAGATGGCCTTCCGCGCCGGTCCCTCATCCCTGTCGAAATGCGGCGAGACCAGCTGGTGTATGTCGAGACGCGTCAACTCAGGTCGACCTTCACCGTGAAGCGCAGCGAGCGCTCGAAGGAACAGTTGGCGATGAACGGCGGCGATTCGATCTTGGGCAGCGGGATTTCGATGAAGGCGCCGTCGCTGAAGACGTCCTTCGAGCGGAACAGGTCGTCGACGCGTTTCCACAGTTCCCGGCGGAAGCGAATGTCGATGTCGGCCTTCATCTCGAAGCGCATGAGCAGGCTCTTGATCTCGCGGTAGAGCTTACCCTTGGCGAAGGAGAGCTTCCGCCCGACCCCGTAATTGGCGACGCGTTCGTCGTTTGAGTGCTCGATCACCCGGGCAATGCCCGCCTGCGGCAGGACATGGCGCTGGTATCCCATCAGATGGAGCCGATGATAGAGATCGACGTCCTCGCCGCAGTAGCCCTGCATCACCTCGTCATAGCCCGCCACCTCGTCGAACGCGGTCCGGTCGATGACGCAGGTTCCGCGCACGTCGTTGCGGAAATCGAACTCCGCGTAGCGCCCGGCGGGAATCTGCGCCACCATGTCGACGAATTCGGGCGCAAGCACGATGTCGGCATCGACGAAGACGAGCTTCGCGCCGCGGGCGCGGGCGGCGCCGGCGTTGCGTGCCTGCGACGCGTTGAAGAGCGGGCGCTCGTCGATCTCCACGACTTCGACCGCGGGAAAATTCGCCCGGACATGATGGCGCGTGCCGTCCGGGCAATCGAAGTCGACCACCACGACCTCGCAGCCGTCGAACGCCGCCAGTTGCGGCAACGTCTGCTTCAGGTGCTCGAGCCGACCCTTGCAGGTCGTGACGAACGAGATTTCCGGCGTTTTGTCAGACATGGTCGAGCCAGCGCTTGATGGATTCCGAAACCGCCGCGGTCTGGGAAAAATGGACGAAATGGCCTCCCTCGACGGCCGCGACCGAGACCCGGTCTCCACCAAGGGCCCTCGACCGCTCGAAGGTGTCGGCCATCATGTAAGGGTCGGTCGCGCCGTAGACCAGCAGGAATGGCGTTCGCCCGGCCGGCAGTCCATCCAGTCGCGCATCACGCGCGTTTGGGTAGTTCCGGGCATAATAGCTGGCCATGGCGAAGGCGGACGACCGCTCCAGCGCAGCGACGAGCCGTGCCCGGTGGGACGGATCCTCGCACCACTGCGCCAGCTGCATCCGGTCGAAACCGGTGCGTCCGCCGTCGGCGGCGATCGCGCGCGCATAGGCCGATGCCTGCCATTGCCCGTCGTCCTGCATGCCGGCCAGCAAGGCGGACGGATGCGGCGCACTGATCGAGACGTAGCCGCGATACCCGGCGGCGCCCTGCATCCAGAGCCACCACGCGACGGCGCCGCCCCAGTCATGGCCGACGAAGATCATGTCGCGGTGGCCGAGCGCCCTGGCCAATGCGGCCGCGTCGCTGGCCACGGCGACGATGCCGTAGGCCCCGGGCTCGTCGGGCTGTCCGGCCGCGTTGTATCCGCGCAGATCGAGAAACACGCTCGTACCGGTCGGGTTGATCCGCTCGGCAAGGGGCATCAGGCTTTCCCAGAAGTCCGGGAAGCCATGCAGGAAAACGAAAACAGGACCACCGTCGCCGATGGTCCTGTAGGCTACCGTCGTGCCGCGGTTCTGGAAACGATGTTCCCGTCGATCCGAAGCCACCATCGATTCCGGGCGAAAGGTGCCGCTAGAACTTCAGCTTGAGGCCGACGAAGGGACCATGGATGAGGATGTCGTCTTCCCCGAAGTTCTCGGACGTCACGTTCCAAAGCTGCTGGCCGCGATAGCCGATGATCACCTCGGTCCCCTCATTGGGTTTGTAGGACACGCCGGCCGATGCCGTGATCTCCGCCAGCCAGTCGTTCTCGCTGGCGCTGCCGCCAAACTGGTAGGGGCCGTACTGCTCATCCTCGTAGCTCGCCTGGTATTCGAAGCTGAGGCTGGTCTTGCGGCGGCCATAGATGGCCGAGCCGGAGACCGCGCCGACCACGCCCCAGGTGCCGCCATAGCGGGCATCCACGCCGACACGCGGGCCGACACCGAGAAACTCCGTCGTGCCGACCTTGCTTGTGGCGTAGGAGTTGTCGGCGTCGAAAGCCGAGAAGGAGAGCCCCTGTTCCTGCTTCAGATGCATGCCTCGAACGCCGGCAAAGAAACGAGCCTCGAAATTGTCCTGCTTCGTCCGGCGCCCGATGTCGAAGTCGAGCGTCTGCATGCCGAAACCGGTGTTCAGTCCGGCAGACCCGACGCCGCCGTTGAAGGAGTCGCTGTAGCTGACGTCGTTGTCGAGGAACTGCGTCACGGTGCCCGTGATGCGCCAATCATAGGGCGAGGTCGCATCGAACGCCCGGCCGACCGAGATCGAACCATAGCCGCCGATGTCGTTGTCGAAGGACAGCGGGCCGCCGCCCACCTTGCCGATCGCCTTCGAATAGTCGGACAGGGTCAACCCGCCCTCGGTCATGATTTCCAGAGAAGGATAGCTGCTTTCCGCAGAAGCAACGGCCGGCCCGGCCACCACGGCCGCACCCGCGGCAACCAGCTTGATCGTTCTTCCAGACATGCCGTCGCGACGTTCCATGATTCTCTTCCCGCATCAGAGATTTGTGGTCAGACCATGCGCGCCGTCCGAAGAGGACACAAGTCCCGTGCGCGTCGGGCGAGGATGGGCCGATGAAAATTTTCGGGGCGTGGCGGAAGTGCAACAGCCGCGGAACAAGCGTGCGGCTTCATATTGCCTGGCCCTCGATTCCTGCGCTAATCGATGCCCGCCGACGTCGGCCATCGCTTCCTTCGCGATGGCCGCTCACGGTGAGCCGGGGCCTGGATGCGTATCACCGAACAACTGATTCTCCGGCTCTATGCAGAGGCCGAGCGGCAGAGCCGCGCCGGGGAAGCAGATGGCGACATCGTCGCCGACGACGCGATCGTCGCCGAAATCGTTCGCAGCGAGATCTTCCGCAAGGATTATGGACTGATCAGCGACTTCACGCTCAGCCGCTTCAACACGGATGGCGAGGACTGGCACGCGAGGCGTGGCCTCTCGCAGCCCTATTTCGGCGGCGTGAAGGCTGCCGCTTTCTCCGACGAGATGAGCAAGGCCGCGGCCGGCGCCTTTCATCGCGACGTCGACTTCGGCGGCAAGGGCCTGCGGGGCCATGTCATTTCCTATGCCGCGGGCAATCTTTTCCGGATGTTCGGCTGCGATGCCGTTCCCGAGGGCTTCGTCGACTGGGTCGAGCGGATTCGGGTCTTCGTCCAGGAACTGCAGCTCCTCACGCTGGCGGGAGCGCCGGGCGCGGACGTGATCGCCTCGCGGAAGGATCCGTTGCTCGACGAACTCGGCGCCATCCTTCCGGCCGGCTTCCCGATGGTCTCCGCCGGGATCGAGCGCCTCGGGGACGAGCGCAAGACCCTCGAGGAACTCGCCATGCTGCTCTTCGGAGGCGTCGAATCGACGGCCTCGACCATCCTCTGGTGCATGGAACTGCTGGGACGCGGGGCTCAGTACCAGGCCATACTGCGCCAGCAGGATCGGGCTGAACGGCGCGAACTGGTCGGCGTCTTCATCAACGAGATCATGCGGCGCTTCCCGGCGGTTCCGCTGCTGGTCCGCACGCCCGAAGCCGACGTGACCATCGGTCGGCGGCGCTTTTCGAAGGGGCGCCCGGTCATGATCTCGATCATCGGCGTCCATCACGATGCGCGCAACTGGGACGACCCGTTCCTGTTCGACTATCGCCGGCGGGAGTTCCGGGAGAAGACCTACAGGCACGGCGCCTTCATCCCCTTCAGCCATGGCCCGCGCACCTGTGCGGGCGCCCGGCTGGCGGCGGACGAGATTCGCGAGGCCGTGCTTCACCTGACCGAGAATTTCCAGATCGAACAGCCGATCGCGCGGCTTGCATTCGACTACGGCTTGACGCTCAATCCAGCCACCTGGGAAAGCATCCGGTTCAGGCCGCTGCACTGACGACACAGGGTTCCGTTGACGGATTGGAGATCGGTTTGGCCGACATCGTAGACAACACAGCGTTCGAGCGTCCGGTCCTGTTCACCTCGACCATGGACCTGCTGGCCGCGACGCCGCCCTTCAAGGACTTCGAGCTCGAGCGCATCGTTCGCAGCGTTCAGTTCCAGATCGACCAGAATACCTGCCTCTTCGCCATCGAGCGCGAGCGACTGGCCGGCTACATGGGCTGGATCCTGACGTCGCGCCAGATCGTGGAAGACTGGAAGACCTCCGAAGGCATCCTGCGGCCGGCGGTCGAGGCCGAGGCGATCGTCGTGACCATCATCGCGGTCCATTCGCCGAGCCTGATCCTGCCTCTGATCCGCAAGGCGAAGACGCGGTCGAACGGACTGCCGGTCTACTGGAAGCGGATGAGCCCGGACGGGCGCTCCGAGGTCATAAGGTCCGTCCCGTGATCAGCAAGACCCAGCACGACATCGCCATCCGTTTCGGCTCCCTCGTCGGCACGATGAGGGTTCGGGTGTGGTCGCCGTCCGGCGATGCGCCGGTGCTGTTCTGCCTGCCGGGCTTCATCGGTCACATCGGCAGCGAGTACGGCTTCATCGCCGAACATCTGGCCCGCAACGGCTACCGTGTCGTCGTGCCCGATCTGATCGGCCGTGGCGAGAGCACGTATTTCGGCCAGAAGGAGGTCTATTCGCCGCGCAACATGATGTATGCGCTGCACGCCGTGTTCAGCGCGTTCCCCGGCCGGCCCCGGTTCCTGCTCGGCACGTCATGGGGCGGCATCATGGCGATTATGTATGTCCAGGCCTTCCGGGAAAAATTCGATGGCCTGATCCTGAATGACATCCCGGCCACCAGCAGCGGCGCCAACCTGGAGTTCCGCGACCACCTGATCGAGATGTGCAACGCCGAGTTCGACAGCCTGGACGAGGCCGGGCGCTGGGGACATGCCCTGCTCGACAGGACGCTCGGTCCCCTTCCGGCCAGCCTGGATGCCGCGTTCTTCGGCGACAATTACGTCCGCCAAGAGGGGTCGCGCTATCGTTTCAAGATCGATCCGGTCATCGCCGACGTGATTCGCGACAATTCCGGCGCCCGCTTCGATCTCACCGACAACATCCTCGGCATGAACGGCCCCGTGGCCATGCTCTACGGCGTCGACAGCTGGCATCGCGATCCGGCGACGATCGAGATGCTGCGCAACAGCGGGCGCGACATCACGGTCTTCGACAGCCTCGCCGGCAAGCATCCGCCGCTTCTGGCCACCCGCGACCAGCACATGATCGTGCAGGGCTTTCTCGACTACGCCACGAACAGGGCCAAGGTCGCTCCATAGCGGGTCGACAACGGGGCTGCCGCCGCGCTACCTCGGGCATGCTACGGGGAGGATTTTCATGGCAAGAATTGCGATCATCGGCAGCGGCTTCATCGGGCGCGCCTGGGCGATCAGTTTCGCGCGGGCAGGCAACGAGGTGGCGATGTGGGACCAGGTCGCTGCGGCGACCGAGGGTGCGCTCGGCTTCATCGAGGGCGTGCTCGGCGATCTGCAGGGCAACGACCTGTTGCGCGGGCAGTCGCCCGAAGCGGTTCTTTCGCGGATATCCGTCACGTCCGACATCGGCCAGGCGCTGGCCGGCGCGGACCATGTCCAGGAGAACACGCCTGAAAAGCGCGACGTCAAGCGCGAGGTCTTCTCGTTGATCGACGGACTGGCTCCACCGGACGCGGTGATCGCGAGTTCCACGTCCGCGCTGCTGCCGTCGAGCTTCACCGAGCATCTCGCCGGGCGCCATCGCTGCCTCGTCGTGCATCCGCTCAACCCGCCCTATCTCATCCCGGCGGCCGAGGTGGTGCCATCGCCCTGGACTTCGGCCGAGACTGTCGAGCGCACGCGGGCGCTGCTCGTGGCTGCCGGTCACGCCCCTTTGGTGATGAAGCGCGAACTCGACGGCTTCATCATGAACCGGCTGCAGGGCGCGTTGCTCGAGGAGGCGTTCCGGCTGGTTGGCGACGGCTATGCGAGCATCGAGGACGTCGACATCGGCATCCGCGACGGGCTCGCCCTGCGCTGGTCGTTCATGGGACCGTTCGAGACGATCGACCTCAACGCGCCGGCCGGCGTGCGCGACTATGTCGAGCGCTACCAGGGCATCTACGAGACCATGTTTCACCAGATGCAGCGGCGGGTGGACTGGGCCGGCCCCGTGCTGGAGACGGTCGAGGCCGATCGCCGCGCGAAACTCCCGGCCGACCGCCTGGCGGAGCGCCAGGTCTGGCGCGATCGCCGGCTGATGGCGCTGGCGGCCCACAAGCGCCGGTCCGACGACGACATCGGCACCTGAGCGCGTCGGCGCCTTCGGCCCGACCACCTCTCCCTCGCGCGTCTGATCCGGCTTGAGTTCCCGCGCGCCGGATTTCGGGCCTCGTCGGCCCGTCGGCAAGTTTTGCGCGGTCCCGACAAGCAATGGTTAATCCGGTTTCGCTACCGTCATCGCAGGAATGACGGGGAGCCACCAGAGGAGGCCGTCGCATGACCAAGAACATCGGCTGGGAACCGGAGCGGCCGGCTGCGCCCGCCAACAGGCCGCTGAAGGGGTTCGGGCGGCGCATCGTCGACCTGTCGCTGCCGCTCCTGCTCGTCGTCGCGGCCTACTGGCTCGGCAGCGCGTTCTTCGATTTCTGAGGCTTCACGCGCCCGGCCGGTCGATCGGCGTTGCAGGCGCCGTCGCGGGAGCCAATCCGGTCCCTGCGCGTTGCCTTCTCACATCCGATCGAGGGGGGGGCGCCGATCATGCGGTTTTCCAAGGGTCTCTTCCTGCTGCCCGCACTTCTCCTCGTGATGGCGGCCGTCGACCTCCCGGACGAGGCGCCGCTGCCGACCGACGATCCGCGACCGGCCGAGGCGCGCTCGCCAGCCGAACCGGACGCCGGTCCCGCCGCGCCGGCCAGCCCGGACGAGACCACGCCGCCGGACGACGAGGCCGAAGCCGATCAGGCAAAGGATGACGAGGCCGTTCCCGACGCAGCCGAGAAAAAGCCCGACCCGATCGCCGATGCGCCGCCGCCCGAACCCTTGTCGGACGCCGAGCTCGCGGCCTGCGAAGCCGAACTCACCCGCCTCGGCGCGGTGTTCATGCGGCTGGACCCGATCGAGGGGGAGGGCGGCTGCGGGGTGCCGCAGCCCTACGACCTGCCGGAACCGGCGCCCGGCGTCACGCTGGAGCCGGACACGCAGGTGACCTGCCCGGTCGCGCTGGCCACGGCGCGCTGGGTGCGCGACGTGGCGCAGCCGGCCGCACGCGCGCTCGGCGAAGGCGTTGCGCTCACGGGTCTCGCGCACGCCTCGACCTATGTCTGCCGGGGTCGCAACGGCCAGCCGGGTGCCAGAATATCGGAACACGCAACGGGCGGCGCCATCGACATCAGCCGCTTCCTGTTCGACGGCCACGAGCCGCTGACGATCGTCCCGCGCAAGGGCCAGGGCAACATCGAGGAAGCCTTCCAGCGCACGGTGCAGGCGGGCGCCTGCCTGCACTTCACCACCGTGCTCGGTCCGGGATCGGACGCCTTCCACGACGATCACCTGCACCTGGACGTCGCCGCGCGCCGCAGCGGCTTTCGGCTCTGCCAGTGAGCAGGCGGCGTTCCGCCTGCCCCGCCTCGGGCGTCGATGTCGAGGGTGGAGTCCGGCCCTGCCAGCAGCCGGTCAGGCCGCCTTCTTCTTCGGCTGGATCAGGCCGCGCGCCACCAGCAGTTCGGCGATCTGGATGGCGTTCAGGGCCGCGCCCTTGCGCAGATTGTCGGAGACGATCCAGAGCGACAGGCCGTTCTCGACCGTGATGTCCTCGCGAATGCGCGAGATGAAGGTCGCATCCTCGCCGGCCGATTCGACCGGCGTGATGTAGCCGCCGTCCTCGTGCTTGTCGATCACCTGGCAGCCCGGCGCCTCGCGCAGGATCTCGCGTGCCTCATCGGCCGAGATCGGCTTCTCGAACTCGATGTTGACGGCTTCCGAGTGCCCGATGAAGACCGGCACGCGCACGCAGGTCGCGGTGAGCTTGATCTTCGGGTCGAGCATCTTCTTCGTCTCGGCCATCATCTTCCACTCTTCCTTGGTGTAGCCGTCTTCCATGAAGACGTCGATGTGGGGGATGACGTTGAAGGCGATGCGCTTGGTGAACTTCTTGCTCTCGACCGGATCGGCCACATAGACCGCGCGGGTCTGCGTGAAGAGCTCGTCCATGCCGTCCTTGCCGGCGCCCGACACCGACTGGTAGGTCGACACGACGATGCGCGTGATGGTGGCTGCGTCATGCAGCGGCTTCAGCGCCACCAGCAGCTGCGCGGTCGAGCAGTTCGGGTTGGCGATGATGTTCTTCTTGGTGAAGCCGGTGATGGCGTCCGGGTTCACCTCCGGCACGATCAGCGGCACGTCCTGGTCGTAGCGCCAGGCGCTGGAGTTGTCGATCACGACGCAGCCCTGCCGGCCGATCTTCGGCGAGTATTCCTTGGAGACGTTGCCGCCGGCCGACATCAGGCAGATGTCGGTGTCGGAGAAGTCGTAGTTCGCGAGGTCCTTCACCTTCAGCGTCCTGTCGCCATAGGACACTTCCGTGCCCATCGAGCGGCGCGACGCCAGCGCCACGACCTCGTCCGCCGGAAAGCCGCGCTCCTCGAGAATGTTGAGCATCTCGCGCCCGACATTGCCGGTCGCGCCGGCCACTGCGATCTTGAAACCCATCTTGGAAACTCCTGTCCTCGCCTCTCGCCTGGATTGGTGAACCCGCCGGCCTTGGCGGATTTTCCCCGGGCCGGACCCGGGAGAGGGGCGAGCAGGCCGAGGTGGTCAGACCGTGGTGGTCGTCGTTTTGGCCGCGGTTTTGGTGGGGGAGACGAGCGCGCGCATGCGGCCGAAGCCGGCAAGGAAGCCGGTCGGGCCGAAGGAAAGAAACGCCATGGTCAGGCCGCGCATGTCATGCTCCGCAAACGTGCTGCTCATAGCCACAACCGTGCCGCAAAGTCAATCAGAGCCCGTCGAAACGCTTTCCCGACAGGCGGTGCGCCTGCGCCTCCGTCCGGTGGACGAACCGCCTGAACCTCCGGTGCGCGTCGAGCGGCAGCAGGTGGAACGATCGGCGTCTTTGCGGCAAGCGTCCCTCCGGCAGCAGGAAGACCAGCCCGGCCTTGCCGAAGCGGATCGCCACCCAATAGGCGAACCAGCCGCCGATCAGGAGGCCCGCGACCACGTCGCTCGGGTGGTGGGCGCCGACCACCGAGCGCGAGAACCCGAACCAGAGCGCGGCGATGATGGCGGCCAGCCGCAGGCGCGGAAACAGGATCGCGATGCAGAAGCATACCGCGCCAACCGTGGTCGCATGGCCCGACGGGAAGCTCAGATGCGCGGCATCGAACGAAAAGGGGTCGAAATGGAAGGCGCCCAGCTCACCGGCCAGCCTCGGCCGGGCGCGGCCGAACAGCTGCTTCAGCAGCGTCACCAGCAGGCCCGATCCGGCGATCGAGATGAAGGCGTACCAGGCCGCGGCCGTCCCGTTGAACAGGTGCAGCCGCGAGCGCCGCGCGAAGGCCGACCAGTCGACGGTCGCGGTCCAGATCAGGAAGATCGCGAGGGGGATCAGGTAGGGCCCCGAAAGTCCGAAATCGGTGATCGTCTGGCCGAGCCCGTGGACGGGGCTCCGCCATGCACGCGGCACGGCCGCAAAAACGGGATCGAAATAGGCGGCCGCGAAGGCCACCAGGGCGATCGTCACCACCGCGAAACGACGCCACGGCTCATGGCGGTCGCGCAATGCGGGCCGTGCCTCCAGCCGGCGGCGGGCAAAACGGAAGGCCGCCGACGTGTTGAAGGCGAGGAGCTTCAGACGCGGCGCGGCGGCATCCCTGGTTCGGTTCGCCAGCAAGACAGCCGATCGCCCCAGCCGCTCGGCCTGCGCCGTCACCGTTTCGCGTGAAATCATGTCCGAACGCTCCCTGTCGCCCTTCGCGCGGGTCGCGTCCGATCTAGCGATGCGCCCTTCAAGATGCAAACGCGCCGGGCCAGGCCAGCGCCGTCATCAACCCGGCGTGATTTGACCCGCCGGCAAGACGACCCATCTGCAGGGGGAAACCTCTCTTCGGGAAGGAACGGCAATGATCGACATCTCATCCTGGCGGCTGCGTGGCCTTGCGGCCGGTTTCGTCCTCGCCACGCTGGCGCCGGTGGCCGCGCTTGCACATCACGGCTGGTCGTGGACACAGGACGGCTTCTTCCAGCTCGAGGGCGTGATCGCCGACATCTACATCGGCAATCCGCACGCCACGATCGACGTCGACGTCGAGGGCGACATCTGGCGCGTCGAGCTGGCGCCGCCGTCGCGCACCATCGCCGCCGGATTTGCGGAGGGTGTCGCCAGCGTGGGCGACGAGGTCACCGCCATCGGCAACCGCTCGCAGGACGAGGGCGAGAACCGCATGAAGGCGGTGCGTCTCATCGTCAACGGCCAGACCTACGACGTCTACCCCTACCGCGCCCCGTCCTGAGCGCGACGGGGGGGAGGCGGGACGAAGGCCTTGGATGCGATGCCGCTCCTCGACGTGCTGCGGGCCATCGAAGGCTTGCCGCCGGCGGTCGCGTTGCGCACGTCCTTCGTCGCCTATCCGATGGTCAACGCTCTGCACATCCTGTCGATCGGCATGCTGGTCGCCGCGGTCATGCTGATGGACCTGCGGGTGCTCGGTCGGCTTTCGCGGCTCGACGGACGCGCCTTCGTCGCCACGATGAGGCCGGTTGCGGGCTTCGCCTTTTTCGGCGCGGTCCTGACCGGTGTCGCGTTGTTTTCGATCCGTGCCAGCGAATACGCGTTCAATCCGGCGTTTCAGGTCAAGCTCGCGCTCATCGCGCTGGCCGGTGTCAATCTGGCGCTGTTCCTGCGCGCCCCCCGTCACTCTGGCCTTGCCGGCCAGGACGGCTTCTCGGCCGCCGAACGTCTCTCGGCGGTCGCATCGCTGGTCCTGTGGCCGGCCGCCCTCGTCGCCGGCCGCTTCATCGGCTTTCTGTAAGCCGGCGGCCGGAGGTCGGTTGACAGGACCCGTCCTGCGCCGGATTTTCCTCCTCGGGGCGGCAGGCCTTGAAAGGACGGACGGTGCAGGGGGAAGTTCTCTATTTCGACGCCGAGCGGGGCATCGGCTTTGCCAATGGCGACGACGGCAACCGCTATCATTTCGACCGCTCGGACCTGCCCGGCGGCTATGCGCCGCGCAAGGGGGCGCGCGATTGGCCGACGAGGTGGCCTTGTCCTTCGGGGCGGCGAGGAAAATGAGCGTGA
>NZ_RWKW01000154.1 GCF_003970795.1 Aquibium carbonis | reverse complement strand
GGGCAGCCCGGCGCGCGGCGGCCGACCGGCGGCACCGTGCCGGGAATGGTCGCAAGACGCGTGCGCAACGCTTGCGCCCGGGCGATCGACGGCCGCGCGGCGAGCAGCCCCGCCGTGTAGGGATGGCGCGGCGCCGCGAGGATACCTCGGGTGGGGCCGCTCTCGACGATGTCGCCGCCATACATGACGATGACGCGCTCGGTTGCCCGCGCGACCACGCCAAGGTCGTGGCTGATGAGCAGCAGGCCCATGCCGCGCCTGCGCGTCAGATCGACCAGGAGATCGACGATGCGAACCGCCATGCTCGCGTCGAGGGCCGTCGTCGGCTCGTCCGCGATCAGGATCGCGGGATCGGCGGCCAGCGCCAGCGCGATCAGCACACGCTGTCGCTGGCCGCCCGACAGCTGATGCGGGAACTGCGACAGCCGCGCGCGCGGATCGGGAATGCCGACCTCCTCGAGAAGCGCGAGAACACGGCTTTCGGCCACGGCCCGGCCCAGCCCCTGGTGCAGGACGATCGGCTCGGCGAGAATCTGGCCGATCCGCCGCAGCGGGTTGAGCGCGCTCATCGGTTCCTGGAAGACCATCGCGACGTCCCGCCCGCGGTGCGACCGCCACCGCCGCTCGGACGCGTCCGCGAGTTCCGCGCCCGATAGGCGGATCGAGCCGGTCACCCGCGCCGTCTCCGGCGCCAGCCCGAGCAGGCTCGAGGCCAGCATGGACTTGCCGCAGCCCGATTCGCCGACGATGCCCACCCGCTCGCCGGCGGCCACCGAGAGGCTCGCCTCGCGCACCGCGTGCGCCTCGCCGAAGCGGATGGACAGCCGGTCGACCTCGAGCATGGCCCCGCGCTCCGTTCTATGGCCGCCGCGACAGGCGCGGATCGGTGATGTCGCGCAGGCCGTCGCCGAGCAGGTTGAAGCCGAGCACGGCGGCGACGATGCACAGGCCGGGATAGATCGCGAGCTGCGGCGCGAGATAGAGCAGCGTCTGCGCTTCCGACAGCATGCGCCCCCAGGAGGCCGCGGGTGGCTGGACGCCGAGGCCGAGATAGGACAGCGCCGCTTCGGCGAGGATGGCGACCGCGAACTCGATCGTCGCCTGCACGATGACGGGCGCCGCGATGTTGGGCAGGATGTGGTCGACCGTGATGGCGAAGCCGCCGCGGCCGGCGACCTGCGACGCCAGGGTGAATTCCCGGGTCCACACCTGGTTGGCCGCCGCCCGGGAGACGCGGGCGAAGACCGGGATGTTGATGAAGGCGATCGCGACGATGGCGTTGGTGAGCGAGGGGCCGAAGACGGCCGCCAGCATGATGGCGAACAGCAGGGCGGGAAAGGCGAAGCTGAAATCGGCGAGCCGCATGACCGCGTCTTCGACGATACCGCCGACCGCACTGGCGAAGAGGCCGAGCGCGGTGCCGATGGACCCGCCCAGAACGACCGCGACGAAGGCGATGGCGACCGACGTGCGCGCGCCCGCCATGAGCTGGGACACCAGGTCACGGCCAAGCTGGTCGGTGCCCAGCCAATGGTCCGCGCTCGGCCCCTGGAACCGGTTGGCGACGTCGATCGCCGCGAAGGGATGCGGGGTCCAGACGAGCGACAGGAGCGCCGCCGCGGTCATCAACGCCACCAGCGCGCCGCCGATGGCGAGGCTGACGGGCAAGGTGCGGCGCGCCGTCATGCCAGCCGCCCCCGCAGGCGCGGATCGATCAGGACGTAGAGGATGTCGACCACGAAATTGGCGGTGACGACGATGGCGGCGAACAGCAGCACCAGCGCCTGAACCGTCAGCAGGTCGCGGTTGCTGATCGCCTGGAAAATCAGCCGGCCGAGGCCCGGCAGGTAGAAGACGTTCTCGATGACGATGGTGCCGGTGACGACATTGGCGAACTGCATGCCGACGATGGTGACGACCGGCACCAGCGCGTTGGGCAGCACGTGGCGCCACAGGACGCGGCCGCGCGAGAGGCCGGTCGCGAGGGCCGTGCGGGTGAAGTCCAGCCGCAGCACCTCGAGCATCGACGAGCGGGTGACCCGGGCGAGCACCGCCGCCTGCACCAGCGCCAGCGCCACGGTGGGCAACACCAGCGCCCGGGCTGCCGCGGCCGGATCGCCCCAGCCGGGAAAGCCGCCCGGCGGCAGCCAGCGGAGCTTGACGGCGAACAGCAGCACGAGGAGCATCGACAACCAGAAGGCCGGGATCGCGATGCCGAGCTGGGACAGGGTCATGACACCCCAGTCACCGGGCTTACGGTGGTTGGAGCCGGCGAGCACGCCGAGCGCCAGCGCCAGGATCACGGTGAGAAGCGTGGCCGACAAGGCGAGCGCCAGGGTCAGCGGCAGGCGCTCGGCGATGAGCCCGGCAACGGGAACGCCGAAGGAGTGGCTTGTACCGAAATCGCCCTGAACCACGCCCGCGATCCACGAGACATAGCGATCGGCCAGAGGGGCGTTCAGGCCGAGCTGCTCGCGCAGCGCGGCCTGCGCGTCGGGCGTGGAATCGATCCCGAGGATCACCAGGACCGGATCGCCCGGCAGCACGTTCATGACCAGGAAGACGACGACGGAAACGGCAAGCAGGGTCGCCAGAAGACCCACCGTGCGCTTGGCGAGGAACAGAACCATTCGAGATCTTCAATCGGCCGGGGCGGCTCAGGCGACGGCGCCACCTTGCGCCGCCACCCGTGGCGCGATCGGCCTCAGCCGTTCCACTTCACCTGCGCCAGCGGCTGGAACAGCACCGGCGAGGACTTCCAGAAGCCGGAAAGCTCCTTGCGGACGACACCGAGCTTCGGCAGCTGGAACAGGAAGCCGTGCACGGCCTCCGAGGCGAGGAATTCCTGGCCCTGCTTCAAGAGCGCGTCGCGCTTTTCGGGGTCGGCCTCGGT
Organism: Aquibium carbonis; assembly: GCF_003970795.1. Lineage (GTDB taxonomy): Bacteria > Pseudomonadota > Alphaproteobacteria > Rhizobiales > Rhizobiaceae > Aquibium > Aquibium carbonis. The sequence goes on along the minus strand of NZ_RWKW01000154.1, from coordinate 2,520 downwards.
CTTGATCTGGTCCCAGAGCGCGGTGAATTCCGGGTTGTCGTAGCCGTAGAAATAGCTCTTCCCGCGAGCGAAGTTGCCCATGTCGTTCGGCGACGTGTGGGCGATGATGGTCATGTCGTAGTTGAGGTTCTTGTAGATCTCCTCGAGCCAGAAGCCCCACTCGACATTCTCGACCTTGACGTCGAGCCCGGCCGCGGCGAGCTGCGCCTGGATGATTTCGGCCGAGCGCGTGGCATAGGGGAACGGGGGCACGCGCAAGGTCATCACGGTGCCGGCGGCCACGCCGGCTTCCGCGAGCAGTTCCTTCGCCCTGGCGACGTCGTGCGGGTACATGCCGGTCAGGTCGACATAGGCCTTGCCGTGCGGCGGATAGAAGCTGCCGATCGGGGTGGCCTGGCCGTACATCGCGCCGTCGATGATCGCCGTGCGGTCGAGCGCGTGGCTGATCGCCCGGCGCACGCGGACGTCGTCGAAAGGCGCCTTGGCGTTGTTCATCGCCATGATGACCTCGCCTTCGGTGCTGCCGATCTCGACGGCGAAGCGGTCATCGGCCTCGAACTGCGCCATCATTTCCGGCGCCGGGAAGCCCGGATAGGCGTCGAGCGTTTCCGACAGGAGCGCGGCGCTCGCCGCCGCCGGATCGGCGATGAACTGGAAGGTCACCTTTTCGAGCTGCACGTCGGCGGCATTGCGGTGCTCGGGATAACGGGCCAGCGTGAGGCGGTCGCCGCGGGTCCAGCTGTCATAGCGGAACGGACCGGTGCCGATCGGCGCTGTCTTGGCGAGCTCGACCGACTCGGGCGCGACGATGGACGCGTCGCCCTGCGCGAGATTGAACAGGAGGAAGGCATCGGGGCGGCTGAGCTTGAGTTCGACCGTGGCCGGATCGACCACGGTGACGGAGGCGATCGGCTCGAAGATGCTCTTGGACGGATTGACGCTGTCGGCGCCCATGGCCCGGTCGAAGGAGAACTTCACGTCGGCAGCGTCGAAGCTGGTGCCGTCATGGAAGGTCACCCCCTGCTCCAGGTCGAAGGTGTAGGTGAGGCCGTCGTCGGACACCGTCCAGCTCCTGGCCAGGCTCGGCACGACTTCGCCCTGTTCGGTCACCGAGGTCAGGGCCTCGAAGACGTTGTGGGTGAGCATGCCGTCGATCGAGGCCGTGGCATCGCTCGTGGGATCGAGCGTGGTCGGCTCCTGCTGCATGCCGATGACGATCGCGGTCTTCGACCAGGCCGGGAAGGCGGTCAGCAGCAGCGCTCCGAGCAGGGAGCCTGCGATGGCAGTCGAGCTGTTCATGGTTCTGCTCCGTCGTGAAAGAGATGGCTGCTCAATAGGCGGCGCGCATGTCGGTCGGATGACACGCATGCGGGCGCCGCCCCCCCGCTACGCCGGGTCGAACGCCAGGCGCCGCCAGGCATGGGACCGCGCCTTGCCGGGAAGCCCCCGCGACCGGTCGAGGCCTCGATGCTCGACGCGATCACGCGACTGGCGCGATGCCGACGGACCCGAAAATGCGGCGCCGTCATGCCACCGTTACGAAAGCCCCCTATCGCTGCCGGCCGAGGGAAGTGCGCCGCGGGCGCGAATGCACAGCTGTGCAAAGGCGAAATATGGACCAGAATGGCTTCGTCAGCGTCGAAGGACTGTCCGTGGGCTACGGATCGACGATGATTCTCGATGGGCTCGATCTGTCCATCCGCAAAGGCGAGTTCGTCGCCCTTCTGGGCTCATCGGGCTGCGGGAAGACGACGCTGCTGCGCGCCATAGCCGGGTTCGTGAAGCCAAGCGCCGGAGCCATCCGCGTCGACGGCGTCAACGTGACCCAGAGACCGCCGGACCGGCGCGGCATGGCGCTCGTCTTCCAGTCCTACGCGCTGTGGCCGCACATGACGGTCGGGCAGAACATCGGCTACGGGCTCAAGCTGCGCGGACTGCCGCGCGCCGACATCGATCGCCGCGTGGCCGACTTGCAGGACCTGCTCGGACTGGATGGTCTCGGCGAGCGCAAGCCGGCCGCCCTCTCGGGCGGGCAGCGCCAGCGGGTGGCGCTTGGCCGCGCGCTCGCCGTCGATCCCTCCATCCTGCTCCTCGACGAACCGTTGTCGAACCTCGACGCACGCATTCGCCTGAAGGTCCGCCACGACATCAGCGCCCTGCAGAAGCGGCTCGGGATCACGGCCGTGCACGTCACCCACGATCGCGAGGAAGCCATGGTGATGGCCGACCGGATCGTCATCCTGGACGCCGGCCGAATCGCCCAGCAGGGCGCGCCGGTGGACGTGTTCAACCGTCCGGCCTCGCCGTTCGTCGCCGCCTTCATGGGGGCGGAGAACGTGATCGCGCTGCGCGGCTCTGTCGGCGGCGGCTTGATTGCGATCGACGCCAGCGACGTCAACGCGAAGGCCGTGCTGCCGCTGGACGGGCGGGCCCTGAAAAGCGGTGGGTTCGAGGCCCGGTTCCGCACGGAGGGGGCGCAACTGATTGACCGCGAAGCCGCGGCGTCCGAGGCCGTCGACG
>NZ_RWKW01000153.1 GCF_003970795.1 Aquibium carbonis | reverse complement strand
GAGGATAGCCTCAAGCCTCCCGCGTTAGGCCAACTGTCCGGTCGAAATGGGGGCCAGTTCACGGGGCGAGCCGGCGTGCCGCGACGACCTTCGGCCCCTCTTGAACAGGGAGGACCAGGCGGCATCGCTGCTTCCCCGCGGGGGCCGGCCATGCTAACCCGCCCCTGCCGCCCGTCCGGGGCGGCGGGTGGAGAGACGATGCACATGAAGCTGCCGAGCCTGGCGTTCATCGCGTCCGAGACCGCGCAGGCCGAGGAGGCCGCGCGGCGGCTTTCGGCGCTTTATGGCCAGGAGCGGCTGGAGGAGGCCGACGTGATCGTGGCGCTGGGCGGCGACGGCTTCATGCTGCAGACGCTGCACGCGCACATGAATGCCGGCTGCAAGATCTACGGCATGAACCAGGGGACCGTCGGGTTCCTGATGAACGAATATCGCGAGAACGACCTGCGCGAGCGCGTGGCGGCGGCCATTGCCGAGACCATCCGTCCGCTGAAGATGCAGGCGGTCACGGCCGACGGCGTGGAGGTCGACGCGCTGGCGATCAACGAGGTGTCGCTTCTGCGGCAATCCTACCAGGCGGCCAAGATCCGCATCACCATCGACGACCAGGTGCGGCTGGACGAGCTGATCTGCGACGGGGTGATGGTGGCGACGCCGGTCGGCTCCACCGCCTACAATCTGTCGGCGCAAGGGCCGATCCTGCCGCTGGACGCACCGCTTCTGGCGCTGACCCCCGTCAGCGCGTTCCGGCCGCGGCGCTGGCGCGGGGCGCTGATCCCCAACCAGTCGACGGTGCGGTTCGACGTGCTGGAAGCCGACAAGCGCCCGGTGAACGCGGTGGCGGACCATACCGAGGTGAAATCGGTGGTGTCGGTGACGATCCGCGAGTCGCGCGACGCGACGGCGACGATCCTGTTCGACGCCAGCCATTCGTGGGACGAACGCATTCTGGCCGAACAGTTCCGCTACTGACGGCGGGCGGGCCACAAAAACGGCGGCTCGAGGGAACCCAAGTACCCTGGTTTCGTTAAGCTTCCTGTCGCGCGGACGCGGCGGAAGGTTGACTTTCGCCGCATTGCACCGTAACGGCACTGACGAATTGCGCAAAAGCGCCCGGTCCGCCGCGCACCTCCGACGCGGCCCGCATACAGCTAAAGACAATCGATATCGTGTCATCAGACGACCAGAACGCGCCGGAAGCGGTGAAATTTTCAGACCTCGGCCTGTCGCCAAAGGTGCTGGCCGCCGTCACGGATGCCGGCTACACCACCCCAACCCCCATCCAGGCGGACGCCATTCCGCACGCGGTCGCCGGCAAGGACGTGCTGGGCATCGCCCAGACCGGCACCGGCAAGACGGCCGCCTTCGTGCTGCCGATGATCACGCGCCTGGAAAAGGGCCGTGCCCGGGCGCGCATGCCGCGCACGCTGATCCTCGAACCGACGCGCGAGCTCGCCGCGCAGGTGGAGGAGAACTTCGTCAAGTACGGCAAGAACCACCGGCTCAACATCGCGCTCCTGATCGGCGGCGTGTCGTTCGACGAGCAGGAAAAGAAGCTGGAGCGCGGCGCCGACGTGCTGATCGCCACGCCCGGCCGCATGCTCGACCATTTCGAACGCGGCAAGCTGCTTTTGACCGGCGTCGAGATCCTCGTCATCGACGAGGCCGACCGCATGCTCGACATGGGGTTCATCCCCGACATCGAGCGCATCTGCAAGCTGATCCCCTTCACCCGCCAGACGCTGTTCTTCTCGGCCACCATGCCGCCGGAGATCACCAAGCTGACCGAGCAGTTCCTGCAGGCGCCGGTGCGTGTGGAAGTGTCGAGGGCGGCCTCGACCAGCACCAACATCACCCAGCGGCTGGTGAAATCCGGCAACAAGGGCTGGGACAAGCGCGAGGCGCTGCGCAAGCTGATGCGCGAGGAAGACGAGAACCTCAAGAACGCGATCATCTTCTGCAACCGCAAGGTGGACGTGTCGGAGCTGTTCCGCTCGCTGGTCCGCCACGGCTTCGACGCCGGCGCGCTGCATGGCGACATGGACCAGCGCGCCCGCATGGCCATGCTGGCCGGCTTCCGCGACGGCAAGCTGCGCTATCTGGTGGCGTCGGACGTCGCCGCCCGCGGCCTCGACATTCCCGACGTCAGCCACGTGTTCAATTTCGACGTGCCGATCCACGCGGAGGATTACGTCCACCGCATCGGCCGCACGGGACGCGCCGGACGCCTCGGCAAATCCTTCACGATCGTCACCAAGTCGGACGCCAAATATCTCGACGCGATCGAGAAGCTGACCGGCAAGAAGATCGAGTGGCACGACGGCGACCTGTCGACCGTGGTGCAGAGCGAAGGCGAGGACGACGCGCCCCGCCGTGGCCGCGGCGCGCCCAAGCGCGGCGGTCGCCGCGAGCGTGAAGACGACGGCGGACGCGAGCGCGGCCGCAGCC
>NZ_RWKW01000152.1 GCF_003970795.1 Aquibium carbonis | reverse complement strand
CCAGCCCGACGATCGACATAGACCTCGACCTTGTCCCAAACCATCCTCGGCAGAATGAACCGTATTGGACGCGACACGCTTTAGGGCGTCGCGATGCGTTCCGAGGCCCGGGCGGCGAGGTGGCGGGCGCGCATGAACGCCAGGATGAAGCCTGCCGTCATCAGGAGAACGATGGTGGGCGCCGGGGCGCTGTCGATGAAGAAGGACAGGTAGACGCCGAGGAACGACGCGACGAGCGATACGGCGAGCGAGATCGCCATCATCGTCTCGAACCTGCGGGCGATGAGGAAGGCGGTGGCGCCCGGCGTAATGAGCATGGCGATGGCGAGGATGATGCCGACGGCCTTCAGCGCGCCGACGATGGTCAGCGACAGGATGGCCAGGAGCCCGTAGTGGAGCAGCCTGACCGGCAGCCCGATGGCGCGGGCATGCTGGGGATCGAACGCCAGAACGAGCAGATCGCGGCGGCGCAGGACGAGCAGACCGGAGACGAGCGCCGCGATCAGCCCGCTTTCGGCGACGTCGCGCCAGGTGACGCCGAGCATGTCGCCAAACAGGATGTGGTCGAGGTGAACCGAGGTCTGGATGCCGACATAGAGCACGAGCCCGAGACCGAACATGCCGGAAAAGACGACGCCCATCACCGTGTCTTCCTTGACGCGGCTGTTTTCCTTGAGAAAGCCGGTGGCAAGGGCGCAGATCATCCCCGCCGCGAAGGCGCCGACGGCGAGCGGGATGCCGATTATGTAGGCGATGACGATGCCCGGCAGGACGGCATGGCTGATGGCGTCGCCCATCAGCGACCAGCCCTTGAGCACGAGGAAGGTCGACAGCAGCGCCATGGGCGCAGCCACCAGCAGGGAAATGGCAAAGGCCTGCTGCATGAACGGAAACTGGAAGGGAAGCAGGAGGTGGTCGATCATGCGCGCTCCAGCATGGTGGCCCGCGCCTTGCGGCGAGCCGCCAGCATGCCGTGCTTCGGCGCAAAGACGAAGGCCGCCAGAAAGACGAGGGTCTGGAGCACCACGATGATGCCGCCCGTGGCGCCGTCGAGGAAATAGGAGAGATAGGCGCCGAAGAAGCTCGACAGCGACCCGACGGCGACCGAAACCGCGATCAGCCGCGGGAAGCGGTCGGTCAGGAGATAGGCCGTCGCGCCCGGCGTCACGACCATGGCGATGACGAGAAAGGCGCCGACGGTCTGGAGGGCGGCGACCGTGCAGGCCGACAGGAGCGTGAAGAACACGATCTTCAGGGCGAAGGGATTGAGGCCGATCGAACGGGCGTGCGTCTCGTCGAAGAACACGGCCATCAGGTCCTTCCATTTGGCCAGCAGCACGACCAGGGAGACGCCGGAGATGATGACGAGTTGCAGCGTGTCCTGTGGCGTGATGGCCAGGATGTTGCCGAGCACGATGGTCTGGATGTTCACCGAGGTCGGCGAAAGCGAGACCATGAAGAGCCCGAGCCCGAAGAAGGAGGTGAAGATCAGGCCGATGACGGCATCCTCGCGCAGCTTGGTGCGCTGGTTGAGGAAAAGCATGGCGCCGGCCGCCAGGCCGCCCGACAGGAAGGCGCCGAGCGAAAACGGCAGGCCGAGCATGTAGGCCCCGGCCACGCCGGGAACGATCGAATGCGACAGGGCATCGCCGATCAGTGACCAGCCCTTGAGCATCAGGTAGGCGGAAAGAAAGGCGCAGACCCCGCCGACGAGCGCGCTGACCCAGATCGCGTTGACCATGTAGCCGTAGGAAAAGGGCTCGAGCAGCAGGTCCATGGTCAGTCCCGCGCCTCCCGGCCGCGGGAAGCGGGGATGGGGTCCGCCGGCCCCTGCGACGGCCGGCTGGCCGCGCCGTCGACGCCATCCTCGCCATAGAAGACGAAGGGCCGTTCGTCGTCGGTGATGACGGTGACCTGGCGCTGGTCCGCGTCGTCGTGGAGATCCGTGCCGCCGAGCACGAAATGCCGCAGCACGCCGCCGAAGGCGATTTCCAGGTTGGCGCGGGTGAACACCGCCTCCGTCGGACCGGCGGCGAGAATGGTGCGGTTGATGAGGATCGCGCGGTCGCAGAACTCCGGAACGCTGCCCAGATTGTGGGTGGAGACGAGCATCACGCGCCCTTCGGCGCGCAGGTTCCGCAACAGCGAGACGATGGCCTCCTCCGTGGTGACGTCGACGCCGGTGAAGGGCTCGTCGAGCAGGATCACCCGGCCTTCCTGCGCCAGCGCGCGGGCCAGGAAGACGCGCTTCTTCTGTCCGCCGGAGAGTTCGCCGATCTGGCGCTTGCGGAAGTCGGCCATGCCGACCCGGTCGAGTGCGGCGGCCACCTTCTCCCGGTCGATCCGCCTGGGGATCCGCAGGACGTTCATGTGGCCGTAGCGGCCCATCATCACCACGTCCTCGACCAGGATCGGAAAATTCCAGTCGACGTCCTCGGCCTGGGGGACATAGGCCACCGCGTTTCGGTCGCGGGCGCGGCCCGCCGGCTGGCCGAGGATGGTCACCGTGCCCGACGCCAGCGGCACGAAGCCCATGATCGCCTTGAAAAGCGTGGATTTTCCGCTGCCGTTGACCCCCACGAGCGCAGTGATCGACCCTTGCGGAATGGAAAAGCTGACACCGGACAGAGCGGTGTGCCCGTTCCGGTAGGTTACCGCGACGTCTCTGGCGACGATCCCCGGCAGCGCGTCGGCTTCCGGGGTCCTGGCTGCTTCGGTCACTCGGACAAGCCTTTCGCGATGGTTTCGGTGGTGATGCGCAGGAGGTCCAGATAGGTCGGCACCGGCCCGTCGGCCTCCGACAGCGAATCGACGTAGAGAACGCCGCCATAGGCCGCGCCGGTTTCGCGGGCGATCTGGCGGGCCGGATTGTCCGAAACCGTGTTCTCGCTGAAGATCGCGGGAACGTTCTCGGTTCGCATGACGTCGATCACGCGCCGGATCTGCTGCGGCGTGCCCTGGCTGTCGGCATTGATGGGCCAGAGATAGAGCTCCTTCAGATCGAAGTCGCGCGCCAGATAGCTGAAGGCGCCTTCGCTGGTCGCGAGCCACCGGCGCTCCGGCGGAATGGCGCTCAGCTGCGCGCGAATGGGGGCGATCGCCGCCCGGATCCGATCCTTGTAGGCCTGCGCATTGTCCGCATAGACCGCCGCGTTCGCGGGATCGGCGGCGGAAAGCGCCGCCGCGATGTTGTCGACGTAGACCAGCGCGTCGGACGGCGACATCCAGGCATGCGGGTTCGGCTTGCCGGTGTAGGGGCCGTCGCCGATCGACATGGGCTCCACGCCGTCGGAGACGACCGCCGACGGAACGTCGCGCAGATTGGCGAAGAAGCGTTCGAACCACAGCTCCAGGCCAAGCCCGTTCCAGAGAACGAGGTCGGCATCCTGCGCCTTGAGGATGTCGCCCGGGGTCGGCTGGTAGTTGTGGATCTCGGCCCCGGGGCGGGTGATGGAATCGATCTGGGCCGCGTCGCCGGCGACGTTGCGCGCCATGTCGGCGATGATGGTGAAGGTCGTGACGACCTTCAGCTTCGTGTCTACAGCGTGTGCCGGCCCGGCGGCGAGAAGAACGGCGATGGCGAAAGCGAGCGATCTCAGCATGGGCGTCAATTCTCCTCGTGGCGGATCGGGCGGAAACGCGCGAAAGGCATCGTCACACGAACATAGCGGGTCGGGCGCGGGAGTCAACGCAAATGCAAATCATTTGCAACAAGCCCGGCAGGGGGCGGCCTATTTGCAACTCGTTGTCATCTGAACCATAGTCCGGCGATGACGACACAGCCGAAACCGAAGGTGGACTACGAGGCCGAGCTCCGGCGCGCCGGGGTGCGGATCACCCGTCCGCGACGCATCATCCTGGACATCATCGCCGGCACCGAAGACCACCCCGATGCCTACGAGATCTTCCGCCGCGCCTGCATCGTCGACGCCAGCATCTCGCTGTCGACGGTCTATCGGACCATGAAGCTGCTGGAGGAGCATGGCGCGATCCAGCGCCACGCTTTCGCGGGCGGCCCATCGCGTTTCGAACATATGGGCGAGGAGCACCACGACCATCTGATCGATCTCGACACGGGAGACGTGATCGAGTTCCGGTCGGACCGCATCGAGAAGTTGCAGGACGAGATCGCGCGCGAACTGGGCTACGACATCCTGCACCATCGGCTCGAACTCTACGGCCGCAAGCGGCGCAAGAACTGAACGGCCTGGCGCTTCGAACGGGCATGCGGACACGGCGTTCCGTTTTTCGCCGCAATTCCCGACAATAGACCGGCGTAGAGGCGACTCGGGCGGGCTCCGGGCCCTTGCACCAAGGAGAGGGATTTCGATGAAGAAGACCATGATTGCCGCCGTCGGCGTCGCCAGCCTCGCACTCGCGGCCTGCACGACCGACCCGTATACGGGGCAGCAGAAGATTTCCAACACGGCCGGCGGCGCCGCGCTCGGCGCCCTGGCCGGCGCGGGCCTCGGCACGCTCGCCGGCGGAAACGATCGGCGCAACGCGCTGCTCGGCGCCGGCATCGGCGCGCTGGCCGGCGGCGCGATCGGCGGCTACATGGATCAGCAGGAAGCGCAGCTGCGCCAGCAATTGCAGGGCACCGGCGTCAGCGTCACCCGCCAGGGCGACCAGATCATTCTAAACATGCCCTCGAACATCACCTTCGACACCGACCAGGATGCGGTCAAGGCGTCGTTCTACGGCACGCTGAACTCGGTGGCGCTGGTGCTGACGAAGTTCAACCGCACGATCGTCGACGTTTATGGCCACACGGATTCGACTGGCAGCGCCAACTACAATCTCGGCCTCTCGCAGCGCCGCGCCCTCTCGGTCGCCAACTATCTCGGCGCGCAGGGCGTGGACCAGCGCCGCTTCTCCATCCTGGGCCTGGGCGATACCCAGCCGATCGCCTCGAACGCGACGCCCGACGGGCGCGCCGCCAACCGCCGCGTCGAAATCCGGCTCGCGCCCATCACCTGACCGGTCGCGACGATCCAGCACCGGATCCCGCCCTCGGCGGCGGGCTCCGCGTCCCGGGCGCGGGCGAGACGCCGGCTTGCCCGGTCGGGCGCAGGCGACGCCCGGCGCTTCGATGCCCGTCGCCGC
>NZ_RWKW01000151.1 GCF_003970795.1 Aquibium carbonis | reverse complement strand
GCGAGCAGGCTGGTCCGACGCCTTCGCCAGATCAATCATCGGCCAAATGCGATAGCCCTAGGGCGCGACGCCACGCCCCTTGCTTTCGCCCGCTTCGAACGCCATAAGGCGGGGATATCCGCGAGGTCCTGCGATGTTGAAATTTCTCACCCAGTTCTTCACCTGGTGGAACGGCCAGACGCTGAACACGCGCTTTCACACCTGGCGCAACGGCACCTTCGTCGGCAAGGACGAGCAGGGCAACCTGTACTACACCGGCGGCGTCGATTCCGAGGGGCGCCAGCGTCGCTGGGTGATCTACAACGGCTTGTCGGAAGCCACCCGCGTGCCGCCCGGCTGGCATGGCTGGCTCCATCACCGCGTCGACACCGCCCCGGCGCAGGAGACCTACCAGCCTCGCGAGTGGGAACGCCCGCACGAGGCGAATCACACCGGCTCGGCCAAGGCGTACCGGCCGAAGGGATCGGTCCTGAGGCCCGGCGAACGGCCGATCGTCACCGGCGACTACGACGCCTGGACGCCGGGGAACTGATCAATTCGCGGCGCGCTTGTATCGCCACATTCCTTGGTTATCCATCTGAGTTCGGCGTCGATCGTCATGGTGGACGATGGCGAGGATCTCGCAGAGGGTTGGGGCTTGGACAGATGAAACCGATGGCTTACCTGCGCCTGGCGCGCGCGCTCTGCTGCGCTGTCGCCATCGTCGCGATCCCGGCGGCCGCCGTCGCTCAGTCGTCCGGCGCCAACCGGATCAAGAACCCGGTGGCCGAGTTCACCGGAATCGACAAGGTGACGGGCCGCATCATCACCTTCGACGTCTACATCGACGAGACCGTGCAGTTCGGCGCGCTTCAGGTGACGCCGCGCGTCTGCCTGTCCAGCCCCGACACCGACGAGGCCAAGACCGATTCCTTCGTGGAAGTCGAAGAGATCACCCTCGACCGCAAGATCCGGCGCATCTTCACCGGCTGGATGTTTGCCGAGAGCCCGGGCCTCAACGCCGTCGAGCATTCCGTCTATGACGTCTGGCTGAAGGCCTGCAAGCAGAGGTCGGACGTCCCGCCGCCGGAGACCGCCAAGGCGAACTGAGCGCCATCGGTCAATCGGCCTCTTTCCGCGGCCGGCCGAGCGCGATAGGGATGGTGAAAGCCCGGCATTGGGCCGGAGAACCATCATGCCCGGCATCGAAGTCCTGATCGCCTTTCTTGCGACCACCGCGATCTTCGCCTTCATTCCCGGCCCCGCGATGATGTATGCGGCTGCGCGAACCCTTGCCGGCGGTCGGATGGCCGGCCTGATGGCCAGCCTCGGCATCCATCTTGGTTGCTATGTCCATGTCATCGCCGCCGCGGCCGGCCTGTCGGTGCTGTTCCACGCCGTCCCGACGCTCTACCTGATCGTCAAGTTCGTCGGCGCGCTCTACCTGATCTGGCTCGGTGTTTCCGCATTTCGCGCGGCACGGTCGGCCGCGACGGATGTGCCTCGCGATCTGCCGCGCAAGTCGGGCCGTCGCGCCTTCGCCGAAAGCATCGCGGTCGAGGTGCTGAACCCAAAGACGGCGATCTTCTTCCTCGCCTTCCTGCCGCAATTCGTCGACCCGGTGGCATCGCTGCCGGTCTGGGGCCAATTGCTGATCCTCGGCACCGTGGTCAACCTGACGTTCTCGCTCGCCGACATCGTCTGCGTGCTGATCGCCGGAAGGCTCGTCGAGACGCTTCGGCACTCCTCGCGTGCCCAGCGGTTGGCTCAGCGCGCGGGTGGAGCGGTGCTGGTCGGCCTGGGTCTCCACGTTGCGCTGCAGCGAGGCTGACGGCGGCGCGACCGGCCTTTACGGATGAAACACGGCCTCGCCCGCAATGCCGTTGGCGAGCAGCTTCTCGTATTTGCGCCGCGGCACGTCGATGGCGCCGAAGCGCTTCAGGTGCTCGGTGGTGAACTGCGTGTCGAGAAGCACGAAGCCGCGCTCCTTCAGCCGGTCGACCAGCGCCACGAGGCAGACCTTGGAGGCGTCGGTTTCGCGTGAGAACATGCTTTCGCCGAAGAAGGTGCGCCCGAGCGTCACCCCATAGAGACCGCCGACCAGCACCCCCTCGCGCCGCGCCTCCACCGTGTGGCAGTGGCCGCGCTCGAACAGCTTGCCATAGGCTTCGCGGATCGGGCCGTTGATCCAGGTCGAGGGTCGGGCCTCGCGCGATTGCGCGCAGCCATCGATGACGCCGGAAAAATCCCGGTCGAAGTCGATCGCGAAAACCTGGCGCCTGATCACCTTGGCGAGGCTTCGCGGCACGTGGAAGGCGTCGAGCGGGATGACGCCGCGCGTCTCGGGCCGCACCCAGAACACCTCCGGGTCGTCGGCATTCTCGGCCATCGGAAACACGCCCGAGGCATAGGCCTTGAGCAGCAGGTCCGGCGGGATGCGGTGTCCGGGCGCGAAGGGACGTTCCATCGCGAAGCGAATGTCAGTCCTTGGCCGCGAGGTGCTTCTCGAGCCAGTGGATGTCGTAGTCGCCATTGGCGATGTCGCCATTGCCGACCAGATCGCGGAACAGCGGCAAGGTGGTCTTGATGCCGTCGACCACGAATTCGTCCAGCGCGCGGCGCAGGCGCATCATGCATTCGACCCGGTTGCGACCGTGCACGATGAGCTTGCCGATCAGGCTGTCGTAGTAGGGCGGGATGCGGTACCCGGAATAGACGCCCGAATCGACCCGGATGCCGAGGCCGCCGGGCGTGTGGAAGTGGGTGATGGTGCCGGGCGAGGGGGTGAAAGTGCGCGGGTCTTCCGCGTTGATGCGGCACTCGATGGCGTGGCCCTGGAAGCGCACCTCGTCCTGCCGCACCGACAGACCGCCGCCAGACGCGACGCGGATCTGCTCGTGCACGAGATCGATGCCGGTGATGGCTTCCGTCACCGGATGCTCGACCTGCAGGCGCGTGTTCATTTCGATGAAGTAGAACTCGCCGTCCTCGTAGAGAAACTCGATCGTGCCGGCGCCGGAATAGCCGAGATCGGCGATGGCCTTGGCGCAGGTGGCGCCGATTCGGGCGCGCTCCTCGGCGTTGAGCGCAGGCGAGTTCGCCTCTTCCCAGACCTTCTGGTGGCGGCGCTGCAAGGAGCAGTCGCGCTCGCCCAGATGAATGGCGCCGCCGCGGCCGTCGCCCACGACCTGCACTTCGATGTGGCGCGGCTTTTCCAGGTACTTCTCGATGTAGACCGCGTCGTCGCCGAAGGCCGCACCGGCCTCCGAGCGGGCGGTGGCGAGCGCGATTTCGAGATCCGTCTCGCTACGCGCCACCTTCATGCCGCGTCCGCCGCCGCCGGCCGATGCCTTGATGATGACGGGATAGCCGATCTCGGCCGCGATGCGCTTGGCTTCCTTCTCCTCGGTCACCGCGCCTTCGGAACCGGGCACGACCGGGATGCCGAGGCGCTTGGCCGTGCGCTTGGCCTCGATCTTGTCGCCCATGATGCGGATGTGGTCGCCGGAGGGGCCGATGAAGGTGATGTTGTGGGCGGCCAGAATGTCGGCAAAGCGGGCGTTCTCCGACAGGAAGCCGTAGCCCGGATGGATGGCGTCGGCGCCGGTGATCTCGCAGGCCGCCACGATCTGGTGGATGTTGAGATAGCTGTCGCGCGAGGGCGGGGGGCCGATGCAGACGCTTTCGTCGGCGAGCCGCACATGCATGGCGTCGGCGTCGGCCGTGGAGTGGACCGCCACCGTCTGGATGCCGAGTTCCTTGGCCGCGCGCAGGACCCGCAGGGCGATTTCGCCTCGGTTGGCGATGAGGATCTTCTGGAACATGCCGCGACTACTCGATCACGACGAGCGGTTCGCCGAATTCCACCGGCTGCGCGTCCTCGAACAGGATCTGCGTCACCGTGCCGGCGCGCGGCGAGGGGATCTGGTTCATCGTCTTCATGGCTTCGATGATCAGCAGCGTCTGTCCTTCGCGCACCTTCTGGCCGACCTCGATGAAGGCGGGCGAACCGGGCGAGGGGCAGGCATAGGCCGTGCCGACCATGGGCGACGGAACGATCTTGTCGGACGGCGGAGCGGAGGGCTTGGCCGCATCGGCGGGCGCGGCGACGCGCTCGAAGACGGGGGCTGGCGCCGGAGCCGCCATCGCATGCACCACGGCCGATTGCCGCGACACCTTGATGCGCAGGTCGCCCTGCTCGACTTCGATCTCCGACAGGTTGGTCTCGTTGAGGATGCCCGCCAGGTCGCGAATGAGCTTCTGGTCTATGCCGGTGTTCTTGGTCGCCATTGGGCTTGTGTTCCTTCGCATTTCCGCTCACGCACCCGGTCGGCAGGCTGCTGCCCGTAACCCGCCGGCCTGCGGGATCAAGGCGCAATGCACCCGCCGGGCGCCGCACCTCTATAGTCGGGTTGATGCGCAGGTGAAAGAGAGCAAGCGTGTTCTTTGCCCCTGCAAAGCATCGAAAAGCGAAGCTTTCTGGGGGAAATGCGCCCGATCAGCAGGTGGCCTTGCCGCATTGCTCGAGGTTGGCAACCTTCTGTTCGAGCACGTCGCGGCCCAGCGCTCCGAAGACGACCTCCTCGCCGACGACATAGGAGGGGGTGCCGGTGATGCCGAGCTTGTTGGCGATCTCGTAGGTGCGATTGAACACGTCGGCGATCTTGGGATCCTTCATTTCCTCGCGCAGGCGCGCCTCGTCGGCCCCCAGCGACAGCGCCACCTTGATGGCGCTCTCCTCGGTGGCACGGCCGGCCGCTCCCATCAGCCGGATGTGGAACTCGCCATACTGTTCCGGCATCAGGTGCTGGAAAGCCTGGCCGACGATATGGGCGCGCTGCGAATCCGGGCCGAGAATGGGAAACTCCTTGAGCACGAAGCGCACGTTCGGATTGGCCTTCGTCATCTCCAGCATGTCGGCCATGGCGCGCTTGCAGTAGCCGCAATTGTAGTCGAAGAACTCGACCAGCGTGTACTTGCCGTCCGGATTTCCGTAGACGCCGTCATGCGCTGAGTTGAAGATGTCGTCGCCCGCGGCGCGGATCGTTTCGATCTGGGCGAGCTGCTGCTGGTCGCGCTGCCTTGCCTCGAGCGCATCCTGCACTTCCAGCATGATCTCCGGATTGGCGATCAGATAGTCGCGCACGATCGTCTCGATCTCGGCGCGGCTGAAGCCGGCGGTCCTGTCGGCGGCCGGCTCGGCGGCGATGCCGCTGCCCGACCCCAGCACCGCGCCGGAGACGAACAGGGCCGAAAGGAGCGACGCGCGGACGGCTTGCAGGCCGAGTTTCTTCTTCATGACCCAGACTTTCCGAATTGAGCGAGGCCCGTCACTTCTTCGCCCGGGGCTTGCTCGTGTTGATGATATCCTGCGCGCGAACCCAGCTCGGCGAACCGGGCTTGAACTTCTGCTGCGCGCGCATGGCAAAGATGCTCGCATCCTGGAAGGCGCCCGAATAGTAGGACGCCTCGGCCGTTGCGAGTTCGGCTTCGGCGATCTCGCCCAGCATGCCATAGGCCTGCGCGAGATGACGGTAGGCCATCGCGTTTTCCCGGTCGCGGTCGAGCGCGCCGCGGATGTCCTTCACCGCCTGCCTGGCCGAGTCCTTGTCGCCCACCGCAAGCAGCGCCTGGCCGCGCTGGATCTGGATGATGGCCGACTTGGACGGGTCGAGCGCCAGCGCCTGGCCATAGGCCTTGGCGGCTTCGGCCGGCCTGTTGGCGCGCACCAGCGCCTCGCCGCGCATCTCGTGGAAATAGGGGTTCCTCGGATGCTCGCGGATCAGCGCGTCGAACTTGGCCAGCGCATTGGCCGGGCTGCCCCGCAGATGCGTGTTGATGGCGTCCGCGTAGCGGGCGGGAAGACCGAGGGGATCGTTTCGGAACAGCCGCGTCGTGGCTGCCGGCCCCTCCATGTAGGCCGCGATCTTGGCGCGCGCGAGGTCGTGGCGAAGCTGGAGGGCGGCCGGGTCGCGCCTGTCGAAATAGCGGCTCTGCTGTGCCAGCGTCTCCAGGTTGGCGATGCGTTCGCGCGGCATCGGATGGCTGATCTGGTAGGGGTCGACGCGGGCGCCGGACAGCGCCAGGGCGCTCTGGAAGCGCTGGAACGTCTTCAGCATGCCGGCAGCCGACTGCTCCGTGCGCTCCAGATAGGTGAGGGCGGACCGGTCGGCCGCGATTTCTTCCGCCCGCTGGTAGCCGAGCAGCGTGCGCCGCGCGACCTCGCTGCCGCCGGCGGCGATGCCGGTACCGCCCTGCGCGAGACCGCTGTTGCCCGAGAGCGCGCCGCCGACGGCGGCGCCGACGCCGAGCAGGGTCGCCACGAGCGCCATGGTCTGCGCCCGCTCGAGCTGCTGGCGCAGCTTCTCCTGGTGGCGTCCCGCGATGTGCCCGGCTTCGTGCGCGATCACGCCGATGATCTCGCCCGGCGTGTCGGCCGTCACCAGCGCGCCGGTGTTGATGAACATGCGCCGCCCGACGACGAAGGCGTTGAAGCTGCGATCATTGACCAGGATGATGTCGACGCCCGCCTTCTGCAGCCCCGCGACCCCCAGGATCGGCCGGGCATAGTCGCGCACCAGGGCCTCGATCTCGGCGTCGCGCACGATCGGCAGCCGCTGCTGCTGGGCGAGCGCCGGACTGGCGGCGGCAACGACGAGCTGGACGGCGGCGAGCGGCGCGGCAATCCGGCGCAACACGCCTCGAAAAGACCGCGAACGGGGGAGAATGGAATGGATCATGGCGGGGATCACAGGTAGACGAGCCTCACGCTGATGAAAAGCCGGGCGGCTTCATCCTTTTGTGATCCCGGACCAATCCGGCGATTGTGCGGCGGATCGCGCCGGCCAGTGGGGAGACGGAATGAAGACGGCGATTTCCCGGCGCAGTGCCATAGAACCCTTCCACGCCATGGACGTGCTGGCGCAAGCCAACCGGCTGCGCGCGCAAGGCGAGCCGGTCATCTCCATGGCCGTCGGCCAGCCATCGGACCCGGCGCCGGCCGCGGTGCGCGAGGCCGCCGCCCGCGCCGCACGCGAAGGCCGCATCGGC
>NZ_RWKW01000150.1 GCF_003970795.1 Aquibium carbonis | reverse complement strand
CCAGTCGCTGGTGGCGATGCTGGCGCGCCATCTCGACGACGAGGAAGACCTGATCATCCCGCTGATCCTGGATCGCGGCGACGCCGTGCTGGAGCCGCACTGAGGCTGGCGGGAGCCGGCTGCTTCGTCCCGCGACCCTCTCGCCAAGCCCCCGGTGGATCGGTTAGCGTCTGCTGCCGCCGGACGGGGTGGCGGAGGGAACGCGATGAAGCGGTTCGACGACATCCGGGCGAGGGCCGCCGACCGCAAGGGCGGCGAGGACGTGCTGGCGACGCTGCTGCCGCCCGCGCCCGACAATGCCGCGCTGGCGGCCGTCCCCGACCACCGCATCCTCTCCACCATGGCGAACCGCGTCTTTTCCGCCGGCTTCGTCTGGCGCGTCATCGAGCAGAAATGGCCGGGCTTCGAGGAGGCTTTTCTCGGCTTCGAGCCGAAGCGTCTGCTGTTCCAGCCGGACGAGTTCTGGGAGGAACTGGCCGCCGATACGCGCATCGTCCGCAATCCGCAGAAGATTCGCTCGGTGCGGGAGAATGCCGGTTTCGTGGACCGCGTCTCGGCCGAGCATGGCGGCTTCGGCCGCTTCCTCGCCACCTGGCCGAGGGACGACCAGGCGGGACTGATCGCGCTGCTGGGCAAGCAGGGCAGCCGGCTGGGCGGCAACACCGGCCAGTATTTCCTGCGCTGGATCGGCTTCGACGCCTACGTGGTCTCCAAGGACATGGCCGCCGCGCTGCGCGACGCGGGGCTAGCGATCGCCGAAAATCCGACCTCGAAGAAGGACCTCGCCGCCCTCCAGGCGCGGATGAACGCCTATGCCGCCGAGACCGGGCTTTCCTACACCCACCTCTCGCGCATCCTCGCCCTGTCCATCGGCGAAAACCGCGCGGCGGAGGATCTCAGGGCGTATGTGGGGGAGTAGGGCGCGTCAGGCCGCCTTGCCCATCGGCTCGATCCGGTCCAGTTCGTCCCGCAGCCGTTCCGATGCGGTCTCCAGTTCGTAGGCCTGCTGAAAATTCATCCAGAATTGCGGGGTCGTGTCGAAGAAGCGCGCCAGCCGGAGCGCCGTGTCCGGCGTGAGGCCGACCTCTTCCTTGACGATCCGTTCGATGCGCGTGCGCGGCAGCCGGAGTTGCCGGGCGAGATGACCCGGACTCATGCCGAGCGGGGCGAGATACTCCTCCCGCAGGAATTCTCCCGGATGAATGGGGCGAGCGAAGCGCAGCATGTCATGTCCTCGTGTCCGGCGCGTGCCTGC
This sequence comes from Aquibium carbonis, assembly GCF_003970795.1. GTDB lineage: Bacteria > Pseudomonadota > Alphaproteobacteria > Rhizobiales > Rhizobiaceae > Aquibium > Aquibium carbonis. The sequence goes on along the minus strand of NZ_RWKW01000150.1, from coordinate 6,628 downwards.
GCCCGCTAGTGATAGTTGACGATCTCGACGTCTTCCGCGCCGGCTTCCGTCCACCGGAAGCAGATCCGCCATTGATCGTTAATGCGAATGGAATGCTGACCCGTTCGGCCACCCTTCAGCGCTTCGAGACGATTGCCGGGCGGTGAGCGAAGATCTCGCAGCTCCAGTGCATGGTCGATCGCCCGCAATTTCCGTTCGGCCGTCGCGACGAGGTTGGCCGGAAAGCCCTTGGGGGCCCGGCCTGCCGCGACCTGCTCCACGACCTTTCCTCTGAACGAGACGATCATGACCACTTCTCATCATGTCTGTATCATAGTCTGATACGCTCGCCGGGGCAATGCGGACGATCGCTTCCTCCCCTCCGCCCGCCATTGCCGCCGCTCCTGCCTCGCGCTAAACCGGCGCCATGACAACGCCCGACACGCTCCGCATCGCCGTCGCCCAGCTCAACCCCGTGATGGGCGACATCGCCGGCAATCTCGCCAGGGCGCGCGCCGCCCGGGCCGAAGCCGCGCGCCACGGGGCGGAGCTGGTGCTGTTCACCGAGCTGTTCATCTCCGGCTATCCGCCCGAGGACCTCGTGCTGCGCGCCTCCTTCGTGGAAGCCTGCGCGGCGGCGGTGGCCGCGCTCGTCGCCGACACCGCCGATGGCGGGCCGGGCGTCATCATGGGCACGCCGCTGCGCCGCGCCTCGGGGCTGCACAATGCGGTCGTCGTGGCCGATGCCGGCCGCGCGCTCGCCGAGCGCTACAAGCTCGACCTGCCCAACTATGGCGAATTCGACGAGAAGCGCGTGTTCCAGCCCGCGCCCGAGATCCAGGGGCCGGTGAACTTTCGCGGCGTGCGGCTCGGTATCCCGATCTGCGAGGACATCTGGGGCGATCTCGGGATCTGCGAGACGCTGGCCGAGGCGGGTGCGGAGATCCTGCTCGTGCCCAACGGCTCGCCCTATTATCGCGGCAAGGTCGACGTGCGCCACCAGGTGGTCATCCGCCAGGTGATCGAGAGCGGGTTGCCGATCGTCTACGCCAACCAGCTCGGCGGCCAGGACGAACTCGTCTTCGACGGCGCCTCCTTCGCCATCCAGGCCGACAAGGGCATCGCCTTCCAGATGAGCCAGTTCGAGGAAGCCGTCTCGGTCTCCACCTGGAAGCGGGAAGGCGACGGCTGGCGCTGCGCCCAGGGGCCGCTATCGCGCATTCCCGAGACCGAGGAGGCCGACTACCGCGCCTGCATGCTCGGTCTGCGCGACTACGTCAACAAGAACGGTTTTCGCGACGTCGTGCTCGGCCTGTCGGGCGGCATCGATTCCGCACTCTGTGCCGCGCTCGCCGTCGACGCGCTCGGCGAGGAGCGGCTGCACGCCGTCATGCTGCCCTACCGCTACACCTCCCGCGCATCCATCGCCGACGCCGAGGCCTGCGCGCGGGCGCTCGGCTGCCGCTACGACGTGATCCCGATCGCCGAGCCGGTGGAGGGCTTCATGGCCGCGCTCGGCCCGCTGTTCCAGGGCACCACGGCCGGCATCACCGAGGAAAACCTGCAGAGCCGCGCGCGCGGCACGCTGTTGATGGCGCTGTCCAACAAGTTCGGCTCGATGGTCGTCACCACCGGCAACAAGTCGGAGATGTCGGTCGGCTATGCCACGCTCTACGGCGACATGAACGGCGGCTTCAATCCCATCAAGGACCTCTACAAGATGCAGGTCTACAAGCTGTCGGCCTGGCGCAACACGACCGTTCCCCCCGGCGCGCTCGGCCCGTCGGGCGAGGTCATCCCGCAGTCGATCATCGACAAGGCGCCCTCGGCGGAACTGCGCGAGAACCAGACCGACCAGGATTCGCTGCCGCCCTATCCGGTGCTCGACGACATCCTGGAATGCCTGGTCGAGAACGAGATGTCGGTCGACGCCATCGTCGCGCGCGGCCACGACGCCGCCACCGTCACCCGCATGGAGCACCTGCTCTACGTCGCCGAATACAAGCGCCGCCAGGCCGCGCCGGGCGTCAAGATCACGCGGAAAAACTTCGGCCGGGACCGGCGGTACCCGATCACGAACAGGTATCGGGAGGGGGCGTAGCAACAAGCTGCCATCCTCTCCCCCGGGCAGGGGGAGAGGTGGCCCGGGCGAAGCCCGGGACGGTGAGGGGGTGCTGTCCGCGCCAGTCCTCGAAGGACGCACGCCGCCGCAAGACACCGAAGCCGCGCCCCGTCGCGCCCCCCTCTGGGCTGCCGCCCATCTCCCCCACAAGCGGGGAGATCGACAGCTTCGGCCTCGCGCTCGTCAAGCAACGTCGGCTGTTGGCGAAGGCGCGGAAGCGCGTGATCTCCCCCCGCGTGGGGGAGATGCCGGCAGGCAGAGGGGGGCGCGACGGAACGCGACGTCTGGCTTGCGTTCTCAAACTCTGCGCGCGATGTTCCCGACTGCCGACTGCCGACTGCCGACTGCCGACTGCGGAACGCGCTTACGAAAAATAGCTCTGCAAAGGCCGCACCTCGAGGCTGCCCGCCTTCAGCGCCGCGATCGCCTCGGCGACGGCCGCGGCACCGGCCATGGTCGTGTAGTAGGGCACCTTCTGCATCAGCGTGGCGCGGCGCAGCGATTTGGAGTCCGACACCGCCTTCTGGCCGTCGGTGGTGTTGAAGACGATCTGGACCTGGCGGTTGCGGATCGCGTCCTCGATGTGCGGCCGGCCTTCAAGAACCTTGTTGATCTTCTCGGCCTCGACGCCGTTCTCGCGCAGGAAGCGCGCCGTGCCGGAGGTGGCGAGCACCTTGAAGCCGATGCCGGCCAGCCGCTTGACCGAGGGCAGCACGGCGGCCTTGTCCTCGTCGCGCACGGACACGAACACCGTGCCCGACCTCGGCAGGTCGACGCCGGCGCCGAGCTGCGCCTTGGCGAAGGCGAGCGCGTAATCGGTGTCGAGGCCCATGACCTCGCCGGTCGATTTCATTTCGGGGCCGAGCAGGGTGTCGACGCCGGGGAAGCGGGCGAAGGGGAAGACGGCTTCCTTGACGGCGATGTGGCCGAGCGCGCGCGGGTCGGGCTTGGCGCCGTAATGGGCGAAGGCCGCGTCCAGGCTCTCGCCGGCCATGATGCGCGCGGCGATCTTGGCGATCGGCTTGCCGATGGTCTTGGCGACGAAGGGCACGGTGCGCGAGGCGCGCGGATTGACCTCGAGCACGTAGATGTCGCCGTCCTTGACCGCGAACTGCACGTTCATCAGCCCGCCGACCTTGAGCGCGCGGGCCAGCGCCGCCGTCTGTCGCTCCAGCTCGTCGACCAGCGAAGGGGCCAACGAATGCACCGGCAGCGAGCAGGCCGAGTCGCCCGAATGGATGCCAGCCTCCTCGATGTGCTCCATGATGCCGGAGACGTAGGTGTCCTGGCCGTCGCAGAGGCAGTCGACGTCGACCTCGATGGCGCCCGACAGGTAGGTGTCGAACAGAAGCGGGTTCTTGCCGAGCAGCGTGTTGATCTGGCCGGTCTTGTCGTTGGGATATTTCTGCTTGATGTCCTCGGGCACGAGGCCGGGCACCGTGTCGAGCAGGTAGGACTGCAGCATGCCCTCGTTGTGGATGATCTGCATGGCCCGGCCGCCGAGCACGTAGGAGGGGCGGACCACCAGCGGGAAACCCAGTTCGCCGGCCACCACGCGGGCCTGCTCGACCGACCAGGCGATGCCGTTCTTCGGCTGCATCAGGCCGAGCTTGACCAGCAGCTTCTGGAAGCGGTCACGGTCCTCGGCGAGATCGATCATGTCGGGCGAGGTGCCGAGGATCGGGATGCCGGCCTTTTCCAGCGCGTCGGCGAGCTTCAGCGGCGTCTGGCCGCCGAACTGGACGATGACGCCGACGAGCGTGCCGCGGCTCTGCTCGGCGCGCAGGATCTCCAGCACGTCCTCGGCCGTCAGCGGCTCGAAATAGAGCCGGTCGGACGTGTCGTAATCGGTCGACACGGTCTCGGGGTTGCAGTTGATCATGATCGATTCGTAGCCGGCGTCGGCCAGCGCGAAGGCGGCATGGCAGCAGCAATAGTCGAACTCGATGCCCTGGCCGATGCGGTTCGGGCCGCCGCCGAGGATGACGACCTTCTTCCGGTCCGACACCTGCGCCTCGTCGGCCGGCGTGCCGGCGAAGGGCGCCTCGTAGGTGGAGTACATGTAGGCCGTCGGCGAGGCGAACTCGGCCGCGCAGGTGTCGATGCGCTTGTAGACCGGGTGCACGTCGAGGCGCCGGCGCAGCGCCGCCACGTCGTCGGCGTCCTTCCTCACCAGCGAGGCCAGCCGCGCGTCGGAGAAGCCCATGGCCTTCAGCATGCGCATGTTGGCCGCGTCCTGCGGCAGGCCGTGCTCGCGCACGCGCGCCTCCATGGCGATGATGGCCGCGATCTGCTCCAGGAACCACGGGTCGATGAAGCACATGGAATGCACCTCTTCCAGGGAGGTGCCCATGCGGATCGCCTGCGCCACCATGCGCAGCCGGTCGGGGGTCGGCGTGCCGAGCGCGGCGCGGATGGCGTTGCGGTCGTCGCCATGGTCGCCGCTCGCGCCGAGGCCGGGAATCTCGATCTCGTCGAGGCCGGTCAGCCCGGTTTCCAGCCCGCGCAGCGCCTTCTGCAGCGATTCGGCGAAGGTGCGGCCGATCGCCATGACCTCGCCGACCGACTTCATCGCCGTGGTCAGGACCGGATCGGCGCCGGGGAACTTCTCGAAGGCGAAGCGCGGGATCTTGGTCACCACGTAGTCGATCGACGGCTCGAAGGCGGCGGGCGTGGCGCCGCCGGTTATGTCGTTTTCGAGTTCGTCGAGCGTGTAGCCGACGGCAAGCCGCGCCGCGACCTTGGCGATGGGGAAGCCGGTGGCCTTGGAGGCGAGCGCGCTGCTGCGCGACACGCGCGGGTTCATCTCGATGACGACGAGGCGGCCGTCGGCCGGGTTGACGGCGAACTGCACGTTCGAGCCGCCGGTCTCCACGCCGATCTCGCGCAGCACCGCGATCGAGGCGTTGCGCATCACCTGGTATTCCTTGTCGGTGAGCGTCAGGGCCGGCGCGACGGTGATCGAATCGCCGGTGTGCACGCCCATCGGGTCGATGTTCTCGATCGAGCAGACGATGATGCAGTTGTCCGCCTTGTCGCGGACGACCTCCATCTCGTACTCCTTCCAGCCGAGCACGCTCTCCTCGATCAGCACCTCCGTCGTCGGCGAGGCGTCGAGGCCCGACCGCACGATGTCGAAGAATTCCGCCTGGTTGTAGGCGATGCCGCCGCCGGTGCCGCCCATGGTGAAGGAGGGGCGGATGATGGCGGGCAGGCCGACGACGTCGAGCGCCTGGGCGGCGATGCCCATGGCGTGGCTCATGTAGCGCTGCTTGCGATCGCCTTCGCCGAGGTTCCAGCGCGTTTCCAGCTCGTCCAGCGCCGCGTCGAGATCGTCGGGAGCCGATGCCTTGAGCGCCTCCCGCTCGGCCTCGTGGCGCTTGCGGTCCTCGTCCTTCACGGCGCTGGCATTGGCGAGCCAGGAGCGCGGCGTCTCCAGCCCGATGCGCGCCATGGCCTCGCGAAACAGCGAGCGGTCCTCGGCCATGTCGATTGCCTCGGCATTCGCCCCGATCATCTCGACGCCGTAGCGCTCCAGCACGCCCATGCGCCTGAGCGACAGCGCCGTGTTGAGCGCGGTCTGTCCGCCCATGGTGGGCAAAAGCGCGTCGGGCCGCTCGCGGGCGATGATCTTGGCCACCACCTCGGGCGTGATGGGCTCGATGTAGGTCGCGTCGGCCAGCTCCGGATCGGTCATGATCGTGGCCGGGTTGGAGTTGACCAGGATGACGCGGTAGCCCTCGGCCTTCAGCGCCTTGCAGGCCTGGGTGCCGGAATAGTCGAATTCGCAGGCCTGGCCGATGACGATGGGCCCCGCGCCGATGATCAGGATGGAGGAGATATCGGTGCGTCTGGGCATGGTCGTCAGGACTTTCTTTTTTCGCGCGCCGGCGCGCCGCGGCAGGCTGCTTGCGCCAAGCGCCGAACGGGAACGGCCCGGCCGGTGCGCAAGGGAGAAGGGTGTCTGGCTAGGCGGGCCTTATAGGGGAGGAAGCGGGGTGAGGGAACCCCGATTTCGTGACTTTTCGGCTTGCTTCGGCCGTGCTGCCGGCGCCGGCGCCGCGACGCGCCTATTCCCCGAAGGGCAGGGCGTCGAGAATTTCGAAACGCTCGCCGGTGCCGATGCGGATCAGGTTCAGTTCGGCCTCGCGGGTGAAGCGGAATTCGCCGCGGGTGTTGGTGCCGTCGGGCTGCCCGGCGCGGAAGCGGATCAGGCGCTCGCCGCCGTCCGGCCACAGCACCGTGACGTCGGCGTCGTCGGCGGCAAGACGCTGGACGCGGACTTCGCAGCGGGCCATCGGCTGGCCGACATAGCGGGCGCAGGGGATCTCGGCGGCCGCGCCGGCCTCGGCCTCGGCGGCGAGCGTCGGCGTCTGCACCTGCGCGACCAGCCGGGGTTCCGGCGCCGGTGCTTGCGAAGCCGGGGGACGCGTTTCGGCAGGCTCGGGGCGGGTCTCGGCCGCATCGTCGACGGCCTCGGACGCCGCGGCTTCGCGGTCAATCAGTTGCGCCCCCTCCGTGCGGAAC
>NZ_RWKW01000149.1 GCF_003970795.1 Aquibium carbonis | reverse complement strand
TTCGGGCGCGATCGGATCCGGCACGGGCGCTGCCGGGGACTCCACGGCTTCAGGCGCGTCTGCTTCGACCGGGGCGACCGGCTCGAGCATGTCGGCTTGGACCGCAGCCACGGCGTCGGGCTCGATATCGACGAATGCATCGATCGGCGCCACCGCTTCGGCCGTATCGATCACGGTGGCTTCGGCCGGTTCCGGCTCCACGGTTTCGGAAAGCTTCTGCTCCACGGGTTGGAGGGGCTCGCCACGGGCAACGGTGACGCCGTCGTTGCCGGCGACCGTCGCCGCAGCGCTCTCTGTCGGTCGGTCGAACACGATCTCCACCGAGACGCCGTCGGTTTCGGCCTCCATGCCCTCCACTGACAGCTGGCCGGCGAGCCAGACGAAGGCGACGGCATGGATCGTCGCCGACAGGAGCAAGGCGGCCGTGACGCCCAGCCTGCGGCCGCGCCGCGCGCGCGCGGGCAGCAGCGCCGCGTTGGCTCCGACGGACGGCAGGCCCGACAGCGGCAAGCC
>NZ_RWKW01000016.1 GCF_003970795.1 Aquibium carbonis | reverse complement strand
GGCACGAGGTTGTCACCCATGTCTTAGGTACAAACTGTCACCCATGTCTCCGAGTCGTACAACAGATGAGCGATGGCGGAGAGAGAGGGATTCGAACCCTCGATACGGTTTCCCGTATACACGCGTTCCAGGCGTGCGCCTTCAACCACTCGGCCACCTCTCCGCATGCGTCGAACCGCCGGAGCGATAAGGGACGCGGGGCTCATCTAGTCGATCTGGACCCCGATGCCAAGCCGTCTTTCATGTTTGTGTCATCGATGTCGTCTTGCGCCAAGACCTGCCGGCCTCAGCGGTGACGGAAATTGGGGCTGCGCTTTTCAACGAAGGCGGTCATGCCCTCGGTCTGGTCGTCGAAGGCGAAGAGCGAGTGGAACATGCGGCGCTCGTAGAGCAGGCCTTCGGCCAGCGTGGTTTCGTAGGACCGGTTGACCGCATCCTTGACCATCATGACGGCAGGAAGCGAGAAGGAGGCGATCTTGGCCGCGGCTTTCAGCGTCTCCTCCATCAGGTCTCCGACCGGGACGACGCGGGAGACCAGGCCGCAGCGCTCGGCCTCGGCGGCGTCCATCATGCGGCCCGTCAGACACATGTCCATTGCCTTTGCCTTGCCGACGAAGCGGGTGAGCCGCTGCGAGCCGCCCATGCCGGGCATGACGCCGAGCGTGATCTCCGGCTGGCCGAACTTCGCGTTGTCGGCGGCGATGATGAAATCGCACATCATGGCGAGCTCGCAACCGCCGCCGAGCGCATAGCCGGCGACCGCGGCGATGATGGGCTTGCGAACCCGGGTCATCTCCTCCCAGCCGCCGAAGAAGTCGCTCATGAAGGCGTCGATGTAGTCCATCGACTGCATCTGCTTGATGTCGGCGCCCGCCGCGAAGGCCTTCTCGGAGCCGGTCACCACGATCGCGCCGATGCCGGCATCCTCTTGGAAGATTTTCAGCGCCGCGACCATCTCCGCCATCACGGTCGTGTTCAGCGCGTTCAGGGCCTTCGGGCGGTTCAGGGTGATCAGCCCGACGCGGGACCGGGTTTCGACGATGATGGTTTCGTAGGGCATGGACGTCCTCCAAGGCTGGGCCTGATCCGGATTAGCTAACGCTGGCAGGAGGGGCAATAGAAAGTGGAGCGGCCGGACTGCACCACGCGTTGCACCACGCCGTCGCAGCCCGATTTGCGGCAAGCCTCTCCCTCCCGGTCGTAGACGGCGAAGGCGTGCTGGAAATAGCCGAGCGAGCCGTCGGCCTGGACGTAGTCGCGCAAAGACGAGCCACCGGCGGCGATGGCATCGGCAATGACCTCGCGGATCGAGGTGGCAAGCGCGCCAGCGGCCTTGGTCGGGCGGCCAGTTGCCGTGGCCAGCGTGCCGGCTGCCCGGCGCGGCGACAGGCCGGCCCGCCAGAGCGCCTCGCAGACATAGATGTTGCCGAGCCCGGCAATCAGCCGCTGGTCGAGCAGCGCCGCCTTCAATGGGGCGCGCCTGTCGCGAAAGAGCGTGGCCAGCAGGTCACCGGAGAGTTCGTTGCCCGTGGGCTCGACGCCGAGGCCGCTGAGAAGCGGATGCTCGGCGAGCGTGCCGGGTTCCGCAAACAGCATGAAGCCGAAACGGCGCGGATCGTTGAACACGGCGCGGCTCGATGCGCCATCTGCGCCGGTCAGCCGGAAGACGACGTGATCATGCGCGGCGAGCTTGGAGCGCTCGTGATGGAAGACGCCCGGGGTGCGTGCGTCCGCGTCGCGCTCGATGCGCCAGGACCCCGACATGCCGAGATGGCAGATCAGGCCAAGCCCGTCGTCGAGATGGACGATCAGGTATTTTGCCCGCCGCGACAGGGCCTCGATGCGGCGACCGGAGAGCCGGGCCGCGAAGTCGGCCGGAAAGGGAAAGCGGAGATCCGGCCGACGCTGGTCGACCGACACGATGCGCGCGCCTTCCAGTGTGCCCGACAGGCCGCGCCGAACCGTCTCGACCTCGGGCAATTCAGGCATGGTCGACGCGATCGGCCAGAAACGAGCGGCCGTGCGGGCCGGGCGGAAGGCCCAGATGCGCGGCGACCGCCTCGCCGATGTCGGCAAAGGTTTCGCGCACCCCGGCCGAACCGGCCGGCAGGCCGGGTCCGATCGCCAGCACCGGCACACGCTCGCGGGTGTGCTCGGTGCCGCGCCAGGTCGGATCGCAGCCATGGTCGGCCGTCAGCAGGAGGATGTCCCCGGGCTTCAGGCGCGCCAGCGCCTCCGGCAGGCGCCGGTCGAAGGCTTCCAGCGCGGCGGCATAGCCGGCCACGTCGCGGCGGTGGCCGAAGCTCGAATCGAAATCGACGAAATTGGCGAAGACGAGGTCGCCCTCCCCGGCGTCCGCGATGGCGCCCAGGGCCGCGTCGAACATCGCCATGTTGTCCGGCGCCTTGCGCACCTCTGTCACGCCCTGATGCGCGAAGATATCGCCGATCTTGCCGACGGCGATCACCCTCCGGCCAGCCGCCACGGCGCGATCGAGCAGGGTCGGCTCGGCCGGCGGCACGGCGTAGTCCTTGCGGTTGGCGGTGCGCACGAAGTCCGCCGCGCTCTCCCCGACGAAGGGCCGCGCGATGACGCGACCGATGTTCAGCGGATCGACGAGCCGGCGGACGATCCGGCACAGGTCGTAGAGCCGCTCGAGGCCGAAATGCACCTCGTGCGCGGCGATCTGGAAAACCGAGTCCGCGGACGTGTAGCAGATGGGCTTTCCGGTGCGGATGTGCTCTTCGCCCAGCCGGGCGATGATTTCGGTGCCCGATGCGTGGCAATCGCCAAGGATTCCGGGCAGCCGCGCCTCGCGGATGATGGCGTCGACGAGGTCCGGCGGGAAGGTCGGCATCGTTTCGGGAAAATAGCCCCAGTCGAACGGCACCGGCACGCCGGCGATCTCCCAATGGCCGGACGGCGTGTCCTTGCCGCTCGAAACCTCCTGCGCGGCGGCGAAGACGCCCGTCGGTGCGGGTCGCGCCATGCCGGCCGGCCACGAGCCGGTCGACAGCAGTGCCGCCTCGCCCAGACCGAGCGCCATCATGTTCGGCAGTTCGAGCGGTCCTGCGCGAAGCCCCGGCCGGTCGGCCTCGCCGCCAGCCGCGGCGGCGGCGATGTGGCCGAACGTGTCAGCGCCCTCGTCGCCGAACCGCGCAGCGTCGGGCGCCCCGCCGATGCCGAAGGAATCGAGGACGAAGAGGAAGGCGCGCGCCATAGGGGATGTCCATGCAAGAGACCGCCGATGACGACAGATAGGAATGTTGCCGCGCATTGGCAATTCGGAAACCAAACCGCAAGAATACGACGGCATGGTGAAAGCGGTGAATGCAGGGTGGTCGACCATGAAGAGCAGGACAGCGCGCTGGAGCGTCCGCGCAACCCTCGCGGCGCTGGTGTGGATGCAGCCGGCCGCTTCCATGGCCGAAGGTCCGCTCGCCACGCTGCGGATCGGCCTGGTGGCGCATCCGGCCACCGGCGTCGCGATCGACGGCGCCGTGCAGATCGAAGAAGCGTTTTCGAAGGCGACGGGCCTTCCTACCCAGATCTTCGTCGCCCGCGACTTCGCCGCCCTGATCGACGCCCAAACGCGCGGCCGGATCGACTACGGCATCTACTCGGCCGCCGCCTATGCCGCGGCACGGCTTGCCTGTGGCTGCATCGAGCCGATCGTCGCGCCGATCGGCAGCGACGGCGCGACGGGCATCCGCGCCGTCCTCATCCGGCGCCGGGAGGACGCCGGCCAACCCGCGACCGTGGCGACCGTGCCCGGCGACATGCCGCACTGGCTGTCGCACGCCCGTCCCGCTGCCCAGGCCGGGGCCGAGCGCCTGGTCGAGGTCGAGACCGCCTCGCAGGCCGAGGCGATGTTCGTGTCGGGTGACGTTGACGGGATCATCGGTTGGGTGCCCTCCCGCGCCGGCCCGGCGCAGCAGGGGGGAACCCTTTCGCGGCTTCTGGAAGCCGGCCTCCAGCCAGAGACCATCGAGATCGCCTGGGAGACGCAGCCGCTTCGCTATGGGCCGCATGCCGTGCGTTCCGACATGCCCGCCGCCACCAAGAATGCCCTCGTCGGATTCCTCACCGCGCTTCACGAGGTACAACCGGACGTGTTCCAGCATCTGGAGCCGTTGAGGCAGGGTGGCTTCGTCCGGGTCACCGACGCGGACTATGCCACTGCCAACGCCATGGCGCTTCAGCTCGCGGCAGCCGTCGAGGCGCGCTGAACCGCTCAGCAGTCGTTGCAGCCGACCTTCTGGCTCATGCGCGGGCGCAGGAAGTACCGGTCACTCATGTCCAGCTTGTCGAAGGCGGATTTCATGCCGAAGGAGGCACTGTCGCCCGCGCTCCACACCACGACCGGCGTGTATTCGAGCTTCGATTCCGCGCGGATCAGAAACGTGTTCCGGATCATGAGCTTCTGCGGAACCGTCGTGACGATCGAACCCGCGGGCAGATAGCTGCTCGTGGCGCCGCCCACGAGCTTGCGCGACCAGGCGACCGTCGCCTTCGGCTTCTCCTCGTCGGAGATCTCGATCGCGGTCACGTAGACCGAGGGCGCGCTGCGGCTATAGGGCTGGATCACCGCCTCGCCGATCCGCATGATGGAATCGAGATCCGCCTTGTTGAGCGACTGTTGCTGGGTCACGAGATCGCCGACGATGATCGCGATGCGTCCGGTCTTCTTGCTCACCTCGAGCCCCTGGGAGACCTCCATCGTCATGAAGTAGGTGACCAGGAGAAGCGGCGCGATGAAGGCGAATTCGATCGCGGCGACGCCTTTGCGGTCGCGGCCGAGCCGACCGAAATGGGCGCGCAGACCGGACAGGATGCCTTGCGGGCGTTCCGGCGTCGTATCGGTTCGAGACATGCTGTCGTCCGGGGTGGTCATGGGTGCAGCCTCAGTCGTCGAAGGGTTCGTTCTGCCAGGTGACCGTCGCGAACTGGAGCGTGTAGCCACTGCCGATGTTCGACATCGACTTGCGCATCACGTCCGTCATCACCGGCCAGCGATAGAAGAGGCGCAACGTGTTCTTGCTCAGCGAAGGGCCGGGATCGACCTTGAAGTCAGAGGTGTCGATGTCGCCGCCAGCGGTGTACTTGATCCGCAGTTTCGCGGCGTCCTCGAACGTCGCGAACTGGCGCAGGTCGATCTCCAGCCCCGGACAGCCTGCGGCGACGATGATCTTGAGTTCGTCGCAGACCATGGTCCGGAGCTTGACCTCGTTCGTTTCCGAAGACTTGATCTGCCCGGTGCGGAACTGCCGGGCAATGTTGTCGGCGGCGTTGACGAGCACCTGCTGGCCGGCGAAGGAGACGCTGCTTTCCAGGATGGCGAAGACGAGCATCGAGAACGGAAGCGCCAGGGCGACGAACTCGATCGCGATCGCGCCGTTCTCGTCGCGCACGAAGCGCACCAGACGGCTATCGCGGTTCCTGCCCTGAGGCATTGCCCTGCGAATGGAAATCCACTTGCTCATGTCCCGATCCCACTGCCCCTATGCAGTCGATCGTGACGATAGCGCGTGGCTGTTGACTTCCGGTTTTACGGAAGCCTCAACTTGTGGCGGCGACTTTAACGAAAGCTTCAGAAATCCTGCAGCGCGTTTCGGTCTCGCATCGTCCAACGCGGCCGCTCAGCGGCTGACGTTCATCTCGGCTTCGGACGTTCGCTCGGCGTCGCTCTTGTAGGCCCCCTCGCAATAAGGGGTGCACGACAGCGTCTGGACTTCCGAGCGACGATAGATGCGGACCGATCTTGCGTCCTGCCGGCTGACGAAGACCTGTTCATCCACGATCGGTGCGCCGGTCTCGTCCAGAATGACGAGATTGGTGACGCCGAAGCCCTTGCCTGTCAGGATGATGGTGGTCGCGTCCTGGACCGAGGCGTCCGCGATGTCGGGGTTGCCGACGACGATCGTATCCGCCGGCTGGGCCAGTTTCACGATCTTTGCCTCGTTCATCAGAATGCGGATGCCCGCCTCGGCCTGGGCAGGGGGGGCGACGATCGCCGACACGGTCAGGCAGGCCGCCGCTACGCCGAATGACAGAAGGAGTTTCCGCGCCATGAGAGGCTCCGATCCAGAATGATTAGCGGATCATGAAGTGGATTGGTGAATCCGAGGTTAAGGCACGAGCATGCGGATCCCACACCTCGCCTGTTTAGTCCGAGCGAGCACGACGAAAGTCAACGGCCCGCCGCAGCCGGTTGTTCGCCGGATGTTAACTATCACAACGTGTGGAAGCCGTTAGGAAACCGGTAATTCTGTTTCTTAAGCCGATCGAAATGCCTCCCTCGTAGTGTTGGGACATCCGATCAACACACCAAGAACGTTGACGGGCTCGCTGTAAACACGTGGATTAGGAGTTCCCAATGTCCAAGCTTTTCGCTCGCTTCCTGAAGAACGAATCCGGCGCGACCGCCATCGAGTATGGTCTGATCGCTGCCCTCATCGCAGTCGCCATCATGGCCGGTGCAGGCGCCCTCGGCACCAGCCTCGACGCCAAGTTTTCCGAGATCTCGGGCAAGGTCAGCGGCGCTGGCGGCGCTGGCGGCGGCGGCGGTGAAGGCGACGAGTAATCGCAAGTCGCGCAAGCGGTATTCAAGAGAAAGGGCCGCTCCTCACGGGGCGGCCTTTTTCTTGCCCAGCGCCCGCCGGCCGGGATTCGCGTAAGGGTCCGGGCATGACGGCGAGACCAACCGGACACAAAGGGACCAGAGGACATGCTCGAGGCAGCCATTTTCGTCATCTTTCCGCTCTGTCTGGCCTTCGCGGCCGTTTCGGATCTCTTGTCGATGACCATTGCCAATCGGGTGTCGCTGATCCTCGTTGCGTCCTTTGCCGTCATTGCGCCGCTGACCGGCATGGACTGGCAGACCTACGGCATGCATTTCGCCGCGATGGCCTTCGTCCTGGCGGTGACCTTCGCGCTGTTCGCCATCGGCGGCATGGGGGGCGGCGATGCCAAGCTGCTTGCCGCGACCGCCCTGTGGATGGGCTTCGGCATGCCGCTTGCAACCTACGTCCTGCTGTCGGCCGCTTGCGGCGGGCTGCTGACGCTCGCCATCCTGAGGTTCCGCAACTCGCCGATCCGCGATTATGTCGGCAACAATCCGTTGCTGCGGAACATCGCCGACACGACGGTCGGCATTCCCTACGGGATCGCGCTCGCCATGGGCGGATTCATGGCCTTCCCCTCCTCACCTCTGGCCGTGTGGGCATTTGCGCGACTGGCCGGAAGCTGAGACCGGCACCACGTTCGGCCGGCTCGAACCAGGACCGTAAACGCTAAATTAAGCACGGCTGTAAGCATTCCATTAACCGTAATTTGACGATTTCCGCGTCATTGTCCCGATCGGTGAGCACATTCGCCGAGTAAAGGTTCGGGTCGATGAATACTTCACGCTTGATCGTATTGGGCGTCGCCGCGGTTGCCGCAGGCGGTGCCGGGTACATCGCCAAGAACATCGCCACCAAGCCGCCGGTCGAAATCGTCGCGGCGGCTCCGGTCGTGCCGTCGATCCCGCTGACCGACGTGCTCGTGCTCTCCGAGGACGTTCCGGCCGGGCAGCCGCTCGAACGCCAGATGCGATGGCAGTCCTGGCCTCAGGCAGCCGTCACCGAAGGCTACATCCTGCGCAACGAGGAAGCCGATGCGCTGGAACTGTTGCGGGGTTCGGTCGCCCGCCTCACCATGTACAAGGGCGAGCCCGTCCGCCGCTCGAAGCTGATCGGGCACGGGCAGAGCTTCATGTCCGCCATCCTGCCCTCCGGCAAACGCGCCGTCGCGACACAGATTTCGGCCGATACCTCGGCTGGCGGCTTCATCCTGCCCAACGACTTCGTCGACGTGATCATGACGAGGCGCGGCGAGAGCGGTTCGGCGCAGGGTTTCGTAACCGAAACGATCCTGAAGAACATCCGCGTCCTGGCCATCGACCAGATGATCCAGGAAAACGAGGAGGGCAAGCGCGTGAAGGTCGGCGAGACGGCGACGCTCGAGCTCACGCCCCAGCAATCCGAAATCATCACCGTCGCGCAGCAGATGGCCGATCGCCTGACGCTCGCCCTGCGTTCGATCACCGATACGCAGGAACCGCCTGCCGACGACGCCGACTACCTGGTGTCCGGCAACGGCCGCAGGGGAACCGTACGCCTGATCCGGTCGGGCCAAGTCACCGAAGTTGGAGCGCGCAAATGACGTCGCTTGAAAGCAAGACGACCCGCGGCAGCGGCCGCAGCCTGACACGATTTGCGGCAATCGTGCTCGCGGCGACCGCCCTGTCGGGCATGGTCATCGCGAGCGGCGTGTCGATCGCTGAGGCGAACCAGAGTTCCGTCCGGTCGAGCGCGGGGGCTCAGCGGGTGAAGCTTGGCCTGAACAAGTCGCTGGTGATCGACCTGCCGCAGGATGCCTACGACATCCTGGTGGCCAATCCGTCGGTCGCCGACGCGGTGACGCGCACGGCGCGGCGCATCTACCTCTTCGGCAAGCAGGTTGGCGAGACGAACATCTTCGTGTTCGGCGCCAATGGCGAGCAGATCGCCAATCTCGATCTCGCCATCGAGCGCGACGTGGCCGGGCTCGAGGACTATCTCGAACGCTTCGTTCCCAACTCCGACATCAAGGTCGAACTCCTGAACGACAACGTCGTTCTCTCCGGCACGGTGGAAACGCCACTCGACGCCGCGCGCGCGGTCCAGTTGGCGCAGGCCTTCGTCACCGGCGGCGAGGCGACCACCGGCCAGTATGCCCAGACGGCGGCGGCCCCCACCGACGGTGGCGGGGTCGACATCAACAACCCCGATTCCCAGCGGCAGAAGAGCGCCATCATCAACCTCCTGAAGATCATCGGCGAGGACCAGGTGACGCTCAAGGTCACGGTCGCCGAAGTCAGCCGCGTCGTGATGAAGCAGCTCGGCGTGAACATGATCACGTCGGGCACGTCCAACGGCATCTCCTGGAACACCTTCACCGACGGCATCTCCGGCCTCGGATAGCAGATGTCGAACTACCAGCTGAACGTGGGCGCCGCGCTCGGCTCCACCACCCTGAACTCCTACCTGAACGCCATGGAGCAGGCGGGCGTCATGAAGACGCTGGCCGAGCCGACCCTCACGGCGATCTCGGGCGAGAAGGCCGTCTTCAAGGTTGGCGGCGAGTTCAATCTGGTTACCGGCCAGTCCGTCGATTCCGACACGGGCGCCATCAGCTACGATGTTGAGAAGATCGAGTACGGCATCGGGCTGGAGTTCCAGCCGACCGTGCTGTCGCCGGGGCGGATCAGCCTGAAGATCCGGACGTCGGTTTCCGAGCCCACCACCGAGGGCTCGGTCGCGATGGGCTCGGGCGGCCAGAACAACGGCACGAACATGCTGTCGATCCGCAAGCGCCTGGCCGACACCACCGTCGAACTGCCGTCCGGCGGCTCGATGATGATCGCGGGCCTCGTGCGCGACGACATCCGCCAGGTCTCGTCCGGCATTCCCGGCCTGACCAAGCTGCCGGTGCTGGGGACCCTGTTCCGCAGCCGGGACTTCGTCCGCAACGAGTCCGAGCTGGTGATCATCGTGACGCCCTATCTGTCGCGCCCGGTTGCCCGCCAGCAGCTGGCGCGCCCGGACGACAACTTCAATGCCGCGAGCGACGGCGCCGGGATCTTCCTTGGCCGCGTCAATCGCGTCTACGGCACGATGCAAACGGACAAGCCCAACGGCCGGTATCACGGCGTCGTCGGCTTCATCTACAAGTGATCCGGGGGACGGACCTGATGTGCAGCGCTCAGAACCATGACCATGCGGGCCGCCGGCGGTACCGCTCCGCGGCCCGCGCGATCCTCCTGACCACCGTCGCGGCGGCCCTGCTGGCCGGTTGCGCCCGGCGCGATTCGATCACGGTCGGCTCGGTACCGGACGACTACCGCACCAATCATCCGATCACCGTCGCCGAGCAGGAAGAAAAGATCGACCTGCCCGTCGGCACCAGCGACCATGCGATGTCGCAGGTGCAGCGCGTCGCCCTCAATGGCTACATGGCGCATTACGACCCGAGCGCGGGCGCGCCGATCACGATCCTCTATCCGACGGGAACGGCAAACGCGGCCGCCGCCAGCCTGGTCGCCGCCGACATCGCGCGGCACATCAACCGCGCCGGCGTGTCGGGCGGTCGAGTGCATGCGATGCCGTACGAAGCCGGTTCGCCCGAGGCAAGCCCGCCGATCCGCCTGTCCTACCGGCGCATGAAGGCCAGCACCGGCCCGTGCGGCCGCTGGCCTGACGACCTGCTGAAGACGACCGAGAACAAGCACTACGCGAATTTCGGCTGTGCCTACCAGAACAACCTGGCGGCGCAGATCGCAAATCCGGCCGACCTGCTCGGGCCTCGCGCGCCGGGCGACATCGACGCCGAGAACCGCGGCGACGCGCTCGACGAATACAAGAACCGCGAAGTCTCCAGAAGCTTCAGGCAGACCTCCGAAGTCAACTACTGATCCGCCGACACGGGACCGCACGAGATGAGCAACCTTGCCTACGATACCGATCCGACGGAGGCCGGCGGCGCCTCCGCCGAGGACATCGCGCGGCTCAACTCCCTGCGCCCGATTCCGCGGATCTCGATCCATGCCTTCTGCGAAACCGAAAGCGTCGCCAGGCCGATCGAACGTGCCGCCGACGACCGGCGCATGTCCAAGGCCCACCTGCGGGTTGCCATGGGCGGACTGGAGGGAGCGCTCGCCCATTATGCGACGTCGCCGACACCCAACCTGATCATCCTGGAGTCTCGCGCGGAACCGAAGGAACTGCTGCACTCGCTGGAGCGGCTCGCCGAGGTCTGCGATCCGTCGACGAAAGTCGTCATCATCGGCCATTACAACGACGTCTGGCTGTACCGCGAACTGCTGCGTTTCGGCATCTCCGAATATGTCGTCGCGCCGGTCTCGCTCGCGGACGTCATCGGCAACATCGCGCAGATCTTCGTCAATCCGGAGTCCGAGCCGCTCGGCAAGACCATTGCCTTCATCGGCGCCAAGGGTGGCGTCGGTTCGTCGACGATCGCCCACAACGTGGCGTGGACCATGTCCACGGCGTTCAGCACCGAGGTCGTGGTGGCCGATCTCGATCTGGCGTTCGGCACCGCCAACATGAATTTCGACCAGGATCCCGCGCAGGGCATCGCCGAGGCGGTGTTCGCGCCCGAGCGAATCGACGAGGTCTACCTCGACCGACTTTTGGCCCAGTGCGCGGAACACCTGTCTCTGCTCGCGGCGCCGTCGACGCTCGACCGGGTCTACGACTTCGATACCGACGCTTTCGCGCAGATCATCGACACCGCCCAACGCAGCGCACCGCTGCTGGTGCTCGACGTTCCGCATGTCTGGACCGGATGGACGCGCAACACCCTGGTCGAGGCCGACGAGATCGTCATCACCGCCACACCGGAACTGGCCAACCTGCGCAACACGAAGAACCTGGTCGACACGCTGCGAAAGCTGCGACCGAACGACAGGCCGCCGCATCTGATCATCAACCAGGCCGGCGTGCCGAAGCGGCCGGAGATCTCGCCTGGCGATTTCACCGAACCGCTCGGCCTGACGCCCCTGGCGATCATCCCCTTCGAACCGCAATTCTTCGGAAACGCGTCCAACAACGGGCGCATGCTCGCTGAAATGGATGCCCAGCATGCCATCGTGAAGACGATCTCGGAGATCGCGCACATCGTGACCGGCCGAAGCGAGATCAAGACGCGCGCCAAGCCGGGCCTTTCGGGCATTCTCGACAAGCTCAGATCCAAGAAGAAGTAGTCCGCAACCGAAACTGGTATCCTGGTCATGTTTGGAAAAAGAGGCGGCGACGGCGGCAACAGGACGGTGCCCGAGTTTCGCGGCGCCGCGCCGACGTCGTCGACCGCCGTCGCGGAACGGCCGGCGTCACCGACGCCGTCGACGGGTGCGCCGCGGCAGGGCGAAGCCGGTCGTCGAAACCTCGATTCACCGCCGATGGTTGCCGAGCCGAAGAAGCCCGCTGCGCCGCGCGAGCGCGGCGAAAGCTATTACGACACCAAGAGCCAGGTCTTTTCGGCGCTCATAGACACGATCGACCTGTCTCAACTGGCCAAGCTCGAGCCGGACAACGCGCGCGAGGAAATCCGCGACATCGTCAACGACATCATCGCGATCAAGAACTTCGCGATGACGATCTCCGAGCAGGAAGAACTGCTGGAGGACATCTGCAACGACGTCCTGGGCTACGGCCCCCTCGAACCGCTGCTGGCGCGCGATGACATCGCCGACATCATGGTGAACGGGTCCAAGAACGTCTACATCGAAGTCGCCGGCAAGGTCGAACAGACCGGCATTCGCTTCCGCGACAACCAGCAGCTCCTCAACATCTGCCAGCGCATCGTGAGCCAGGTCGGCCGTCGCGTCGACGAATCCAGCCCGATCTGCGACGCCCGCCTGCCGGACGGCTCGCGCGTCAACGTCATTGCTCCGCCGCTCGCCATCGACGGCGCCGCGCTGACCATCCGCAAGTTCAAGAAGGACAAGCTGACCCTCGATCAGCTCGTCCGGTTCGGTGCGATCTCCCCAGAAGGCGCCGAGGTTCTGAAGATCATCGGCCGGGTCCGCTGCAATGTCGTCATCTCCGGGGGCACCGGCTCGGGCAAGACGACGCTGCTCAACTGCCTGACCAACTACATCGATCGCGACGAACGCATCATCACCTGCGAGGATTCGGCCGAGCTGCAACTGCAGCAGCCGCACGTGGTGCGCCTGGAAACCCGCCCGCCGAACCTCGAGGGCGAGGGCCAGATCACCATGACCGACCTCGTGAAGAACTGCCTGCGCATGCGCCCGGAGCGCATCATCGTCGGCGAGGTGCGCGGACCGGAGGTCTTCGATCTTCTGCAGGCAATGAACACCGGTCACGACGGGTCGATGGGCACGATCCACTCGAACTCGCCCCGCGAATGCCTGAACCGCATCGAATCCATGATCGCCATGGGCGGTTTCACCCTTCCGCAGAAGACCGTTCGCGAGATCATCGTCGGCTCCGTCGACATCATCATCCAGGCCGCCCGTCTGCGCGACGGGTCGCGGCGCATCACCCATGTGACCGAAGTGCTCGGCATGGAGGGCGACGTGATCATCACGCAGGATCTCGTGCTCTACAACATCATGGGCGAAGACCCGCAGGGCAAGCTGATCGGCAAGCACGTCTCCACCGGCGTCGGGAGGCCGCGTTTCTGGGACAGGGCGCGCTACTACAACGAGGAAGCGCGTCTCGCCACGGCCCTCGAGTCGATGGAAAAGCAGGCCGGCTGATGATCGAAACGGGAGCGTAGCGGCATGTTCGGGCTCGATGCCACCGTCCTCGCGATGATCCTGCTGGCTGGCCTGTCGGCCGGCGCGGTGGCCTATGTCTTCATGTTCGACAGGATCGCCAGCGAGAAGAAGGCGGGCAAGCGGCTCGAGACCATCAAGAAGGCGGAGACGGACCGCGCGGTCGTCAAGGCGTCGCGCGACCGATTGGCCGAAGCCGCCAAGCGGCGCAAGTCGGTGCAGGATTCACTGAACGATCTCGACGCGAAGCAGAAGGTGAAGGACCGCAACATGCGGAAACCTCCCCTCAAGCTGCAGATCAAGCAGGCCGGCATCACCCTGCCGATCGAGCGCTTCTACCTGTTCTCAGCCATATCGGGCCTGGTTTTTGCGGTACTGGCGCTGCTGGGCGGCGCACCGCTCTGGGCGGTCCCCGCCGCGGCGCTCGCCGGCGGGATCGGGTTGCCACGCTGGGTCATCACCTTCATCAAGGCGAGACGGATCAAGGCTTTTCTCGACGAGCTGCCCAACGCGCTCGACATCATCGTGCGCGCGGTCAAGTCGGGGCTTCCGATCAACGACGGCATCCGGCTGATCGCCAACGAATCGCGCGAGCCGGTGCGGACCGAGTTCCGCCGCATGGTCGAAGCCCAGCAGATCGGCATGTCCACGCCGGAGGCCGCATTGCGCATGACCGACACGATGCCGTGCCCGGAAGCGGCGTTCTTCGGCATCGTCATCCAGATCCAGGCGCAGGCGGGCGGCAACCTTTCGGAAGCCCTCGGCAACCTTTCGCGCGTGCTGCGCGATCGCAAGCGCATGAAGGCCAAGGTCCAGGCTCTCTCCATGGAGGCGAAGGCCTCGGCCGCCATCATCGGCGCGCTGCCCTTCATCGTCGCCTTTCTCGTCTATCTCTCCAGCCCGAACTACATCATGCCGCTCTTCGTCACGAGCACCGGTCACATCGTCCTCGGCGTCTCGCTGATCTGGATGGCGATCGGAATCTTCGTGATGAAGAAGATGATGAATTTCGAGGTCTGATCGCCCGGGAGGCCACGCATGTCCGAACAAGTCGCCAAGGCGATCTTCGACCCGACCTTCCTCATTGCCCTGCTCGTGGCGGTGGCCGTCTTTGCGACCGTCTTCACGGTCATTCCCGCCTTCGGCAGCAGCGACCTGAAGACGCGCATGAAGACCGTGGCGCTTGAGCGCGACGAATTGCGCGCCAAGCAGCGCGCCCGGCTGGCGGCCGACGCCGAACGCCGCCGCAAGGGGCTTCGCGAGGAACAGTCCCATGGCATGCGGAGTATCGTCGAGCGCCTGGACCTGAAGCGCGCCCTGGCCGACGAATCCACGCTGGCGAAGCTGAAGATGGCCGGCTTCCGCGGCCAGAATCCGCTCACCAAGTTTCTGTTCTTCCGGCTGGTCCTGCCGTTCGTGGGACTGTTCCTTGGAACCATCTACGTCTTCGTGCTCAATTCGCTGCCCGAGCAACCTTTGTTCATCAAGGGCTTCGTGGTGGTGGTCTGTGCCTATGCCGGCTTCTATGCGCCCGTCGTCTACGTCAACAACCAGGCCACCAAGCGCAAGCAGAGTATCCAGAGAGCCTGGCCCGACGCACTCGACCTGATGCTGATCTGCGTGGAGTCGGGCATGGCAATCGAGGCCGCCTTCCGCCGTGTCGCCGAGGAGATTGGCGCCCAGTCGGTAGAACTCGCCGAGGAACTGGTTCTCACCAACGCCGAGCTCTCCTTCCTCCAGGAACGGCGCATGGCCTACGAGAACCTGTCGAACCGCACCGGACTCGACACGGTCAAGAGCGTCACGCAGGCGCTCATTCAGGCCGAACGATACGGCACGCCGCTGGCGCATGCGCTGCGGGTGCTCGCACAGGAAAGCCGCGAGATGCGGATGAACGAGGCCGAGAAGAAGGCCGCCGCGCTGCCGCCGAAGCTGACGGTGCCGATGATCCTGTTCTTCCTGCCGGTCCTCTTCGCGGTCATCCTCGGCCCGGCGATCATGCAGTTCAGCGAGCAGGGCGTGTTCGGCGACAAGAAGGAATCGAGTTCGTCCGAATAGGCCGGGCCGAAAGTCCGTCCGATAAAACGGGTCGCCGAACAGCCCTCTTCGGGCAGACAGGCCTGATCCAGAACGACGGTGGCCGGCGCTCGCGCCGGCCACCGTCGTTTTGCGAAGAGCGGATGCAGAAGGATCAGTTGGCTTTCTTCTTTTCGTCCCGCTTCAGGTCGTTCCAGGCATTCTGCTGGGCGAGCATCGAGCGGAGATAGGCGACATTGGCTTCGGCCTGATCGGGCGAGAGTTCCTGGCGGGCGAGCTTCTCGGCTTCCTCGAAACGGCCCTGCAGTCCGACCACCAGTGCAAGGTTCTGGCGGACGCGGCTGTCGGCGCCGGGCGCGCTTGCGGCCGAGCGCATGTAGGTCTCGGCGCCGCGCAGGTCGCCCTCGAGCAGGAACGACATTCCGAGATTGGACAGGATGGTCGGTTCGTTGGGTTTCATGTCCAGGGCGCGGCGATAGAGGGCGCGCGCGTCACCGGACTTGCCGAGCTGGTCGAGGATCGCGCCCTCGGCCGAAAGCAGCTTCCAGTCCGGATATTCCGGAGTTTGGGCACGGCGGACGGCGTCGAGCGCCGGCTCGAGCTGGCCCGCGGCGGCGAGCGCCTTGCCGTAGGCCGCCAGAACCTGGCGATCGGCCGGATGTTCGATCGCCAGCTTGCGCATGACCGCCAGAGACTGGTCTGTGCGCCCACCCATCTGAAGCACCTCAGCGTAGCGCAGACCGGTCGCCTTGTCGGCCGGGTTCCGGGTGTAGCCCTTGCCCAACTGGTCGGCGGCGCTGGACAGTTCGCCGGCCGACATCTCCGCCACCGGCTTGCCCGAGGGGCGATTGACGGAGCCGGTGGTCATGCGCGAATTGGCGCATCCGCTCAAGATCGCCGCGAGGACCAATCCGAGGGCCGCCGTGCGCCAAAGGCCAACGGTTGCGTTCCGATCGCGATTGGTCATCATGCCGCCTTCTCCGTCGCTCGCGCCGCTTGCGGCGCCAATCGGGGAAAGAAATATTCCGTTAACCCTAACGGTTGGTTAAGCGCGCCCCGCACGTCGGTTCGCGCATGCAGCGCAGGAGACCGCCTGATGCCCGTCGAACTTACCGATGCCAGAAGCGCGACATCGAAGCCCATCCATCCGGTGACGAAGGGGCGGCTGGACGAGGCGGGCCTGGCGGCTGCGGCGCTGGCCTGGGCGAAGGCGAACGATTTTTCGGGCCAGCCCGGCCGCGTCCTCGTCGTTCCCGATGCGGACGGAGCGGTTGCCGGGGCCCTCTTCGGTGTGCCGGAAAAGGACAACGGGTTCGCGCGACTGGCCACGGGGGCCCTGGCGCGCGACCTGCCGGAAGGTGACTGGCATTTTGCGGCCACGATCGCCAATCCCACCCAGGCAGCGGTGGGGCTCTTGCTCGGCGGCTATCGCTTCACCCGCTATGCCGGCAAGCCCGGGAACGCACTGCGGATCGTCGCGCCGGATGGCGCTGACGGCGCCCGCGCCCGACGCATCGCGGAGGCGGTGTTCCTGACACGTGATCTGGTCAACACCCCGACCAACGACCTTGGCCCCGCCGCGCTGGAGCAGGCCGCGCGTGCCCTGGCCCGGAAACACGGCGCATCGATCGAGACGATCGTCGGCGACGACCTCCTGGCGAGGAACTTCCCGATGATCCACGCCGTCGGCCGCGCATCCACGGACGCGCCACGCCTGATCGACATGCAATGGGGGCCGCCGGACGCGCCCAGGGTGACACTGGTCGGCAAGGGCGTCTGCTTCGACACCGGCGGACTCGATATCAAGCCTTCGAGCGGCATGCTGCTGATGAAGAAAGACATGGGCGGTGCGGCGAACGTGCTTGGCCTTGCCGACATGGTCATGGCCGCGGGGCTCGCCGTTCGCCTGCGCGTCTTGATCCCGGCCGTGGAAAACTCGATCGCGGGCAATGCGTTTCGCCCCGGAGACGTGCTGAAGAGCCGCAAGGGACCGACAGTCGAGATCGGCAATACGGATGCCGAGGGCCGGCTGGTGCTGGCCGACGCGCTGGCGCTGGCCGACGAGGAGGCGCCGGAGCTGATGATCGACATGGCGACGCTGACGGGTGCGGCACGCGTCGCGGTCGGCCCCGACATAGCCCCCTTCTACACCGGCGACGACGGGCTGGCGGCGGAGATCGCCTCGGCGGCCGCGCAGGCCGGAGATCCCGTCTGGCGCCTGCCGCTCTGGGCCCCCTATGACGAGAAGCTCGCTTCGAAGGTGGCGGACATGAACAACGTCACCAGCGACGGCTTCGCCGGTTCGATCACGGCGGCCCTGTTCCTGCAGCGCTTCGTCGAAAAGGCCAAGGCGTGGAGCCACTTCGACATCTTCGCCTGGAATCCCGCGCCACGGGCCCATGGTCCGGCCGGCGGCGAGGCGCAGGCGATCCGGGCGCTGG
Organism: Aquibium carbonis; assembly: GCF_003970795.1. GTDB lineage: Bacteria > Pseudomonadota > Alphaproteobacteria > Rhizobiales > Rhizobiaceae > Aquibium > Aquibium carbonis. The sequence continues at coordinate 49,780 of NZ_RWKW01000016.1, read as the reverse complement.
AACATCTGCTGACGGCGCGATACGGCAGCTGAGGCGAAGCACACTGGCCTTCGCGCCGCCGGGAATGATAGGTTGCCCGAGGGGTAGAGGACGCGCGGAATGGCGGTTCATCTGAGGCCTGGGGAGGCCTTGCGCTTGTGGCAGGACGTTGCCCTTGCGGAAGTCCGCGCGGGCCGACCGGACCTGTCGATGCGCCAGACAGCGATCCTGCTGACGATCTACCTCGATCCGCCGCCCCATACTGTGCGCGGTCTTGCCTCGCGCCTGAACGTTTCGAAGCCGGTGATCACCCGCGCACTCGACAAGATGGGGGCGCTGAAACTGGTTTCGCGGCATCGCGACGAGAATGACAAGCGCAACGTTCTGGTCAAAAGGACTGTCGAGGGCGCGCTTTTCGTCGAACGATTCGGCGACGTCGTCATCGTCTGCGCAAAGGAACTCACCGCTCCATGACCAGCCTCGACAAGCGCCTGCATGCCTATCGCCCCGACCTCGCCGACGCGCGGCTGAAGGGCCGCGTCGATGCCGAGCGCTTCGTCGACGGCAAGCCGATGCGCGTGAACCGTCCCGTGCTCGACATGCTGGCCGGCCCCTCGCGTGACTCGGGCCTCAACACGCAGCTTCTGCTCGGGGCCCCCGTTGCCGTCTTCGACCAACGAGACGGGCTCGCCTGGGTGCAAGCCGCAGAAGACGGCTATGTCGGCTACGTCGAGGCAGGCGGGCTCGGCGAGCTTGAACGAGCGCCAACCCATGTCGTGTTCGCGCCGCGCACGTTCCTCTATCGCGAGCCGGACATGAAGAAGCCCCGGGACGAGGTTCTGTCGATGGGATCGGTCGTCGAGGTGGTCGGCGAGACAGAGTCCCGCGGAACGCTCTATGCCTTGCTCGCCTCGGGGCAGGCAGCCGTCGCTACGCATCTGCGTCCGCTCTCCGAACCGGCAACCGACTGGGTGGCGGTCGCCGAGACGCTCGAGCACACGCCGTACCTATGGGGCGGCGCTTCTGCCTTCGGCATCGATTGTTCCGGCCTCGTCCAGCTTGCCATGCGCATGGCGGGACGCGCGGTACCGCGCGATTCCGACATGCAGGCGGCGGGCTTGGGCGAGGCTCTCGATCCGGCCACGGAACCCGCCGCGCTGCAACGCGGCGATCTCGTCTTCTGGCAGGGCCACGTGGCCATCGTCACCGGCCCTGACGCGCTCCTCCACGCCAACGGACATTCGATGTCGGTGTCGCGGGAGCCGCTTTCCGCAGCCATAGCGCGCATAGGATATCTTTACGGACAGCCGACCGGCTTCAGGCGGCCCTGACGGGAGCGCCGGCGCGATCGCGCAGAATCGAGGCCGACCGCACGGGCTCAGCCGCCCGTCAGCCTGCCGGCAACCAGCGCGGCCAGCCTCTTGGCAACCTCGGCCTTGGTCATCTCGGGCCAGTCCTCTATGCCATCCCGCGAGACGATGCGCACCCGGTTGCGGTCGCCGCCCATCACGCCGGACGGGCCGATCCCCGAGCCATGCGACACGTCGTTGGCCACGATCAGGTCAGCGCCCTTCCTGTCGAGCTTGGCGCGCGCATTCTCGGCTAGGTTTTGCGTTTCCGCCGCAAAGCCGACCACCAGGCCCGGCCGCTGCGGGGAGTGGCCGATGGTCGCCAGAATGTCGGGATTCTCCACCATTCGCAGGGCAGGGGGGGCTTCGCCAGCGACCTTCTTGATCTTCTCGCCAGCCTCTCCCGCCGTACGCCAGTCGGCGACCGCCGCCACGAAGATTGCGGCATCGGCCGGAAGCGCCGCCTCCACCGCCGCCAGCATCTGCCGGGCGGTCTCGACATGCAGGGTCTCGACGCCGTGCGGATCGGCGATCGTCACCGGCCCGGACACGAGCGTCACCCTGGCGCCAAGCGCAGCGAGTGCCGCCGCGATCGCGTGGCCCTGCTTGCCGGAGGAACGGTTGGCGATGTAGCGCACCGGGTCGATCGGCTCGTGCGTCGGGCCCGACGTCACAACGATGCGTTTTCCAGCCAGCGGCTTCGGCCGCTCGTCCAGCAGCGTCTCGACCGCGGCAACGATCTCCAGCGGCTCGGCCATGCGGCCTTCGCCCGCCTCGCCGCTCTCCGCCATCTCGCCCCTGCCCGGACCGACGAAGGCGATCCCGTCGGCCTCGAGCGTCGCGCGGTTGCGGACGGTGGCGGGGTGGTTCCACATGCGCGGGTTCATCGCGGGCGCCACCAGCACGCGCTTGTCGGTCGCCATCAGCACGGTCGATGCAAGGTCGCTGGCGTGGCCATGCGCCATCTTCGCCATCAGGTCGGCGGTGGCCGGCGCCACCACGATCAGGTCGGCCTCGCGCGACAGGCGGATGTGGCCGACATCGTGCTCGTCCTGCCGGTCGAAGAGGTCGGTGAACACATGGTCGGCGGTGAGCGCGCCGACCGAAAGCGGCGTGACAAATTCCTGCGCGGCAGCTGTCATCACGCAACGCACCCTGGCGCCGCGCTCGCGCAGGCGGCGGATCAGGTCGAGGCACTTGTAGGCGGCGATGCCGCCGCCGATGATGAGCAGGATGCGTCTGTCGGAAAGGGTCATGCGCGAGCCGTCATCCCGGCGTCAGTGCCGGTTCGATGTCGGTATGGATGAAATCGTCGCCCTTGAAAAGCAGGGGCAGCTTGCGGGTCTTGGCCAGCGCATAAGAGAAGCAGTCGCCGAAATTGAGATTGGCCGGGTGGCCCGACCCTCGGCCAAAGCGGCGGGCGGCCAGGATTCCGGCGTGGACTTCGGCTTCGCTGGTCGCGACGACTTCCAGCGTCGCGCGTTCGACGAGTTGCAGCAATCGGGTATGTTCGTTCCCTCTATGAGCTGTAACGAGTCCGGCTTCGAGCATGGTGCCGGCACTGATCAGTCTTCTATCCGCGTTTCCCAGTGCTTCTACGATTGATGCGGCATCCGATTCCTCCCGGAGAATGGCGATCAGGGCGGAGGTGTCGACGACGATCACTTTTCATCCAGATAGTCGTAGAGCGCGTCCGACTCGGCTTTATGATCGATCGGCTTTTCCGGTTTGCGGCCGAGCGCAAGTATTTCTTCCATGGACGCCTTCAAATGCCATTTCGGCTTGCCGGGGTCCTCGGGCTCCTGACGGGGGAGCGGACGTTTCAAACGGTCGCGTGCCTCCTGCTCCATGGAGACACCTCGCTCCGCCGCGCTGAGGCGCAGGTCGCGTATGACCTCGTCATCGAGCTTTCTTACGGTTACCGTGGCCATTCGACGTCTCCAGTCTGCGCAAGAGATAGCGTGAACTCGGGCCAACCGCAATGCCAGCACTGCCAGCATTGCAGTCAATGCAATCACCCCGGCTCCATCGCGATCCACACCAGCGCCAGCGCTATCACCCACAACGCCACCCGGCCGGAGCGGCTGTACCGCGCCTCCGCCTTGCCGATCGCCTTCGCCGTCTCCGCATCGAAGCGCAGGCCGTTCTCGGCCATGGCGTCGATCTCGCGCGACAGGCGCTCGGTGCGGGCGGCGAGCTCGGGTGCCTGGCGGGCGAGCGAGACCACCGCGTTGATCCCGTCGCGCGCGTCGGTGAGCATCCCGCGAGGCCCGAGATTGGCGGCGATCCAGGACCCGACGACCGGTTCGGAGGTCTTCCACATGTTGAAATGCGGGTCGAGCGCGCGCGCGACGCCCTCCACCACCACCATGGTCTTCTGCAAGAGCACCAGTTCCGGCCTCGCCGCCATGTCGAAGAGCTCCGTGACCTCGAACAGCAGCGTCAGGAGCTTGGCCATGGAGATCGTCTCGGCCGGCTGGCCGTGGATCGGCTCGCCGATGGCGCGGATCGCCTGAGCGAAGGCCGCCACGTCGTGCTTGGCCGGCACGTAGCCCGCCTCGAAATGGACTTCGGCGACGCGTCGGTAGTCGCGCATGATGAAGCCGTAGAGGATCTCGGCGAGGAATCGCCGCTCCTTCTTGCCCAGCCGACCGGTGATGCCGAAATCGACTGCAACGATGGTTCCATCGGCCTCTACGAACAGATTGCCGGGATGCATGTCGCCGTGGAAGAAGCCATCGCGCAGCGTGTGGCGAAGGAAATTCTGGATCAGGTTGGCCGCCAGCGCGGGCAGGTCGTGGCCGGCCGCGCGCAGGCCATGGATATCGGACATCTTCACGCCGTCGATCCATTCCAGCGTCAGTACGTCGCGACCGGTGCGCTCCCAATCGACGCTGGGGACGCGGAAGCCGGGATCCTCGCGCGTGTTCTCGCCGATTTCCGACAGCGCCGCCGCTTCCAGCCGCAGGTCCATCTCGATCTTGGTCGTCTGCGCCAGCGTCTCGGTCACCTGCACCGGGCGAAGCCGGCGGGTCGCGGGTATGAAGCGTTCCTGCAGGTGCGCCGCCGCGAAATAGCTGTCGAGGTCGTTGAGAAAGCTGCGCCGGACCCCTGGCCGGATCACCTTCACGGCCACCCGCTTGCCGGAGCCCGGCAGCGTGGCGGAATGGACCTGCGCGATCGAGGCTGCCGCGACCGGCTCGCCGAAGCTCTCGTAGAGGTCGTCGAGAGGCCGCCCGAGCGAACCCACGATCGCCGAGACGGCCTCCGCCCGGGGAAACGTGTCCATCCGGTCCTGGAGATTGGCGAGGTCGAGCGCCACCTCGGTTCCAACCACGTCGGGCCGGGTCGCCAGGAACTGGCCGAGCTTGACGTAGGAAGGCCCCAGCCGGGTCGCCGCCTTGGCGAAGCGCTCCGATCGGTCGCGCCCCGCCACGCGGCGGCGGGCCAGCATCGTGCCGATGCGCCAGCCGAGCTTGGGCAGGCCCGAAAGCTGGTCGCCGGGCAGCGCGGCCACCACGCCTTCGCGAACCATGATCCAGCCGGCCCTGACGAGCCGGAAATAGGCGGCTGGTGTGCTCATCGGTGGTGAGCCCTCACAGCTTCCAGCCGGAATGCAGCGCAGCGATCCCGCCGGTGAAGTTGCGGAACGTCACCCGTTCGAAGCCTGCCCGTTCGATCATCGCGGCGAAATCGGCCTGTTTGGGAAACTTGGCGATCGATTCCACCAGGTAGCGATAGGGCTCGCCGTCGCCAGCCACCATCTTGCCGATCGCCGGTATGGCGTTGAACGACCAGGCCTCGTAGGCGCGGTCAAGCAGTGGCATCTCCACCTCCGAGAATTCGAGGCAGAGGAATCGTCCGCCAGGCTTCAGCACCCGCCAGGCCTCGGCGAGTGCGACGTCGATGCGCGGCACGTTGCGGATGCCGAAGGCGATCGTGTAGGCGTCGAAGCGCTCGTCGTCGAAGGGCAGTGCCTCGGCATTGGCCTCTACGAAGTCTAGATTGTCGAGGAGGCCGCGCTTCTCCGCCCGCTCCCGCCCGACCGAAAGCATCGATCCGTTGATGTCGAGCACGGTGACATGCGCTTTGCGCTGCGACGCCTCCACGATCCGGAAGGCGATGTCGCCGGTGCCGCCGGCCACGTCGAGCGACGTCCAGCCCGCCCGCTTGGGCGGATTGAGAGCGCTCACCATCGCGTCCTTCCACACCCGGTGCATGCCGGCCGACATGATGTCGTTCATCAGGTCGTAGCGCTTGGCCACCTTGTGGAAGACCTCGTCCACCAGCGGCTGCTTGGTGCCGGCGTCCACCGTGCGGAAGCCGAAGGACTGTTCCATGCCGCCTTGGGCGGTCGTTCTGTGTTCGGGCATTTCTCGATCCAATTGGGTGGCCGGACCATAGCCGATGGCGTGGACGGGCGCTATTCTTCAGGAACGTGGTGAACCGCCGCGCCTGGGACGAGCGATTCGGGGAAGACATATGGTCCTGAAGGCCGAAATCCACTGCCATATCGAGGGCGCGGCGTCGCCCGAGCTGGTCATGAAGCAGGCCGCGAAGTACGGCGCCGACGTCTCGGGCTTCATCCGCGACGGCAGATATGTCTGGGATGATTTCACTGGCTTTCTGATTGCCTATGACGGCGCCGCTGCTCTGTTTCGTACCGAGCGCGACTATGCGCTGTTGGCGGAAACCTACCTGTCGAGCCTCGCGCGCGACGGCTGCATCTATTCCGAGTTCTTCACCTCTCCCGATCACGCCGACCGAGCGGGCCTGTCGCCGTCGGCCTACACGGCCGGCCTTGCGGAAGGCATGCGCCGCGCCAAGGCCAAGACCGGTATCGAAAGCCGCATGATCGTGACCGGCGTGCGGCATTTCGGCGTCGAATCGGTCGAGGCGGCTGCCCGCTTCGCCGCGCGTTGCGGAGAGCCGCTGGTCACCGGCTTCGGCATGGCGGGCGAAGAGCGCTACGGCGACCCGGAAGATTATGTCCGCGCCTTCGAGATCGCCCGCGAGGCCGGGCTGGGGATCACCGTCCATGCCGGCGAGCTTTCCGGATGGGAAAGCGTCCAGTCGGCGCTCGATCATTTCCGTCCGTCCCGCATCGGCCACGGCGTGCGCGCGATCGAAAACCCCGACCTGGTGAGGCGCATCGCCGCCGAGGGCGTGGTTCTCGAATGCTGCCCCTGCTCCAACGTCGCGCTGAAGGTCTTCCCCAGCTTCGCCGATCATCCCTTCCCGAAGCTCCGCGCGGCCGGCTGCAAGGTCACGCTCAATTCCGACGACCCGCCCCATTTCTGGACCACGCTGAAGCGGGAGTATGACGAGGCACGAACCCATTTCGGCCTTGACGACAAGGCGCTGACGGCCATCACCCGCACCGCCGTCGAAGCCGCCTTCGTCGACAGGAAAACGAAGTCGGCGCTGCTGGCCCGGCTCGACGGTGGGCGGCGCTGAGGCGCAAGGCGACACGAGTCCACGGAACGCACTTGGCCCGGTCACGTTCTCGCTGCTGGAAATCCGCAGCAAGGGTTTGACGGGATGGCGCCGCGCAGCTTCTGGAAGGGCTATCTGAAGCTGTCGCTGGTGACATGCCCGGTGGCGATGACGCCTGCCACCACCGACAGCGAGAAGGTCCGTTTCCACTCGATCAATCGCAAGACCGGCAACCGCATCCGCAATCACTATGTCGACGCGCAGACGGGCAAGCCGGTTCGCGACGAGGATCAGGTGCACGGATTTGCCAGCGGCGAGGACCAGTTTGTCGTCATCGAGGACGATGAACTGGACTCCATTGCACTCGAAAGCACCCACACCATCGACATCGAAACCTTCGTGCCGCGCGATTCCATTGGCTGGATCTGGCACGACAAACCCTACTTCCTCATGCCCGACGACAAGGTGGGTGAGGAGGCCTTCGCCGTCATCCGCGACGCCATGCGGGCCACCGGGATGGTGGGCATTGCACGCGTGGTGCTGTTCAGGCGTGAGCGCGCGGTGATGCTGGAAGCTGCCGGAAAGGGCATCCTCGCCTGGACCCTGCGCTTTGGCGACGAGGTGCGCGCAGCCGATGATTACTTCGAGGATGTGGAGGACGCGAAACCCGAGGCGCGCGTCGTGAAACTGGTAAAGGCGCTCATCGACGAGCGCACCAAGGATTGGGATCCATCGATGGTGGAGGACCCCGTCCAGGCAAGGCTGCTGGACATCATCGAGGCCAAGCGCAAGAAAAGGAAGCCTGCGAAAACCCGAGCCCCGGCGGAAGAGCCTCCGCCGACGCCGGACAACGTGGTCTCGATCATGGATGCGTTGCGTCGCAGCGTCGAGCAGGAAAAGAAGAGCGGCAAGGCGAAGTGAGCGATCGCCGGAGAGCCGGCGCTTCCTGATCGTGTCCGCAGCGTCTCAAGCCGGTTTTCTCACTTTGCGGGCGGTTCGTCTGGTTGGTTTTTCAGGGCCGCCGATGGGTGCCGCCGCCTTGCGGAAATTCTCCCACGGATCGGCGGAGAGATTGGCCAGCCGCGCCGCGGCATTCGTGACGGTGAAGGTGGCAGGCCCGATGTCCGGCCCGAGTTCCTCCCAACCGATGGGCATCGACACCGGTGCGCCATCACGGGCGCGAGTCGAATAGGGCGCCACGGCGGTCGCGCCGCGACCGTTGCGCAAATAGTCGATGAGGATCTTGCCCTTCCGTTTCGCCTTGGAAACGGTCGCGACGAAGCGATCCGGGCTGTCAGCCGACATTTCGTCGGCGATGCGCTTGGCAAAACCCTTGACCGCTTCCCACCCGGCCCGTGGTTCCAGCGGGCTCACGACATGCAGGCCCTTGCCTCCTGACGTCTTGAGAAAGCAGGCCAGGCCCTCCGCTTCCATCCGCTCGCGCACCTCCCGCGCCGCCGCCACGATCTCGTCCCAGGTCACCCCCTCGCCGGGGTCGAGGTCCATGACGATCTGGTCCGGTTTCTCCAGATCGTCGAACGGGGCCTGCCAGGGATGGATCTCCAGCACGCCGCCTTGGACGAGCCCGATCAGCCCGTCGAAGCCGTCGATGCCGACGATCGGCTCGCCGGACTTGTCCTTCTGGTCGTGCAGCGTGAGGATCTTTCCGTTCATGCCCTTCCACGCGTGTTTCTGGAAGAAGCACTGGCCGCCGACGCCGCCCGGGCACCGCAGCAGTGCCAGCGGGCGATGCACCACATGGGGCGCGATGAACCGCCAGGCCTCGCTGTAGTATTCAGCCAGGCCCTGCTTGGTCACGCCCGCATCCTTCCAGTAGATGCGATCCGGATGCGTGAGCTTCACCGTCCAGCGCGGCAGGGCGCCGCTGCCCTTCTTCGAACCGCCATCCTCGCGCGTGATCGTCTTGGCGGCCTTGTCCTCGCGCAGGCCCCGGAACGACGCGTGGCGCAGGACGCCGTCGCCGGTCCAGCTGCGAAACTCGACCTCGGCAACCAGCCCGGGCTCGACGAAACGCACGTTGCGGCGCGCCTCGGCCGAGAGCGTCGTGGCGAATGGCGATTTCTCGCGAGCCAGAGGCTCGAGCCTGGCGTAAAGGTCCTCGGCAACCTTGCGCGAGAAGCCTGTCCCGACGCGTCCGGCATGGACGAGATCGTCGCCGACATAGTGACCGAGCACCAGCGAGCCGATCGCCTTGTCCGAAGTCGAGGAGGGTGTGTAGCCGGCGATGACGAGTTCCTGCCGTTCGGCGCATTTCGACTTGATCCAGTCGCGGCCTCGACCCGGTCGGTAGGGGCCGTCGCGCAGCTTGGAAATGACGCCCTCGAGACTGAGCCGACATGCATGGCGCAGTATCATCTCGCCATCCTCGTCGAAATGCTCGCTGTAGCGCAGCGCGGACGGAGAGCCGGCGAGCAGGCGGGCGAGTTCCGCCTTTCGATCGACGAGCGCGGCACCCGTCAGGTCGCGGCCGTCGAGATGCATCAGGTCGAAGGCGTAGAAGACGAAGCGATCCGACCGGCCTTCGGACAGGTCGGCCTGCAGGGCTGAGAAATCCGAAGCCCCGTTGCCGCCTTCGACGGTCAGCTCGCCGTCGATGATGGCCGCCTCCATCGGCAGCGAGGCAAGCGCCTTCGCGACCGCCGTGCCGAACCGGTCCGTCCAGTCGAGCCCGCTGCGGGTCAGGAGCCTGGCCTTGCCCTCCGAGATATGCGCCTGAAGGCGATATCCGTCGAACTTGATCTCGTGGATCCAGCGATCGCCGGACGGTGCCTCGGCCCGCAAGGTCGCGAGCTGTGGTTCGATGAAGCCCGGCATCGACGCCTTGCGGCTGCCCCTGACCGACGCTGCGGCAGCGCTGGGTTTCCTCGCGGTGGACTTTTCCCTGGCGACACGTTTTCGCGGTGCCGTGTTTGCCGCCGGCGTCTTGTCGATCCTGCCGGTCTTCGAGGACCACCCGGGCGCTTCGCCCTCCAGGTCGGCGACATCGCGCCCGGACTTCACCGATTCAGGCCGCTCCTGCAGGATGTCGGGTTCGTCGTTTCCGCGCGCGAATTCGTCGTCGCTCTTGATCAGCAGCCAGTTTTCCCGCTTCTCGCGCGGCTTTCCGGCCATGCGCACGAGATGCCAGCGCCCGCCCAGTTTCTCCCCTTCGAGCGCGAACTCGAGGTGGCCCTTCTTGTACCCTCGATCGGCGTCGCCGACCGGCGACCAGGTGCCGCGGTCCCAGACGATGACGGCGCCGCCGCCATACTCGCCTTTCGGGATCGTGCCTTCGAAGTCCCCGTACTCCAGCGGATGATCCTCGACATGGACGGCAAGCCGCTTCTCGCCGGGCACGAGGCTCGGCCCTCGCGTGACGGCCCAGCTGCGCAACACGCCGTCGACCTCGATGCGGAAATCATAATGCAGCCGGCGGGCCGCGTGCTTCTGGATGACGAAAGACCGGCCGCCAGCCTTCTTTCCGGGCGATCCCTTGGGTTCGGTGGTTTTCTTGAAGTCGCGCTTCTGGTGGTAGCTTTCGAGCGCCATGTCAGCCCGCCTTCTTGCGGGGCGACGCTCCATCGGACGAGCGCTTGGATGCCGGCTTGCGGGATTTCGATGGCTTGGCCTTGGCTCCGCTGGCTTCCGCGCTGCGCCGCAGCGCCTCCATCAGGTCGACCACCTTGCCCTGGGGCCTTGGCTTGGCGGGCTTGATCGCCCGGCCTTCGATCTTGGCCTTTACCAGTTCGGCGAGCGCCGTGTCGTAGCGGTCGGCATAGTCCGACGGGTGGAATTTGCCCCGCTTCGTCTCGATGATGTGCTTGGCGAGGTCCAGCATCTCGCCCTTGATCCCGATGTCGGGCACCTTGGAGAAGGCCTCGCGCGCCGAGCGCACCTCATAGTCGAAGTTGAGCGTGTTCGCGATCAGGCCGGGGCCCTGCGCCCTGATCAGCACCGTGCGCACGCGCCGGAACAGCACGGCTTGTGCGACCGCCGCCACGTTCTTCGCACGCATGCCTTCGCGGATCACGGCGAACGCGGTCTCAGACACCTTGTCGGCCGGCGCGAGGTAGTAGGGCTTGTCGAAATAGACGGTTTCGATGTCGGCGCAGGTGAGGAAAGCCTCGATCCGCAGCGTCTTGTCGCCCTGTGGCACGGCCTGTGCGATTTCGTCGGGCTCGAGGATGACATGCTCTCCCGAACCGAGTTCGTAGCCCTTCACCTGATCGTCGCGCTCCACCGGCTTGCCGGTTTCGCCGTCGACATACTGGCGCTGCACGCGGTTTCCGGTCTTGCGGTTGAGGATGTTGAAGGACACGCGCTCGGACGTGGACGCGGCTGCGTAGAGCGCGACGCCGCAACTCAGTTCCGCGATCTGCAGATGGCCTTTCCAGACGGCTCTCGTCGCCACGGCGCTTCCCTTCTCGTCGACCGGACAGAACGCCGGCTCTGTACGGAGGTTCCGTCCGGGAAACCCGCTACTCCCCAGGGCGCAGCGGCTTCGACAGGAAGCGCGAGCCGGCGAGTCCGAAACGCCAGGGCCTGTCGACCGCCTTGGAAATCCCGATCCGCCGCCCGGCGACCACCGTGGGCGACGTCGGCGGGAGGAATAGCCGCAACGCGCCCCGGCCGATCGGCATGCCGTTCTGCGCATCGCTGATCGCCAGCGCCTGGCAGAGCTTGCCGGGGCCGGAACACAACGACCGGACGTCTTCCATCGACCGTCTCCGAACCATGGCCGGAATTCCGGCCGTCGGTTCGAGCGCCCGCACCAGCACGGCCGAGCCCGGCCGGCACACAACGTTGAAGCACCAGTGGATGCCATAGGAACGATAGACATAGGCGTGGCCCGGCGGACCGAACATCGCCGCGTTGCGCGCCGTGGGACCCGAGAAGCTGTGGGACGCCGGATCGTCGGCCTCATAGGCCTCGGTCTCGACCACGATCCCACCCACGCCGTCATGCGTGAGGACGGCGCCAATCAGCGCGCGCGCGACCTCGACTGCCGGCCGATCGAGAAAGTCCGCCGGATGACATTGTTCCCTCACCGTCGAACCTCCGGCCTCGCGAGGCGACAGCCGCCCCCGTCGCCCCTGTTCGGTCGATAGCACCCGACGCGCGCCCTGAAAACGAGGTGCCATGGCGCAGGCTCCGCCGACCAAGGCCGAACCGCTCCACACTGCTTCCGCTTTCTTCGAGGGCGGGAACCCTCGTCGATTTTCAGCTGTCCGACTTGTGCTCCGGCTTTCCCTTGCGCGTCGTCGACGCCATCGCGGACAGTTCCTTCTCGGACATGGATTTCTCCATGCTCCTGGAGGCGCCCTTCAGTTCGCTCTTCTTCGTGTCGCCGCGCTTGGCCGAAAGTGCGGCGCCTGCCGCCTTCTGCTGCGCCTTGGATTTGGCTGGCATGGTCGCAACTCCTCTCGCCGGACCGAGGCGGACGGGACGCCGTCCACCCAGGTCGCAAACGAATGGCCGCGCGAAAGGTTCGGCGAGCGGTGGCGGGCGATTCGGAACCGGCCCGGTCCGGCGGCGTTTTCACGCAGTGTTTTCACGCAGTGTTTTCAGGAGTCTTGCAGCATGCCCCCAGCCAGTCAGGCCAGTTTGCGTGTCATCCCCGGTGGACTGGAGGTCCCGGGCGCTGTCGTGAGCGATCGTCGCAGTACCGTGCTGCGGGGCGGTCCCATCGTACGCGCCGGCCGGAACTGCTGGAAGGTCGCCCGCGCCAGACGCGGGTCGGTGCTGGTCGACGGCGCGGAGTATTTCGCCGCGCTGGAGAACGCGATCCGAAAGGCGACCCGCTCCATCGTCGTCCTCGGTTGGGATTTCGATGGGCGCATCCGCCTGCGCCCCGATGGCCCCGAAGCTGAATCGCCGCCACTCGGCCAGCTTCTGCGCGCCCAGGTGGAAGCCAACCCCGAACTGGAGGTGAGCATCCTCGTCTGGAGCGAGTCGATCATTCACACGCCGGGCTCCACCCGTGAAATGCTGTTCGGCGCCGAATGGCAGGAGCACCCGCGCATCTCCGTCAAGCTCGACACCTATCATCCCATCTATGCCGCCCATCACCAGAAGATCGTCACCATCGACGACTGCCTGGCCTTCTCCGGCGGCATGGATTTGACGGTCGGGCGCTGGGACCGCACGCCGCACCTGGCGCATGATCCGCTCCGGGTCGATCCCGACGGCAAGTCCTACCCCGCGGTCCACGACGTGCAGATGCTGGTGGACGGCGATGCCGCCTGTGCGCTGGCCGAGGTGGCCAAGGACCGCTGGCGCAACGCCACGGGTGGCGGCGCGCCGCTCGACTGCGACTGCCCCCGTGACCATTGGCCGGACGGGCTGGAGCCCGACTTCGTCGACGTCGACGTGGCGGTGGCGCGCACCTTGCCGGATTATCTCGACACCGAACCCGTGCGGGAGGCAGCCGACCTGACCATCGACGCCATCGAAAGCGCCCGCGACACGATCTACATCGAGGCGCAGTACATGACCTCCGCGCTGCTGGGCGCCGTCCTGGAGAGCCGTCTGAAGGCGCTTGACGGCCCGGAGATCGTGGTGGTGATGGCGCACGAGTGCCACGGCATCGTCGAGAAATGGGTCATGGGTACGAACCGCGACCGGCTGATCCGCCGGTTGCGCAAGGCCGACCGGTACGGCCGCCTTCGCATTCTCTATCCCGCGGTTTGGGATGACGACGAGGAAACGCAGGTCTTCGTTCATTCGAAGGTGATCGTGGTGGACGACCGCTTCCTGCGGGTCGGCTCTTCCAACCTCAACAATCGGTCGATCGAGCTCGACACCGAATGCGACGTCGCCGTCGAAGCCAGGAACGGGGCGGAGGCGCGCGCCGTCGGACGGGTTCGCGACCGGCTCATCGGCGAGCACATCGGGGTCGCCCCGGAGCGTCTGGCCCTGGAGATCGAACGCCGCGGTTCGCTGGTCGCAGCGATCGAAGCTCTCGGCGGCGGCCGACAGCGTCTGATGCCCTTCGAGGCCATGTCCGACGAGGGACCATCGACGCCCGTGCCGGGGACCCGGCTCCTCGACCCCGTCCGGCCCTACCGCATCCTGCGGCTGTGGGATCGTTTCTGGCGCGAGCGCAAGCGCAAACGCGTCCGTTGAACCGGCTTTGCCCGTCGACGGCAGGCCGGAGGCGCGGCGTCACCGGCGCCTGACCAGGTACTCCGAGGCGACGAGGCTCGCCACGCCGATCGGCAGGGGCACGAGGAAGTAGACGAAGCGAAAAATCAGCACTGCGCCGATCAGGTTTGCACCTGGTATCATGTGCAGCACGGTGGCCTCGATGACGCCGAGGCCACCTGGAACGTGAGCCATCAACGCCGCCGTGTTGGCCGTGACGTAGGCCGTGGCCACGCTCATATAGGGAACCGCCGCGAAGCCGGCGATCGCCTGATGCAGGCATGCCGCCACCAGCGCGAAGTTCAGCGCGCCGACGCCCACCTGGGCAAGCGCCAGCTTCAGAGCGGGCATGCGAAAAGTCCATGTGCGGATGGTGAGAGGCCGTGTGACGAAGGCGGATGCGGCGAGATAGCCCGCGACGAGCAAAAGCAGCCCCAGCCCGGCCGCCAGCACCGTGGCGCTGGCGAGCCCCGTCAGTTCCGCCGCGCCGCCCGGGTGGATCAGGAGCGCGATGCCGCCGAGCGACATCAGACCGAGCGCCACGGTCAGACCCGAGAACAGGACCACCTTGGCCACGTCTTCAACATTGAGCCCCCACCGCGCATAGAAGCGATAGCGGATCGCGCCGCTGGAGATGCCGGCAAAGCCGATCGAGTGGCCCAGCGACAGCGCGGTGAAGGAGGCCAGCGCCGCCCTTCGCCAGGGCAGCCGGTGCCCGGCATAGCGAAGACCCAGATAGTCGAACAGCGTCAGCGTGAGATAGCTGGCCGCCATGAATGCCGCCGCGGCTCCCAGGCGTGCAGCCGGGACGCTCCGGATGGAGGAAACGATCTCGTCGAGACTGTAGCCGGACAGGGTCCGATACAGCAGCGTTCCGGCGAGGATGACGGCTGCGAGCGCGATCCAGGTGGTCCAGCGCAACCTGAACCGCTTCTTGCGGGCGGGTTGCGTCGCGGGGAGCGTGTCGTCGGATGCTTGCGAAAAGGTCGGTGCGGACGTGTCGGTCAAGGGCGTGCTCGCATTGAAAGCGGATCAACGTCCCAACGCCCGCCGTGATCCCGCCTCCGGCGAAAATCGGCATTTGCCCCCGCCGCGAGGGCAGGAGCGAAGTCTACCGGTCGATCGTCAAGTCGGCGACGAGGGGCAGATGGTCGGAGGCCGCACGGCTGAGCAGGCTGCGATGGGTATCGGCCGAAACGACCGATATCTGCCGGCTGATGAAGATGTGGTCGATGCGGAACACGGGAAAGTTTGAAGGGAAGGTCCGGCGTGGACGCCGCCGCTTTGGCGAGCCCAGTTGGTGGGCGTCGCGCAGATGCTGGCGTATCATTCCGCACACCGTACCGCGCGGGAAGGAATTGAAGTCGCCGGCCAGCACCATCGGCACGGTCGGGTCGGCCCGCCCCAGCCATTCGGATCCAAGCAGGCAGCGCGCCTGCGCGCGCCGCTCCCAACGGCGCAAGCCGAAATGGGTGTTGACCACGTCCACCGGCGCGCCATCCAGTTCGATCCGGGTCCAGATCGCGCCGCGCGGTTCGATCTGCGGCCGGCGTTCGACGCCGGGCAGCGCGCCGGCCTTGATCACCGTCGATGGCAAAGCGGTGATGATCGCGTCGCCATATTCTTCTTCCATCACCTTCAACGCCGGATGGAAATGGATGTTGCCCATCCCCAGTTCGCGGGCGATGGCTTCGGCCTGGTCGACCCCGCCACTTCGCGCGCGACGAACGTCGAGTTCCTGGAGGGCGACCACGTCGGCTCCGGTCTCCGCGATCACTTCGGCAATGCGGCCGGGTGACAGCTTGCCATCGACGCCGACACAGCGGTGAACGTTGTAGGTCACGACCCGGAGCCGACTCACGAATTCTGAATGCACGGCCGGTCGGGTCATTCCTGGTCCGGAACGGCCGAAGGGGGAATGACCGGCGTCGTGCCCTCGTCGGGCGCCGGTTCGACCATTCCAGGATCACCAACGTCGGGAGGAGCGAGAACGCCGCCGCAACGGTCGAGGGTCGCCGAGAGGGATTCGTCCAACTGGTCGGCGCCGGGCCTCTCGACACCACCCGGTAATGCGGCCTGTGCATCGCCGCCGGGAGCGATCTCGCAGGGATCGTCCTCGGCGCCCAGGTCAGGCGTTGTCGCAGGTGCCTCGGGCGCCGGCGCCTGCTGGGCATGTGCAGGGGAAAGGGCGAGCATGGCAAGCACAGTGCCGCTTGCCATCAACGTTCGAACGAGGGTCATGGCTTTTCTCCTCTGGGGTTCGCTGGCCTAAACGACGTACGACCAGCGGGGACATGCCGCGAGGTGCGGGCGGGCGTGAAACGTCCGAAGGTGCGGGATGAACCGGATTGGACGCGACACGCGCTAGTCCTCTGCCAAGGTTCCGGCTTGCCGGGCCGCGCGTATCAGCCCGTCCCGGGCATCGACGGCGGAGCGATGCCCGTCGATCACCTTCAGCGCGGCGTCGATCGCCTGCTGATGCTCGATGCCGCGCTCCGGCCAGCTTGGGTTCGACAGCACATCGAACGCTTCTCTCGCGTTGCCGACCGAAACGGATCCGTCAGGCAACGACAGTCGGACCGGCTGGTCGAATTCGATTGCCATCAGCTTTGCGCATCCATCACGCGAACCGTGAAAAGCGCGTCGGGATCGGCGAGGGGTCGGGCTGGGGCACCGGGTCCGGCGGCAACGGGCCGGGCGGCGGCGTCGGCCCGGGCATCGGGATCGGCTCCGTGCCGCGATTGCCGGCGGGGGCAGGGTGATCCCATGTGAGCATCCTGGGCTTTGACATCGGCTCGGTTCCTTCCATGCATTGGATCGGTCGAGCGATAACCGCAGCCTCGGGCAAATGTTCCGGGCCGGCCTGGCGGGATCGGTGGTGCGGTCCGCCGATTAACAAATGGTGTTTTTGGAGCAACCATTCCGCGCGCCGCATGTTTGGCAGGCGCGCTGCACCTCCAGCGGCGCGAGAGACCGGCGGCGCGTCCCCCGCGTCACCCCTCCCGTGCGGCGCCGGTCTCTCCCCTCTCCGGGCGTCACGCGTCCCATGATCAAACGTTCCAGCGTGGGCTGGCGGGTCAGGACGGCGGTTCTTCGAGCCCGGTTGTGAGGCGGCGGATCAGTAGTCGCGTTCGAAGAACAGGCCAAGGCTCGAGTCGCCATCGGACCCGACGGACCCACGCGCCTTGAGGTCCTGGGTGATGTCGAGGTTGATCGTGCCCCGCGTCGAGCCAGCGGCTCCCGCCTCCACGCCGAGATAGATGTTGTCCTGGATGTAGCGGCCCGCCCTGACGGCCGTGTTGCCTTCGCTGTCGGTGACGATGTCGAGGTCGTCGAGCCCGGTGGCGTCGCGCAGGCTGCCTACCAGCGAGGTGTTGGACCCGCCGGCGAGTTCGGCTGCCGCCGCCGCGAGCTGCGCGATCTGCAACGCCGACAGTTCCGAGATGGAGCGGTTGAAGATCAGCCGCGCCAGCACCTCGTCCTGCGGCAGTTCCGGCTGCGAGGAGAAGGACACCTGCGGATCGGAGATCCGCCCGCGCACGGTGACGAAGACCGTGATGTCGTCGCTTTCGCTGCGGGCGACGAAATCGATGAACGGATCGAGATCGCCGACCAGCGTCACGCTGCCTTCATCGAAGGTGATCCGCTGCCCGAGAATGGAGAGGCGGCCGCGGATCAGGTTGAAGGCGCCCACTGGCTGGATGTCGGTTACGGGGCCGGTCAGCCGAACCTGGCCGCCCAGCTCGGCGTCGAGGCCGCGTCCGCGCACGAAGATCTGGTTCGGCGCGCTGACCGTGACGTCGAGCCTGGCGACGCTCGGTCTTGCCGAGGGCATCGGCGTCCCGTCATTGGCACGGGCGCGTTCGAGCGTGGCGCGGACGGCGGCCGGCGGATTGATATGAATGACGTCGATCGATGCGGCTCCGCCGCCGAGGTCGCCCGCGATCGAGATTTCCGCCCGCTCGATCGAGACCTGACCGGAAATCAGCGGGTCGCGCGCCAGGGCGCCGAAGACCGACAGGGATGCATTCACCGTCGCCACCACGAGTTCGCCATCGGTGTAGCGCGCGTCCTGCAACCGGATGTCGAGATCGGCCGGGAAACCGTCGGCGAGCGAGATCGTGCCGCTGGCGGCAAGCCGCCCGCCGCCTGCGATCGAGGCGGTGAGCTGGGAAATGGTGACCGACTGTGCGTCGAGGCTGGCCGACAGCGCGATGTCGTTCAGCCGCACGTTCGCCTCCGGATCGACAGCGGCCGCCCCGGCCGTCGAGATAGAGCCGGTGATCACCGGGTCCGACAGGCTCCCAGCGATGCGGATGTCGAGCACGAGCGTGCCGCTGACCTGCGTGCCGCGATCGACCAGGAAACGGTTGGCGAGTTCCAGCGGAACCTGGCCGTTCGCCGCCACTGCGAGGCCCGGACCGGACAGGGGAATGATGCCGCTTGCCGTCACCGACAGGCCGCGCGGACCGTTGGCGGACGCGGATGAGAGCTCGATCGTCCCGTCTTCGTATCGCCCGGACGCGGTCAGGCCGAGCGGCGCAACGCCGAGGTCGACGAACTGCGTCGAGGCGAGGTTGCTGCCCGTCAGGTCGAAACGCGCGGCCGGATCGGCAAGCGGACCCGTGACGGTGGCGTTGCCGGTGACGTTCCCGGACAGGGATTGCCCGGGCAGCATGGGGTTCAGCGTCGCCAGCGGGAAGCTTTGCAGCGCGACGTCGAGCGCCAGCGATCCGTCGCCGAGCGGAACGCCGCCATTGACCTGCGCGCGAAAGCCTTCGGGGCCCGAAACCGTCGCGTCGACGTCGAGCCGGTTGCCCGTGGTCGTGCCGCGCGCATCGATCGACAGCGTCGTCAGGCCGGCTTCGCGCAGCGCGGTTGCGGTGAGGGCACGGCCGGCGACTTCGAAGCGGACATTCGGCGCGGTCCGCGACCCGCCCACGACGGCTGTGCCGTCGATCGTACCGCCAAGCCCCAGATCCGGTCGGATCGCATTGGCGATCGCCAGCGGCACCTGTTGCAGCCGCGCGGCCACATCGATGCGGTCCGCGATCGTACCGGTCGCGCTGATGGTTCCACCGCCGACGTTCATCGAAAATGCGTCGATGGTGACGTCCTGGCCATCGACCAGCAGCGACGCCGTCTGCGACAGTCGCGCGGAGAGGTCGCGCCAGGCGAGGTTTGCCTGCTCGAGCGTCAGTCGGAACCCTTCGCCCTCCGGCGCAAGCGAGCCCGTCGTCTCGATCACGGCCCCGTTGTCGAGACGCGCCTGCGCGGAAAAACCGGTGGCGTCGCCGCTGCGCTGGGCATTGGCGGTCAGCGTGGCGATGTCGATTCCGGCGGCGGTCACGCGGCTGGCATCGATGCGGCCTTCCACCGCCGGAACGCCGAACAGGTCGGCGACCTGCGCCTGGACCGTTGCCGCGCCGATGCGCGTCTCGTCGTAGACGAGGCCGTCGACGCGGGCCTCGACCGTGGCCGACTGGCGTTCGTCGACGATGGCCAGGGCGATGCTGGCCCGGATGGCGCCCCGCGCCTCGGCCAGCGCAAGCGCCGCCGCCGTAGAGACGTTCGGCGCGTCGAGGTCGAGGCGGCCCGTCAGGAGGCCGGCCTGGGTCTGGGTCACGTCGCCCGTCAGTGTCGCGCCCGCCGTCTCGAAGCGCAGGTCGCCCAGCCGCCGTTCGCCATTCGCGGACGCGACCTGCGAGCGCAGGCTGACGCGCGTGCCATCCAGAAAGGCGTCGCCGAGGATGTTGCCCAGGAGCGCTCCTTCGCTCAGCGTGCCGTCGAAGACGACGGCGGCGTCGCGCAGCGAGCGTCCACCGAGCGAACCGGCGGGAACACGGGCATCGAAGGCGAGCGCGATGACGCCGTCGGCCCCTTGTGCCGTGCCGGTCGCCGTCAGGCGCCCACGCAAGTCAGGGCGAATCTCGGCCAGCTCGGCGACGATGACGTCGAAGCGGAAATCGGCGCTGCCGGTGGCAACCCGGCCATCTGCCGTGATGGTCGCCTGGGGATTGTCGAGGCGGAAGCCGTCCGCGACGAGACCCGTCTCCCCGCGCGCCACCCGGCCCGAAATCGCCGTCGTCCCCGACAACAGGTTGTCCACCGTCGCGTCGTCGATGCGCAATTCCGTCGCCTGGCCGTCGAGCGTCAGGTCGAAGGCGCCCGAGACGGGGCGGATTTCGCCGCGCGCCGTCAGCCGTGCACCACCGCCGAGTTCGCGCCCGGCGAGACCCGAAAACGGCGCGATACTCGACGCTTCGACACCAAGGTCGCCGGTGAAGGCGCCGTCGATGAATGAACCCACCGCGTTGAAGGCGAGCGACCGGCCGTCGACCGAGGCGCGCTCGATGCGGACCGGCTGGCCGGCGCTCCAGCCGCCATTGATCGCCAGCGCAATCCGGTTGCCGAGCGCCTCGGCGATGTCCTCGCGTTCGGCCGCGATGCCGTTGGCCTGCCCGGCAACGTCGAACGTGATGCGGCGGCTCGCCGGGTCGTCGAGGTTGGCGACGAGCCCGCCAAGGTCGAGCGCGACGGCCTCGATGCTGTATTGCGGGCTGTTCAGATCGGTGATGGAAACGGTTCCGGACCACCGGCCGTCGGGCGTGTCGCCGAAGGTCAGGCTCACGACGCCGCGGCGCAGGGTCGTGTTGCCGCCCGGCACCGGCAGGACAACCGTGTCATCGCCGTCCGGTTCGATCCGGGCATCGAGTTGCAGCGACCGCAGGAATCCGTCGGCGCCGGTTTCGGCCGAGGCCTGCAGGTCGACCGCGGCGCTGTCGATCGACAGGCGGTCGATGGCGACGCCGCCGGCATCCCTCACGGTGCCGTTGACCGTGAGGGCTGCCTCGTCGCCGAAGAAGTCGCGGAAGGCCGGTGCCACGAGGCGCGAGATCGGTCCGCGCACGTCGGCGGAAAAGGCCAGTCCGAGATCGGTGCGGTCGAGCCGCGTCGTTCCCGTCAGCACGCGCGCGCCGTCGGCGTCGAGCGCGAGTTCCAGCGCGAGGTCGCCGAGCGGGCCGGAGCCGGAGAGCGCCAGATCGACCGGGGGCCGTCCCTCGATGTTGAGCAAGTTGGCCACGATGCCGTTGGCCGGCTCGCTGAGCCCGAGCCGTACGTCGAGCAGTTCCGTCTCGTTCGCATAGCTCGCCGTCAGCGTCAGGCTGCCGCCCGGCCCGTCGAGGCGCTGCATGTCGAGCGCGGTCTGAAGCGATCCGCCGGCCAGTTCGAGATTGCCCGTGGCGCTCAGTTCCGATGCCAGCCCGAACACGTCCGCCCCGAAGCTCAAGCGTGCGATTTCGAGATTGCGCAGGCTGATGGCAAGCGGCAGTTCCGGAAGCTGGAACGGGGTTGCCTCGGGCGATGGCAGGCCTTCCGCCGGCAAGGGCTGGCGCAGCACCTCGATCGCGTCGGCGCGCAGCGTCTCGACGTCCAGCCGGCCGCGCAGCAGCGCCGACCGGTTCCAGTCGATCCCGGCATTGGTGATCCGGAGCCAGACGCCCTCGCGATCGGCGATGGTAATCGACGCGATGGTCGCGTTCGACGACAGGATGCCCTGGATGCCGCTGATGCTGATCTGGCGATTGGAGGAGGACAGCTGGTTCTGCACGAAATCGATGAAAAAGCCGCGTTCTTCCTCCGGCGTTTCCTGTGCAAGGACCGGAAACGCCAGGAACAGCGCGAGCAGGGCTGTGACGAAGCGGATCAAAATGCCTGTCCTATTCCAACGTAGAAGGCCGCGGTCGGATCGCCCGGCCCCGGATCGAGCGGGAAGCCGACGTCGAGGCGGATGGGGCCGAGACCGGTCTGGTAGCGCAGGCCGGCGCCGACGCCGATCTTGAACGGATCATCGAAGTCGGGAATGGAATCGGCGCCGACATAGCCGGCATCGACGAAGCCGACCAGGCCGATCGTGTTGGTGACCGCGACGCGCAGTTCGGCGGAGCCTTCCACCAGCGAGCGGCCGCCGATGACGTTGTTGCCGACCGGCACGCCGATGTTTCGGTAGGCATAGCCGCGGACGGAGCCGCCGCCGCCTGCGAAGAAGAGCTTGTCGGGCGCGGTCTCGGCAATGGAGGCGCCGACGAAGCTGCCGACCTTCAGCCGTCCTGCCGCGACGATCCTGTTTTCGTCGCCAAAGCCGTAATAGGCGCGGCCCTCGGCCGTGAAGGACGAGGCCAGATTGCCATACTGGATCTCATAGAACGGTTCGGCCGTGACTTCGGCGTAGTAGCCTTCCGTGGCGTTCGCGGCATTGTCGCGACTGTCGTAGACGAGGCCGCCCAGCACGCCGAAACTGGTGAAGGTGCGGGTGCCGAAGACCGCGTCCTCGAAGCGTGCATGCCGAGCCGTCCCGAAGATGCGGCCCGAAATCTCGTCGGTGAAGATGTGGGTGAAGCCTGCCTGCCCGGTCACCCCGGTGCGCGTATAGGGCTCCAGCACTTCGCGGTCGCCGAACACCGACGCCACGAAGTCCGTGTCGGGCGTGAACACGCCCGGTCGCATGAAGGTGGCGCCGAGACGGTAGGTGAAATCGTTCGGGTCGACACCGTTGATGCCGCCGACCTTGCCTTCGATGCGAAGCCGTTCGGCCCGCCCGAAGAGGTTGCGATGCAGCCAGTAGGTCTCGAGGCCCAGGCCATCGACGGTCGAATAGGTGCCGCCCACGCCGATGCGGCGCAGCGGCCGCTCCTGGACCACGACGGTGATCGGCAGAATGCCGTCCGGGCCGATCTCGTCGGCTTCGACCAGGCGCAGCGAGCGGAACACGTCGAGCCTGGCGAGCCGCTTGCGCGCGCGCTCGATGTCGTCGGGATCGAACTCGTCGCCAGGCTTCAAACCCGCCATCCAGGCGACGAAGCCCGGATCCATGCGCTCGGTTCCCTCCGTCTTCGTGAAACCGTAGATCGCGCGCCGTCCGGGCGCCACCGTCAGCGCCGCGTCGACGACGTCGGCCGTGTGCAACGCTTCCACCCGTCGCTCGGCAATGCTCGCCTTGGCATGCCCCTGCTGACGCCAGGCTTCGACAGCGAGCCGCTCGGCGGCGAGGATCGTCCCCGAGCGCGCGACTTCGCCGGATGCAAAGCCCCTGTCGGCGGGCAGGGGAACCTCGTCCCGGCGGTTGGTGGCGGGCGGTGCCTGGTTGGTGATCAGCGCCTTGCCGAACAGGAACACCGGGCCCGGGACGACGATCACCTCGACGCGGGCGGGCTCGGGCAATTCGGTATCGGGCGGCAGATCCGCGGCCTGCCGTCCCTCGATCAGGATGCTGATGGAGCCGCCATAGCGGCCTTCCGAATAGAGGGCCGCGAGAAGGCGACGATAATCCTGCCGCGCCTTGGCGATCAGCCCGGCGGCGCCGGAGGCGGGCTCGTCGCGATCGGACCACAGGCTCGACGCGCCCTTGAGCTTGTCCTCGAGGTCGTCGCCCGTCACCTGGAAATCGACCGCATAGGTCTGCGGATCGCCGATGACGTCGGCGGTGTCGGCCGCCCGGTCGCGACCGAACAACTTGATTCCGAACAGCTCGAAGGCATGCGCGGGGGCTGCGCCCGTCACCGACAGCGCCGCAATCATCATTGCCACCCGCAAGGTGCGGCTCGTTGGATTTTGGCTACCGTTCAACGCGACTGATCACTCTCTATGGTCGAACCGCCCGCGCGGCCGTACCCCGTTGCGTGCCCGGGGGGACACAAACATGCTCTCATTATGCATTCAAGTTGTTACTAAAAATTAAGCCCAAACTTTCCAAGCCGTGTGACGGAGACGATAGCGTCCGCGCTTCGCGATGAAAACGCCCCGCGCGCCTGGCGACGAAAGCCGGAACCTCGGGCCGGCCGGTCCATTTACCCCCCATGGACGAATTGCTGACCAAGCTCGCGGGCATGCGCATCCTCATCGCGGAGGACGAGTACCTGCTTGCCGCCGAACTCGCTCAATTCTTCGAGAGCGTCGGGGCAACCGTGCTCGGCCCCGCCTCGGACGTGCCTGCGGCGCGGACCTATCTCGACGAGGCCGATGCCGCGATTCTCGATATCAACCTGCGCGGCAGCACCGTCTTTCCGATTGCCGATGAACTGTTCTTGCGCGGCGTGCCCTTCGTCTTTTTCAGCGGAACCGACGGGAGTTCGCTGCCCGACCGCTTCCGCTTCGTCGGCAGCTTGCCGAAGCCCGTCAGCTGGCAGCACGTCCTGTCGGTACTGGATGCGGAGATCGGCAGCGCGCGCGGCAACGAAAACCCCTTCGAACCTCTCCGCCAGGACATGGGCGTCGTCCTTCCCAAGCTGCGGCTTTCCGCCCGCCTGATGCTCGGCGATGCTTTCGCGGCCGACCGGCTGGTCGAAAAGACGCTGGAGCGCGCCGTGGGCGAGTTCAAGTCGCGGCCCGACGACATGCCGACCTCGACATGGTTGACGCACCTGATGGAAACGACACTCGCGGTGGGCGGCCGCAACCTGATGAACTGACCAGGAACGATCGGCCTGGCGCCCGGCCATCAGCGCAGCATCGCCACGGCCAGCCCGATCACGCCGCCGGCAGCGACGCCGACGCCGAGCCCCAGCATGGGATCGCCAAGCAGGATCTTGCCGAACACCGCACCGAGGCCGAATCCGACGATCACGCCGGTGGCCGTGCTGAGGAAGACGCCCGCCATCCCGTTCAGCGGTTCGCCGCCGGCAGGCTGCTGCCGATGCCGCCTCCCACGAAGACACCGAGAACGATGCCGAGCACCAGGTTCTCGAAAACCGACGCGCCCAGCACCGCGCCGACGGCAAGGCCGATCGTGACACCCATCAGGGCATTCATGGTGCGGGTTCCCGGCATGGACTGGCCTCCTTCGGTTGCAGGAGAAAGTCGTCATCAGAGCGATGGTTCCGCATGCCGTGTTTGGCGGCGCCGGGTGCCGGACAAGGGGCAATTCCTCCCTTGCATTTGCCGGCGCGATTGCCGATATGAGGGCCGGGAGGTTGGTGGTGGACGAGCCACTCGCCAACCGGGTCAGGTCCGGAAGGAAGCAGCCCTAACGAGCTCAGGCACGGGTCGCCGTGCCAGCCTCCCACCTTTTCCGTGGTCGCGCCGGTTCGGACGCGCGCCGGAATGGTTTCGTGTCGAGCATTGACGCTGCGGCGTCGAGGCGCGACACTCGCCGATACTCAAGCCCGCGGCACGACGGAGGCAACCGACCAATGAGCGAGGCCGGCAGCACCGACACGACCGGAACCAGGGCTTACCGGGTTCTCGCCCGCAAATATCGGCCGAGCGACTTTTCCGACCTCATCGGCCAGGAGCCGATGGTTCGCACCCTCACCAACGCCTTTGCTGCCGGCCGCATCGCGCAGGCTTGGATGCTGACCGGCGTCCGCGGCGTCGGCAAGACGACGACGGCGCGCATCCTGGCGCGCGCGCTCAACTACAAGACCCCCGACATCGACCGCCCGTCCATCGACCTCACCTCGCCCGGCGAGCACTGCAAGGCCATCATGGAAGGCCGGCACGTGGACGTCATCGAGATGGACGCAGCCAGCCACACTGGCATCGACGACATCCGCGAGATCATCGAGCAGGTTCGCTACGCGCCCGTTTCGGCCCGCTACAAGGTCTACATCATCGACGAGGTGCACATGCTCTCGACGCAGGCCTTCAACGGCCTGCTGAAGACGCTCGAGGAGCCGCCGCCGCACGTCAAGTTCATCTTCGCCACTACCGAAATCCGCAAGGTACCTATCACGGTGCTGTCGCGTTGCCAGCGCTTCGACCTGCGCCGGGTGGATGCCGGCCTGCTGGTCGAGCATTTGCGCGGCATTGCCGGCAAGGAGGGCATCACCGTCGACGACGAGGCGCTGGCCATGGTGGCGCGCGCCGCCGAAGGCTCGGTCCGCGACGCCTTGTCCATCTTCGACCAGGCGATCGCCCATGGCGCCGGCGCCGTCAGCGGCGATGCGGTTCGCGCCATGCTCGGACTTGCGGATCGCGCCCGCGTCGTCGATCTCTTCGAACACCTCATGGGCGGCGATGTCGCCGCTGCCCTGACGGAGTTCCGCGCCCAATATGACGGTGGCGCCGACCCGGCGGTCGTGCTGACGGATCTGGCCGAATTCAATCATCTCGTGACGCGCTTGCGCTTCGTGCCGGAGGCGGCGCGCGACGGTTCGCTGACCGAGGACGAACGACGGCGCGGCGCCGACTTCGCCGGCAGGCTCTCGGTGCGGGTGCTGTCGCGGACCTGGCAGATGCTGCTCAGGGGCATCGCCGAGGTGCAAGGCTCGAACCGCCCGGTCAGCGCGGGCGAAATGGTGCTGATCCGCATCGCCCATGCCGCCAGCCTGCCGACCCTGGACGAGGCCCTGAAGGCGATCGAAAGCGGCGGCGTCGCGCCCCTTCAGACCGGCGCGCCACGGCCGAATGGCGGCGGACCGGTCGATCGCGCACCCGCCCCGGCGGGCGATGGCGGCGTCACCGCGGTGGCGCAGACGCGGATGTCCACGGCCGGCGGCGGGCAGACCATGCGGCTCGTGGAACCGGTGCAGCGGGCCGAGCCCATCGCGCCGCCTCTCCCGGCCCCGGTGGAGGAGGCGTCTTCGGTGCCAGTGCGGTCGCTCGAGGACATCGCAGCCCTCGCCGACGCCAACCGCGACATCGCCTTCAAGGTTGGCTTCAAGGCCTATGTTCGCCTGGTTTCCATCGAGCCGGGACGGATCGAGGTCAGCCTCGCCGAAAACGCGCCGAAAACCCTTCTCAACGACATGACCACGCGATTGAAGGCCTGGACCGGCCGCAACTGGTTCGTGTCGCTGTCGCGCGAAAAGGGTGGACCGACGCTGAGCGAGATCGAGGCCGGACGTCGCGAGAGCGTTCTGATGGACGCCCGCGCCGACCCCGCCGTGGCGGCGATCCTGGCACGGTTCCCCGGCGCGAGGATCATCGACGTGCGCTTTCCCGATGCGACGGCGCAGGACGTCGGAGAGAGCGACGAGACGTCGTTGCCGATCGACCCGGCCGCCGACGATGAAGACGACGAACTCTGAGACAGGAAGAAGGACGACATCATGAAGGATCTGATGGGCCTGATGGGCAAGGCCAAGGAAATGCAGGCGAAGTTCCAGACCATGCAGGAGGAGATCGCCCAGATCGAAGCCTCCGGCCAGTCAGGCGGCGGCCTGGTCAACGTCGTCCTGTCGGGCAAGGGCGAGATGAAGAGCCTGAAGATCGATCCCTCGCTCTTCAAGGAGGATGACGTGGAGATCCTGGAAGATCTGATCCTCGCCGCCCATGCCGACGCCAAGGGGAAGGTCGAGGCCGTGATGCAGAAGAAGACGCAGGAATTGACCGCCGGCCTGCCCATCCCCCCCGGCTTCAAGATGCCGTTCTGAGCGGCCCTGTCCGCGCGCGGGGCGCCAGACGCCCCGTTCGTGGCTGGACCATGCGTTTCGGCATTGGAAATCGGCCGGGCGCGCCTACATTGACGCCATGACACCGATATCCGTACTCGACCTCTCGCCCGTCCCCGAAGGCACCGACGCCGGCGCCTCGCTCCGCAACACGCTCGATCTCGCCCGCCACGCCGAGCGATGGGGCTACCGTCGCTACTGGCTGGCCGAGCACCACAACATGCCGGGCATTGCCAGCGCTGCCACGGCCGTGGTCATCGGCCATGTCGCGGCCGGCACCTCGACCATCCGCGTCGGCGCCGGCGGCATCATGCTCCCCAACCATTCGCCCTTGATGGTGGCCGAGGCGTTCGGCACGCTCGCCGCGCTGCATCCCGGGCGCATCGATCTCGGTCTAGGCCGCGCGCCGGGCACCGATCAACTGACCGCGCGGGCGCTGCGCCGCAACCTGTCGGGCGACGTCGACCAGTTCCCGCGCGACGTCGTCGAACTGATGTCCTACTTCAGGCCGGCCGAAGAGGGCCAGCGCGTCCAGGCGGTGCCGGGCGCGGGCCTCGACGTGCCGGTCTGGATCCTTGGATCGAGCCTCTACGGCGCCCAGCTCGCCGCGATGCTGGGCCTGCCCTATGCCTTCGCCTCGCACTTCGCCCCTGCCGAACTCGAACGCGCGGTGGCGATCTATCGCGAGCGCTTCGAACCATCCGAACAGCTCGACAGGCCCTATGTGATGCTGGGTCTCAGCGTCATCGCCGCAGACACCGACGAGGAGGCGCGGCTGTTGTTCACCTCGCAACAGCAGTCCTTCGTCAATCTGCGCACCGGGCGCCCCGGCAAGCTGCCGCCACCCGTGCGTGGCTATTACGAGAGCCTCGAGCCCATGGCGCGCGCCATGCTCGACCAGACGCTCACCTGCGCGGTGGTCGGCTCGCCCGAGACGGTGCGCCGCGGCGTCGCCGAGTTCGCCCGTCGCACCGGCGCGGACGAACTGATGGTCACCGGCCACATCTTCGACCATGCCGCCCGCCTTCGCTCCTACGAGATCCTGGCCGACGCCCATCGCGAACTGTCGGCGGCGGCCTAAGGCGCGCCGCCTATCGGCAGGGCGCGTCGTAGAGAATGCGGTAGTCCGCGTTGCGCGCCTCGCAGGCGTTTCCGAAGGTCCGCACCTGGTTGCCGCGCCGTGCGCAGACCGGTTCGTACTGCTGGGTGCAGAAACTCTGGCGAGGAGGCGGAGCCGGCTCGGGACGCGGGCCGCCGCCGCGTCGGCACTGTCCGGGATGAGACACACGATACCCGGCGGCATTGGCTTCGCAGCTGTTGCCGAACGTCTGCCGATCCGGGCCCCGCCTCGCGCAGACCGGGTCGTAGATGCGCGGGCACAACTGTTGCGAAGACGGCGGTCCGGGACGAACCGGCAGGGGCTCCTCCACCACCACGGCGCAGGACGAAACGAAAAGCAGGGCCAGCAACCCGGCGACGCCTGCAACCGGTGAATTCACCATGATGTCCTCCCCTGGGCCTGTGCCCGCCAGCGACGTATATCGGCGAAATGCTCGAATGGCGAATTGGTTTCGGCTCCCGCAGGGTCGCAAGCCGGATGCCGGAACCTTTCCGCGCCTTGCCCGTTTGAAGTCGTTCCGCCCCGTTGTGCGCGGGCCGGGGGAAACATGTCGCCATCGCCAGACGAAACACCGGAACCGACGCCTGTCGTGAGGCCAAGCCGCAGCCTGTTTGGCGTGCTGCTCGGCATATTCCTCATTCTCCTCGTCTACGCCCTGTACTTCGCCAAGGATTTCTTCCTGCCGGTGGTGCTTGCCTTCATGCTGGCGCTGACTTTGTCGCCCATCGTGCGATCGCTGGCCTGGCGCGGCATTCCGGCGCCGCTATCGGCGACGCTTCTGGTGTTCCTCTCCTTCTGCGGGGTTGCCGTCATCGGCTTCGTGCTCAGCGGGCCGGTGGTGGCGCTGGTCGAGGATGCACCCAACATCGGCCGTCAGCTTCAGAACCGGCTGGCGGAAATCGAGGGGCCGCTGTCGCGCATCATGCAGGCCGGCGACCAGATCGAAAGCGTGACCGAGTCCGCCAGCGAGCCGGACGTGCAGAAGGTGGTGATCGCACAGCCGGGGATCGTTTCGCGCGCGGCCGGCAACCTCCTGTCCGTCGGTACCACGGTTGCCATCATGCTGGTCCTGTCCTTGTTCCTGCTCGCATCGGGCAGCATGTTCTACGAAAAGCTGGTGCAGACGTTCGATCTGATGAGCGACAAGAAGCGGGCGCTGCGGATCGTCTACGACGTCGAGCGCGAGATCTCCCGCTACCTGCTCACGGTCGCGCTGATCAATGCGGGTCTCGGCTTCGCCGTCGGAATGTCCTGCTGGCTGCTCGGCCTGCCCAATGCGCTCCTGTGGGGCGTGGCCGCAGCGCTTTTGAATTTCCTGCCCTATGTGGGCAGTCTCATCGGCATCGTTCTGGTCAGCGTGATCTCGATCGTCACCTTCGACACGCTCTCCGCCGCCGCGCTCGCGCCGCTGCTCTATGTCGGGTTCACGGTGCTCGAGGGCCAGTTCATCACGCCGCTCATTCTCGGCAGGCGGCTCGAGCTGAACGCCGTGGCCATCTTCATCGCCATCGCCTTCTGGTCGTGGCTCTGGGGCTTCGCCGGTGCGCTTCTCGCCGTGCCGATCCTCGTCATCGCCAAGGTGTTCTGCGACCATTTCGAGGGGCTGAGCTCGATCGGCAACTTCCTCGGCGCGCAGGACGCGCGCGAGACCGCCGAATAGGCGCACGGGACTTCCGTCCCGCCCAAATTCCCTCTAGTGCGTCGGCGCGGAGGAATGCGACGATGCGCCAGACGGACGACGGACCTGATCTCGATGCCTATTTCGCGCGGATCGGCTATTGCGGCCCGCGCACGGCCACGCTTGGCGTGCTGCAGGAACTGCACCTCCTCCATCCACGGGCGATCGCCTTCGAGAACCTCGATTCCTTCCTCGGCCGCCCGGTTCGCCTCGATCTGCCGTCACTGGAGGAAAAGCTCGTCCATGCGCGGCGCGGCGGCTACTGCTTCGAGCAGAACACGCTGTTCTGGAAGGTGCTGGCGTCGCTCGGCTTTCAGGTCAGCGGCCTTGCTGCCCGGGTCTTGTGGAACCAGCCGGACGACACGCTCAATCCGCGCAGCCACATGCTGCTGCGCGTCGAGCTCGACGGTTCGACCTGGCTTGCCGATGTCGGCTTTGGCGGCGTCACGCAGACCGCGCCGCTGCGTCTGGCGGCGGGCATGGTGCAACGGACGCCGCACGAGCCCTGTCGCCTGATCGAGACCGATGACCACCATCGCCTTCAGGTCGAGATCGGCGGCGAGTGGCGCACCGTCTTCCGCTTCGACCTGACGGAGCATTTCGAGGTCGACTATCTGGTTTCGAGCCATTTCGTCTCGACATGGCCCGCCTCGCAGTTCGTGACGACGATCATGGCCGCTCGGGCGCTTCCGCAGGGTCGGCTGGCGCTGAAGAACGACCGGTTGATCGTTCACGAGACGGGTGGCGCGTCAAGGCATGTGCATTTCGCCACCGCCGCCGACCTGCGCGCGACGCTCGCCGCCGATTTCGGCATCGACGTGCCGGAGCCGGACCGCTTCGACGCGCGGTTTGCGGAGTTGGGATTCGGCCAGGGCGAGTCGTAGCGCCGGATTCTAACGCAGCCGGTTCACCAGCGTCTGGTCGGGGAAGCAGGTCGGCGCCAGACCGTTCCGGGCCTGCCAGTCGCCGATCGAGCGGCGCGTGCGAAAGCCGGGCAACCCGTCAGCGCCGCCGACGTCGTAGCCGAGCTTTTCCAGCCCTCGCTGCATGGCGGCGATGTCGGAGCGGTAGAGCTTGGTCACGGCGCCCCAGCCGTTCGAGAACGTCCTGTCGCCATACTGGATGCGGTCGCCGGCATGTCCGACGAACAGCGCGTAGAGGTCGCTCTCGTTATAGTCCTTCAGCACGTAGAAGTTCGGCGTTACGAGGAAGGCGGGGCCATTGCGGCCGGCCGGCATCATCAGGTAACCCTCGCCCTTCAGCTCGTGCGCCGGAAACGGACGGCCGCCGACGCGCTCGATGCCCATCCGCGCCCAGTCGGCGATCGGCTTGCCGCGGTCGGGGCCTTCCAGCGCGCAGGACACGGCGGCCGGCACCGTCACTTCGAAACCCCAGTCGCGGCCGCGCACCCAGCCATGCGCCTTCAGGTAGTTGCCGATCGAGGCCAGCGTGTCCGCCTCCGAGGTCCAGATATCGGCGCGCCCGTCGCCGTCGCCATCGACGGCGTATTTCAGGTAGTTGCTCGGCATGAACTGCGGCTGACCGAGCGCGCCGGCCCAGGAGGATTTCATCGAGCGCGGCGGGATCCGTCCCCGCTCGGCCATCACCAGCGCGGCCAGCACCTCCTCGCGGAACATGGCCTTGCGGGTGGCGAGAAAGGCCTTGGTGCCCAGCACCTCGAAGGCATCGTAGGAAATCCTGGCGCGGCCGAAACCGGATTCGCGTCCCCAGATGGCGAGCACGATGCCGGGCGGCACGCCGGTTGCCGCCTCGATCGCCGAGAGCGTCCGGGCGTGAGCCCCGGCGCGGGCCCGCCCGCCGGCGCTGACGCCGCGCACGGTGTTCTCAGCGAAATAGTTCCCCGGCGACCCGAACTCGGCCTGGTGCTGCGTCTTCGGGGTCTGCGGCTTCTGCCCGGGCAGCACCAGGTCCGGCAGTTTCAGGTTCGGGCTGACACCCCTGAACGCCTCGTCGAAGGTCGCGCGCGACACGCCGTTCGACTGCGCAGCCGGCCAAAGGTCGGCGTCGAGCCAGGCGCGGAACTGCCGGTCGATGGATTGTCCGGCCGCGGGCAGAGGGGCGAGCGCCGCCAGCAACAGCGCTCCTGCGGCGAAGGCTCGTGCGAAGCGCGACGAAGTGATCCGCATCGAGCCATTCCTCCTCAAAACGCGGTCCGCGCCTTCAGCGCCGCCGACAGGGTTCCTTCATCCAGATAGTCGAGTTCGCCGCCCACGGGCACGCCATGCGCGAGCCGCGTCACCTTCACCCCCAGCCCGTCGAGCTGGTCGGTGATGTAGTGCGCGGTGGTCTGGCCTTCCACGGTGGCGTTGACGGCGAGAATGAGTTCGCTCACCCCGCCCTTGGCCACGCGGTCGACCAGGCTGCGGATGTTCAGGTCGTCCGGCCCGACACCGTCGAGCGGCGACAGCGTGCCGCCGAGCACGTGGTAGCGCGCGTTCATCGCCCCGGTCCGCTCCAGCGCCCACAGGTCGGAGACGTCCTCGACCACGATGATCGTCGTGTCGTCGCGGCGTGGATCGGTGCAGATGGTGCAGGGATCGGTCGTGTCGACATTGCCACAGGTCGAGCAGATGCGCACCTTGTCCAGCGCGTCGCCCATGGCGACCGTCAGCGGGCCGAGCAGCTGCTCCTTCTTCTTGATCAGGTGCAGCGCCGCTCGCCGTGCAGACCGGGGGCCGAGCCCCGGCACCTTGGCGAGCAGCTGGATCAGGCGTTCGATCTCGGGACCGGCGAATCGCTTCGACATGGTGCCTGTCTAGCGTACAAATCGTGGCGAAAACACCGGCGCGGAACGTTGCCCGTCCTAGGCCGACGCGCCCGTCTTCTGCGCAACGGCCTTGCGCACGGCCGGCGCCACCTTCGTGCCGAAGAGTTCGATGGCCTTCATCAGCGTGGCGTGCGGCATGACGCCGATCGCCATCTGGATCAGGAAGCGCGTGTTGCCGAAGATCTCGTGGTTGGCGAGGATCTTGTCGGTCACCTCGGCGGGACTGCCGACGAAGAGCGCGCCGCGCGGGCTACGCGAGGCATCGAACTCGCGCCGGCCGCTCGGCCCCCAGCCGCGCTCGCGGCCGATCCGGTTCATCACGTCGGTCACCGGCGGATAGAAGGTGTCGGCCGCCTCCTGCGTCGTTTCGCCAACGAAGCCGTGCACGTTGATGCTGGTGGCCAGCGTGTCGGGGTCGTGGCCGAACTGCCGCGCGGCCTTCCGGTAGATGTCGAAGAAGGTCGCGAATCGGGCCGGCTCGCCGCCGATGATGGCCAGCGCCAGCGGCAGCCCGTACATGCCGGCGCGCGCCGCCGATTGCGGCGTGCCGCCGATGGCGATCCACAACGGCAGCGGATCCTGCAGCGGCCGCGGATAGACACCCCGGTCGTCGATCCGCGGCGTGTGCTTGCCGCCCGGCCAGGAAATCCGCTCGTCCTTGCGC
Organism: Aquibium carbonis; assembly: GCF_003970795.1. GTDB lineage: Bacteria > Pseudomonadota > Alphaproteobacteria > Rhizobiales > Rhizobiaceae > Aquibium > Aquibium carbonis. The sequence goes on along the minus strand of NZ_RWKW01000016.1, from coordinate 16,232 downwards.
AAGGCGATCAGCATTTCCAGCTTCTCGGCGAAAAGCGTGTCGTAGTCCTTGAGGTCGTAGCCGAACAGCGGGAAGGATTCGATGAACGATCCCCGGCCCGCCATCATCTCCGCGCGGCCCTGCGAGATCAGGTCGAGCGTTGCGTATTGCTGGAACACGCGGACCGGGTCTTCCGATGACAAGACGGTCACGCTGCTCGACAGCCGGATCGACTTGGTGCGCGCGGCGGCGGCGGCCAGCACGGTGGCGGGCGAGGAGACGACATAGTCGGGGCGATGGTGCTCGCCGAGCGCGAACACATCGAGGCCAAGCTGGTCGGCGAGCTCGATCTCCTCGAGCAGGTTCTTCAGTCGCTCGGCCGGATCGGTCCTGCGTCCCGAGACCGGGTCGGTGCCGACGTCGCCGAACGTGTAGAGGCCGAGTTCCATTGCCGTCTCCTGTTTCGTTGGCCCCAAGATAGGCCGGGGCCGCAACGTGCGCGAGTGTCTGACGGTGAACAGTGCTTCTCCGGTCGTCCGCTTAACGCCGCGTACACCCATGCCCGATAGCTTTGCGCCGAGAACGAGCCGGCCGAAACGTTTGGAAGCAGTGCGCTCAACATGTCCTTTCTCGAACGACGCGTGACCAGACTGCGAGCCGCGTTTTCGCGCAGCCTGCGTCTGCGCGTGCTGACGCTTACGCTTGCGTTGTTCGTGGGCGTGGCCCTGCCGGCTTTCGGGGCGTTCGTCTGGATCGTGGACACGACCAGCGGCCGCCTTTCGACCCTGTTCGCCGAACGGCAGGTGCTCTACGACCGCTATCGCGGCCTCGGGCCCCTCGCGCGCGAAGTGGCGCTCGCCGAAACGCTGGCGCGTTCGCCGACCATCCGCGATTGGGCGCTGGACGAAGAGCACGCGGCCAAGAAGGCCCGCGGGCTGGATGCGCTCGAACATTTCCGCACGGCCTTTGCCGACCGCAGCTACTTTCTCGTCATCGCCGGATCGGGCCACTACTATTTCGGCGACGGAAACGCTGGCACCGATCCGAACCGCCCGCGATACGTGGTGTCTCGCGAGGTGCCTTCCGACGACTGGTTCTACAAGACCCTGGCCCTTGGCGGCGGGTGCAGGCTGAACGTCAACAACGATCGCGCGCTGGCCGTCACGAAGGTCTGGATCAACTGCGTCGTGGAGCAGAAGGGCCAGCCCATCGCGGTCATCGGTACCGGGCTCGATCTATCGGCCTTCGTCGCCGACGTGGTCAACACCGGTCAAAAGGGCGTCGAGACGCTGTTCGTGGATGGCTCCGGCGCGATCCAGGCGATCGCCGACCGCGGCAAGATCGATTTCGCGAGCCTCACCAAGGAGGAGGCCGAGCGAAACACCGTCTTCCAGCTCGTCGACAAGGCCGAGCATCGCGGCCTATTGGCCTCGATGATGGCCGATCTGCGCGCTGGTCGCACGGATGCCGCGACCGCTGTTCTCGACATGGGTGGCCGTCCGATGCTGGTGGGCGTGGGCCATCTCGACAGTCTCGGCTGGTTCAACGTCTCCGTCATGGACGTCGACGCCATCGTCGGACGGGGGCTGTTCGCGCCGCTCGGCGCACTTCTCGCCTCCGCGATCATCGTCGCGGCCTTGCTGATCACCGTGTTCTTCAAGCACAGCGTGCTGGACCGCATCGCCCAGACGGAGGGCGCGTTGCGCCGTATCGAGGAAGGCAAGTATGGGCAGCCTCTGGCCTCGCATGACGATGACGAGATTGGCCGCTTGACCACCGCCCTCGATCGCATGGCCAGGGCGGTGCACGAAAACACCGAGCGGCTCGAGGATACGGTTCGCCAGCGTACGGACGAACTCGAACGGTTGGCCTTTCTCGATTCCATGACGGGGATCGCCAATCGGCGCGGCTTCACTGCGACATTCGACATGGAAATCGCCGCTGCGCGGGAGGTCGGCGAGACGGTCGGCCTGCTCCTGCTGGATGTGGATCTCTTCAAGTCGATCAATGATTCGCGCGGCCACATGGCCGGAGACGAGGTCATCCTCGAAGTTGCAAGGCGCATCCGTGACGTGGTGGAGGAGCGCGACCACTGCGCCCGCTGGGGCGGTGACGAGTTCATGGTGCTCGTGCGCGGCGACGCCGGCGACCTGATGCGGGCCGGCCGGCGCCTGCTCGACGCGCTGCGCGGCTCGGGCATCAGGCTGTCGGACGGGACCGAAATCCGCGTTACCACGTCCATCGGAGGCTATCTCGCCTCCGCCGACGACACGCTGTCGACCGCCACAGCCAGGGCCGACGTGGCGCTCTACGAGGCCAAGCACGCAGGCCGCAACCGCATCATGGTGCACTCACCGGGCCAAACGCCCCAAACCGACGTGAAAGTCGCCTGACTTTCTTTTCAGTCGTCGCCGTCGACGACCCGCAGCCGCAGCGAGCCGGTCGGCGAACGGACCTCCTGCGGCGTGGTCTCGGCGTCGGCGCTGATGCCGCCAGCCTGTTCCATCCCAAACTCCAGCGCTTCGATCCTCTGGCCGCGCTTCGTCACCTTCTCGGTCGACGTCAGGATCTGCTCGACGTCGCGCTGCGTCATCGCGAAATGGCCCTGGAGCTTGCGCACCCGCTCGTCGAGCCGGCCCACGTCCTCCATCAGACGGATCACCTCGCCCTGGATCAGGTGCGCCTGTTCGCGCATCCGCGCGTCCTTCAGCACGGACTGGATCACCTGGATCGACAGCATCAGCAGCGAGGGCGAGACGATGACGATGCGGGCGCGGTGGGCGCGCTGCACCAGCGCTTCGAAGTTCTCGTGGATTTCGGCGAAGATCGATTCCGACGGCACGAACATGAAGGCCGTCTCCTGCGTCTCCCCGTTGATCAGGTACTTCTCGGCGATCGCCTTGATGTGAACCTCGATGTCGCGGCGAAAGGCCTGTGCGGCCGTCTTCTGCCCTTCCGGTCCCTCGCTTTCGGCTGCGGCACGAATGGCGTTCCAGGCTTCGAGCGGGAATTTTGCGTCGACGACCAGCGCTGGCGCTCCGTTGGGCATGCGCACCAGGCAATCGGGCCGGTTGCCGTTCGACAGCGTCGCCTGAAACTCGTAGGCGCCCGATGGCAACCCATCGGCGACGATCGCTTCCATGCGCGACTGGCCAAAGGCGCCGCGCGTCTGTTTGTTGGACAGGATATGCTGCAACTGCACCACCTGGCCGGCGAGCGTCTGGATGTTGCCTTGCGCCGTGTCGATGACCGCGAGCCGCTCCTGCAGCTTCGCCAGGCTCTCATGCGTGGACTTCGTCTGCTCGGTCATGGTCTGGCCGAGGCGCCCGGTCATCGCGTCGAGTCGCTCCGAGATCGCCTTGTTCAATTCGTTCTGCCGCGAGCCGAACACCTCCGCGATGGTCGCCATTCGGCCCTGCATCTCGGACTGGACCCGCGTCAGCTCGACCAGGCGCGCCTGGGCCTCGCGCGCCGCATGCGCCGCGTCTTCGGCTGCGTCCGTCCGCGCCCGCCCCATCCGCCGCAGGCCGAGAGCCAGCCATATGAACAGAAGCAAAACGACTGCGCCGATCCCCGCCAGCGCGTGCCCCAGCGTGATGGTCGTCGCCCCGAGCTGGCCGAGCGGCGCCGAGAGAAGCGTGAGCAGATCGTTCATTGATCGAGCCTATCCGATTCGGAAGCCGACCATAAGACCAAACCGTGAACAAGTTGCTCATCCCAGTTGACGCTCTCCCGAGCAGCGATTACCTGAAGACCATGCCGATAAAGCCGCTCGTCATCCTGCCCGACCCGATCCTGCGCGAGGTCTCCAAGCCCGTCGAACGGGTCGATCCCGACATCGGCCGCTTGGCGGCCGACATGCTGGAAACGATGTACGATGCCCCCGGCATCGGCCTGGCGGCGATTCAGGTCGGCGTTCCACTGCGCATGCTTGTCATCGATCTCTCCAAGGAGGACGAGGAACGCGCGCCGCACGTCTTCATCAATCCGCAGATCCTGTCGGTCTCCGACGCGCGCAACGTGCACGAGGAAGGCTGCCTTTCGATCCCCGAATACTACGCCGAGGTCGAGCGGCCAGCAGCGATCCGGCTGAGCTATCTCGATGGCGAAGGCACGAAGAGGGAGATGGACGCGGACGGGCTGATGGCGACCTGCCTGCAGCACGAAATCGACCATCTGAACGGCGTGCTTTTCATCGACCACATCTCCCGGCTGAAGCGGGACATGGTGGTGCGCAAGTTCAAGAAGCTCGCCAAGGACAATCCGCCGGGCAAGCTCTTGGGGTGATCCGGCGCGCGCGGCGCATGATTTCCGGGCCGGCGTTCGCTGGTATCATGGATACTCGGCAATTGGCCGAGATCAGTGTCGGAGGCGCCAAGATCGCCGCGATCCGCCTTTTGAACGATGCGCCACGCGCCACCCGCCACCTCAGGGTTTCCGACGGACTTGACCTTGCGGTCGTAAACCCGTTTGAAGCGGGGGCATGAGCGCACACCCCGCGCTCGGCCTTTCACCCGCTCGCCAACGCGCCGGACCACCATGCCGCTTCGCATCGTCTTCATGGGCACGCCAGACTTTTCCGTTCCGACGCTGCGCGCCCTCGTCGAGGCCGGGCATGAGGTCGTCGCGGTCTACACCCAGCCGCCTCGCGCGGCAGGTCGGCGCGGGCTCGAGCTGACGAAATCGCCCGTCCACGTCGAAGCCGAGCGGTTGGGCATCGAGGTCCGCACGCCGAAATCCCTCAGGGGCGACGCCGAACAGGAAGCGTTCTGCGCTTTACGGGCCGACGTGGCGGTGGTCGTCGCCTACGGGCTCCTCCTGCCGAGCCCCATCCTCGACGCGCCGCGTCTCGGCTGCTTCAACGGCCATGCGTCCGCGCTGCCGCGCTGGCGCGGTGCGGCGCCGATCCAGCGCGCCATCATGGAAGGCGACGCGGCCACCGCGATGATGATCATGAAGATGGAAGAAGGCCTCGACACAGGCCCGGTCGCCATGAACCGCTCGGTTCCGATCCTGCCTGAGATGACGGCCGGTGAACTCCACGATACGCTGATGCAGGCGGGCGCCGACCTGATGGTCGAGGCATTGGCCGCCATCGAGGCCGGAACGCTGACGCTCGCGCCCCAACCCGGCGAGGGCGTGACCTACGCCCGCAAGATCGACAAGGCCGAGACCCGTATCGACTGGTCGTGTCCAGCCGCAAAGGTCGATCGCCGCATCCGCGGCCTCTCTCCCTTTCCGGGCGCCTGGTGCGAGGCCGAGATCGCCGGCAAGACTGAACGGCTGAAGCTGTTGCGCTCGGTCGTCGCGGACGGTTCCGGCGCGCCGGGCGCCATTCTCGACGGCCATTTGACGGTGGCCTGCGGCGAGGGTGCCGTGCGCCTCGTCGAAGTCCAGCGGGCGGGCGGCAAGCCGCTCGCTGCGGTGGAGTTCCTGCGCGGCGCCAAGCTGGTTCCGGGAGACCGTCTGACATGAGCGCCTTCATCATCCGACCGGCCAAGCCGGAGGATCGCGCCGCGATCCGCGGCGTCGAGGAACGCGCCTTCGGGCGGCCCGACGAGGCAAACCTCGCCGAAAGGCTGGTCGCCGACGGCGACGTGGTGCTGGAACTGGTCGCCGAGCGCCACGGCGAGATTCTTGGTCACGTGCTGTTCTCGCGGCTCCAGGTGGTGACCGGCGCGTGGTCGACGCCGGCGGTCTCACTCGCGCCGCTGGCCGTCGACCCGGCACACCAGCAGGTGGGCATTGGCACGGAACTGGTTCGCGAGGGGCACCTGCGGTTGATGGCGCAGGGCGAGAGCCTGTCGGTGGTGCTTGGCGACCCCGCCTACTACGCCCGCTTCGGCTATACCCATGATCGCGCCGCGGGCTTCGAATGCACTTGGCAGGGCGACGCATTGCAGGCCATCGCCTTCGAAGAGGCGCCCCAATCCGGCCGGATCGTCTACGCCCGCGCCTTCGATGCGATCTGATGCCGCGCTACCGGCTCGACATCGAGTATGACGGCGGCGCCTATGCCGGCTGGCAGCGTCAGTCCGGCCAGCATACCGTGCAGGCGGCGATCGAGCAGGCCATCCTCGCTTTCTGCCGCGAGACGGTGACGCTGCGCGGCGCCGGCCGCACCGATGCCGGCGTCCATGCAACGGGGCAGGTGGCGCATGTCGACCTGTCGAAGGACTGGCCGGACGACACGGTGCGCGACGCGATCAACGCCCATCTGCAGTTGGCCGGCGAGCGCGTGGCGATCACCCTTGCGGCGCAGGCGGCCGACGACTTCGACGCCCGCTTCTCGGCCACCGCGCGGCATTATCTCTACCGCGTCGTCAATCGTCGCGCACCGTTGGCACTGGAGCGCGGCCATGCCTGGTGGGTTTCCAGGCGGCTCGACGCGGCAGCCATGCAGGCGGCGGCCCGGCTGCTGCTGGGCCGGCACGACTTCACCACCTTCCGTTCCGTCCAGTGCCAGGCCAACAGCCCGCTGCGCACGCTCGACCGTTTCGACGTCGAGCAGACAGGCGACATCATCGAGATCCGTGCCTCGGCGCGATCCTTCCTGCACAACCAGGTGCGCTCGATGGTCGGTTCCCTGAAACGCGTCGGCGAGGGCGCCTGGACCCCGGCCGACATGCGCGCCGCGCTCGACGCCCGCGACCGCCGCGCTTGCGGCCCGGTCGCGCCGCCGGATGGGCTTTATCTGGTAGCGGTGGAGTATGGTAGCGAATAGCGAGTGGCGAATAGTGATTAGTGATTAGTGATTAGTGATTAGTGATTAGTGATTAGTGATTAGGATAAATTATCTACTTTTTGACGTCTACAAAATCCAATGACAGAGACCAATTTCTATTCGCTATTCGCCATTCGCCATTCGCCAACTCACCTATCCCGCCAGCCCCAGCAGATCCTGCATCCCGAACAGCACGAACAGCGACATTCCGACCATGGCGACGAAGACCCCGGTGGCGACCGCCGGCCCCTTGCCGATGGCGATGTTGGTCAGCCGCCAGGAAAACACCAGCGTCAGGATGAAGAGCCCGAGCGAGATCAGCGCCGCCAGGTCGGCCGCGTCCGTCATGAAGAAGCGCAGCATGGCTGGCGGCAGCATGATCCAGACGACGATCGCCGTCGCCCAGTTGGACGCCACGACATAGTGGACGAACCGGTCGCCGATCCCCGCCCGCGGGGCGACCAGTGCAAGCGCCACGAGCGGCAGGACCCAGGACGAAAGATCGATGATGGCCAGCCGCACGATGAGAGAAAGCCGTCCCGCCCCTTGCGGATCGAGCACGGCCATCTCGTTGGCGACGGACACCCAGCCCGCAAACAGCGCCGGCAGCGCGACCACGATCGCGAAGAACGATGACCAGAAGCCGTCGGCCGACAGGTCGAGCATGCGCAACCCGTCGGCGCGGCCGAGCATCATGCGCCAGGCACCGGTCAACTGGACGTGGATCTGCTCGGCGGGCGGCATGGCTCAGTTCCCCGAGAACCAGTCTGCGAGAAACCGCTGGTAGATGGCCGTCAGCGTCTCGAGGTCGGCAAGCGCCACGCGCTCGTCCACCATGTGCATGGTCTGGCCCACCAGGCCGAACTCGACGACCGGACAGAAATCCTTGATGAACCGGGCATCCGACGTCCCGCCGGACGTCGACAGGCCTGGCCGGCGTCCGGTCACCGCCTCCACCGACGAGGTAAGCGTCCCGATCAGCCTGTCGTCGCGGGTGAGGAACACATGGCTCGGCCGCACGCCCCAGTGGATGTCATAGGCCACGGGCTCCTTGCGGCCGGGCCGCAGCCGGAGCCGTGCGGCCGCTTTGTCCAGGCGGTTATGGATCTCGGCCTGGATCGTCTCGACCGTCCAGCGATCGTTGAAGCGGACGTTGAAGGTCAGCGTCGCCCGTGCCGGGATGACGTTGCCGGCCGCATTGCCGACGTCGATCGTGGTGACCTCGAGATTGGTCGGCTGGAAGTCGTCGCTGCCCTCGTCGAAGGCCGGGTTCATCAGAGCCTCGGCCAGCATGACGATGCCGCGCACCGGGTTGTCGGCGAGATGCGGGTAGGCGACGTGTCCCTGCCGGCCATGCACCGTCACCGTGCCTGAGACCGAGCCGCGCCGGCCGATCTTGATCATGTCGCCGAGCGCGTCCGGATTGGTCGGTTCGCCCACCAGCGCCGCGTCCCAGGTTTCCCCTTTCGCGGCCGCCCAATCCAGCAGCCGTGTCGTACCATTGATCGCCGGGCCTTCCTCGTCGCCGGTGATCAGGAGCGAGATCGAACCCGCCGGCCGGCCCGTCGTCTCGATGTGCCGGGCCACTGCCGCCACGAAACAGGCGATGCCGCCCTTCATGTCCACAGCGCCGCGCCCGAACAGGAAACCGTCGGCGATCTCGGCGCCGAAAGGCGGGTGCGTCCAGGCAGCCTCGTCGCCGACCGGCACCACGTCGGTGTGGCCGGCGAACATCAGGTGCGGCCCGTTGCCGGAGAGCCTCGCATAGAGGTTCTCGACGTCCGGCGTGCCGTCATCCGAAAACATCGGCCGCTCGACCGAAAATCCCAGCGGCCGCACCATCGCCTCCAGCGTCGTCAAGGCCCCGCCCTCGGCGGGCGTCACCGACGGGCAGCGGATCAGGGCAGCGAGATTGGCGACGGGATCGGTGGGCATGCTCATGGCGGCAGCGATACTGGAAACGCGAGCGCGTGTCACGGTGGGAGGAGCGGACGTTGCCCGATCCGGTCGCTTGCCTCCATCCGTCGATCTGCACTGTGTCCAACTGGCGGTGCAGCCAACCCGGCCATCACACCGGATCAGCGAACTCTCCGTCGTCGCGATGGCTGCTTCGGCAAGGGTCGCGGTCACCCCGCGCAGTTCGGTTTCGGCGCTGCTTCTCCTGCGCCTGTGCAAGGGTTGCCGACGTTCCGATGCTCGATGGCGGTCCGGATTTCGTTCACGCGGATCTGGCTTGAACCAGGTGCGCTCCCTGCGTGTCGGCCGCGCTGCCACGATCGGCAGGCCGAACCGACGTCAGGCGGCTCAGCGTGGCGAATCCGGCTGCGAGCCATACCGGTTCGGGCCGGGCGTCCCGGGCGGGAAGCACAGGAACAGGAACATCAGGATATCGCCGATGACGAAGAACACGGCAAACCAGCCCGAGCGGCCGATGTCGTGCAGCCGCTTGGCCGACAGCGCCATGTGGCAGACCAGCGTCGCGAAGATGACGATGAGGAAGATGCCACTCCAGAAGGACTGGCCGGCTTCGTCCGTGGCCCTCAGCATCTGATAGACGGGAAACAGCCGCGCCATGTACAGCAGGATGCCGCCGAGTGCGTAGGACTGTCGCCCCACGCGCCCGGAGTAGCTGAAGAAGAACCAGGTGAACATTCCGAGATCCGGCAAGCGATGCCCGCCCTTGTCTTTGAGAGGGAGCCGCCGCTCAGTCGCGCAGCAGCTCGTTGATCGAAGTCTTGGAGCGGGTCTTCTCGTCCACCCGCTTGACGATGACGGCGCAGTAGAGGCTCGGGCCCGGCTGGCCATTGGGCAGGGCCTTGCCGGGCATCGTGCCGGCAACGACGACCGAATAGGGCGGAACTTCGCCATACATGATCTCGCCGGTCTCGCGGTCGACGATCTTGGTCGACTTGCCGATGAACACGCCCATGCCCAGCACCGCGCCTTCGCGCACGATGCAGCCCTCCACGACCTCGGAGCGGGCGCCGATGAAGCAATTGTCCTCGATGATTGTGGGGCCGGCCTGCATCGGCTCCAGAACGCCGCCGATGCCCACGCCGCCCGACAGGTGCACGTTCTTGCCGATCTGCGCGCAGGAGCCGACGGTCGCCCAGGTGTCGACCATGGTGCCCTCGTCGACATAGGCGCCGAGATTGACGAAGGACGGCATCAGGATCACGCCCTTTCCGATATGCGCGGAACGGCGCACCACGCAGCTCGGCACCGCGCGGAAGCCGGCCTTCTCGAACTCGTTGGTGCTCCAGCCGTCGAACTTGGACGCCACCTTGTCCCACCAGACCGCATCGCCCGGTCCGCCCTTGATGATTTCCATCGGATTGAGGCGGAAGGACAGCAACACCGCCTTCTTCAGCCACTGGTTGACGCGCCAGCTGCCGTCCTCGCCGCGTTCGGCGACACGCGCCTCGCCGCGATCGAGCAGTTGCAGCGACGCTTCCACGGCTTCGCGAACCTCGCCGCGCGTGCCGGTGTTGACGCCATCGCGCTCCTCGAAAGCCGTCTCGATGATGCGTTCGAGGGCGGCGAGATCCTGCTTGGGCATGCGGTGGCTCCGTTACACGTGCTGTTAAGGGGCGAGGCCATAGGCTGTCGGAAAGTCGCGCGGAACCTATGTCATGCTCCATGGGGGGTCAATCGCGACGGCGCCCGGGACGGCGCTTTAAAGGTGGGTTCGGGACAGGATCGACATGCAAGACAAGACCAATGACGGCTGGACGCCGCTGCCGCACTCGGACCAGGATCTGCAGCGGGCGCGCAGCGTGCCGCAGACGCCGCAGACGCAATCGCCCGCCTACAGGCTTGCCTGGGACGACCCGGACTTCCTGACCCAGCGCGACCTGCGCGGCGTGCGGCTCCAGCTCGAGCTGCTGAAACCGGAGATGATCCTGTCGGAGCGCGGCATCCGCTCGACGGTGATCCTGTTCGGCGGCGCGCGCATTCCCGAGCCGGGCGGCGAGGCCTGGGCGGCCAAGAACGAGACGCAGCAGAAGAATCTCGAGGCCAACAGCAAGTACTACGAGGAGGCGCGCGCCTTCGCCCGGCTGTGCTCGGAACATTCGGCCGCCTCGCTCTACCGCGAATTCGTGATCGTGACCGGCGGCGGCCCGGGCGTGATGGAAGCGGGAAACCGGGGCGCGGCCGATGTCGGTGCCCCTTCGATCGGCCTCAACATCGTGCTGGCGCACGAGCAGGCGCCAAACCTCTACGTGACGCCCGAGCTGTGCTTCAATTTCCATTATTTCGCCGTCCGCAAGATGCACTTCATCATGCGGGCCAAGGCCGTGGCCATCTTTCCGGGCGGCTTCGGCACGATGGACGAACTGTTCGAGACCTTGACGCTGATCCAGACCGGCCGCATGGAGCGCGTGCCGGTGATCCTGTTCGGCCGGTCGTTCTGGGAACGCGCCATCGACATCGACTTCCTGGCCGAGCAGGGCACGATCTCGCCGGGCGACCAGCACATCATCGAATATGCCGACACGGCCGCCGAGGCCTGGGACTGCATCCAGCGCTTCTACGAGTTGTGAGAAGAAGGCCGGGTCAGCCGGCGTCCTGGACCAGACCGAGATAGGTGGGGTCGAAGCCGGCGAAGGTGGCGAGCGACGTCCAGTTGTGGATGACAACGTTCGCGCCCTGCCAGGCGACGAGGCCGGTCGCGCGCAACTCCTGCAAGGCCCGGTTGGTGTGCACCACCGACAGCCCGGCGAGGTCGGCAAGTTCCGCCTGGGTGATCGGAAACTCGAAACGATGGCCCTGGCCGTGGCGTGGCGCCAGGACACGCGCGCTCATCTCGCAGACGAGATGCCCGATACGTCGGACCGGGTCCTTGCGCCCCATGCACACGATCCAGGTGCGCTGGATGGCCGCGCCGCGCGCGATCATGGTACTGACCAGGTCCGCGATCGCGGGATCGTCGAGCATGGCGCGGCGGACATCCTCGTGTCTGACCACGGCGATCTGGCAGTCGGTCAGCGCCAGCACGCCGTGATCGAGAACCTTCACGAACAGGCCGTGCAGATCGACGAAGTCGCCGGGCACATGCAACGTCGTGATCTGCCGGTCGCCGCTGGCAAGGTAGCGCATGTCGGCAGCCATGCCGTCGAGCAGCAGACACACCTCTGTCGGCCTGAAGCCTTCTGGGATGATCTCGCGTCCGTCGCCCACGACCTGCAGGCGCCAGGGCAGCGAGCCCAGCGCGGCACGCACCGGTTGCGTCAGCATCTCCCTGCGCTCCAGCACCGCGAGAAGCGGTGCGGGAATTTCACTGTCCATGTCGCCTCCGCCCGGAAAAGGCTCCTCTCCGCAACGGATCGGATGCGTCGCTTCTAGTAAGCTTCGCGTGAGGCGGCGTTCAAAAATGATATGCGCCGCGCGGGTTTGGCGGATTGACAGGGGAGTTCGAAGAGGCGCCCTGCGCGCCCGCCTGGCGGAGGCAGAGGTTCAGGCGGCGACCGTTCTCGCGCCATTGATCTCGCGCAGGAATCCGGCGAGGTCGTCGGTGACGAAGTCGACGTCGTCGGCCTGGTCCGGGTCGCTTTCCCAGATTTCCGAGAAGGTCGGCTCGAAATTGCGCGGCACGATGAGCACGGTGGTCATGCCCAGGGCCTTCGGCACGGCCAGATTGCGAGCCAGATCCTCGAACATCGCGGCATTCGGACCTGTCACCCGGTGCAGCGACGCGAACTTGTCGTAGGTCTCGCGCGCCGGCTTCGGCACGAGGCCGGCCGCGACGATGTCGAAGATGTCGTCGAAATGATCGAGGATGCCGAGCTGCCGCGCGGTGCGCTCCGCATGGCCGCGGTCGCCATTGGTGAAGATGAACTTTCGGCCCGGCAGCGCCTTGATCTCGTCACCGAGCGCCGGATCCGGTGCCACCCAGGAATAGTCGATGTCGTGCACCTTCTGCAGGAAGTCGTCCGGATCGATGCCGTGCCGGTGCATCAGTCCGTTGAGCGTCGTGCCGAACTCTTTGTAGAGTTCCTTCTGGAGGACGCGCGCCTCGTCGTTCGGCAGCTGGAGCAGCTCCGACACATAGGCGGTCATCTTCACGTCGATCTGCGCGAAGAGATTGGAATGGTGCGGATAGAGCGTGTTGTCGAGGTCGAACACCCATTCGTCGATGCCCGAAAACCGCGCCGGATCTGGTCGATTCGTCATGGCGTCCTTATGGCACGCTCCGCACCCGGTTGACCATCGGGCAGTGCTCGTCACCGGCGCGAACGCGCCGTTCATCCTTCATTGAGCACAGGCGGTATCCGCTTGTTAAGCCATCCTGCGCTACCTGCTGACGTAAGGGGAAGGTCGATGCGCTCAGTGGTTCTCAAGTCCGGCATGGTCACGTTCGCGGCGATGGTCGCCTCCGTCGCCGTGGCGGCGGTCGCGATGGGGCTCCAGGGCCAGGTCCTCGAGGGAAACGCGCTTCTCCTGAGCTTCCTGTGCCCGCTTTTCGTCGCCTGGCCGGTCAGTGCCTACAATTACTGGCAGAAGCGGAACCTGACGCATCTTCACGACCAGCTGGCGCAGGCGCATGACGACCTCGCTGCGGCGCACCGGTCGCTTGCCGATGCGCATGCAAGGCTGGCCATGCGGGCGAGCCGGGATGCCATGACCGGCCTTCTCAACCGTGAAAGCTTCTTCCAGGCTGTCGAGGGCGCCCACCGCGACGGCGAGGCCTGTCATCTCCTCATCATCGACGCGGATCACTTCAAGGCGATCAACGACACGCACGGCCACACCGTCGGAGACGCAGCCCTGGTGGCCATCGCCACGGCCATCTCGCGGGCGGCGGGGGCGCACCTCGTCGCGGGGCGCATCGGCGGTGAGGAGTTCGCCGTCTGCATCCCCGCCGGTCACGCGCGGTCGGACGTGGCGGTCGCCGAAGCGATCCGCGCCGAAGTCGCCGGCCTCCGTTTCCTCGCCGCCGACGCAACGCCTATCGCGCTGTCTGTGTCGATCGGCGGCGCGACCTTCGCGCCGCGACTGGCGGTCAGCTCGGTGTTCCAGTTGGCCGACAAGCGGCTCTATGCCGCCAAGAGCCGCGGCCGCAACAGCATCGTCACCGGAGCCTCGGTCGCGTCCAGCGTCGCGGCCTGAACCGACGACCATCTCGCCCATACCAGCCAGCGGCATCGGGCGTGCAGCCACACGGGTCAGCACCGGTGCGGCGCATGCTCAGGCTTGACAATACGGCTGCAACCAATCAGTTGATTGAGAATGGTTGATCAGGATACGGCCCGCGCCTCCACGGAGGATCGCCAGAAGGCGATCGCCGACGCCGCGCGCGTGCTCATCGCCGAGCGCGGCTTCGAGGGGCTACGCACCCGCGACATCGCCGATCGTGTCGGCATCAACATCGCCACCCTCCACTACCACGTTCCGACCAAGCAGGCGCTGATCCGCCTCGTGGCGCAGTCGCTGCGCGAGGATTTCCAGGCTCAGCACGCGCGCCGCCCGCGCCAGGGGCTGGATGCGAGGTCGCGCCTCGAACTCGAATTCGCCGATTTCCGCGAGCTTTTCGAGACCGACCGGCAGCTTCTCGTCGTGATGGCCGAACTCGGCGCGCGCGCCCGGCGCGACGCCGAAGTGGCCGCCGAGATCGTTCCCCTGCACGCGACCTGGAATGGCCAGATCGCTGCGCTGCTCGCCGAAGGGCGCGATGACGGCAGCTTTCACGCCGACATCGACCCCGCTGCGCTCGCCACGATCGTCATTGGCGCCATGACCGCCTGCCTGCGCCATCCGGTGCGCGCGCCGGACCATCTCGATGCCGTCTTCGCGCAGCTTCGCCGCGCCATCATCAGGACCTGAAGGTTACAACGATGCCTGCTCCGCACCCGGCCCCCAGCGCCGCATCCCAGGCCTATCCGCGCCGATGGCTTGCCCTGTTCGTCCTGCTTCTGGCGGCGTTCATGAACCTGATCGACGTCACTATCGTCAACGTCGCCCTGCCGCGCCTGCAGGTCAGCCTCGATGCCACCAGCACCGAGATCGAATGGGTCGTGGCGGCCTACGTGCTCGCCTTCGCGCTCGGCCTGTTGCCCTTCGGCCGGCTTGGAGACACGATCGGCCGCAAGTTGATGTTCCAGGCGGGCGTGGTGCTCTTCACTCTCTTTTCCGCCGCCTGCGGCCTGGCGCCGAGCATGCAGACGCTGATCGTGGCACGCGTCTTCCAGGGGCTGGCCGGTGCGATGATGATGCCGCAGGTGCTGGCCATCGCCCAACTGATGTTTCCCCCGCAGGAGCGCGGCGTGGCCTTCTCGCTCTTCGGTCTCACGGCCGGTCTCGCATCCGTGGCGGGTCCGCTGACCGGCGGGCTTCTGATCGGCGCGGACATCTACGGTCTCGACTGGCGGCCGATCTTTCTCGTCAACATCCCACTGGGCGTGCTCACCGTGGTCGCCACCGCCATGCTGGTTCCGCAGACGCCGTCCAATCCGGCTCTCAGGCATGATGTGGGCGGCATCGTCCTCGCCGCACTGACGGTCTTCCTGCTGGTCTTCCCGCTGATCGAGGGCCACAGCCTGGGCTGGCCGCTCTGGACTTTCGTCATGCTCGGCCTTTCGGCCGTTTCAGCCTTCGCCTTTCAGTGGCACGAAGCGCGACGCGCCCGCGCCAATCTGAGCCAGCTCCTTCCGGTGACCTTGCTGCACAATGGCGGCTTCCTGCTCGGGATGACGATCGTCACCGTCTTCTTTTCCGGCGTGGCCGGCTTCTTCATCGTCCTTGCCGTCTTCCTCCAGACCGGGTTCGGGCTCAGTCCGCTGGAGTCGGGGCTGACCACGGTGCCGTTCCCCATCGGCGTGCTGCTGGCCTCCATCGCGTCTGGCCGCTTCGCCGGACGCTGGCCGCGCCTGCGCATCGCCGGTGGCGCCGGCGCGCTCATCCTGGGCATGATCCTGCTCTTCGTGGTCGTGCGGTCCGTCGGGCAGGCGGTCGACCATTGGCAGTTCGTCGCGCCGCTGCTGATCTGCGGGTTCGGCCTCGGCACCGCGATTTCGTCGCTGTTCCAGACAGTCCTCGCCAACGTGCCGCCGCAGGATTCCGGCTCGGGATCCGGCGCCCTGCAATCCTTCCAGCAAATCGGCGGCGCGATCGGCATCGCCATCACCGGCCAGATTTTCTTTTCCTCGCTCGCTGCCCGTCTTGGCGCCGGCATTCCCGCCGGACAGGCCTATGTCGACAGCATGGGCAACGCGCTGGTCTTCGAGATCCTGGCCTTCGTCGCGGTGATCCTTTTGCTGCTCTTCCTCAAGCCCGCGCCTGCGCAGGGCGTCCATGGCGGCGCCCGGCCGGTGCAACCCGTCGCGGAAGCCTGACGCGTCGGCCCTCGCGACACGGCGACGGTACGATTCCTCGGCGTCCCGTCGCCCTGGACCGACGGATTTTCACTGCAGGGCGGCCGGGGCGGTGCTAAAGCGTGTCGCGTCCAATACGGTTCATTCTGCCGGGGTTGGTTTGGGACAAGGTCGAGGTCTTCGTCGATCGTCGGGCTGGTGGCCCGGCGGAGACGAAG
>NZ_RWKW01000148.1 GCF_003970795.1 Aquibium carbonis | reverse complement strand
TCGACTGCCCCCTCCCCCTTGTGGGGAGGGGTAAGGGGTGGGGGTAGCCTCCTGCGCGGAGGTGGGCAGGAGGGACGCCGAGGCTGATACTGCCGATCTTCCCCATGAGGGGGGTCCGAAGGACGGCCCGAGACCCGCGGCTCGGGCCAGGCAGGCCGGCAGGAAGAGGGGGGTGTGACGGAATGCGACGCCTTTACAATGATCTGGACAATCAGCCGACTACGCTTGGAGGACCTGCCACATGACCGACCACATCGAGATCACCCGCCACGGCGCCGTGCAGGCGATCCGGATGAACCGTCCGGACAAGAAGAACGCCATCACCCGCGCCATGTACGCCACGATGGCCAAGGCGCTGGCCGAGGGCGATGCCGATCCCGCCATCCGCGTCCACCTGTTCCTCGGCGTGCCCGGCGCCTTCTCGTCGGGCAACGACCTTGCTGATTTCATGACCATCGCCATGGGCGGGGAGGGCGGCATCGAGGTCTACGACTTCCTCGTTGGCCTCGCGCGTTCGCAGAAGCCGGTTCTCTCGGCCGTCGACGGCATCGCGGTCGGCATCGGCACCACCATCAACCTGCATTGCGACCTAACGCTCGCCACCCCGCGCACCGTCTTCCGCACCCCCTTCGTCGATCTCGGCCTCGTGCCGGAAGCCGGCTCCAGCCTGCTCGCGCCTGCCACCCTCGGCCACCAGCGGGCCTTCGCCCTGCTCGGGCTCGGCGAGGGCTTCTCCGCCGAACGCGCGCTGGCCGCCGGCCTCATCTACAGGGTCGTGCCGGAAGCCGACCTCGAAGCCGAGGCGCTGTCCCTCGCGCAGACCCTCGCCACCCGCCCGCCCGAGGCCCTGAAGATCGCCCGCGACCTGATGCTCGGCGACCGCGACGCCCTCGTCGCCCGCATCGAGGAAGAAGGCCGCCATTTCCGCATGAGGCTGAAATCCGACGAAGCCCGCGAGGCCTTCATGGCGTTCATGGGGCGGAAGAGGGGGTGACGCTGCCCCGGTATCTCATTGAAGAGCACGGCCACTGTCATGCGTGGTTATGTCACGCCGGTTTCGGCCTCTTGAGCCGTTAAAGCCTGTCATTCCCAAGCACCGCGTACCGCCATGGGGCCAGGGTGGGGGACGACGAGATGAGACGACCGGCAGCTGTCGTGGTCCAGACATGGTGATGCGGATCGCTGTCGTCGGCGGGGGCCTCACCGGCTGCCTGATCGCGCTGGAGTATGCCGAACGTGGCCATCAGGTCATGCTCTTCGATCGAGAAGCCAGTCTCCTCTCGCGCGCTTCGGCGGCCAATGAAGGAAAGATCCATCTCGGCTACTGCTATGCGGCCGATGACGGTTTTCGCACTGCGGAGCGGCTGATCGAGGATGCCCTGTGGTTCCGGCCGATCCTTGAGCGATGGATGACGCCCGAAACGTTCGATACCTGCGTCTGCGAACCCTTCTACTACACCGTCCCGACGGACAGCGCCCTGTCGGAGGAACGGATCACGGCCCACTTTGCCCGCGTCGACATCCATATCCGCGAACGCAAGCGCCACCTTGGTCTGGCCTATCTCGGCCAGGACGAGACGCCGGACTTCACGCCCTGTCAGCCCGACCACGCGGCCGATGCCCCCTTCTTTCTCACACAGGAGCGAGGCGTCTGGCCCATCGGGATCGCCGAACGGATCGACGGCAGCGTCCGCGCACATCCACGCATCGAATTGCGCCTCGCGTCGAGAGTGCACCGGATCGAACCCTCGGGCTCGAAATGGCGTGTCGGCCTGACAGAGCCGACAGGAGCAACCGAAGGCCCTTTCGACATCGTCGTCAACGCCGCATGGGCGGAGCGCCGTAGCATAGACCGTCGATCCGGCCATTCATTGCCCGGATCCTGGTTCACACGGTACAAGTTCGGCGTCATCGTGCAACAAGCATCGCTTTTGCTTGCGGGTGACGTGCCGAGGAACACCACAGCCACTTCCGGTCCCTTCGGCGATTGCGTGCACTATCCCGCAAACGACAGCCTGTATTGCAGCTGGTATCCCGTCGGCATGTGCTTTTCCACGATGGATGACGAACTCGGTCAACGCCCGATCCTGCCGCAACCACCGGAGACGCTGATGCGGGGCACCTTCGAAGGATGCGCTACGTTTGCTCCGGTCTTTCGGCGTCTGGCCGCGCTGCCGTCGCCGCTGCCAGCCCGGATTGTCGGAGACTTCATCATCGCCAAAGGCCGGTCCGACATCGACGATCCCGGCAGCGAACTCCATCGCCGCAGCGATCATGGCGTAAGGGAACTAGCCCCCGGCTACTGGTCGATCGAGACTGGAAAATACACGTCGGCGCCGCGCTGCGCCATCGAATGTGTCGATGCGAGCTTGGGGAGGGCGTGACCGATGCCTTCGCTGGTGGATCGTCGGCCCCTGGTGTCCATCTGCATGCCGATCTATCGAAGCGAGGCGTTCATCCGCGAGACCATCCTGTCCGCGCTCGGCCAGACTGTGCACGACGTCGAGATCGTCATTTCCAACGATGGCGCGCACAAAACCCCCGCCCTCGACGAATTTCGCGAGCACAGTCGTATCCGCATCTTCGAGCCGCACCGGCGGCTGGGCTGGGTCGAAAACAGCAACTTCGTGCTGGATCAGGCGCGGGGCTGGTACTTCATGATCTTGCCCCATGACGACCGCCTCAGCCCGACCTATGTCGAAGCGTGCCTGCGCATGCTGGAAGCCGACCCGGCCTGCTTTGCGGCCGTCAGCGACATCGCCTTTGACGGCGGCGTGATGACGCCGAGTGAAGTCCGCGGAGATCTGGTTGATCGGGTCGGACAGGTCATGCGCAATCTGTACAACGGCTACAGCTACCGCGCGCTGATGCGCCGCCGGCCCGGCGACTCGGACCGGTTGAAGCTCGTTCCCAACCCTCCGACCGATTTCTGTGTCGACACCACCTGGATCCTCCAGCAGGCAGGCTTCGGAGAACTGCGCCGCGTGCCCGAAGCGCTCTACTGGAAGGCATTTCCGCCAACGAGCACCCACAGGGCGTGGTCGCGCATTCCGCAACCGCAACTGCGCGAGGCCTGGGCCTGCCACTGCCGCCAGATGGAAGCCATCGCGCTGTCGTTCCTGCCCGACCCGGACCTCGTCTCCGAACTGGTGCGCCACCGGCGCGACGCGCGTCGTGTCTCCGAGGCCCCCTTCTACCTGAAGGATGCGATGCTCTCCGCCGAAGCCGAAGGCCAAGCACGAGAAGCCGAAACCCCTGCGCGCGCGGATCGCCACCCGAAGTCACGATGATCGACGGCAGGGCTCGCCCCACTGGTATCCGCCCCGCCGAATGGCTACATCCTCACCGTCCCCCGAAGGAACCCGCCATGGCCGCTCCCGTCCGCAAGCTCACCACGGTCTTCGCGGCGGATGTGCAAGGCTATTCGCGGCTGATGGAGCATGACGAGGAGGGGACGCTGGCCACCCTCAAGCTCTATCGCGGGTCGATGGGCCGGCTGATCGAGGCGCATGGCGGGCGCGTCGTCAACACCTGGGGCGATGCCGTCATTGCCGAATTCCCGAGCGTGGTGGAGGCCGTCCGCGCCGCCATCGAGGTGCAGAGCGACCTCGCCGAGCGCAATGCCGGCCGGCCGGCGGACGCGCGCATGGTTTTCCGGATCGGCATCAATCTCGGCGACGTCATCATCGAGGGCGACGACATCTATGGCGACGGCGTCAACATCGCCGCGCGCCTCCAGTCGGAGGCCGAGCCGGGCGGCATCCTCATTTCCAACACGGTCTACGACCAGGTCCGCAACAAGATCGCTGTCTCGTTCGATTTTCGCGGCGAGCTTTCGGCCAAGAACATCGACGAGCCGGTGCCGAGCTATGCCGTGCGGATCGGCGATACCGCGCATCCGGCGCCCGCGCCGCGCCGCGAGCCGGCGGAGCCGGACGACTTTCCCGCCTGGGGCCGCGATGCCCCGCCAGCGTCGCCACCGCCGCGCCTGCCCGCACCTGCAAGGGCGCTCCTCGCGCTTCCGGCCGACATTCGCGGCCTCGTCGGTGCCGCCGCCGTCGTCACCCTCATCAACGCCTTCACCTGGAGCGGGACGTTCTGGGCCAAGTGGCCGCTGCTCGGCATCGCCGTCGTCATCGCGACGCGGCTGCTCTTCGGCCGGGGCGAACGCGGCCGACGCGGCTGACCGCGCCCCCTACGGATAAAGCCTGGTCTTCTCCCACGCGTCGCCCGCGCGGTCGAAGCGCAGGCGGTCGTGCAGGCGGAACGGCCGGTCGTGCCAGAACTCCAGCTGCTGCGGCTTGATGCGGAAGCCCGACCAGTGCGCCGGACGGGGGATGTCGCCGATCGCGTGCCGCGCGGTAAATTCGGCCACCGCCTTTTCCAGCGCAAAGCGGCTTTCCAGCGGCCGCGACTGCTTCGACGCCCAGGCGCCGATGCGGCTGCCGCGCGGCCGCGACGCGTAATAGGCGTCGGCTTCGGCGTCGCTCACCACCTCCACCGGCCCGCGCACGCGCACCTGCCGGCGCAGCGACTTCCAGTGGAAGCACATCGCCGCCTTCATCGACGACAGGATCTGCTGCCCCTTGGCGCTCTCGAAATTGGTGTAGAATACGAAGCCCTGCTCGTCGAAGCCCTTCAGGAGCACCATGCGCACGTCGGGCAGGCCGTCCGGGTCGACGGTCGCCAATGCCACGGCGTTCGGATCGTTGATTTCGCTCTTTTCGGCGTCGGCCAGCCACTCGGCAAACAGCCGCAAGGGTTCCGCCGCCTCGATGAAGTCCGTGTGTTGCGTGGTGGTCTCGGTGCTCACGTTCGTCCGTCCCGTCCTGGCGGCTGCCGGAGGCGGCAACCTTCGCGCCCCCCGTTCGTACCGGTCCTGATATAGGCGAGGGCCGAGGGCGGAAAGGGGCACGCGGGCAAAACGACGCGGCCAGCGCGGGGGGGGGTGCCGTCGTGCACGGTCCGGTTCGTGATTGGTCCCGTCACCGCCTTGCGCTTTTCGTCAGTGTTGCGACAATGCGGCGTGTTCAGAGATTCCTTCCGTCCTGCAAGGCTGATAGACCCGCCTGCAAACCCCCTGTTAACCGAACGGGTTCACACTCTGGTGGTTCGGATTCACTCGACGGGAGTATGCCGGGTGACGCAGTCGCATCGGAAAGTCAGCGAAACAGGTCGGCCTCGCATCCGCGGCAACGTTGCCGCTGCGCTCATGCTGGGGCTCGTCCTGGCCGCCTCCGGCTGCACCGCGCGGTCCCCCAGCCTGAACAGCCTCGGCTTCGATTCCATCAAGACCGGCTCCGTGTCCGGCAAGGCGGTCGCGCCCGATGCCGAACGCATGTCGGACGAGACCACCATCCGCAACGCGGTGTCCTCGGCCAATCTCGACGGTGTTTCCAATGGCCGCCTCGCCTGGGCGAACTCCCAGACCGGGTCGCGCGGCGAGGTCTTCGGCGTCGTCGAATACATGGACGAAACGCGGCTGTGCCGGCGGTTCCGGGTGTCGCGGGAAAGCTTCCAGGGCATTTCGCTCTATCGGGGCGAAGTCTGCATGTCGATCGCGGGCGAATGGTGGGTGCGCACGTTCGAATCCGCCTGATCGATCGCGTTATGCATCGCTCCCGAGCCGGTTCGATCTGGAATTTCTTCCTACGAACGCTCATATTTGCGTGATCAGGAGATTCCTCTCTCACCACGGACAGACGAATGCGTGATCCCTACGAGACATTGGGCGTGGCGAAGTCCGCGAGCGCGAAGGATATCAAGTCCGCGTTCCGCAAACTCGCCAAGAAGTACCACCCCGACCAGAACCCGGATGATCCGCAGGCCAAGGATCGCTTCAATGCCGCCAACCAGGCCTACGAGATCGTCGGCGACGAAACGAAGCGCGCTGCCTACGATCGCGGCGAGATCGACGCGGAAGGCAAGCCGCGCTTCCAGGGGTTCGAAGGGGCCGCCCATGGCGACCCGTTCAACACCTTCCGTCGCGGCGGCGGCGCAGGCGGTGCGCGCGCGTCCCGCTTCGAGTTCCGGGCGGGTGGGCAGGACGGCGCGGGCTTCGGTTCCGAAGACATCTTCAGCGATCTCTTCGGCCAGGCCTTCGCGCGCGGCGGCGCGGCGGGCGCATCCGCCAGAAGCGGGCGCCCGGCCGACACGGCGGCCAATCTCGACATCACGGTCGAGGAAGCGGCGACCGGCGCCCATGTGTCGGTCGTCTTTCCCAACGGCCGCAAGCTGGCGGTCAAGCTGCCGACCTATGTCGAGGACGGCCAGACGATCCGGCTGAAGGGACAGGGCGAGAATGGCGGCGATGCCCTGGTGAAGCTGCGCCTGCGCTCGCATCCGCGCTATCGGCTCGAAGGCCGCGACCTGCATGTCGATCTCTTCGTCGACCTGAAGGACGCCGTGCTCGGCGCCAAGCTTCCCGTCGAGACCGTGAAGGGGCGCATCGCGGTGGCCGTGCCGGCCTGGTCGGGGTCCGACAAGGTGCTCCGGCTCAAGGAGCGCGGCCTGCCGCTCAAGACCGGCGGCGTCGGTGATCTTTACGTCCACGTCCGCATCATGCTGCCGCAGGAGGGGCGCGAGGAACTCGAAGCGCTGATGCGCCGCTCGGCGCCCTGACGCGATCTGTCGTGTCTTGTAGGGCGCGGACGGCTGTGCGATAGGGCAATCCGTCGCAAGCCGGTGCAGGAGAGGACGAAAAATGGCGAATGGAAGTGGTCTGATGGCCGGCAAGCGCGGCCTCATCATGGGCATCGCCAACAACAGGTCCATCGCCTGGGGCATCGCGAAGTCCTGTGTCGCCCAGGGCGCCGAGCTCGCGCTCACCTACCAGGGCGATGCCTTCAAGAAGCGCGTTTCGCCGCTGGCCGAGGAACTGGGCGCGCATCTGGCCGGCCATTGCGACGTCACCGACATGGACACGCTCGACGCGGTCTTCGACGGATTGAAGGAGCGCTGGGGCAAGATCGATTTCGTCGTCCACGCCATCGCCTTCTCCGACAAGGACGAGCTCGACGGCCGGTATGTCGACACCACGCGCGACAATTTCCTGCGCACCATGGACATCTCCGCCTATTCGCTGACGGCCGTCGCTAAGCGCGCCGAACCGTTGATGACCGATGGAGGTTCGATCCTGACGCTCACCTACTACGGCGCCGAAAAGGTCATGCCGCACTACAACGTCATGGGTGTCGCCAAGGCCGCGCTGGAGGCCAGCGTCCGCTATCTCGCCGTCGATCTTGGCGGCAAGGGCATTCGCGTCAACGCCATCTCGGCGGGTCCCATCAAGACGCTCGCGGCGTCCGGCATCGGCGACTTCCGCTACATCCTCAAATGGAACGAGTACAACGCGCCGCTGAAGCGCACGGTCTCGATCGACGAGGTCGGCGATTCGGGCCTCTACCTCCTGTCCGACCTGTCGCGCGGCGTCACCGGCGAAATCCATCACGTCGATTCGGGCTATCACGTGGTCGGCATGAAATCGGTCGACGCGCCCGATATCTCCACCGTCAAGGACTGACGCCGGCAGGCACTGCCCATTCCGTCAACGCGCAGGTTTGCGATGACCCCGCTCGTCTACTTCGTCCGGCATGGCCAGACCGACTGGAATGTCGCAGAGCGTTTTCAGGGTCAGCGCGACGTCGACATCAACGACGTCGGCCGGACCCAGGCGCGCCGCAACGGCCGCCGTCTCGCCGAACTGCTGGACGATCCGGGCCGCTTCGATTTCGTGGCGAGCCCCTTGCGCCGCACGTGCGAAACGATGGAAATCATCCGGCAGGAGATCGGTCTGGCGGTCCAGGGCTACCGGCTCGAGCCGCGGCTCGTGGAGGTGCACTTCGGCGACTGGCAGGGAATGACGGTCGACGAGGTCGAGGCAACCTTCCCGGGCGTGGGGGCGGCGCGCGAGGCGGACAAGTGGGAGTTTCATCCGCCGGGCGTTGGCGCCGAGAGCTATCGGATGCTGTCGGATCGGGTCGCGCCATGGCTTTCGGCAATCGCCCGCGACACCGTCTGCGTCACCCACGGGGGCGTCATCCGTGCGATCTTCATGCTGACGGGGGCTGTCGCCCGCGCCGAAGCCGCGTCCTTGGACATACCGCAGGATCGCATCCTGCGGTATCGCGACGGGCTCCTGGACTGGTTGTAGGTAGGCGGGCGGCCGCCTACTCGTAGACGGCCATGTCGGTGATCTGGTTCACGTCGCCGACCGTGTCGAAATTGATGACGATCTCCGTGCCGGGCTCGATACCGGCCAGATCGACCTCCCCCGGGAGCTTGTAGGACTTGCCGTCTTCGAGCGTGATGGTCAGTTTATCTTCATCGACGCTCTTGATCCGCCCTTCGGTCTGACCCGCGAAGGCGGGCATGGAGGCGAGCAGGAGCAGGCTGAGGGCGGATGCGGCAATACGCATGGGATGTCCTTTGGGCTGCGGTCCGTTCTCCGCCGGACCAGGTAGGATCGTCGAGTGTCGAGGCGGAGCGTCGTGCAGGGTTGCGTCGGGCGCGCAGTCTCTTCAGGCATCCATCTAGGACATCAAAACGGAGGGAATGTGTCAAAGACATTCCGAAAGCCCTGAACGCGATCCGCTGCCTTCAAAGCCCGTTTGACCGACTTTCCAAAGCCCAATAGAAGGCTGGCAGTTCACACCGCCCGCGGACGAGCGTCCCGCCGGCCAGTTTTCCGCACGGTCCATGTCGCACAACACCTTCGGCCATCTCTTCCGCGTGACGACCTGGGGCGAGAGCCACGGCCCGGCGCTTGGCTGCGTCGTCGATGGCTGCCCGCCGGGCATCCGCTTCACGCTGGCCGAGATCCAGGCCGATCTCGACCGTCGCCGTCCGGGCCAGTCGCGTTTCGTCACCCAGCGCCAGGAACCCGACGCGGTCAGGATCCTGTCCGGCGTCGTACCTGACGAGAAGGATGCCGGGACGCTGGTGACCACCGGAACGCCGGTCTCGATGATGATCGAGAACGTCGATCAGCGTTCGAAGGACTATGGCGAGATCGCCCGCCAGTTCCGGCCGGGCCATGCCGACTATACCTATCAGATGAAGTACGGCGTGCGGGATCACCGCGGCGGCGGCCGGTCCTCCGCGCGCGAGACGGCGGCCCGCGTGGCGGCGGGCGCGCTGGC
>NZ_RWKW01000147.1 GCF_003970795.1 Aquibium carbonis | reverse complement strand
AGGCGAGGTGGAACGCGCCTCCGCCGAGCCGGTGAGCAGCACGCGCCGGCCCATGCCCGCGCTCGCAGCCCATGCGGCCGACGAGGCGCTGCGGCGCGACCCGCTGGCGCAGCGGCAGATCGTCACCGTCGACAGGGGCGTGCAGGACGCGCTGGAAGGCGTCGCGCGCGAGGCCGCCGTTCGGCTCGGTCCGAAGGTCTCGATCGCCATGGTGATGGCCGATGCCGCGACCGGCGAGATCCTGGCCCGGGTCGGATCGGCCGGCGCCTTCGACCAGCGCAGCAGCGGCTGGATCGACATGACGAAGGCCGAGCGCTCGCCGGGTTCGACGCTCAAGCCCTTCATCTACGGGCTGGCGCTGGAAGACGGGCTGGTGATGCAGGAGACGATGGTCGAGGACCGGCCGGCGAATTTTTCGGGCTACCGGCCGAAAAACTTCGACATGGGGTATCAGGGCGACGTGACGATCCGTCAGGCATTGCAGCTGTCGCTCAACGTGCCGGCGATCCGGCTTCTGGAGGCGGTCGGCCCGGTGCGGCTGATGTCGCGTATGCGCAGCGGCGGTGCGGTCCCTCGCCTGCCGGCCGGCGAACTGCCGGGGCTGGCAATCGGCCTCGGCGGCGCGGGCCTGACGCTCGAAAGCCTGGTGCAACTCTACACGGGGCTCGCCAATGGCGGCCAGGTCGCGTCGCTTCGTCTCTACCCGGACGGTCCCATGGCGAGTGGCCCCGAGCGCATCCTGACGCCGCAGGCGGTCTGGCAGGTGACCGACATTCTGGCCGGCGTCGCCCCGCCGCAAGGCGCGCCCAGGCTTGGCATCGCCTACAAGACCGGGACCTCCTACGGCTACCGCGATGCCTGGTCGGTCGGTTATGACGGCCGCCATGTGCTGGGTGTCTGGGTCGGGCGCCCCGATGGCGGCTCGGTGCCTGGTCTGACCGGCTACCTGGCCGCCGCACCCATCCTGTTCGAAGCCTTTTCGAAGGCGGGGATCGGCCTCACGCCGCTGCCCCGCCCGCCGGCCGGCGCCCTGCGGCTCGCCGCCTCGGAACTCCCCTTTGCGCTGCGCCGGTTTGCCCCGCCGAGCCAGGCGCTGGTGGCGGGCGCGCCGACCGAGCCCGCGCCCGAAATCGTCTATCCGCCGCAAGGGGCGCGGGTGGACCTCGGACAGGCCGCGCAAAAACAGGTCATGCCGCTGGCGCTGAAGCTCAACGGCGGACGCGCGCCTTTCCGCTGGCTGGCCAACGGCCGACCTGTGGAGGTCTCGGGCCGCCGCCGCACGGCCTCCTGGATGCCCGACGGTACCGGCTTCCAGACGCTGACCGTGATCGACGCGGCGGGCCGGGCGGCAAGCGTCAAGGTGTTCGTGGAGTAGCGGCCCGAGTTTCGGGCCGCAAAATGCCAGTGACGGCGATCCGTATCGCCGCGGCCTCAGTCGCCGAACACCACGCCATCGAAGAGTTTTCGCGCCGTGCGCAGAATCGCGGCGCTCTTCACGGAGCCTGCGGCATCGAGCGTCGCCACCACCGTCATCTCGCCGGTGGGATGCTCGATCGACAGGGACCGGCGCGCGCCCTCGCCGGCGTCCGCCAGTTCCGCCGCCGGCGAACCGGGCAGCAGGCAGGCGGTCGCAACGCTGACGGCGCCCAGCACGCCGATGGAGGAATGACAGGTGTGCGGGATGAAGGTGCGGGTGGAAATCGCGCCGCCGTTTGAGGGTGCCGAGACCATGGTCATCTTCGGCACCGAGGATTTTGCCACGTCGCCGAGGTTCATCAACGGTCCCGCCTTGAGCCGGATCGCCTCGAGCTTCGCGCGCAGGCCGGAATTCGCTTCCAGTTCCTTCGGCGTCTCCCGGCCCGAAATGCCCATGTCGGCGGCGCGCATGACCACGCAGGGCATGCCGTTGTCGATCATCGTCACTTCGATGCCGTCGATGACGTCGACCGGGTTGCCGGTGGGCAGCAGCGCGCCGCAGGAGGAGCCGGCCGTGTCCTCGAACTCGATCGGAATGGCGGCCGCGGTGCCGGGCACGCCGTCGATGCGGGCGTCGCCGGCATAGGTGACCCGGCCGTCGGGCGTCGCGATGGTCGCCACCGCCGTCTGGCCAGTGTTTTCCATGAAGATGCGCACCCGCGTCTCGCCATCCTGTGCCTCGACCAGCCCCCGTTCGATCGCAAAGGGGCCGACGCCAGCGAGGATGTTACCGCAGTTCTGCGCGTCCGTGACGATCGGCTTGTCGACGAAGACCTGCAGGAACAGATAGTCGACGTCGACGCCCTCGCGCGCCGATTTCCGCACCACGGCCACCTTGGATGTCAGCGGGTCGGCTCCGCCCAGGCCGTCGATCTGGCGCGAATCGGGGGAGCCCATGACGCGCAGCAGGAACGCGTCGCGCGCTTTCGTGTCCGCCGGCAGGTCGTCGGCGAGGAAGTACCCGCCCTTCGAGGTGCCGCCGCGCATCCACAGGCAGGCGACGCCCTCAGACATATTTCAGGCCCTTGGCGGCGAGCTTGTCGCGCATGCCGTAGATGTCGAGCCCCAGCTCGCCGGCCATCAGCCGCTTGCGTGTCTCGGCTTCCTTGGCCTCACGCGCCCGGCTGGCGACGAGCGCCGCCTCGGCACTCGCTCTCGGAACGACGCAGACGCCGTCGTCGTCGGCCACGACCACGTCGCCAGGGTTCACCAGGCCCCCGGCGCAGACGACCGGCACGTTGACCGAGCCGACCGTCTCCTTGACGGTCCCTTGCGCGAAGACCGCCTTCGACCAGACCGGGAAGCCGATCTCCGTCAGGTCGCGCACGTCGCGCACGCCGGCTTCGATGATCAGGCCGCGCACCTTGCGGTGCATCAACGAACGCGCGAGCAGTTCGCCGAAATAGCCGTCCTCGCAGGGGCTGGTCGGCGCGACGACGAGGATGTCGCCCTCGCGGCACTGTTCCACCGCCACGTGCAGCATCCAGTTGTCGCCCGGGGCGACCGAGACGGTGACGGCGTTGCCGGCAACCCGTGCGCCCGGATAGATCGGCCGCATGAAGGCGCGCATCAGGCCGGAACGACCCATCGCCTCGTGGACGGTGGCCACGCCGCATGCGGCCAGCCCGTCGACGGTCTCGATCGGCGTGCGGTCGATCGCCTGTACAACCACGCCACCCATCAGCGTCCCTCCGTCGGCACCAGCGTCTCGACCACGTGCGGGAACACCGCCTCGTAGGCCTCGCCATACTTGATCGTCTTGTCGGAATTGCGGGCGGCCTGGACGCCGCGCTGCAACGCCACGCGGGTGTAGTATTCCCACAGATGCTCCTGGCCCGCCATGCACTCGATCGCGGCGCGCTTCTGGTCCCACACCGGGGTGATGTCGAGCAGCGTGTTCGGCATCCAGCGGCACTGTTCCGGCTGGTGCGGCTCGAACAGCATCACCGGCGGCGCGCCGACGACCTTTTCATCGGGATTGTGGCCGTGCGCCTGGGCGATGATGCGGGCCTCCTGCGCGAACTGGCTGACCAGCGGATGGTCGCGGTTATAAGGATCCTCGCGCGAATGGGTCAGCACGAAGGACGGCCGGATCTTGCGGAACACGTCGACCATGCGAAACAGCGTCTCCTGCGTCAGCGTGATCGGATAGTCGCCGAGGTCCCAGAACTGGATGTCGGCGACGCCGAGTGCCTTGGCGGCCGCCTCGGCTTCCCTCTGTCTCTCGCTCTTGACGCGGTCGAGCGTCATGCCGTCCAGCCGCCAGAGCTTTGCGCTCTCGCCGCGCTCGCCATAGGACAGGCACACCACCGTGACGTCGATGCCGGCCTGCGCGTGCAGCGCGATGGCGCCGCCGGCTCGCCACACGAAGTCGGCCGAATGGGCGCTCACCACCAGTGCGGTCTTCCTGCTCATGCTCGTTCTCTCCCTCGTTGCCTGCGGCCGCCGGTCTGGCGCCGCTGATGTGTTGAATCCAGAAATTCGTCCAGGCGCCTGATCAGCCAGTCGTTTCCGACCAGTAGAGTCGTGTCGGATTGTCGACCAGCAGCCTGTGCAGATGCGCTTCGTCCGGCGCGATCAGCGCCAGCAGGTCCACCAGCGCGCCGTCGTCGGGCATGTTCTTGCGGATGTTGGGATGCGGCCAGTCGGTGCCCCACAGCACGCGCTCCGGGAAGCGCTCGACCAGGGACCGTGCAAAGGGCACCGCGTCGTGGAACGGCGGACCCGCGCGCGAGATCCGCTCCGACCCGCAGACCTTCACCCAGAAGCGCTCGTCGGCCATGAGGTCGAGCAGCATGCGGAAGGCCGGCTGGTCCACGCCCAGGCTCGCATCGACGCGTCCCATGTGATCGATCACCATCGTCAGCGGCAGGCTCTTCAGCACCGGCGCCAGCGTCTCCAGGCGGTCGGCGTCGAAGTGCACCACGGCGTGCCATCCGAGCGGCGCGATCCGGGCCGTGATCGCGCGCACCGCGTCGAGGTCGGCATCCTCGCCCAGATGGGTGACGAAGTTGAAGCGGACGCCACGCACGCCGCCATCGTGCAGCGACTGAAGCTCGGCGTCGCTGACGTCGGCCGTGACCATGGCCACGCCCCGGCAGCGGCCTTCGGATGCGGCGATCATGTCCAGCATGGCGGCGTTGTCGGTGCCGTGACAGGACGCCTGAACCAGCACGCACCGGTCGATGCCCAGCTTGGCGTGCAGGGCAAACAGCGTCTCCTTCGGTGCGTCGACGGGCGTATAGGTGCGCTGCGGTGCGAAGGGAAAGCGCGCGGAAGGACCGAACACATGGCAATGCGCGTCGCAGGCGCCGGCCGGCAATCGGATCTCCGGCGCCTTCGGTGAGGGATGGAAAGGCAAGGCGGCAGGCTGCATCAGGACGTCCCGTGTCGGTTGGAAAGTTCGGCGCCGGTTCCGGCAGACAGCGCGCGAAAGGCGAGGATGCCCAGTACGACGCCGCCGAGAAGCCTTGCGAGGATCGTGGCCGGGTCCGTGGCGGTGACCGCGGTCGGCCAGAGCACCAGCAGCGAGGCTGCGGCCATCGCGATCCTCTCGAAGCCCGCGAGAGGACGACCCAGCCAGCCGGCGAAGGCGATGGTGAGCCCCACGACGCCGATGGTGGCGAAGATGGCGGAAAGGACGATATCGAGGCTGGACCCGATCGCCAGCAGGCCGGGCATGGTGACGAACAGGAACGGCACGAGCAGTTTCACGAAGCCGAGGCGCACCGATTCCATCGCGGTCTTGTTGGCGTCGCCGCCGGAGATCGAGGCCGCCGCATAGGCCGCGAGCGCCACCGGCGGCGTGATCGCCGAAACGAGACCGTAGTAGAAGATGAACATGTGCGCCACGATCGGCGGCAGGCCGAGCCGCGTCAATGCCGGTGCAACCAGCACCGCAAGCAGGAGATAGGCCGCAGAGGTAGGCAGGCCCATGCCGAGCACGAAGGAGGCGAGCGCCGTCAGGACGAGTATCGCCCAGATGTTCTGTCCGCCGAGGTCGACGATCAGGCCGGACATCATCAGCCCCAGCCCCGACAGATTGAGCACGCCGATGACCACGCCGGCCGCGGCGACGGCGGCGACGATCGGCATGGTGGAAATGAGCGTGTCGCGGCACACCGTCACCAGACCGACCAGCCCGATCCGCGTTTCCTTGCGCCAGGGCGAGACGACCAGGCCGACCACGATCGACATGACGGCGGCACGAGTGGGCGAGTAGCCGACGATGAGAAAGCCGACCAGCGCGACGAGGGGCAGGAGCAGATAGCCGCGCTTGACCAGCGTGGCGCGCAACAGCGCCAGGCCGGCGTCGCGATCCGGCTGGAGGTTCAGACGACCGGCTTCGAGGCGGACGGCCACCATCAGCGCGAACACGTAGAGCAGGCCGGGCACAAGCGCCGCCAATGCGATCTGCGCGTAGGGCACGCCGATGATCTCGGCCATCAGGAACGCCGCCGCGCCCATCACCGGCGGCAGGATCTGGCCGGCCGAGGAGGCCGCCGCCTCGATGGCGCCGGCGAGCGTGGGCGAGTAGCCCACGCGCTTCATCAGCGGGATGGTGAAGGTTCCGGTGGTGACGACATTGGCCACTGCACTGCCGTTGATGGTGCCGAGCATGGCGCTAGACAGCGCGGCCGACAGTCCCGGACCGCCCTGCATCCGGCCGGTCAGGCCGCGCGCGATGTCGACGAAGACCTCACCGGTCCCGATCTTCATCAGGAAGGTGCCGAGGAGCGCGAACAGGAAGATGTACTCGACCGCAACGCCCATCGGCAGGCCGTAGATGCCCTCGGTGGAGAGCATCAGCGTCGACGCCAGCCGGGACAGGTCGTAGCCGCCATGGCCATACTGCCCGGGGATCAGGTTCCCGAACCAGGCGTAGGCGAGCGCGGCGACCATCAGCACCACCAGCGCCCAGCCGAGCGCCATCCACACCAGCACGAAGACGACGGCCATCAGGCCAGCGAAAATCCACAGGTCGGGCGGGGTCGCCATGGCGCCGCGCATGACGATGTCGATATAGGACTGCCAGAGGTGGACGCCGGGGACCAGCGCCACCGGCGCCAGCCCGTAACAGAGCAGGCGGACCCAGTCCGCGCGGGCATTGAGCCCGACGAAGAGGAGCCCGCCCGCAGCGACCAGCGAATAGAACAGCGAGCGCAGGATCAGGGCGGTGATGAGCCCGAAATAGGCGCCGTAGATCACCAGCGCGGTGACCGCCACGGCCAGCGCGGCGAAGAGAAGCGACACGGCGGCCGCTTCCTTGTCCGAGCGTGGCATGCTGCGATCGATCCGCAGCCTATCGAGTGCCCCGATCATGCGTTGATCCGATCACCTGGCCTGGTCGAAGAACGCCTTGGCGCCCGGGTGGAGATCGATCGGCGTCTGCGTGGCCGTTTCCAGCGCGATCGCCCTGGCCTGCGGATGCACCTCGCCCAGTTCGGGCAGATGCTCGAAGATGGCGCTGGTGATGGCGTTGATCAGTCCCGCGTCGGCCGCCTCGCTCGTGAAGATGGTCGCGGGATCGTTGATGACCAGCACCGGAGACGTCTGGTCCGGATAGGTACCGGCCGCAATCTCGTAGGGCTGGTAGAAGGGATAGGCCTCCAGAAGACCCGCCACCTTGTCCTCCTCGATCGGCAGCAGAACCATGTCGCGCTGCGCGTCGAGATCGATGAGCGCTGCCGTCGGCGCGCCGGCCAGCACCACGGTCGCGTCCACGGTGCCGTTCATCAGCGCGTTGGTGCCTTCGGTGTAGGACAGGAACTGGGCCCTGCCGGCGTCGAACACGCCATAGGCTTCCAGCAGGCGCTGGGCGAGAACCGCGGCGTTGGAACCGGGAGGTCCGAGGTTCACGCGCTTGCCGGCGAGATCTCCGAAGGACGCGATGCGCGTGTCGGCGGTCGTGGCGACCTGGAGCACGGCGGGGTAGAGATAGGCCATGGCCGCGACGGCCTGCGCGTCGCCATTGAACGGACCCGTGCCGGTCTTGGCTTCATAGAGTGTCGAGGACGAGGAGAATCCGAAGGTCATCTGGTTGGCGGCGACACGGCGGATGTTCTCGACCGACGCGCCCGTTACCTCGGCGCGGGCCGTGGTGTTGTCCATGTGCTTGTTGAGCAGGTCGGCCATGCCGGCGCCGATCACGTAGAACAGGCCGCCGGTGCCGCCGGTGCCGATGGAAACCCGCTCCTGCGCAAGAACGGGCGTCGCCGCCAGTACCAATGCGACGGCAGCCGCCGTCAGTCCGAAATGTTTCATGGTCTTTCCTCCGTTTCGATGGGTCATGAAGAGCGGGCGGCCTGGGCAAGCTGCCCCTTCGACAGCGGCCGGGCGAGCGCCCAGAGACTGGCATGGCTCGCCTCGACGATCTGGCGGATCGCCTCGTCGTGGTCGAATCCGTCCGCCGCGCCGTCCGACAGGCGCGAGATGCGTTCGGGATTGATCAGGGTGTAGTAGAGCGAGCCGAGCAGGAACTGACTGCGCCAGACGATGTCGTCGCGCTTCGAGCCGGGCACGCAATCCGCGATCGCATCGATGAAGGCGCGCGTGGTCGCGTCGAAGGCGTCGGCGATGATCAGCTTCGCCTGTTCGCTGCCCTCGGCCGAGAGAATGGCGCGCAGTCTGGTGAATCGGGCGCCGCCACCGACAAGATCGTCGGACGAGCGGAAAGCCGGCACCACGTAGGCGCGAAGGATCGCGGTCAATCGGGCGCTGCGATCTTCGATGCGGGTCGCCTCGCTGATGAGTTCCAGTCGCCGCGCGTTCATCGGCCGGGTGTGGCGCTCGTAGATTGCCGAGAGGATCCCCGCCTTGTCGCCGAAGTGGTAGGTCAGGCTGCCGACGTTGAGATCGGCCGCGCGCGCGATCTCGCGCAGCGCCACCGCACCGAAGCCGTGCTGCGAGAAAAGCTCTTCGGCCGCGTCGAGGATCGCGGTCCTGGAATCGATCTCTCTCCCTGCCTTGGCCATCTCGGTTTCCAAGCCTTTCGTCGCAGCGATTTCTAACGGGCGGATATCCGCCTGTCCATCAGGTTTCGACAACTGTTCAAAAAAATATGGCGCGCGTACAGGAACTTCCCGCAGCGGGTCTGCGCGCATCGCCACGGCTGCGCCCGTTCGGCTAACCGCCGAACCCGTCCGATACGCTTGGAACCGAGAGGAGATTGTCGCCAATACGGCGTTGGATGTTCGGACTGGACCGTCGGCAAAACGCCGTGGTGATCAGCCTCGCCGCCGTGCTTCCTGCTGCCTGAGCCACTGGTCAAAGGCGCCGCGGGTCCGCCAGTTGCGGTGCGCGGCGAGGAGATTGCCCTTGAGCGAGCGCCAGACGGAGCGGCGTCGCGTCGTCGTGCGGGCGTTCTCGATCAAGCTGCCGCCGAGTTCCGCGCTGGCGTCGGCGACGAGGTTCTGCGGCACCGACCAGATGTCGAGCCCGAGTTCCCAATGATGCTTGATGTCTTCATCGACAACCCTGAAGATGCGGCCGCGCGACAGGAAGCGGGCCGCGCCGTCGCGCGAGATCAGATAGCCGACGAGACCGGCACGGACATGCTCGCGCTTCACGATCTCGATGCCGGCGATGGTGCGCGTGAACGAACGCCCCCTCTCCCGCTCACCCGGCAGGTCGAACAGCTTGACGATGTCGCGCCTCTCCGACAGCAGATCGCAAGCGGCGGCGAGCATGCGACGGAGCGCCCGTCCGTCCAGCACCACGAAATCATCCTCGAGAACCAGCGCCGACGGGCCGCCACCGTCGAGCAGCGCCTGCCAGGCCAACCTGTGGGTGGCGTAGGCAGCGACTTCGGCCGGGACCGGCGGATACTTGCTCCAGCGCCGAGCCAAGCGCGCATCGAACAGGCTTTCGACGATCGCATCGGCCGGAGTCGCGCCCTCAATGACGTGAACGCAGTCGTCGTCGACGATCGTGGCGGCTTGCGCGAGTGCGGATCGGAGCCGCGCTTGGGGCGACGCCTTGGACGTCAGGATGAACAAGGGTGGTCGGGCGGGCGGGTGGTCAACTGGCATGATGCCGGACCTGCACGTTCGGCAGGCCGATCGGGGTGACGCCAAGATTGCGCGCGAGCTGGCCAAAGGCCTCGGTCTCGATCAGGTCTGCGTAAGGGATCTCCGGAAACCGCAGTCCAGCCCGGTGGACGTCGGAATGGACGACCAAGGCCGTTCCTCCGACACCGTTCAGCGGAACGCGGTCAAGATAGCGCAGGTCATGCAGGTGACGGCGCCACCAGACATCGGCCGGCGGCATTGTCAGGCCATACTTCCGGTATCGGTTCCGATCGACCAGGTTCGGTCTGCCGACCGCAAGCCAGGAATTCAGATCGAAACTCGGACCATCCGCCTCCAGCACGCAGTCCGGCGCGACGATCTTGGCCTCGGCCGCCAAAAGGGACTGGAGCAGATCCCGCGGCAGGCCGATCACGTCGGCGTCGAGCCAGAGGTACCAGTCGGATTGGCGCCAGCGCAGCGCATGGTCGATCAGGTCGTTGCGCGCCATGGCGATACCGGCCCGGCGCGCGCGCTGCAGCTTCGGTTTCCAGCGCTCGCCGCGTCGAAGTTGTGGCGCTCCGCGCGACAGCGTGACGCTGCCCATCGAGGCGAAGTCTCGTGCATGGCGTGTGACGATACCGGCGATGAGGTCGGCCGTTCGGTCGCTGCTGCCACCCTCCCCGTAGAGCACGTTTATCCGGTCGTGCGGGTAATCCAGCTGGAGCAACTGCCCGAGATTTTCCTCCAGGAAGGGTTCGGCATTGCGGGCGGGGATCAGCACCGTGACAAAGGACGGCTCGGCGGAACGTCGCAGCGGCAGGGTCAGAATGGCCTGTTCGACCTGGCGGCTGGCCGCCTTGAAACTGAGGCGGGCGTCCCACCGCAACCTGTGGCGCAGATCGCGCAACTGCGCGAGCTTGCGGTGGTAGAGCGACGGCGAACGGTTCTTGTAGTAGCTGCCTTGCCAGCAGTGGATCGACAGGACCGTCTCGGCATGGTTGCCCCAGCGCGGATCGCCGCTATCGGCGCCATGCACGGTCATGCCGGCAAAGAGATGCGACGAATTGAGGGACAGCGCCTGCGGGTCCGTCCACTGCTCGACAGCCGCCGACAGGATCAGTGGTCCGGTCGTCTCGAGGATGTCGAAATCGCGGCGCGGATACATGCGGACGCACAGGTCGATGACGCGATCCCAGAACGGATGGCCGGGAGGGCTGGCCATGGTGCCGTTGAACCAGAGAGAGCGCATGCCGCGCAACCGGGCGGGAGTGTGTTGGGCCAGCGGTTCCTCGCAGAGCACCACGCGCGTGTCGCCGAACAGGGGTTCCAGGGAAGCCATGCAAATGGTGTCGATGTCCGCGTAAACACCACCATAGTGCTTCAGCAGGCAGTACCGCGCGAGATCGGCGCGCTGGACGGGGCGGGAGTAGCCGTCGAACATCCACAGGAGTTCGGGGAACTCCGTCGCCATGAACCGGCGAAGATCCTCGTCGGACCAGAACATGTAGCGCCAGCCCGGGTTCAGGGCTTCCCAGCTTTTCGGATCGCCCTTGTCGACGGGAAAATCCCTGCTGCGCCAAGTCTGGTGTATGATGCGCGGAATGCCGGCGGAGACGATACGTGCCATTCTTGCAAGCAAACCTGGTTGAGGAGGATGGACGGGTCTCGGGCGCAGAAATCCGGAATGAAGGCAATTTTCAAGTTCTTTCGCAGCTGACGCAGGGGACGCGGGCGTTTCTGCGCAAGGATCTGAGCCGCCAACGGCGACATGCGCCGACCCTGGCGTGCCTCGACTCCGAGGACCTCGCCAGCCTGCCCGTCACGATCGAGAAATGCAGGCCGGATTTTGCGCTGTTCGAGGGCGTGGCGCTACTCGACGCCATGCGCGAGGTGCGGCGCGCCTTCCCACGCCTCCCGATCATCGTCGATTTCCACAATGTCGAAAGCACGCTCCATCGCAAGCTGCGGCTGTCGCGTTATCCGCGCTGGAGCCAGCCAATCGCGGACATGCTCCTGTCGCGTCGCTTCCGGGCCGCAGAGGAGGCCGATCGGGAAGCCGCGCGACTAGCCGACGCCGTTTGGGCCTGCTCCGCGCAGGATGCGGATCTTGTCCGCAGGGCCGGGATATCGATGGCCGTCGACGTCATCCCCAATCCGATCCCGGACTGGTGCCGGACGGCCGCACCGGACAAGACCCCGCGCACCGACGAGACGGTTCTTTTCGTCGGACATCTCGGCTATGCCCCGAACCGGCGCGCCATCGCCGAACTCGTCACCTCGATCATGCCGGAACTGCGCCGTCGGTTCCCCGATGCCGTCCTGCATGTCGGCGGCCGCGAGCCGCGACCGAAACTCGTCCGGTTGCTGGGCGACGCTGGGCATCGTCTGACGGCCAACCCTCCCGACCTCGCGCCCCTCTATCGCGGCGCGCAGGCGACGGCCATCCCGCTGCGCGATGGCGGCGGGACCCGGATCAAGGTGCTGGAGGCGTTGGCGGTCGGGTGCCCGGTCGTGGCGACGGCCAAGGCGGTGGAGGGTCTGGCACTGGAAGACGGACGGCACTTTATACGTGCGGAGACGGCACCCGAATTCGTTGCCGCGCTCTCGCGACTTTTCCAGGACCCGAAACTCGGCCTGGCGCTTTCGACCGAAGGCCGGGACTTCGTGCATCGCACACATGGCGATGCGGCGCGGGCCGACGCCGTCCGGAAAGCGCTCGCCACGATCGCCGTTCCCGGGCGGGCGTGATCGAAGCGACGCCGTCAACCCATGACGTCGAGGAAGGAAAGCACCGCCTCGCGCATCGGCGGCGTTTCGACATGACCGGTGTCGGGCTCGGCAAGCCGCAGCAGCGACGCCTCCGCACCCGCCGTGCGATAGGCGGCGATGCATTCTGCGAAGGCTGCCTCGACGGCATCCGGCGGCGTCAGCGGATCGCGGTCGCCGGTGCAGATCAGTTGCGGGCGCGGCGCGACCATGCCGGCGATGCGGCCGAAGGACATCTCAGCCAGCAGACCCGGGATCGTCATGTAGTGGCCATGCAGATCATGCGCACCGGTGCGGATCAGCGTGGCCAGATCGGCGAAGCAGCAAAGGTGCGCGACGCGGGCGATACGCGGCTCGATCGCGGCGAGGACATAGGCGTGGGTGGCGCCCATCGACAGGCCGAAGGCGGCGATGCGGGCGGGATCGACGTCGACGCGCGCGGCCAGGTGGTCGAAGCCGGCGAGGAGGTCGGCCAGCATCTCGCCCATCAGCGTCTTGCCCTGCCACAGGAGCGCCTTCGACAGCGCATCTTCCTTTTCGTGCGCACTGTCGCCAAAGGTGGGCATGTCGAGGCAGAGCGTGACGAAACCGCGTCTTGCGAGCAACGGTCCCCAGGGACCGAGAAGGCTCGGCCGGCCGTCGAGCAGTTCGGCCGCGCCGATGTCGTAGCGCGCACCGTGGGCATGGCAGTAGAGCACGGCCGGCAGGGGCCCGCCCGGCGCGGCGGGCCGCGTCAGAAACGCCCGCGCGCGGCGCCCATCGCCAAGGTCGATCAAGAACGTCTCGACGACATAACCGTCCGTGTCCTCGACCTGTCGGGCCAGAACCGGTCGCGGATTGCGCGGCCTCGCTGGAACCCGAATCAGGCGGCGAAGCGCATCAGGGGTCACGATGCGGCCCTCGCCGCGCCGGCCTCGAGGATCGCGCGCAGCGGCGCGACCTCCCCGCCCCGAAGCCGCTCGCCCTCGCGGATGAAGACGCCGCGCAGTTCGAAGCCTTCAACGACCAGCCGTTCGCCGATCATGCCCTTGTAGGCGAGGCGAAAGGTCCGGGCGTTCCATTCGACGATGCGAGCGACGAGATCGAGGCGGTCGCCATTCACGGCCGGCGACCGGAAGGTTCCTCCGACGTCGATCAGGCCAAGGCCGATCGAGCCGAGTTCGGCGCAGATTGCGTTATGGCCGCCGCCCCATCGCCGGAGCAGCGCGTGAAACGTGGCATCGAACCAACGGAAATGGTTCGGATAATGGACGATACCGGCCGGGTCGCAATCGCCGAAGCTGACGGGGATGGAATTTTCGTGGACGATCTCGATCATCAGTGGCTTTCAGTACCTGGACCGCACTATCCGATCGTTAGCCGAATCGGGGTGCCGATTGAACCGGCGTCAGCAAATTGCCCTTCGCTCC
The DNA here is from genome assembly GCF_003970795.1 of Aquibium carbonis. Lineage (GTDB taxonomy): Bacteria > Pseudomonadota > Alphaproteobacteria > Rhizobiales > Rhizobiaceae > Aquibium > Aquibium carbonis. The sequence continues at coordinate 2,649 of NZ_RWKW01000147.1, read as the reverse complement.
CGGGCGCCGTTCACGGCACGCTTCCTATCACACGAAAATATGATAGGAAGCCTCATGTTTTATCGTTCGCCCTCTACCATATTGTCTGGAACTGTTCTAAAGAAGTGGCCTGCCACCCGGGCCACGCGAGCGAGGACGATCCATGCGGCTGACACGCCAGACAAATTACGCGATCCGGATCCTGATGTACTGCGCGGCCAACGAGGGTCGGCTGAGCCGGATTCCGGAGATCGCGGCCGCCTACACGGTCTCGGAGCTGTTCCTGTTCAAGATCCTGCAGCCGCTGGTCGAAAACAAGCTGATTGCCACCGTGCGCGGGCGCAATGGCGGCGTCAGGCTCGCCAAGCCGGCCGCCGAGATCACGCTGTTCGACGTCGTGCGGGTGACGGAAGAGAGTTTTGCCATGGCCGAATGCTTCGAGAACGACGCGGCCGACTGTCCGCTGATCGACAGCTGCGCGCTGAACGCGGCGCTGCGCAAGGCGCTGGGCGCCTTCTTCGACGTACTGGAGAGCTACACGATCGCCGACCTTGCCAAGGAGCGCCCGAGCCTGCAGCTTCTGCTCGGCATAGACGCCAACACCGGCCACGCCATCGCCAACTGAGTTCCGGCGCCTGCGCGCCGCTTGCACCCGCCCGCGCGGGTGCTTGCGCTTGCCCGCCGTTCGCCCCGTCCCACCAGGCCTGAAAAGGAAGAAGTCCTACCATGTACGTCGCCATGAACCGCTTCAAGGTCAACACGGGTTCGGAAGAGGCCTTCGAGGCCATCTGGAAGGGCCGCGATTCGACGCTGTCGGAGATGAAGGGATTCCAGACCTTCCACCTGCTGCGCGGCGCGACCAACGAGGCCGAGGGCTACACGCTCTACGCCTCGCACACGGTGTGGGCGAGCTACGACGACTTCTCCGCCTGGACGAAGTCGGAGCAGTTCCGCGCCGCGCACAGGAACGCCGGCAACAACAAGCCGCTGTACATGGGGCCGCCGCAGTTCGAGGGGTTTACGGCGGTCGAGGGGGCGTGAGTAGATTGTTCAAAGTCCCACACCGTAGACCTGCGACATACCCTCGTTTCCGCTCTTGAGTAACGTTCGAAGTGACCTTCCCCTAGCCTCTGGCTCATCCAAAGGAAGGTCCATGGCGGGTCCTAGCATAGAACCGTATGCATGCTCCTCGCCTGAAAAGCTGCGGCTAACGACGCCTCGTATTACTGCCCCTTGCGCCCCAAAAACAGGAGCTCCACTCATTCTTCCTGGAACGCGAGCGTTGAAATCGAAGCATGGGCCAGGTGTATATACCTCCTTTGCGATGTGGTTCTGCGGGAAAATTTGGAGGATATTTCCTACTGTGACATAGATTTCCAGTCGAAAATTCCTGTCTGTAATCTGGCCCGTTCCTGGGTTAATCTCCATGTCTGGCAATTCCGCATATCCCAACGAGTACGCTTCCTCACCGGGAACAAATGGATTAAGGGACATATTTAAAGGCTGGTGGGCTTGTCCATTCGGCATTTCTTGGATTTTGCAGACAGCGACATCAGTTAGATGTTCCCAGCGATCATCTTCATGAAAAAGGGGACTCTGCTTCCAATCGCCCCACGCCCACATTTTCTCGAAAGGAAAGAAACGAAACGCCTTCGAAAAATAGATGCCTCCCACAGGCGCCATATACGGAATAAGTACGCCGAAGTTCAGGTTGTCTCGATGCTTAACGGATCCCGCTATCCGCGTGGCCCCGTATCCTGCCTCAAGTGGGTCCAGCAGCACGTGGGCGGCGGTAATCAAGTATCCGGTGCAACTGATGATCGATGCCGTTCCAATGCACTTTATACTAGACTCCCCTTCAAGCCAAGAGACGACGGGCACAATACTTTGCTGCATTAAAAATTCCGCGGTGCCAAATATGGATAAAAAATCAATAAATCGTCCATTTGGACTATCTGTCATTAACTCGACGTCACCACGTAAAAGGAAATAGCGATCACCTAGATTTTTGTCATTTTTAATCTTGAGCGCTTTCATATCCGATATCGCCCACAGTCCATCAGGACGCCTAACCCAAAGAGTTTTTAGGATTTCAATCGGTGTTTTGGTGGACATATCTCAGCCACGCCTAGGTTAACACTACATCCTCTCATCTTGGTCGTGCGACCGTCAAGGTCCGGAAGGAGCGAAACATTTCGGTCGAATTCTGCAATTCTCGCGAGCGATCGTTTTTCGCCCTTTTCCATCCAAGAGCCGACGATTCCCTCTCCACCCACCATCTCCGACATTAAAATTAGTACAGGAAGCGAAGCAGTCTGACTTAAATCAATCTCCCTCCCCTCAGAGATTGTTCTCTCCGCTCGCGGACATTGCCCCCCCTCAAGCCGCCGCCAACAGGCTGGCATTTCCCCCCGCCGCCGTGGTGTCGACGCAGACGGCGCGTTCCTGGGCGTAGGCGGCCGGCGAGAGCTTCTCGGCGATGAGCGGGACGATCGGGCCGGCGCGGGCGGCGAGCGCCTGGCGGAGCGCGCGCTGTCGTGCTGGCTCGGCGGCGGACGCGACGACATCGATGGCGAGGTGCGCCAGTTCACCGGGGGCGACGGTGCCGTCGAGGGCGGCGATCGGCAAGCCTTTGCCGAGCAGCGGCTGGAGCGCGGCCGGGGCGCCGGG
>NZ_RWKW01000146.1 GCF_003970795.1 Aquibium carbonis | reverse complement strand
CGGGCCTGCCGCCGCTGCCCGCGAACGCGCGCTTTCGCGCCCAGGACAGGGTCCTGTTCGTCATGATTCGCCTCCGTTGTGATGTCTTGCGTCCGCGCGGCGGGCCGGCGAAGCGGCGCTCCGCCCCGGTCAGCCGGCTGTGCGGGTGCTCCGGTGCGCGGCGGCCGACGCCACCGCCTCGACCTCCGCCCGGTCGTAGAACAGCCAGCACGGCGAGTCCCGGTCGACGAGCCGCCGGGCAATGTCGCAGGCGTCCGGATCACGCGTGAGCCGCAGCCCGTTGCGGGAATGGAGCGCTTCGTCGAGCCTTTCGGCCCGTGGATCGACGAGCGCCAGGCTCCGCCCCCGCGAGGCGATGATGGCCTCATAGGCCAGCGTCCGTCCCGGCAGGTGGTCGGCATAGCGCTGGAAACAGTAGTCCAGGAGGATGAACTGCCGTTCGAGCACGGAGGGCTGCGCCTTCAGCGCCGCGTCCAGCGCGCGGTCGTGCCGCTGGGCCGCCGGCATCCAGCCCTCGCCCACCGCCAGGGGCACGTTTCGCCACGACAGCAGGACCGCCAGCGGGTTGCGCACGATGGCGAAGCACTCGAAATGCGCTGCAAGGATCGGCAGCGCGGCGGTGAAGAACGCCGGATGCTTCATGTAAAGGCGGAAATCCGGGCCGGTGACGTTGCGGACCTCGATTTCGAGTCCATCGATCAGCGGCCTGCGCACGCCGGACTCGTCGGGGTTCCCCCACGGATTGGAAGGAACAGACCCGTTGTTCGACTTGCTGGTCGCCTTGCCCTCTCGTTCGATCATCGCGCGCTGCTGCGCGAAGAAGGCCTCGATCCGGCCGGTCATGTCCGACGGGGCGAGCGCGGCCAGTTCGGCGACCTGCATCGGCTCGTGCAGCGCCACGCTGTCGGGCAGCTTGTTCAGCAGATGGCAGGTCAGCGTCGTGCCCGAGCGCGGCAGGCCTGTCAGGAGGGCGTCGGTCGGCCGATGGCAGTCCGTCATGACTGGATCCGGCGCAGGATGGTCTGGTAGGCGGCGCGTTCGGTCGCGATCTCGTGGCGCGCGCTCGTCGCCAGCGCACTGCGGCGCAGCCGCGCTGCGAGATCCGGCGACCGGCACACCTGCCGGACCGCCGTCTCGATCGCTGCCGCCTCGGCTTCCGGCATCGACGCGTTCACGCCGTCGATGCAGAACGACCGGTTGCCCACGCAGTCGGGACAGATCACCACGCAGCCCATGGCCATGGCCTCGAGCGCCGGCAGGAAGAAGCCTTCCTGTGCCAACGGAAGCAGCAGCGCGATCCGTGCGCGCGCCATGCGCGCGAGAAACGTCCGCCGCTCGACCTGTTTCGTCTGGCAGTCCACCGAAAGCCCGTGGCGCGCCAGCCGGGATGCCAGCTCCGCCGCCAGGTCGGGCTGCTTCATCCCGGCGATGAACACATCGATCCGTCCGGCTTCGGCCGCCGCCGGCAGCTCCGCCAGGTCGAGACAATTGGGGATCGTATGCACAGGACCATTGCACCGGCCGGTGGCCAGGATCGCCTCGGCCACCTCGGCGCTGACGCAGATCCGCACGGCGCGCCGTCCCAGCGCCTCGTAGAGCGGCGTGTCGGGGGCGGCGTGCCGCAGCCCCTGGATCAGGCTGATCACCGGCTTGCGCTCCTCGATGCCGGGAAAGCCGTCGAGTGCCTGCCAGTCCATACCGGCCACGAACAGGATGTCGGCGGTTTCGGGCGCGTAGCGGTCGGTGATGGCGGCCCCGTCCGCCCAGGGGTTCGCCGGCAGGCTGTCGGGCGTCAGGTAGATGGCCGCCTCGAAGCCTTCGGTCGCCCTGGTGTGCTCGAAATAGTCGAACACTTTCAGGTGCCCGCCGGCAAATCGCCCGAACGACCTGTGGAACAGAACCCGCTTGCTCACCGTGCCTCGACATCCATCCCCGCGCGGCCGCCTCCCGCGCGGGCCTTGTCTACGCCGGCGCTCGATCCCGCGCAATCGCGCCGCGACGCGCTGCTGCACGGCGTGCACGCCCGTTCCGGTGCCGACCTGCTGCTGCTCCCCACCATCCTGTCGACGCGCCGCCCGCTCCCTGCGTTTGCGGCAGGATCGTCGGCGAAACAGGCTCGCCCGGCTGGTCTCGGCCCACGTCTCCGGTGATGGGCGCTCGCCCTCAGCCCCCGCCCGACGCCCTCCCGCCGCGCTTGAACGCCCGCATCACGAAGCCCAGCGCCCACCAGGCGGTCAGGCTGGCCGCGGCGGCGCCCAGCAGCATGGTCTCGGCCGGGCCGATCGCATCGGCAATGCCGAGCTCGGCCACCAGCTTCAGCCCCGCCGCGCCGCCGAACACCAGCCCGCAGGCGGTGCCGACGGCAAAGCGGATCGCCGCTTCGCGCCGGCCGCGCGGCAGGATGTAGGCCAGCGAAATCGCCGAGCCAGCCACCGCGCCGGCCCCCTTCGCCGCCCAGATCCAGGCGGTCTCGGCAAATTCCGACATGACGATGCTTCCGTTGCTGTTGGATGGGGTGGGGACGAACGGCCGATATCGGTCATGCGTCCTTCGAGGCTAGGCTTCACACTTGGGGCGAGCCTCGAAGGACGCACCACGCCCGTCTACCCGATCTTCAGCACGACCCTCGCCGTGTTCGGGTTGCCTTCAGTCCACACCTCGACATGCGCGACCGTCGCATCCAGCGTCATCTCGTGAAACACGTCATCCGGAACCGTTTCGAACGTCAGGCACCTGCTTGGCGCCGCGAGGTCGAACGCCGTGAGCAGCGACAATCCCGCGTAGCTCTCCGCGTCTCCGTTGACCACGATCATCGTGGGGCCGTTCACGTCCCCCTGACAGGCGATGGCGATCACGCCATCCGTCCGCCAGAAACTGCCTTTTCCGTCCACGAACGGATCGTCGAGGCTTTCGGAGTCTCGGACGTAGAACAACGCGTTCGGCACGGGGAACTGGTAGGTTGCGGCCTGGTTCATTTTTTCCTCGTCAGTCTGCGGATGGCGCCGCCTTTTCGCCGACTACATGCGACGCAGTGTGGTAAAATACGTTGTGGACTTCCACTTCTGTTCATTCGATCTGGTGCCTGGTGATCCAGGTGGAATCGAACGCCTCCATTTCCCGGGTCTGTGTTCCCACACGTGTGGCACCCGTATTTCCGGCCGATTCGACTATTCTCGCGGATTTCCCCGGCTGTCCAGTTGCGACCAGGTCCTCGGGCAGGCTGCGATTCCACCGCATATCGTCCGGGCGCGAGCCCCCAATCCCGCAGCACCTCGTACCGGCTTTGGGCTTCGCGCGCGTTGGCATTGTTCGCCTCGATCAGTCCTCGCGCGGTCTGGTAGATCTGGGGCGTCGGTTGCCAGTTTGGTTCGATCTGCCGAACCCGCGCGATCGCAGCGTTCATCGTCATTTGCGAGACGGCGATTTCGGTTGCCTCCCGCGGGCTCGCCCGACGCCGCGTCCCGGCAATCTCCCTCATCCCGCCACCACCGCGCGACCGCGGCGGACGGGCCTCAACGGATGACACCATGACGCCGCCGTCGGCATCGTCCCCGGTTCCGCCACGCGGCAAGGGCGGCAGAGCAGAGCGCTCCACTACTCCCTACTCCCTACTCCCCTACTCCCCTACTCCCCTACTCCCCTACGCCCCTACTCTCTCCTCCCATACCCCACCGCCTCGCGCTTCTCCTCGTCGCTCAGGAATCCCGCCGCGTTGACGCGCCGCCACAGGGCCTCGCGCTCGGGCGCCAGCGCGCCGATGCCGTCGGGGTCGTACCAGAGCTTCAGCCGCCCGGAGCGGTCGATGAGGCCCGACAGGGCGGCGAGCGTCCGGCCGGCCATCGGCAGCACGGTCAGCCGGAAGAAGGAGCGGTTGGCCTCGGCATAGTTGGCGTAGGTGGCGTCGCCGGGGATGCCCAGCAGCATCGGCGGCACGCCGAGCGCCAGCGCGATGTCGCGGGCGGCCCCGTTGCGGGCCTCCATGAAGTCCATGTCGCGCGGCGTCAGCCCCATCGCCTTCCAGTCCAGGCCGCCATCGAGCAAGAGCGGCCGGCCAGCGCGGGCGGCACCTGTGTAGTCCTGCGCCAATTCGGCCTTCAGCCGGTCGAACTGGTCGTCGGTCAGGCCGCCGCCATCCTTGGGCGCGTAGATCAGCGCGCCGGAGGGACGGGCCGAATTGTCCAGCAGCGCCTTGTTCCAGCGACTGGCGGCGTTGTGGGTGTCGAGCGCGGCCATCGCCGCCTCCAGCGGCGCAAAGCCGAGATGGTCTTCCAGCGGGTGGAACAGCGACAGATGCAGCCCCGTGCCCTCGGGGCCGAGCGCGATGCGGCGGCGGGTGCTGCCGGCGCGATAGTCCAGCGCCTGCGGCCAGCCGTCGCCGTCGCAGTCCACCGTCACCTGATCGGGGCGCAGCAGGTGCAGATCCATCGTGCCGCCGGTCGCCGGCACCGTCTCCACATAGGCATTGCCGGCGATCAGCAGGTGCCCGTGCAGCGCCTCGAGGAAATCCGCGCCGCTCTGGCGCGCGTTGGGCCGCGCCATCAGCGCCAGCGCCGGATGGTCGGCGCGCTCCCGCCCCTCCTCGTAGGCCACCAGCGGCAGGCCGGCGATCGCCTCCGCCACCAGCTTCACCGCCCGGTGGGCCACGGGGTTTTGCATGTAGCCCTCGCGGGCGAGCCCGGCATAGTCGCGCCGCGTCCAGCGCGCCTCGCCGTCCAGATGCAGCGCCAGGAAGCCCGTCGCCTGCTTGCGCTCGGGGGGCGTGGCGGCGCGCGGGGTCGTCCGCGGGCTCGCCCACGGCCAGGTCAATCGCATGGTCGTCTCCGCTCGTGGTTTGAGAGGTCTGGTGTCGCTGTCAGAGCGCGCGCACGCGCGGTTCCGGCGCGCCGCGCAGCATCAGTTCGGTGATCGCCCACACCAGCGCGTCCAGCCGGTCGGGCGAATGGCCCGACGACAGCCCGTTGGGGCCGAAGTCGCACATCTCGTCCTCCAGCGCCGGGAAGCGCGCCGCGTGGTGCACCCGGCGCTGTTCGTAGAGCGCCGCCACCGGCTCGGCGCGCGTGTGCTTGCTGCGGGTGGCGCGCACGCTGCGCACCGGCACGCCGGGGTCGACGTTGCCGATCACGGCGGCCACCATGTCGCCGCCCTGGTTCACCTCGGCGACGATGCAGTCGGCCTCCAGCTCGTGATACAGCGCCACCGCGCGCGCGGCCCAGCCCTGCGGCGACAGCCCCTGCACCGTCGCGTCGGCCAGCACCAGCGCCTCGTTCGGGCTCACCAGCCCGGCGGCGACGATGCCGCAGGCATCCGAGCTTCGGCGCGAGCCGGCGGGCGGGTCCACCGCCACGACGACGCGCGACAGCGCGGCGCCGGCGAGTCCGGGCGACAGCGCCGCCTCCAGCTTTTCGCGCGACCACATCGCCCCCTCGCGGTCCTCGATCATCTCGCCCTCGAGCTCCTGGCGCCCCAGGCGGGTGTTGCCGTAGCGCGCCTCGATCGCGGCGATGAAGCCGGGGGCGAGGTTCGGCGCGTTGTCGCGGGTGGACATCCGCGTCGTCTCGAAGGCCGGATCGGCCATCAACCGGCGCAACAGCGCCGAGGGCTTCGGCGTCGTGGTGATCAGCTGCTGCGGCCGCATGCCAAGCCGAAGCCCGAACTGCAGCATGTCGAAGGTCGCGTCCAGGTGCTTCCACTTGGCGAGCTCGTCGCACCAGGCGGCCGAAAACTGCGGCCCGCGCAGGCTGTCGGGATCCTCGGCCGAAAACATCTGCGCCACCGCGCCCGAGCACTCCCACACCAGCCGCCGCCGCGACGGCTCGAAGCGCGGCAGCGTGCCGCGCGCGACCGCGCGGATGCCGGAGGGGCCTTCCACCATCACCTCGCGCACGTCGGCCAGCGTCTCGCCCACGAGGGCGATCTGGCCGTGCCTTTCCAGCGCGAAGGGCGAATGGCCGCGCGCCATGCCGTTCACCCATTCGGCGCCCAGCCGGGTCTTGCCGGCGCCGCGACCGCCGATCACCAGCCAGCCGCCGGGCACGCCGGGATACAGCCGCCACAGCGGATACTGCTCGCCGCGCGCCTGAAACAGCCATTCATCCAGCAGTTGCTCACCGCGCCTGGCCACCGATGCCGGGGGCCAGGGCGCCTCGGGCGGAGCCGCGAGCCGTCGCCAGGCGTCGCTCGTCGGCGGGTCGAAGCGATCCGGCGATCTCTTCGTCAAGCGCCACCTCGTCTTTCCTCGCCCGTTCTCGTGCGGGCGTTTCCGGCCTTTCAAGTCCGCGGCCGGGGCCGGACGCCCGTTCTCGTGCGGGCGTGCCGGGCCTTTCAATTGGTGGGCAAGACCCAACGCCCATTCTCGTGGGCAAGACCCAACGCCCGTTCTCGTGGGCAAGACCGAACGCCCGTTCTCGTGGGCAAGGCTGCACGCCCGTTCTCGCGGGCAAGACCGAACGCCCGTTCTCGTGGGCAAGGCTGCACGCCCGCCCCGGGTCGCTCGAAGCTGTCGCCAGCCCGCGCCGAACACGCCGCGCCCGACCCTCCCGGCCCGGGCGACGCTCTCTGGACGCAATTTTCCGACGATAGCGAAACCCTACAGGTCCGCCGTCACGGTGTCAAGGATTATTTTCCTAATTATATACTTGACGTACCAATGCCGAAACGGGCATGATTCGGCGGCGTGACAGGCCGGTAGGTGCGTCAAGGAAACGGGAAGTTTCCTATGACGATGGATGAGACGACGAGGGACGAGATTGAGATCACGCCCGCCATGATTGAGGCGGGCCTCGATGCGCTGTGGAGTCAAGATATCGAGGGCGATGGCGGGCGGGCGGCCATTTGCACGATTTACCGCGCCATGCGCGAGGCCGCTAATCGAACATTGAAACGATTTTCTGAGCCTCTAACGCAAACCATCTCAGGGTCTTGACAACGGGCTGGCCTGCGAGTTCTTCCGGCTCGCTATAGACGACTGTGTATTCAAAGCGCACGTCAAGACCGAATGGCACGCCAGAGGCGACGACGATTTCCCGGCCCACCGGCATGTCGAGCGAGTCGACGCTGCCCCCCAGTGTCATCGACTGAGTGTGGACGCCATTGAAAGTGACGTTTTCAAAATGGATCTGGCCACCGCCAACAGCGGTAGCGAGGCCCGGAATCGTCGCGTTCGCATTCCCCGCGGCGCAAAATGATAGGCGCTGATGTTTGCGCGTCCTATCCGCCTCGTGTAGGCCGAAGAGTAGGCGATTTTCTTCGCGGTAAGGGCGCAGGGAGACGATGAGCGCTTGATCTGCGGCAGATAGCTTTTTGATCTTCCGCATGCCGTCATCTTCAAAAATGGCCTTCGACTTGGATATCGGGAAATAGACATTCTTTGGGTCTTGATTATTCCGGACAGCCAGGACCGAGGCGAGTCCGTCCAGCACTGAGCGGACTTCATTGGCAATCATTCCAGCCCGAGCGGTAGCGGCTGCAGGAACTGGCCTTTTCAAGCTTGCAACGACGTCGAAGGCAAAGGGCTGGGATATATGAGGTCGGACATGCTGGTGCACCTCCGCTCTTGTGAAGGCATCAATTCGCGCTTCCAGCGCGCCGATTTCCTCATCCGCAACAGCTAGTCGGTCCTTCAGCTCAGTGAGGTCGCTTCTCATGAAAGACGCTCCAAGTGATGACGAAAAAAAAGGTGACGAGGTCCTCCGCCGCCTGTTGAAAACCCCTCCCGAACCGAAGACCGGGAAGGGAAAGAAGCCCGCAAAGGATAAAGCTGATGATCCACATAGACCCGGACGTCGCCAAGGCAGCTAAGATGCTAGAAGGCAACTTCGAGCTTTCAAAGCTGCATAGCATTGTCCTGTCCTTGGCCGATCTTTCCCCGGCTCTATGGGGGCGCTATCTGCAGACGCCTGTTGAGCAGGCCTGCCTTATTTCTGCACAGCCATCACCAGAAGCTGCCACCCTATAGGGCTTTGGCTCTGGTGCTGATGGTGGTTCTGCGGCGGGAAGGGATCGCCCTTATTGCAGCAGTTCTCATCTCCGCAGTTCACGCACCGATATATGCCCGAGTAAGGGACCTTCACGCCGGGTTTATGGACAGTCTCAAATGCGGAGTGTGGGTTTGCCTTTTTTACGCGCGTCTCGTCTCGATAGAGTGCCATGATTGGCCCCTGTACATTGCGCCGCAGGACACCTTGACGGACTCACCGGGAAACGTAGGCTGGTGATCGTTTTCATAGCCGAGCCGTCCTGTGGCTTGGTTGCAAATGCGGGGGTGTTTCCGGGCATGGAATCACCCCCGCAGCCATTGGAACGGAAAAAGAACTCTCAATACAAGTCCGCTCGCGTCTTAAACACGCGATTCACAGGCCCTGTTTCTTTTTGCGCTTGCGAAGTAGGGCGCGCGCCTTCTGCTTAGGCGTGACCGGCTTCACCAATCCGCCGATAGGTCAGGCGCTTGTCGCGTGCGTTGCGCAGCAAGTCAGACGCGCGTTCTGCATCGCCGATACCGAGTGCCGTGCGGCGATTGTAGCGGAAGTCGAACTCAGCGAGGTAGCGGTGCAGGTGAGCCTCGCCGCAATGCTGGTAGACGCCGACCATGCCGCGCTTGAAGACCGAGAACACGTTTTCGATCGTGTTAGAGTGCACAACCACGTCGCCTTCGCGGCGGGCGTATTCCTTGGCCGAATGCTTCACGGTGCGGTGCTGCGCGAACTCGGTCCCCGTTTCGGTGTAGAGGCGGGACTCGTCGGTGTAGAGGATCGAAGCGCGGTCGGTGTTGCGAACTAGAACGTCGCGCACGGTATCCTTGGTGGCGTCGTTCAGGTGGAACATGCGAGCCTTACCGCCGCGTTCCACAAGGCCGACCACGATGCGCTTCTGTGCGCCGCCTGACTTGCCGGACTTGGTGTAGGTCGGCACACGGCCACGGGCCAGCTTACGGGGCGTCTCGCGCTTGCCGATATAGGTCTCGTCGGCTTCGACGGTCTTGCCTTCGCCGCCAATGGGGCCGGACGACGCAACGTCTTCCTTCATGGCCTCGCGGATGCGGTGCGCCATGAACCAAGCGGTCTTGTAGGTGACGCCGAGCATGCGATGCAGCTGGTGCGCGCTCATGCCTTTCTTGGAAGCGGCCATGAGATGCGAGGCCAGCACCCACTTGTTGAGCGGGATATGCGAGCGCTCGAAGACGGTGCCGACCGTAACCGAGAACGGCTTGCGGCAGTCGTTGCACTTGTAGACGCCGGGACGGGTGGACTTGCCTTCCATCCTCTTGATGCGGGCAGCGTCCACGTTACCGCAATGCGGGCAGTTCGGACCGTGCGGCCAATGGATGGATTCCAGGTGCTCGCGAGCCTTGTCTGCGTCGTTGTAGATCGGTGCGGTGATATCGAACATGGCCAAGCCCTTCCGTTGCGTTTGTTATCGCAAATCGGGGTTGGTACGTCAAGTATATAATTAGGATTATTTTCCTATCTCGTCCCATTTCGTGAATCGCAAACCCAGCGGCAGGGCGAAGCGCCACGCCCGCCCTACGTGCGAACGGCGTCGAGCGCCGTCCGGAAGGGCCGCAGCAGGCGCGCCCGCAGCGTCGGTTCGGCACGCAGGCTCACGTCGACGCCGTCGCGGGCGATGCGGGTTATCTCGTCCCGTCGCGTCCGGTCGTGCAACAGCGCCGCCTCCCGCGCGATGATCGCGGCTTGCTGTTCCGGGCCTGTCGCGGACCAGTCCGCGGCGCCGAACTTCAACGACGTGACCGCGAACCGGCTGGCGAAGGTCAGGTCGGGCTGGCGGAGGAACTTGCGCCACATGAACAGGTCCGAAAACAGGTCGGGCGGCGCCGGCGACCAGCCCACCGGCAGGGCGCGGTAGGCCGCCAGCCGGTATCCGGCCTCGGAGGGGCCGAAGAAATTCCACGTCTGCGACAGCATCCGCTCGCGCACGTGCGGGTCCGCGAGGGACGAGAACGTCGGCACCGGGCGGACCACGCCATCGGCCATCAGCCGGACCTGGCAGACCGCCGCCAGGTCGGCCCGGGCCAGAAGCCGCGCGAGAACCGCGAGATGGTCGGGATACCAGAGATCGTCATCGCCGATCTGCGCAACGAAGCGGGATCGCGCGCCGTCGAGCACCGCCGCGCGATGGGCCTCGCCGTGGCGTTCGCCCTTGGCGAAGCGGAACACATGGATGCGCTGGTCGACAGCTGCCAGGTCGCGCGCGGCAGCGACGGTCTCCGGCGGCGCGCCGTCGCAGACGATGCAGAGTTCCAGGTCCTCGACTGTCTGGCCGAGCACCGACCGCACCGCGTGGGGGAGAAACCAGGGCGGGCGCAGCACCGGCAGCAGCACGGTGAAGCGCCGGCTGCGGCGCGGCGACCGGGCGCGGGCAGCGTCAGAATCCGGCAAGGCGCCGCGCCTCTGCCACCCGGGCCACCACCAGCGCCGCCTCCTGCGCGCTGCTCTTCGGGGCGGCGCCGCCGGCCAGATGATCGAGGAAGGCGCCGAGCTCGGCCAGAAGCGGCATGCCGGTTTCGATCGGCAGGTCCTGCGGCTCCGCGCCGGGGCGGCAAAGCCGCACCGACGTGTCGTAGCTGTCGCCATACTGGGCCGAGCCCGTCGTGCCGACCACCACCATCGACCGCCGCTTGACGGGGTGCAGCGAGGAGATTTCGCAGGTGACCAGCGGGCCGTGCCGTCCGCCGCCGAGCACGGTGACGAGCGAGGCGTCACTGGCTCCGCTGCGATAGCCGCTCGCCGACGTCACCGCCGGAACGGTGCCGACGACCTCCTGCACGATCGACAGGTCGTGCGGCAACAGGATCCAGCTCGCGTCCACATCCGCGTGCGGGTTTCCGAAATCCAGCCGCCAGGTGTGGATCGCGAGGATGCGTCCGAGCTCGCCCGACCGCGCGAGGTCGGCCAGTTCGAGAACCCCTCCATGATAGCGCCATTTGTCCATGCAGAACACACGGTCCGGCGCGGCGCGGGCGATGCGCGCGGCGCTGGCGGCATCGCAGGTCAGGGGCTTCTCGACGAAGATCGGACGGCCGCGCGGCAGCAGCGCGTCGATCGTCTCCGCGTGCGACACGGTCGGAACGGCGATGACGTAGCCGTCCATGTCCGGAAGCGCGTCGAGCGTCGCGAAAGCCGATGCGGCGCCCTTCGCCAGGGCCGTCGCGCGGGAGGCCTGGGACGGCACGACCACGGACACGTCGGCGCCCAGCGACACGAGGTCCCGCAGGATCAGCCGGCCCCAGCGCCCGCAGCCGATCAGGCCGATCTTCATGGGCTTTCCGCATGACGGCTGGTCGACGCCGCCCAGGCAGCGCGCATTTCGTCATAATCGGTCGCAGGCGCCTCGTCGCGCGGCGACAGCACCGGATCCCGCGTCGGCCAGCGCAGGCCCAGCCTGGGATCGTCGTAGCGGCAGCCATTTTCCTCGCTGGCCGACCATCGGCTGCTCAGCCCGTAGACGTAGGTGGTGCTGACGGGAAAATAGAACCCATGGCAGACCCCGTGCGGGATGAAGGCGACCTGCGGGCGCTCGGCGTCGAGTTCGAGCATCTGCGACCGCCGGGCGGCCGGGTCGTCCGGGCGAAGGTCATGCAGCCCGAGCAGCAACCGACCGGAAATCACATGCAGGTAGTCGCTGTGGCGGGGATGGACATGCACGCCCCGCAGGGTGCCGGCCAGGCTGGTCACGAGGTTCCATTGCTGGAAGGCGGGCGTCGGCACCCAGTCGGCGACATAGAGCTCCCGCAGCGCGCCGCGCGCGTCCGCGTGGACGACGAGATCCCGCACCACGACGCCGTCGATCGACCCTTCTGTCATCGAAACCTTCACCAATGGCGTTGAGCCGGCGACGATCGGGCCGCGCGAGCGTTTTTCTGGCAGGGCCGTAACGCTCGGATCGGTCGTTTCGCTCCCAACCAGTTGCGCAAACCGCCGTCGCGGGGTCAAGCCCCTCCCGGCCCGATCGTTGGCGTTGCGCCGATCGGCGGCTTGCTGTCAAACTGGCCTCGTCCTCGTGACGGATTCGCCGGGATTGGAACCAGCGCAGGCTCGCGGCGCTTTGAACGGAGAGATGGCACGAGCATGACGACACCGACCCGACGGGCGCGAGACGAACCCGGGCCGCCGCCAGGCGACGGCGGTGCGCCGCTGCCGGCCGGC
>NZ_RWKW01000145.1 GCF_003970795.1 Aquibium carbonis | reverse complement strand
CCGGCGCCGTCCATGCGCGCGGTGCCGCGGCGCACGCCCGCCGCCACGCGACGCTGCTGGTTCGGGCCGTCGCCCTCATAGGTGCCCGACACCTCGAACAGCGCGACGTCGGCGAAGCCGCGATCGGCGTTGCGCTGGGCGGCGGCGATCAGGCCAGGCAGCAGCGAAGGCCGCATGTCCGACATGTCGGCGGCGATCGGATTGGCGAGCTTCAGCGCCTCCTGCCCGCCGCCGAACAGCTCGGCGTGCCTGGCCGGGATGAAGGACCAGGTGACCGCCTCCATCATGCCGCGCACGGCGAGCGCCCGCCGCGCCGAGCGGGTGCGGATCTGCAGCGTCGTCAGGATGCGGCCATTGACCGCGTCATGCGAAACCATGGCCTGCGGCGCGATCTTCTCGACGCCGTGGATGCGCATGACCTCCTCGACGAGATCGGCCTTGCCGTCGACGTCGGGGCGCCAGCTCGGCACCGACACCTCGAACACGCCCTTGCGGCGCACGTTGCGCATGTTGTCGGCCGACAGGTAGCTCAAGGTCGAGCCGGCATTGCGCGGCCCGTCGGTGATGTCCATGCCGAACACGTCGGCGACGCCGAAACCGAGCCGTTCCAGGATGCCGCGCTCCTCCTCGGCCGGCACCTCGATGCCGGTGAGGCGCGTCACCTCCGACACCGGGAAGGCGATGGTCTTGTGCGTGTGGCCCGCATAGCCGACGACCCGCTCGGCCGAGGCCTCGCCGCCGCAGAGTTCCAGCACCATGCGGGTGGCCAGCTCCAGGCCGGCGGCCATGAACTCGGGATCGACGCCGCGCTCGAAACGGTAGCGCGCATCGGTGATGATGCCGAGCTCGCGGCCGGTGCGGGCGACGTTGAGCGGGTTCCACAGCGCCGATTCGATCAGCACGTCGGTGGTGTTTTCGTCGCAGCCCGAATGCTCGCCGCCCATGATGCCGGCGATGGATTCGACGCCGTTCTCGTCGGCGATGACGCACATCTCCGGCGTCAGCGTGTATTCCCGCCCGTCGAGCGCCAGCACCGTCTCGCCGTCGCGCGCGCGCCGCACCACGAGGTCGCCCTTGACCTTGGCGGCGTCGAAGACGTGCAGCGGCCGGCCCCGGTCGAAGGTGACGTAGTTGGTGATGTCGACCAGCGCGTTGATGGGACGCAGGCCGATGGCCATCAGCCGCTGCTGCATCCACTTCGGCGACGGGCCGTTGGTCACGCCGCGCACCATCCGAAGCGCGAAGCCGGGGCAGAGGTCCGGCGCCTCGATGGTCACCTCGACCGGGCAGGCGCCGGCGCCGCCGACCGGCTCCACCGCGCCGGTCTTCAGCGTGCCGAGGCCAGCGGCCGCGAGGTCGCGCGCGATGCCGTGGACGCCGGTGGCGTCGGGCCGGTTCGGCGTCAGGTTGATCTCGATCACCGGGTCGTCGAGCTTGGCCCAGGACGCGAAGGACTGGCCGACGGGGGCGTCTTCCGGCAGGTCGATGATGCCGTCATGCTCGTCCGACAGCATCAGCTCGCGTTCCGAGCACATCATGCCGCGGCTTTCCACGCCGCGGATCTTGCCGACGCCGAGGGTCACGTCGATGCCTGGCACCCAAGTGCCGGGCGCGGCGAAGGCGCCGACCAAGCCGGCCCGCGCATTGGGCGCGCCGCAGACCACCTGGATGGGATTGCCGTCGCCGGTGTCGACCGACAGCACCCGCAGCCTGTCGGCCTCCGGATGCTTCTCGGCCGTCAGAACCCTGGCGATGACGAAGGGCTTCAGCGCCGCCTTGTCGTCGACATGCTCGACCTCGAGGCCGATCATCGTCAACGTCTCGCAGATCGTCTCGAGCGAGGCGTCGGTCTCGAGGTGGTCCTTCAGCCAGGACAGGGTGAACTTCATCGGCTTGTTCCTGATCTTTCCACGCTCGACCGCTCCAGCCGCGGCAGGTCGTCGGACATGTGCACGTAGGGCAGTTGTTCGCGCACATAGGCGTGCAGCGTGGGTTTGTAGTCTTGCGGGTGATCCATCGCGCCGAGCATGAACCAGATCTGGTTCTCCAGACGCGCGTCGACATAGGCGATGGGCGAGCCGCAGGTGGCACAGAAGCTCCGGCTGACCGGGCCGTTCTCGAACAGACGCGGCTCCTCGGCGGCAAACCGGACGCCATCGGCCGGAAAGCCGACGAAGGCCGAGACCGGCGCGCCGCTGGCGCGGCGACAGTCCGCGCAATGGCAATAGCTGACATGGTGCGGCGCGACGGCGGTCTCGAAGCGCACGGCTCCGCACCGGCATCCGCCGGTGTGGGAAACGGTCGTGGTCCCTTCCGCCTGCATGATCGTTCGGCTCCGCCGGAAGGGCTGCTTCCGGGCATTTCGTCCTGGGGCGTTGCGCCCGCGCTACTCGGCCGCGCATTGCGGCGCGGGGCCTTGTAGCGCGCCGGACCCGACGCTTCAAGCGAATGGCCACCGCCAAGGCGGCGGACGCGCGGGCTTCCGGTTCCGGCCACGATCCTGCCGCGCGATGGCCAAACAAATTGATGCCGAACTGGAACGGTTGCGGGATCGAGCAGTTTGCCAAACGAGCAGCGTGCCGTTCGAAGCTGGACCCCCAGCCCGTCTCGGCGACCCCCGACAGGTCGGTCAGCGCTCTCTCTCATCCTAGAAGAACACTTGAAAGAAAGGACGACGAGATGAAGACCCCCACGAAACTGTTTCTCGCAGCCGGACTGATGTGCGGCACCGCCGCACCGGCCGCTCTGGCCCAGGACGCGAACCAGAATGCCTCTGTTCAGGCGTGCGAGCGCCTGACGACGATCGTGCAGAACTACGAGGACCGGTTCCGCGCGCAGTGGATCGATCGCGCCAACGAGGTGATTGCAAGCGACGGCCGAACGGAATGCGCGCAGTATGTCGCGCAGGCCGAGCAGGCCATCGACGAACTGGAGCGGCGCGACCAGCAGGCCCAGCAGCAGACCCCGGACGGGCAGGCGCAGGCCGGCACGGATCAGGCCGCGCAGACGCAGGATCGGACGACGGACACCGATGGCGGCCGCATCGTGGTGAGCCAACCGGAGCCTCGGATCCTGGTGGAGCAGGACGCGCCCGAGATCACCTATTCCCAGGACCCGGCCCAGGCGCGGGTGGCCCAGGGCACGCCCGAGATCATCGTGCGCCAGGGCGAACCGACGGTGCGCGTGCAGATACCACGCCCGCAGATCACCATCGACCAGCCGGAGCCGGAGATCATCGTGCGCATGCCGGAGCCGGACGTGTCGGTGGACGTTCCGGAACCTGAGTTCAACGTGTCGCAGGCGCAGCCGCAGGTTCGCGTGAACCAGCCCGAGCCCGAGGTTCAGGTCCAGATGGAGCAGCCGGAGGTGGATGTCCAGGACCAGGCGCAGGCACAGGTGCAGGTCGAACGCGACCAGGCGGTGGTGCGCCGTGAGGGCGGCGAGCAACAGGCACAGGTGCAGGTCGAACGGGCCGAGCCGCAGGTGAGCTACGAACGCGCCGAGCCCAATGTCGAGTACGAGATGGACGGCGAGCCGCGGGTCACGTTCAACCGGACGGGCGAGCCGACCGTTCGCGTCGAGCGGATGGGCGACCAGGCGCAGGACCAGCAGGCCGAGCAGGGCCAGCAGTTCCACCGGGCCACGCAGGCTCAGCAGGGCGCGCCGGATGGCGAGCACACGGCTTCGATCCAGCCCGATGGCATGAGCGAACAGGCCTATGAGGCGCTGCGCGGCGACGGCCAGATGGAAGGCACGGCCTCGGCCATCCCGGTCGGCGAGCTGGTCGGCCGCGACGTCGCCAATACGCTGGGTCAGGAGATCGGCCAGGTCGAGCGCGTCGTCGCCAATGGCAATCGCGTCTACCTGATCCTCTCGGACGGCGCCGCGCTCGACATCATCGAGCATGAGGTTGCGCTGCCGATCGACCGGATGATCCTGGTCGGGGACGACGAGCAGCTGATCCTGCAGGGCCTGAACGATCAGGACCTCCAGGCGATGCCGCAGTGGAACAGCGGCGACGCCCAGGATCTCGATGCCGCCGACCAGGTCGAGATTCTCCGCGTCTGATCGCGGGGCCCATCGACCAGAGCCGAAAACACGCCGGAGGCCGTCCGCGGCCTCCGGTTTTTGCATTCGTCATCAGGGCCTTGCAGCGCGATGATGCGCCTCCCGGGAGATCGGCATGGACTGGAGCGACATGTTCTTTCAAGGGTGGCAGGGCATCGTGCGCACCCTCGTGGTGGGACTGCTGGCCTATGCGTGCCTGGTGCTGTTCCTGCGCGTTTCGGGCAAACGGACGCTGGCGAAGCTGAATGCGTTCGACCTCGTGGTGACCGTCGCGCTGGGTTCCACCCTGTCGGCGATCCTGATGCAGCAGAGCATCGGCCTCGCCCAGGGCGTCGCGGCACTCGCCCTCCTGATCCTGATGCAGTATCTGGTGACGTTCCTGTCGGTGCGATCGAGCGGCTTCGCCCGCTTCGTGCGGTCGGAGCCGGCGCTGCTTGCGCGGGATGGCGCCTACTGCCGAGGGACCATGCTGAGGCAGCGCGTCACCGAGGAAGAGGTCACCAGCGCGATACGCGCCAGCGGGGCGGCCGGCGTGGAGGCGACGTCGGCGGTGATCCTGGAAAGCGACGGGACCATCAGCGTCATCGGGGCATCGGCCTGATCGCCCCATGGAACCGGACGCGCCGTTGCAGGTTGTTGCGGCGATGAAACCGATGACCCCCGATCGAGATGCCCCCCTGTTGTCGGTCGGGCGAAACTGCTGGCGGATCGAACAGGCGGAGCGCGTGGGCCTCATCGTCGACGCGGCGAACTATTTCCGGGCGGTCAAGGACGCGTTCCTGAAGGCGCGTCATTCCATCTACCTGATCGGCTGGGACTTCGACACGCGCATCAAGTTCGAGCCGGAGGGCGCCACGCTCGAAGGGCCGAACACGCTGGGCGCGCTGCTGCGCTGGCTGGTGAAGCATCGGCCCGGGCTCCACGTCTACATCCTCAAATGGGACCTCGGCGCGCTGATGGCGCTGGGGCGCGGCACCACGCCCTTCGCGGTGCTGGGCTGGACCACCAATCGGCGCCTGCATTTCAAGCTCGACGGCATGCATCCGCCCGGCGCCGCGCATCACCAGAAGATCGTGGTGGTGGACGACGTGCTGGCCTTCTGCGGCGGCATCGACATGACCGCCGATCGCTGGGACACGAGCGAGCATCTGGACGACGACCCGCGACGCGTCCGCCCCAGCGGCCGCGCCTACGGGCCGTGGCACGACGCCACCGCCGCGGTGGACGCGGACGCGGCCCGCGCGCTGGGCGAACTGGCCCGCGAGCGCTGGAAGGCGGCGACGGGACATCCGATCGAGCCGCCGCCGCGAAGCCAGGCCGCGATCTGGCCCGACGGTGTCGAACCGGTGTTCGGCCCGGTGAAGCTCGGGATTGCGCGCACGATCCCCCGCCATGGCGAGCGGGCGGAAGCGCGGGAGGTCGAGCGGCTGACCCTCGACGCGATCGCCGCCGCCCGGAAGACGATCTACTGCGAAAGCCAGTATTTCGCCTCGCGCGCGGTGGCGGAGGCGATGGCTGAGCGGCTGTCGGAAGCGGACGGGCCCGAGATCGTGGTGATCAATCCCGAATCGGCCGACGGTTTCCTGGAATCCGCCGTGATGGACTCCGCCCGCTCCAGGCTGTTCGACCTGGTGCGGAAGGCGGACCGGCATCAGCGGTTCCGGATCCACACGCCGGTGACCGAAGGAGGGCAGCCGATCTACGTCCATGCCAAGCTGCTGATCGTGGACGACCGCCTGTTCCGGATCGGCTCGTCGAACTTCAACAACCGGTCGATGGGCTTCGACACCGAATGCGACCTGGTGATCGAGGCGGGGCCGGACGATCGCGCGCTGCGCAGGCAGATCGAAACGATCGCGGACGATCTGCTCGCCGAACATCTGGGATGCGACCGGGGCATCGTCCGTCAGGCGAGGCAGGACAGGGACGGATCGCTGATCGACGCGATCGACGCGCTGCGCGGCAGCGGGCGCACGCTCCAGCCCCTGGAACCGCAACCGATCAACGCGGTGGAAGAGCAGCTGGCCGAAAACGATCTCCTCGACCCCGAGAAACCGCCGCGTTTCGTCAAGTCGTTCCTGTCGTCGCTGCGCACCCGCGCGGGCAGTTTCCGCTGACAGGGGCGGCAGAGGGCCGCGAGGTCGGCGTCAGTCGGCGAGCAGACGCCAGGTGAGCGCCAGGCCGCCGGCGAGATAGGGGAGCCCGCCCAGGACCGCCATGAGCGCGCCGCCCAGCCTCTGGTCGTCGAGCGGATCGAGCCCCCAGGCGCCGAGGCAGAAGGCCGGCGCATAGACGAGGTCGGGCGCAAGCGTGAGCAGCAGGCCGAGCATCGCCATGTGCATGAAGGTGAACAGCATGGCGAACACGCCCACCCCCGCGGCGGCGCGGGTGTTGCCCATGAATGACGCGGCCCAGATGAGCACGCCGGCGGCAAGGAAACTCGCCTGCTGGGCGACGAAGGCGGGAAAGCGGGCCGCCGCCAGTTCGTGCAGGACGGGCGCGTGCCAGCCCCACACGACGAGCATCTCGAACAGCGAGGCCCCGAGCGCCAGGGCGACGGGGTGACGGATCGTCCGGTCGCGGGCGAGCCCGATCAGTCCGAAGGCGATCAGCGGGCCGGCCACGACGGTGACGCCGAGATGCAGGATCATGTGCGGCGAGAAGGCGCTGCCGGCCATGCGCGGCAGCGGCCCGAGCCACAGCAGGGCGAGCAGCAAGGCGGCGGCGGCGAGCGCCGCCGCAGCGGCGCG
>NZ_RWKW01000144.1 GCF_003970795.1 Aquibium carbonis | reverse complement strand
CCGCCTCGAGGATCGGAAGCATGGCCTGAAGGTTGCCGAGCCTCTTCTCGTGGATGAGGAGGTAGGGGTCTTCGAGCTCCACGCGCATCTTTTCTGCGTTGGTGACGAAGTAGGGCGAAAGGTAGCCGCGGTCGAACTGCATGCCCTCGACGACGTCGAGTTCGGTTTCGGCGTTCTTGGCCTCCTCGACGGTGATGACGCCTTCGTTGCCGACCTTGTCCATGGCCCTGGCGATCATCTCGCCGACGCTGGCATCGCCATTGGCCGCGATGGTGCCGACCTGCGCGATCTCGGCGGACGACTGGACCTTCCGGGCGCGGGCCTGGATGTCCTTGACCACGGCCGCGACCCCGAGGTCGATTCCGCGCTTCAAGTCCATCGGGTTCATGCCGGCGGCGACCAGCTTGGCGCCCTCGCGCAGGATCGATGCGGCCAGCACGGTGGCGGTGGTGGTGCCGTCGCCGGCCAGGTCATTGGTCTTGGAGGCGACCTCGCGCACCATCTGCGCGCCCATGTTCTCGAACTTGTCGGCGAGCTCGATCTCCTTGGCGACGGTGACGCCGTCCTTGGTGATGCGCGGGGCGCCATAGGCCTTGTCGATGATGACGTTGCGGCCCTTGGGGCCGAGCGTCACCTTGACGGCGTTGTTGAGCAGTTCGACGCCGCGCAGCATGTGATCGCGCGCGTCGCTGGAAAACCTGATTTCCTTGGCAGACATGATGTTCGTCCAGTTCGGTCTCGGGGATTGGGGGGCGAAGAACGGCGGGTCAGGCCGCCTGTTTCGCGGATGTGTCGATCGGCAGGACGATGCCCATGACGTCGGCCTCCTTGACGATCAGCAGCTCTTCGCCATCGATCTTCACCTCGACGCCCGACCACTTGCCGAACAGGACAGTGTCGCCGGCCCTCACGTCGGGTGGGATGAGCTTGCCGGCGTCGTCGCGCGATCCGGGGCCGACGGCGACGACGATGCCTTCCTGGGGCTTTTCCTTGGCGTTGTCGGGAATGATGATCCCACCCTTGGAGACCAGTTCGCCCTCGGCGCGCCGGATGACGACGCGGTCGTGGAGTGGACGGAAT